>DLCK01000072.1:78133-172624 GCA_002480565.1 Phycisphaerales bacterium UBA7800 | reverse complement strand
GCTTCAGCCGGTAGTGGTTCAGTGGTTGAAGATGACGAAGATCATGCCATGCTGCTGATACGTTGTCTTGAAAAATGTGAAGTTAAAAACTCCATTTCGCATGTAATCGACGGCGAACAGGCTTTGAAATACATGCATGCTGAGGGCGAATTTTCAGACCGTGTCTTACCGAACTTGATATTGCTTGATCTGAATCTGCCTAGAGTCTCAGGCCATGAAGTGTTGGCGAAGCTCAAATCGGATCCTAAAACCCGTGCGATTCCGGTGGTGGTACTGACCACGTCCAATGTTGAATCTGACCGTATTCGAGCGTATCAGGAACATGTCAACAGCTATGTCGTCAAGCCGTTTGATCCCACGCGATTCCGTCATGTCATCAACTCGGTTTGTCAGTATTGGGCAGAGATCAATATCCAGTCACCGACACATTCAGGCAGTTAAAACAGTTTACGGGTGTTAAATCACTTGGTGTTTTTAACGACCAATTGACTGTGCTGTGCATAGATTTCAGGTGCCAATCTCGCGAAGATTTCCGCAAATTCAGGACCCTGTTCGATTGCCAGGGTGCATGCGTCGATGCCCCTGGGCGACTTGCATGACGGGGACGCGCCGCGATTAAGCAGCACATTGGTCATGCTCAACTCTCTGTTTTCCAAAGCGTGAATCAAGGGCGTGCGACCCTGTTGATCCAGGACATGCAGTGGTGGATTGTTTGATGAAACCGCGAGTGTCAGGATAGCCAGTTTCCCACTGTCAATCGCTCGGTGGATTAATGGGGCGCCGTTTCCTATCTTTGAAAAATCCGCTTCAAGTAATGACATATTCTTTTGAACGCATTTAAGCGTTTGCATGCCATCGCCTGCTTCAATAGCATTGGCTAAAGTGACGAGATCTTGATTTTGCGTTCGTGATTTGAGTGTCGAAAAGCTGATCAACGTCAAACCAAGCAGAACCAAAAAGCCGCTGTAGCGTCCAGACCAATTGTTTTTTTGCAGGATGTCCACACTATGTCTGATGATGATTAATACGAGACCTATGGATAGCATCCCGATACCGACAATCATCATCGCCATGCTTGCATGATAACCTGGTAGCATAAAATGTATTTCCCGGAAATAACGTGTTAACGGCGTCTTAGACCACGATGTGGCACAGGTGCCGGCTTGCGGTTTGGCAAGTCGATGAAGTATTTCTTGGCTTCACCTGCAAGATAAAAACTGCCGGTGACGACGATCAGATCTTCACGACTCACTGCACGTGAGGCTAATCGTAACGCATCTTCAAGGTTCGCAGCCGTCTGGGCCATTTTACCTGAGAGTTCATTGAACTGGCTAAGCAAGTCCGCTGGTTCGCATGCACGCGGATTGAGTTTGGCGCGGGTGAAGATCACTTTGTCAGCACCAAGACTCAACTGAGTGAGCATGCCCTTGACATCTTTATCCTGACCGCAACCGAAGATCAACACCAGTGAGTCATAGCTGATATGAGCCCCCAGTGAACGAATCAACGCGTAGATCGAGTCGGCATTATGCGCACCGTCAATGATCACACGCGGTTCATTGAACACCTGTTCCATGCGGCCGGCAAGCTCGGTCTTGGCAAGACCTTCGACGATTTTGTCCTGGTCAAAGGTAAAGTCATGCGTTTTGAGCTTGTCGAGTAATGCCAACGCCAATGCACAGTTGTGTGCTTGATGCTCACCCTTGAGGGGGACGGGTAAGTGTTCGAATTTACTGGTCTGTGTCGTGAGACTCACACGGGTATGCGGGCCCAGTTCACGATTGGCTTCAAAGCGATGCGAGAAGTCGATCTGGTTACCGGTGTATTCCAAATCCACACCCACGCGCTGAGCTTCTTCGTTAAAGACCTCACAGACTTCTTCGACCTGCTCGACACTCACTGCCGGGACACCCTTTTTGAAGATGCCTGCTTTTTCACGAGCAATATCCGCAACGCGTTCGCCGAGGATGTTGGTGTGATCCAGACCGATGTGAACCAGGCCACAAACCAGTGGCGTGACGACCGTGGTCGAATCCAGGCGTCCGCCCAGACCGGTTTCCAGAATCACAATGTCAACTGCCTGATCCGCGAAGTAGCGCATTGCCGTTGCAGTTAGGACTTCAAAATAAGTCAGATCCGATTCCTTACCCATTTTCTTTTCATGGACTTCGATCTGCTTAAACAACTCGGTCAGATCAGCATGGGTGATCATTTCACCGTTGATGGTGATCCGTTCACGCATGTCCACCAAGTGCGGGCTGGTGAACAGTCCGACGGTATAGCCACAGGCTTGGAGCATGCTTGAGAGCATCGCACAAGTCGAGCCTTTACCTTTGGTGCCTGCGATTTGAACACACTTGAGTTCGTTGTGCGGATTGCCCATGAGCTTGAGCAATTTGCCCATGCGATCAAGGCTAAACGACTTGTCGTTGTAAGGCACGACGCGCATGCGCTCATGGTTGGTGTGTTGGAGCAGCCAGCGTTGGGCACTGGAAAAGTTGCTGATCGCAGCTGCTGTGGAACGGCTTGGACGACTGCGACGTGAACCGCTTGCAGAAGTCGTTTTCTTGGTTTTTGTAGTCGATGTGGGCATAAGAAAACCATTTTAGCACGAATATTTGATTATTGCAATCAATTTATTAACAATGATTTAAAACAATAGGGTTTAAAATACCGGTTTTGCAGGGGATTAAAGGCAATTCAACGGCAAGAATGCAATGAACGCGGATCATCAAAAGCAGTCAACTCATAAAATGAAAGCTCAAGACCAAGTGCAGCCAAGCTCAAGATACCCACGCAAACCATGAGATTGACTTGGTTTGGGGCGCATCCCAGTCTACGTCACTATTTTCCTTTGACTTGGGCTTATGAATTGAATATCTCAAAATGATCCGACTTCGACGATCAGGCAATCCAATTACCCAATCTTTTCATCGCCACCCATGTACGGCCTAAGGACTTCGGGGATGGTGATTGTGCCATCGGCATTTTGATACATTTCCATGATCGGGATCAGAATCCGCGGGCTGGCTGCAACAGTGTTGTTCAACGCGTGACAGACCACCGTCTTATTCGTTTGCTTATCACGATATCGCAGATTTAATCGACGACATTGATAGTCATACAGTCGGCTGGCGGAGTGGGTTTCACCCCAGTCACCACTGGTGCTGCCGTCTTCAGCTACTTCACCGCGACTGGGCATCCAGCATTCCACGTCGATCATGTCCGCATTCTTGGGGCCGAGGTCTCCGGTGCAGCATTGCAGCAGACGGTGGGGCAGTTCCAATCGCTTGAGCAGTTCCTGCACAAATCCGAGCATGTTCTTATGCCAATTGCGACTTTCGGTTTCGTCTGCTTTACAGATGACGACTTGTTCGACCTTGTCGAATTGATGGATGCGATACAGGCCGCGTGTGTCTTTGCCTGCTGCGCCTGCTTCGCGCCGGAAGCATGTGCTGACGGTGGTCATCTTGATGGGCAGTTGGTCTTCGTCGAGGATTTCGCCCATGTGATAGCCCATGAGTCCGACTTCGCCTGTGCCGGTGAGATGCAGTGAATAGCCTTCGCCGGTGGGGTTACCGATGTCGTATGCCTGGTCACGCCCGGAGGGGAAAAAGCCTGTGCCTTCCATGCATTCGTAGCGAACCATGACCGGGACGCTCATCGCTTTAAAGCCGTTCTCATTGGTCATAAAGTCAAACGCATAGCGAAGGATTGCATTGTGCAGTCGCATGCCATCGCCGCAGAGGACATAGCTTCGCGAGCCTGCCATTTTCACGCCACGTTCAAATTCGAAGAGTCCCAGTGCTTCGCCAAGTTCCATGTGAGTTTTGGGAGCGAACCCTTTGTTCTCTTGAAAAGACTTTCCGGGGCTAAACCAGTCCGGTCCCCAAGTGCTGATCTGGACGTTGTCGTCTGCGGTCTTGCCCACCGGGACATCGTCGTCTGCAGGTTGTGGGACTTGGAGCCACAGTTCCAAACGGGCTGCTTCAAGTTCACTGACTTTGGTGACCAGTTCGGATTCGATTTGTTTGATCTCGTTGGGGCGAGCTTGCAGGTCTTTCATTTGCGTTTGCAATGAAGCCTTTTCGTCGTCGGAGGCTTTTTTGAGCTTGCCGGCGATCATGCCGATTTTCTTGCCGATTTCGTTTTTCTCTGCCGTGAGTTTCTGCTGCTGACTCATCATTTCGCGCAGATCACTGTCCACAGACAGCAGGCGATCGACGAGTGTCGGGTCATAGTTTTTATTGGCTGCCCCTTGACGGTAGCGGTCGGGGTTGTCACGCAATGCTTTGAGATCGATCATGTCCGGTCATCCTTGAGATTAATATCGGTGGACATCATACCACTAAAGCTCGGGGGCTTCAGACCTGTGGTGTATTGAAACTGTACAATGTCTTGATGCACGAGATTTTACTTTCTGAGTATGGGCAGGCATCGACGACACCATCTCCCGTTGCGCAGATGATGGCCAGCTTTGCCACCACCTTTCGACCAGCAATCGACATCAATCTGGGCGTGGGCTATGTCAACGAGTCAACCATCCCCCGGCAGCATATCGCAGACGCGGTCAATCACATCGTCGCACACAATGCTGACTTTCATGCACCGTTTAACTACGGTTCACCCGATGGCGTGACCGAACTCATCGCAGCGATTCGCACCTACATTGCCTATCACAACTTTGGTAATCTCACACCTGCGGACTTGCTGGATTTAAAAATGATCATCGGTGCCAACGGCGCGACAAGTTTACTCGACGGGCTGACGCAGATTTTGCCCAAGGGAATCGTGATTACCACCGACCCGTTGTATTACATTTATACCAATCAACTCCAACGCGCCGGTTTTGAACTGCTTAGTGTCCCTGAAGACCGCGACGGTATACGCACGGATATCCTGGCAGACAAACTCAAAACACTTGGCAAGCGTCGAAGCGAAATCAGCTTTGCCTACATCGTCACCGTCAACAATCCCAGTTGCAGCATCCTCACCACGCAGCGACGCATCGGCCTGGTTCGACTGGTGAATAAACTCTGCACCGAGCAGCGACGCAAAATCCCATTGGTGATGGATACCGCCTATGAACAGTTGATTCACGATCCGGATACACCGACACCTGACAGTGCATTACTGCATGATGAGCTTGGGATTGTTCACGAGATTGGCACGCTTTCCAAGACGTTGGCACCGACTCTGCGCGTCGGATACATGCTTGCCAAACCGTCTGCGTTTTTGGATGCCATGGTCCAGAAGGTCTCGGATGTCGGATTCAGTGCGCCGCTGTTAAATCAACATGTCGCAGCCTTACTGCTTGAACAACATGCCAGTGAACAGATTCAATCCGTTAAAGCCGGATACCGTGAAAAAGCAGTGCAGACCCGCAAGTGGATTGAGCAGTATCTTGGCGATGAGGTGGCGTCGATTATTGGCGGTCGGGCTGGATTCTATTTTTATCTGACATTTAAAAACGTGGTCACCAGGCAGGGGAGCGACTTTTTTAAATTCCTGTCCAGAAACACCGGTGATCTGTCGATTGATGCAGATACCCATCCGACGGTCATCTACATTCCCGGGAGCTTCTGTGTGAATCCCAATGGTGACATGGTTGAACAAGGCAATCGCCAACTGCGTTTAAGCTTCGGCTATGAATCCTTGGATCGGATTCACACGGCGATTAAGCGAATGGGGCAGGCATTGGATTACGCGAAGATCGCTTGCAAAGAATCCATACAGTGATGCAGGGGCTTTGAAAACTCAATTCATTTTTTACCGCCAAGACGCCAAAAACGCCAAGCTAAACAAGGCAGAGATTTTCAGGTTCTCAATCGCATTATCTTGGTTTTGATCTTGGCGTCTTGGCGGTAAAAATGAATTGAGTGTTTCGAACACTTCATGACACATCAAAGTTCAAAGTGTCGAATCAGATTCCGGTAAGCGCGGTAATGCTTGCGCTCTGCCAATTGGATGGCGCGACGTCCGATGCACAGATCGCGATAACACTGGGGCACGTCCGTTTGTTTGTCGGACGTTTCTCGAAGATGCCGCGTGAGTCGGGTGAACTCATCTCTTGCCTTTAATTCATTGATTAGAGACTTGAGAAAAACCTGGGCATCATCATTTAAATCATGGGTCAAATTCTTTGGCATACCAGCCTCCAAGACTGGGCCTGTTCTGCCCCCCGGCAGTTCAGGCTACGCGGACAAATTGCTTTGCTCACATGAGCAGGCTAAACATACCTTCCAGACCGCTGAGTTGTGAAAATGTGGAATTGGTTAATCGTCTAAATGCAGCTTTTTTCGTGCTACAGACCAACCAGACAACCCAGATTCACTCACAGGTTCCGATAGCTACTACATCTTGGAAAGTGCTTGGTTGCAACGATTTAATTGTCTTCTGATCGAGTCGATTTCCGACTGGGGAGGCGTTGGGGAGGTAGTGAGTACCTTTAGGAGCGGTTGGAGGATTTGAATCGCACCTGCATAGTCACCTGTCGCTTCACAGGCGGTGGCTAAAAGTTTTTGATCAGCTATTGAAAGTTGTGGATCAATCTGTTTGAGGTGTAATAAACTTGCTTTGGCCAATTGCAAATCGTCAGACGTTGATGCCGGATCATTGAGCAGACACATAGCCAAATTTCGCAAGACCACAGGTCGATTGGGATCAATTACACTCGCACGTTTAAGCCAGCGCTTTGCTTGAGTCCACTGTTTTTGTTTGAGATAAATGCTGCCAAGGTTGGCAAGGTATTCCACGGTGTCGGGGTTGAGTTGTACTGCAACTTGCAAATGTTTGATGGCCGTATCAGGCTCGTTGATCTTAAACCTTGCCAACGCTGCTTGATTGTGTAACGACGCATCGTTGGGCAGGTAGGTCAAGGCTTTGGTGAAATGGTCTGCGACTTCTTTGGGGCTACTTGAAACCTGGAGAATCTGTCCCATCGCCAACCATGCTTTGGGTTGATAGGGATCATGCTTTAACACGTATTGGATTGCCGTCTCCGCGTCTTGCCACTGCCGTTGTTGGATTTGCAGGATGCCCATGTTCAGCCACAGGTCGATACGCGCGGGGCGCTTGGACGTGGCGATCTTTAGCAGGCGGATGGCTTCAAGGGGGTGACCTTGTAATTCACGGACGCGTGCCAGTGTTGCATACAACGTCACGTCCCGTGTCTCCAAAGGCAGGGCATATTCCAACACACGTGCTGCGCGGTCGTACTGTTGCAGATCACGATACGTCAGGCCGAGGTTGTTGTAGATGCTGTATTCGTTGGGGCGATGGATGATGCCTTGTTTAAAGCAGATCATTGCCTTGTCGTGTTCGCCTGCATCACGGTACAACGCGCCCAGATTGTTCAATGCCATCCAGGGTGCATTGTTGTTGGCGATGACGTGTTGCCAAAGTGTTTGCTGGTTGGTGTAGGCCGGGATGTAGGTGGTTGTGCGAAGACTCAGTAGCACGATGATGAGCATTGAAGCAGTCAGTCGGACTTTGGGGAAGTTTCGCAAGCCATGCCAGAGTAAACCTGCCACCACTGCGATGATCCCCATGCCTGCGAGGTATTGGAAGTGGTCGGCGACGAATGAGTATCGCATGGGGAAGACGTTGATGAATCCCAGTGCAGGGAAAAGGGTGCCTGCGAAAAAGAGTATGCCAACCAGTGGTTTGCCGGTGAGGAGTTGGCGGTTGCGCAGCAGGGCGTATATCACCAGCAGAACACCAACCGGGAAAAACCATTGCCAATACTGATTCGGATCAATCTGCCAATAGTCGTAGAAGAAAACCATTTTCATCGGCAAGACCAATTGGCTTGCATAGAACCACAGCACACGACCGGCAATGAGCAGGCGGTCAGCCAAACAAAAAGCCCAATCCGCACCTTCAGCACCGACGTGATTTTTTTCCATCGCAGCGGTATGCAGTCCCATCGCCAACCCCAACGCAAAGAGTGGCAGTAGACAAGCAAGGTCACGCCAGGGGAATGTCCGGCGCTTCCACCACATCACCAATACCATTGCAGCAGGGAGCGTGCAGACCACGGTTTTACTGAGTAACGCAGCGGTGAAGCAAAGCAGGGCGATGACATACCAACGCCAACGCAGTGGACTTTGATTTTGCGGTTGAGTCGATTCATTGATCCCTGTAAACCGCAGGTAGGCCAGGGCAGTCAATAAATAGAACACACCACTGAGGACATTCTTGAGTTCCGTCACCCAGACGACGGACTCGACCTGAATCGGATGGACGGCAAAGATCATGGCTGCAAGAAAACTGCCAGGGATGGATAGTCGTTTAAGCACTCGCCACCAAAGCAGGCTCACCAACAGGTGACAGAAAAGATTCACCGCGTGGTAGCTCACCGGGTTGAGCTTAAAGAGTTGATACTGCACCCAGAACACCGAATGCACCAACGGGTAATACTGTGGCACGGCGCCAGGCTGCGTCCAAATCCGAACCAGCCCATCCATATCACGGAGCGTATCATTCTCCGTCACGTAGTAGTCGTCATCCCAGATAAACTCACATCGCAAAGCAGGCAGGTACACCACCACCGTCACCAATGTCAGTAGCAGGGCCTGCGTCCACGCAACATGAAGGCTGTTGCCTGTCTTGATTGGATCGGTTTGTGCCGATGTGTCGGTTGGGGATGTTAAAGATAAATCGCTCATGGACTGGCCATTATACGCATCCTCACCGAAAGGAGATCACGTGATGACAGCCTGATTTCAGGAGTTACGTAAATATTTACGTAACTTTGCTTGACTTCCGGTAAGTGGCTGCGAAAATACTTACGTAAGCTGTTTTTTGGAGATTCAATAATTATGGCCGTCAGTCTCAAGCAAATTGCCGCACAGACCAACGTCTCCATTGCCACGGTGTCGAAAGTTCTTTCAGGGCGTGAAGACATTTCGCAGAAGACGCGTGATCGCGTGTTGCAGGTTGCCAAGGACATGAACTATCGGCCGAATCTACTGGTCCGCGGAATTCAAACAGGCCGCACCAATACCATCGGAGTGATGGTGCCCGTCAATAGTGACACTTTCCTGGCCAACATTGTTGCGGGGATTCATGAAATACTGTTCAAAGATGATTTCGTCCCCATGATGCTTTGGGCCAATCGCAATATTGATGGGAAATGGAAGCATGACAAGACGGAGTTGCAGTTGATTCATCAACTTGTTGACCGGCGTGTTGACGGTTTGATACTTCGGCCAGTTGAAGACTCTGCGTCTGATGATTACCTGCATGAAATTCACGATCACCATTTGCCGTTGGTTGCAGTGGATCGGGCATTACCCAATTCACATCGCGCCGATTTCGTGGGCACCGATGACTATCACGGCGGACAACTGGCTGCAGAACATTTACTTGGACTTGGTCATCGACACATCGTCCACTTTGCCGGCCCGGACTTTACCAGTACCGCGCGTCATCGTCGTGAAGGTTTTGAGTCGATCATCAAGACTTGTCCTGACGTGCAATATGACGTGTGTCAAAACAAGACGTTCTCGGGCAATCCCGATTTTGTTCGTAGTTACTTTGCCACGCATGCGATGCCTACCGCGATTTTTGCTGCCAATGACTATATGGCTGCGCCGGTGTACACGCAGCTTACGGACATGAATAGACGTGTGGGTGCGGATGTGTCGGTCATTGGTTTTGCTGATCTTCCGTTTGCAGAATTCATGCAGCCGGCATTAACCACCATTCGCCAAAACCCCTTGGAAATAGGGCGGAAAGCCGCTCAGTTAATTATCAATCGCATCAATAATTCGTCATCCGATGATGATGCGTATTCGCCGGTTCAGATACGTCTTAAGCCGGAGTTGATTGTTCGTCAGTCCACATGTGCTTTGAAGTAAGTGGATGTATTTCATTTTAATTTTTGTTCCCATGAAGGTGTTCGTGCATGAAATCTTTGCAGGCTATGTTATTGAGTTTGTTACTGGTCCCATCGTTGCTGCTGGCTGCCGAGTCGGATACATGGACGCTTAAGCCGATAGATGGCAACAACACCAAGCAGTGGGCATCGGGCAGTTGGACATGGGACATGGGCA
The DNA here is from genome assembly GCA_002480565.1 of Phycisphaerales bacterium UBA7800. Classification (GTDB taxonomy): domain Bacteria; phylum Planctomycetota; class Phycisphaerae; order Phycisphaerales; family Phycisphaeraceae; genus UBA7800. The sequence goes on along the minus strand of DLCK01000072.1, from coordinate 162,566 downwards.
ATCCCTATGTCGACAACGGCGCGATATGGACGGTGGCCTATCAGGACAAGACCAATGCCGCGCCCACTGAGACCTATCTGCCGATGACCAAGGGGACGTATGTCGGATTCATACGCATCTGGCAAGGTGGCGAAAAAGTCACCAAAGACCCACAGATGCAGTACAAGAACAACAGTCTCATTACCCGCCCAGCCAAGAAGTCCGCCCATCGCAGCGAGTCGGTGGCTGTGATTTTCAAGCCCGATACCGCTGGCAAATACAAGGTGCAGATCAAGGCGACTCTCGTGGGTGTGCAGAATCCTTCAGCCGGTCATGCACGGGCTGGTATCTATCAAATCAGCAGTGACGGACGCATCGCTCAGACACATGAAGAACAGGATATGAACATCAACAAGTCCGGCGCGTTTGGCAAGAATCTGCCTAATGAAATTACCTTTGAACAAGTCCTCGAATTTGAAGCTCAGCAGGATTTGATTCTCAGACTTCAAGCGGTGAATCCCGGCAATGCGTCGGTGGGTTCGTGCAAATTGCAGGTCGAAACTTTCCAAGTTCAACGCGTCAAATAATCAATGCTGTCCAACGTCAGGAGCCCCGCCATGCGATTACGACATTCTCAACATCATGCCTTTACACTCATTGAGTTGCTTGTCGTGATTTCAATCATCTCATTGCTCATCGCCATTCTCCTGCCGGCATTGGCCAAAGCCAGAGAAGCAGCTCGAAGCGTGGCATGTCTGAGTAATCTGCACCAATTGCATATCCCGTTGGCGATGTACATTGAGGATAATAGTGATTGGTTTCCCGGTTCATTTACATGGAATAAAGGTAATATCACATCCGGAACCTATTCGCTGAATTTTAGTTCAGGCTTGCGGATTTACTTGCAGAATGATCGCCTGTTTAAGGCCTGTCCTGATTACTACAAACAGGATTGGATCACCTACGCATTTAATGATCGGCTTGGTGGCATATACACATGGCCACCCCAAGCCCCCAAGGTACAACTGCGAAATATTATCAAACCACACAAGATGATCACTTTCATTGATGCCGTCGCGTCCACATCAGATACGCAGGTGGCAAGACTTTATCGCCCGTCGTATTACTACAACTCCCGACGCTATGGCTGGCAGACGCATGAGCAGCATCCCAACATGCTCTTTGCCGGTGGCAACGCAGGCAACCGTGCTTATGAAGAACTTGATGGGACGAATAATACCGGACTGTCCTACTGGTTGGTGGGGCATAACGCCAAATACTAAGTAAGACATCGGACAATTACAGTTGATGTACCACGTCACCTGCCCGATACCATGATTGGAGGCTGACAATGACAAAACAATTCAGCAGACACTCGGCATTTACACTCATCGAATTACTGGTTGTCATCTCAATTATCTCTGTGCTTATCGCGATTCTCCTGCCGGCATTGTCACAGGCACGTGTCTCTGCTTATCGCACCAGTTGTCTGTCCAATACTCGGCAGATTGCCATCACGGCCAACATCTATAGCAATGACAACAAGGAATGGCTCGTCGGCGGAGTCTGGTATTCCAAGTTTAAATCACTGTATGACTTGAACACCAACACACTGAATGTCTGCCCGGCTGATCCAACTCGCAAAGGCTATGGTATGAACGGCAACTTCATCAATGCCATCAGCTTCATGACACCGCAGTGGGGCGGTAGTGGCAATCCCTGGTTCAAAGGTCACGCCCGTCTCAAACGTTCGGACGCTGCCTTTCCTAAGGATGTTATCGAGTACATGGATGGGACCGACTACTTCAAAGGATATTGGCAGAACCATACCTTCTCATACTCGCTGTACGCCAAGACTCGTCACGGGGCGGAGGGGTCCGCCGGTGCCAATATCGTTTTTCTTGATGCCCATGCCGAGTTCAAAAAAACAGACTGGATCGAAAAACCCAACAGTACACCGGTCGGCTCAATCCGGAAAAGCAAGGTTGCTATCGGGTGGGGCGGTTATCGATTCAAAGTCTGGTAAACCAGTACACAACACAAACCAACACGAAACTATTTTCAATATCTCACAACAGGTTTTTTAATATGATTCATGTCTCAACACTTATCCTGCGTTCGAGTTTTTGGGTACTGCTTTTGACATTAAGTACATCACTGCATGCAGCGATGCTTCATGTGGATCAAGCCAATCCCAATGCGTCAGACTCTGCCAAGGGGACTTTAGAACAACCGTTTAAGACCATCAACGCAGCAGCTCAAATTGCGACCAAAGGTGATACCGTCATCGTGCATCCAGGTGTCTACCGTGAACATGTCGCACCGGGTAAGACCGGTAGTGGTGTGACCTATATTTCCGCGGTTCGTCATCGAGCTTACATCAAAGGGTCCGATGTCTGGACACCTCAATGGAAGCCAGTCGCGGATCATGAGGATGTCTACGTTGCTCCGCTGGAGGCATCTTTGTTTACTGGGCGTCGCAATCCGTTTTTGCGTACCATCAGTGTTTCGAGCAAGGATAAAAGCACCGAAGCTCGACCTGTTGCAGACGATGCCGCACAGTGGCCGATCACCCTTGGCCAACTCTTCGTCGATGGCATGCCCATGACGCAGGTCACCACACTCAAACAACTCTACGACACACCGGCAACCTGGATCGTCGGGCAGCAGGGCGATACGTTGCTACTGCATCTGCCCGGACACCTGCGCAAGATTCAAGCGGGAACCATTGAGCTGACCACACGCGATCGTGTCTTTGCACCATCACGTCGCGCATTGCGAGACATCATTATCGAAGGCTTTATCTTCGAACACTGCGCCAACCAAGGCCCATTCCCACAGGTCGGCATGATCTCTACCCGCACCGGCAAGAACTGGATTATCCGTGACAACATCATCCGCTATGCCAAGACCGTCGGCATCGACATCGGCTCAGAAACATGGGGTGTGAGTGCATTGGTCGACACCGATGATGACCAAAAACGAATCATGATCGGTGGTGGCAATCAAGTCTTGAACAACATCATCGAAGACAACGGACTCTGCGGTGTGGCAGGCTGGAACACAGGCGGCTCGGTCATCCGCGGTAACATCGTCCGCCGCAACAACCGTCTGGGGTTTGAATCCAAAATCAATGCCAGTTGGGAAGAAGCAGGCGGTATCAAAGTCCATGCCTTTAACGGTGGTGTCATTGAAGGCAATCTTGTCATCGACAACGATGGCCCGGGCATCTGGATCGATAACGGCTACAAGGGCGCTCGCATCAGCCGCAACTTCGTCTCCGGCTCATTGGGCAAAGGCATCTTTGTCGAACTCGGTGAAGGTCGCATGCTCATCGACAACAACGTTGTCTGCTACACCCGCAATTACTCAAACTTTTATGCAGGAGATGGCATCTATTCACACGACGCATCCGACCTGGTTATCACCAATAACCTGCTGTATCACAACGCTCGCTATGGCATCCTCGGCCAAGTCGTCTCCGGCAGAACACTCGGTAAAGACAAGCACGCAGTGGAAACCTCCAACCATCAAATTCTTGGCAACATGTTCATCGGCAACAACGTCGCAGCCATCAGCATGCCATTTGCCGGCAAGCAGTCACGCAACAATACCAGTGACTACAACGTCTTTATTGGCTCAAACGAAAAACTCCGAATTCATACCAACCATGGACGCGTCAAACAAGATGTCATTGGCGATGCTTACACACAAGCTGTGGTATCACAGAAAGACTCAGAAGTGCAGCCTCAACCAACGGCTCATTGGATCAAGGATCGCCGACTGGATCTTGCATCATGGCAGAAGGTCATGAAGCAGGATCAACACTCCATCGAAGTACCAACCTGTCGCATGATCATCGCCAGCGGTGAAGTCACGATGACAGTCATGGAAGCAGCATCCACGTGGACACTGCCCATGCCCAATGTGGAAGGCGTGACCAGGGATTACTTTGCTCGCACAATGGGTGACGAGTCAATCGCTGGCCCCTTTGGGAAAATCGAACCCGGTCACAATCGCTGGATTCTCTGGCCGGTTCGTTGAAGTCTGCCTTGTTCGGTCTTTGCAGATCGGATCGTATCGATCGGGTTTCTTGATTGCCTTGTGATGATTCGAAATTCACAGGTCCAATCGTATTGGTTCGGCTTTCTCTAAGCTCAGATTCTCAAGCACGTCATCACTGGTCCATTGATGCAGGCATGTCTATATGCTGCGCGGTGTCGCACAGCTGAACTTTTTCACAGGAGACGATTGATGAAACGATTTGTTGCTATCGGAGCCATTGGCTTAATGAGTTGGACCACTGCATGGGCTGGAGACCTTCAAACGACTGGATCACAGAATTTCAACAATGCCAATACCAATGACATTCGTATATCGGATAAGGATATTCAACCCAACAACGATCCGAATATGTACGGCGTACTGCTGAACTCTAATCTCACTGGTGATAATGCTGACATCCTCAATAGCACGATCTATTCCCCCTCTGCCGATGCCATTGAAATCAACACCACCTCAGGCGGTTTTCGAGGTGTGAAAATCATTGGCAATACACTTTATGGCGGCGAGTTTGGATCAAGCAGCAGTGCCGGCTTTTCCATCGGGATCGCCAAAGGCAGAGATATGACCATTGTGGGAAACATCTCAAAGGTCTCACGCAACGAAGCCTTGCACATTGAAGATGATCAGGAAAACATCACCATCGGCAACAACGTCTTTGTCGATTGCATGGCAGATGGTGCGCGAATCCTTAATCGAAGTGCTGCACAACCCGTCCTGCTGGCAGGCAATATTTTTGTCAAACATGCATCCAGTCTGCATCAAGGCAAAGGTATCTACCTTGTCTATGATGCCAATGGTGTGTTGAGTAAAAATGTCATGACAGCCAATCGGGTCACAGGATTTGATATTGGGCTTCATGCACCTTCAAAAGTACGTTTCACATTCGACAATAACTTGATCGAAGATTGCAATGTCGCCATCTCCAACGGTAACGGTATTATCGAAGGAACCACATTCGTATCGGATTGCCCGACACTCCTTACAGCAGGCAACGGCTCAGTGACCGATCGCATTGTCTCCTACACCACACCCACTACCATCCTCAACTTCAACGGCACATCAGGCTACGCAGGCGCAACCCTTAAAGGCTTTGCTTTCCCACTGGATCTGACGTCTGTGTCTCAAGGTTATGCCACCCATGAAATGTTCACACTCCCCAAGCGACTTGCAGGTCGGATCACCGTCCACATTATCAATGCCTACGATCAGGTGTTCTACTCTGCGAACGTACATTGGGATGGCTCAACTCTGACTACAACAGACGTAATCAAAAACACCAACGGCGTCTTCGCCTCACCAAGTCTCATTCGCGTGGATGCAAACAACACCCTTGCTCTTAAATTCTATGTCGCAACCGGTCGCAATATCCAAACCGCAACAGTCGATTTTGATGGCGTGTACTTCGCCAAGTGATTCACTTTATGAGCTTCCACGACCGTTGCGAGCCGGATTGTGTCGATCCGTTGCCTTGAACATGTGACATGGATCGTGTCACGATGCGCTCATGACAGGTCGGTGTGAAAATACTTCCCGGAAATACTTATCAGTTGCTTTCGACAACTTGTCCTCTGCGGATTGGCTCAAAGCCCTGTCGTGATTCACGCAGGGCTTTGACCATGGCGAGAACTGCCAGGGCAAAACCAAAGGGCGTCCAAAAGATAAAGATGATCCAAATCAATGGATAAGTAATCGCTTTTAACGGCAGAATCGTAAAGATCACAGACAATAACATCAGCAAAAACCAATGCCATTGCAGCATCTTGACTTGCTGATCCTGGACATCTCTTTGAACAGGCAATACGGCCGGACGCCTGCGTAGTAACATCAAGCACGCAATAGGCGGTAAGTAGAAACAGGCTGTTAATATTTGAATGGATACATCAGGTAAACCCTGAGGCGTGATGTAGAAATAGGTCAGGCCATACAACGCCACAAGGTACAGTCCCGTAAGCCACAGCCCTTTGTGACTCATCGTCAAAATGCGCATCCCTTCGACGGATCGCAAGGCCGGTCGGGCAACTTTGGCAAGGATCGCAAAGAGTATCACCGCAAGTATCAGGTTGATAATCAGGTTGGCAGCGCCTCCGCTATTGTAGGACATGATCAACGAAAACATAAAGACGATGCTGATCCGAAACAGCTTGCCGGTCTTGTGTTTGCCGAGCACTTTTTCAAGACAGGGAAATTGTGTTGCCACCGCAGGGCTAAATAGACTGACAATCGCCAATGGCAGGATCAAGGACATCACCGGGTGAAACAGCACCAGCATGCTCAACTCCGCAAAACCAAATGCGCCCATGCGCCCGAGGATCGGCATGCCGTCGTGGCTGTATCCATGCCAGATCACTTTCGTGATCCACGGTTCATACAGACCAAACATCACGCCCCAAAAATACAACGCAGTAAGCGATGTTCGACCGGTTCGCAAGGCAAGGTTGATTAACAGAAAAAAATGAGCAGCATACAACGGGTAAACCAACAGCCAGACCAACGGACTCCAAAGGCCATTGACCAGTGAAGCGCCGGATAAAATTTCTGCAGTAAACAGAATAATCAAACCAACCCAGAACCGTGCCCAAAACAACTGCCAGCGATTAAATGATTTGTCAGGTAGTGGTGATGTGTTTGAAGATGTTGTGTTGTCCGTCGCAAGCTGACCTGTATTCACAATAGGCTCCATAAGTGGATGATACAGGTCTGTGACTTTTACTGCTTGTTGGTTTAGTCAAATCATTCAACACCGATACATATTGCAAAAAGACATCGAATCAACTGCAACTGACTCACTATCTATGGCATGATGTTTTAACTGCCAGTCGACTTTGCATGTCAGTGATTATGACCATCGTGGTCGGTGTGGATTGGCGCTGGGGCTGGCTTGGGGGTATGGGCTGAATGGTCATGTCCGTCGTGATCATCGTGGTCGTTATGCGCAGCTCCGTGATCGTGGCCTTCATGATCATCATGTTGCATGACTGCATCGTTGTGTCCGCCGTGGTCATGGTGATGGGCACCATGTTCGAGCAGGCCAAGACTCCAGGCCAAGGCGATGCCCAGGACCAACGCAGCCGAGAGTCCGACGCGGTCGTGGTGATGGAATTGCAATTCGGGCAACAGATCACTTAACGCAATGCAGATGAAAGTCCCCGCGCTGAATGCCAGGGCGTAGGAAATGTAGGTCGGGTTTTCGGTGAGCCAGTGTTCCATGCCAAACAAGGTCATCATCGCGCCCAGGGGGACTGCCAATGAGAACATGGCATTGACAACGTGGCTGGCAAACTTGGACATGTGACTCATGCGCGTGAGCGTAATGACGGTCAAGGCATCCAAGGGCTTATGCAGAATGATCACCGCAAAGGCAGCGATCCCCGGCCAGGCCATGGTTGGTGACGCATGATATTCAGCAAGCATCGCTGAGGCTAGCGCGACGCCGCCGATGATACTGTGCAATGTCATGCCAAGGGCTGCGCCACTCCAACTGAGTTTGTGATCCGGATGCGGTTTGTCGCCAGCATGTTCATGCCCATGGGTGCAGTGTTGGTGATGATGATGTTCGTCACCAGCTTCATGTTTGTGACTGTGCTGAGCGACTGCTTGATCCTGGGGCACCTCATGGTGATGGAAGCAGAAAAAACGTTCAACAAAAAACATCAACAGGAATCCGCCAATCATCCAGAGCATCGTCTGCTGACCGGGGACTTGCTCCCAGGCATGCGTGAGCATGTGCAGCAAGCCGACCCCGAACATGACACCTGCAACAAAGCTGATGGCAAACTGCATCCGCCGATGTGTCAGCTTCAGGAAGATCGGGATGAATCCGCCAAGCAGGGACGCGGCGACAATCAGGAGGGTGTAGAGAATCAGGGGCCCGGTCATGATGAAAACTCCATACGGGTAATTGATAATCTATTATCAAGTTAGCAATATCACTTGTCAACAGAATTTAAGGCAATTGATACTAAAAAGGGGTAAAAAAGGTTCCATTTTGGTTCCAAGTCCTATTTTCAGACGCATTGAATTTGCACTTTGAACTTGGATGTAGAAACGGCTGCCAACAAGGTGACAGCCGTGTGAGTTTTGGGTTTTGATCGACATGACGCGATGCGATGAGCATGGTCATATCGGCGTGATGTCTTACGCTGGTTCGGCTTCGACTTTAACTTCCACAGCTTCGATTCGGCGTTGACGCTTGGTGCCGGTTTGAGCAACGGGAACATGATCCTGAAGGTCTTCACCTTCGCGGATGAGTCTGGCGGAGTTGAAGATGACGATGATACTACTCACGCCATGCCCGATGGCAGCACCCAGTGGGGTGAGGTGTCCAGCCCAGAGCAGTCCGATCATAAAGAGGATGTAGAACATCGTGCCGATGAGGTTCTGGCGAATGACGGTGACCGTTGATCGCGAGAGTTTGATCAGGAATGGGATGCGGTTGAGGTTGTTGTTCATCAGCGCAACGGTTGCTGAGTTGATGGCCACGTCTGAACCAGCTGCACCCATGGCGATGGAGACATCACCTGCCGCCAATGCCGGGCCGTCGTTGACGCCGTCACCGATCACGCAGACGGTATGACCGTTGGCTTTGAGGGTCTTGACCAGTTCAAGTTTATCACCTGGAAGTGCTTCAGCTTCCACGTCGGTGACGTGAACCTGTTGGGCGACTTTACGGGCAGGGGACCAACGGTCGCCGGTGATCATCACGCGACGTTTGATTTCCAATTCTTCAAGTTCGTCCATGGTATGTGAAGCGCCAGCACGGACTTTATCTTCCATGCCAACCCAGCCCAGGACCTGGCCATCACGAGCAACGAACAGCAGACTCATGCCTTCACCATCAGCGGTATCCAATGCTGAGATGTCGATGCCCAACTCTTGAACCCATGCTTCGCGACCGACGAGAATCTGCTGGCCATTGATGGAGGCTTTGACGCCACGGCCTGCGATTTCTTCAAAGTCTGAAACGGTTGCCAGTTCAATTTGTGCTTTATTTGCAGTACGAACCAAGGCTCGTGCCACTGGATGCTTGGAGTTGTGTTCGACGGATGCTGCGGTTTGCAACAGGTCCGCAGGGTCAACACCTTCAGCGGGATACAACCGCGAGACATCCAATTCGCCGACAGTCAGTGTGCCGGTTTTGTCGAAGATGATCGCGCTGATACGCCTGGCGACTTCAAGGTCTGAGACGTTCTTGACGTAGACACCCAAACGTGATGCTGCGGAAATGGCAGCGACCATACCCGTTGGGGCAGCAAGGATAATGGCGCACGGGCAGGAGATCAGCAGCAGCACGATGGCTGTGTTGAGGTCTTGGGTGATGAAGTACACAATGCCGGCGATCATCAGAATCGTCGGGGTATAGAAGCTTGCATACTTATCGAGCAGTCGCACGACCGCTGGCTTGCTGAATGATGCCTGAAGGATCAGGTCTTTGACTTTGCCCAAGGTGGAGTCTTTGCCGGCATTGGTCACGCGGATTTGCAGGACGCCGGTTTCATTGGTCGTGCCTGAGAAGACTTCATTGTCAACAGTCTTTTCCACTGGCAAGGATTCGCCGGTGATGTTGGCTTGATTGATGGTGGATGAACCGGTGAGGATGATGCCGTCCGCAGGGATGTTGTCACCGGGACGGACGACGACGATGTCACCTTCGACGAGTTGCGAGGCATCGGTTTCGACTTCTTTGCCATCGACGATTTTAAACGCACGTGTTGGGGTAATGCGGATAAGGTCTTCAATGGCTTTGAACGCGCCGGTTGCGGTACGGTGTTCGATCAGAGAACTGATGAGCATGAAGAAGGCGACGGAGCCTGATTCAAGATACTGACCTGAAGCAAAGGAAGCGACAATCGCCAAGGCGACGAGTTCTTCCATGTGTGATTTTTCATGCGCATGCGGTTCGTTTTCATGGTCATGGTCGCAAGCTTCGCCGTGGACGTGTTCGTGACTGTGATTGCCATGGTCGTGCGAACAGCGTCCGGTCATGAGACTTTTGAAGGCATCCTTGATAATTTTAAAACCCAATAGGGCTGCTGCGACAGCCGCGATCATGTCGCCCTGATCGGGTGTATCAAACAGATTTTTAGCCGCCACTGCTGCCAGCAGGAGGATGCCACCGAGGAGAATCAGGAAAAATTCGCGTTTTTGGGCGCGATCCTGCTGGTCTGCCATACTGGGGCCGTGATCATGATCATGGTCGTGTTGATGGTCTGTAATACTCGTATCAGAAACGATTTGGCTCATTTGTCATTCCTTGACCGAAAAGCGGTTGTATGGCAATAATACGCAGACATTCAAGTAAAGGTTCGCAAGTGAATGCAAATTAAGTCTTAGACAGGCATAAAAAAACCTCAAGGGCTCGTACCAACCTTGAGGTCTGTGATTCTTATTTAATGTCGATCAGTCACATGCTGATCCGGTTGATTGGCAAGCTTAAGCTGCCTGAGCTAATCGCGGTGTTTTGCGATCCAGATATTCTGCGAGCTTTTGCTTGTCCATATTGCTTTTGAAGCTATCGAAATGCATTGCCATCCGGACCGGGCCGACTTCGTGCAGATCGTCATGCATGCGGATAAGGTGCCCTTGGGCACTGAAAGTGGTGGTTTGCCCGCCAGGAAGCAGTGCACGAAATTCCAACTCAGTACCCGGTTCAATGGGATCGTCAAGCTCGAAACGCATCCCGGTTTGGCTGATATCGTAAATGTAACCTGTCTGGTTGTACCGTGCTTCGCCTTTTTTGCGAAGCCTCAGCAGTGTGTACATAGCAGGAAGTCGAATGCGGGGGGACTGTCTTGCTTCAGCACCGGATTGCAGTTTCAATGACATACTAACGATCCCTTCTGGAAAAAAAGTTGGAACGCCCGTGCCCCTAGTCGAGTAGAGGTATTATCGACTAGAAATAAAGTGATGTTTAGGTGTTATGTTAATTTCTAGATATCGGTCATTTGTAGATATGTAATCTCCTACTTAATCCATACGATTCAAAATTCAGATGAGCAAATGAGGAATCAAGAATTCTTGTTTGTGTAACCGATAATTGGACTGTGACACCCAATAAACCCCAAAGCTGTACGTCTGACGAATCCTGTATTTTCATTGGTGATCATGCCGGGATTGGCTATCTGCAATCCCTGATGCGCATTACCGGCAATACCATGGCGATCGACGGCTGGTTCGCCACCGTGGTCAATCGTCATGATGCTATGCAACTCGGTGTCATAGAAGACCTTGCGGCATACCTGACAACACATCAACCTGCCTTGGCTTTGATCTGTTTACCCAGCAGTCAACGGGCAGTGATGACCCAGGTGACGCGTATACTGGCGCAATTTGAAGTCACCTGTCGACTGATCCCAACCTTTGAAGATCAACTCACCGGTAAGGTCCGATCACAGTTGGTTGGGACATCAGAAAATAATGTGCCCATCACACAAAATATTGACACCGTCCAGTTGATCAGCCGTGAACCGCGACCACTCGACGAACGGGCCATTAAGCTCGTGATCGAAAATAAATCAGTCTTACTCACCGGAGCAGGCGGCTCAATCGGCAGTGAACTGGCCCGGATCGTCTGTAGGTTTAAGCCCTCGAAATTGATTCTCGTCGAACGCTCTGAAAACAGTCTCTTTGAAATTGACCGCCGAATCGCTCGTGAGTTCCCCGATCAGCAGCGCCGGGCAGTGCTTCATGACATCACCGATCCGTCACATACCTTGGCGATGATGACCAAGCACAAGCCGGATGTGATTTTCCATGCCGCGGCCCATAAGCATGTGCCGATGATGGAGGATCATCCTTCCGAAGCGGTTGAAAATAACTTCTTTGGCACCCGATCCGTCGCCGATGCCGCCAACGCGGTAGGAGTCGGGCGGTTTGTGATGATCTCCTCGGACAAGGCTGTGAATCCCAGTTCCGTTATGGGTGCCACCAAACGCATGGCAGAACGCTATATCCAATGGCTTAACAGTCACAGCGATACCGTCTACTCCATGGTCCGTTTTGGCAATGTCCTTGGGTCAGCCTGCAGTGTCCTGCCAATCTGGAGTAACCAACTCGCTCAAGGTGGACCACTGACGGTGACGCATAAGGACATGACCCGTTACTTCATGACGATCCCCGAAGCTGCCGGCCTGGTTATTCAGTCCGCGGCCTATGCCTCAGGTGGCGAAGTCTTCCTGTTGGACATGGGACAGCCGATCAACATTCTCGAACTCTGTAAACGCTTTGTCCGCATGCATGGGATGGAACCCGACATCGACATGCCCATCAAGATCACCGGTATTCGACCCGGTGAAAAACTCTTCGAAGAACTCGCATACGACTCCGAAGCGATGCTGCCTACGCCTCATGCCTCCATTCGACTCTGGAAGACGCATCCACCCATGGAAGCCCAGATGCAGCAGATTATCCGTGCCTTTGACAAGCTACGTGACAAACATGCAGCGTCAGATCACCATTGGCAACACGCCGACTCCGCCGCCGTCCTTGCCGCCATCCGCATGGCTGTCCCGGAAATGATCCCCTCCGCCGAGCGCGCAGTGGCAAGTTGAGCAAACCGCTTGCGGTTTAGCTCGCTTTGGGTTTCTCAACAATATCGATGCATCTAATCTCTGGCTTAAGCTCTGTGTCTCTGAGCCTCTGTGGTAAAGCCATGTGAAATCACATAGCCAATCCCGTATCATGCTCCCCATGAGCAAAACCAAAACCCGTAAACGTACCGAACTCCGTCCCGTTAAAATTGAAAAATTCCCCACCCAGGCAGCTGGTTCCGTCCTCATCAAGCAGGGCAATACCCACGTCCTCTGCACCGCATCCATCGCAGCGGAACTGCCCCGTTGGATGGCTCCCAAGCGTGGTGAAGAACCCACCAAGGGCTGGGTCTCCGCAGAGTACAACATGCTCCCGGCATCAACCAATGACCGCAAACGTCGTGGCCCTGACTCGCGTGGCACAGAAATCCAACGCCTTATCGGGCGCGTGCTTCGCGCTGCTGTAGACATGGATAAAATGCCCGGCCTGGCCATCACCTGTGACTGCGATGTCCTCCAAGCTGACGGTGGCACACGTACCGCTTCCATCACCGGCGCCTACGTCGCACTCGTCCAAGCCATCAACCATGCCCGCAAAGAAGGCATGATCAAAACCAACCCGATCATCGGCAATGTCGCAGCAGTCAGCGTCGGCGTCATTGATGGTTTACCCACACTTGACCTGGACTACCCCTTGGATGTCCGTGCTGAAGTGGATATGAATGTGGCCATGAACAACAAAGGCCAGTTCATCGAAGTTCAAGGCACCGGCGAGCAGGGCACCTTCAGCCGCGATGAACTCAATAGTCTCCTCGACCTTGCCACCAAAGGCATCCGCCAACTCATCCGCACCCAGAATGCGTTTTTGAAAAAATAATGTTAATAGCTGCGACACTGCGTGTCGCTGATCTCTGAATTATGAAAAAAGTTGTATTCTTCGATCTCGATGACACCTTAGTCGACCACCGCCACTGCAATATCTGTGGCTTAACTGCCATGCGCAAAGCGTACGACGCTTTCGGTGCTGTCGAACTCGACGTGCTTGAGCAGACGTACATCCGACTCATCGACCAGACGCATAGCAAAGTCCTTACAGGTGAGATCGACTTAAATGAGGCTCGCGCGGAGCGGTTTAAGCTCATGTTTGCTGAGTGTGGCCAAACTGTCGATGAGGATGAGGCGATGGTCGCAGCCGACGCTTATCGCGCTGCGTATGTTGATAACCGTCAGCCCGTCCCCGGCGTGATGGAGGTTCTTAAAATCCTGCGACCCAAGGTCAAGCTCGGTGTCATCACCAATCACATCCGCGAAGAGCAGATTAAAAAAATCGATGCCTGCAAACTCTGGCCGTACATTGATGAGTTGGTGATCTCCGGCGATGTGGGGATCAACAAACCGGATCGGGGCATCTTTGAATATGCGTTAAACAAGTTCAAAGCCAAGCCCGAGGATTGCGTGATGATCGGCGACTCATGGCATTCGGATATCACCGGTGCATACAACATGGGCATCAATGCGATCTGGCTTAACCGGTATGAAGACCCGATGCCTGATGAGAAGATGGCAACCATGATCACCGGCTTTGAACCTGCGATGTTAATCGCTCAATTGCTCCTTGCGTAACGCTCGCGGACTCATCCCGTGGTGCTTCTTGAACAACTTGGAAAAGTGAAAAACGTCATCGTAGCCAACCCGATTGGCGATCTCCTGAATTTTCAGATTCCGGTCATATAGCAGATACGCTGCCTGTTTCATGCGCTGAATGATGAGGTATTCAATGGCGCTGCATCCAAAGGCCTGCTTGAACTTGGCACAAAAATGCGACATGGATAAACCCGCTTGATAAGCCAAATCATCAAGTGTCACCGGTTGGTCAAAGTCAGTCTCAAGTTGCTGGCGGATGTGTTCAAGTGCATCGGAGACTGGCTGTTCTTGATTACTTGGACGGGCATACCTGCCAAAGACCATCAGGCTGTTTTGAATCAGGTTGGGGATGATGCGATTGGAATACGCATCATGTTCCTGGATTTCTTCAAACACCTGACACAAGGTCTGCACCCAATGCGCTTCGGGTAAATCAGTCATAACAGTATTGGTCGGCAAGTGTGCCTGCTTAAGCCAACGTGGTAGGGCAGCACCATCACAATGTATCCAGCTATGCGACCAGCCGGGGGTGTTTCGACCATATTTTTGATAATCACCTGGCGTCCAGATCACCAGACTCCTGTCAGGTGCCTGCTGCTCCATGATTTGGCAAGCAACAGGAAAATACATAATCAGCCAATCGCCTGTCCCACGCGGGCGATCCACCATGCCAGGCTGCATCGGTTCTTCAATCCCTATTCCATTGATCGAAAATGTATTGTCGACATGGATGGGATGTTGGTAAAAGCGTTTGAGATTCCTCATAAATCAGAATATAACACAAAAAATTAAGAAGTCGCCCCATTTTTGTATTTGAGGTTCTGGGATAAGCTGATAGTGAATTAATTTTTACCGCCAAGACGACAAGGACGCCAAGTTTTGAAGAGAAAGTCAATTTTAACCACAGAGGCACAGAGACACAGAGCTCGAAGAATGACATGATTCAACGGCTCAAACTTTTTTCTAACTCTGTGCCTTTGTGGTTAAAAAACTTTTCTCTGAACTTGGCGTCCTTGGCGTCTTGGCGGTTCAAAACTGTCTTAATCAATTTACAACAAGCAGGAGACAAACTAATGCAGCAACTCGAAACCGTTACCCGAGCGCAGACCCGTTCGATCTGTGCTGAGAATACCAAAGGTGAAAAAGGCAAAGGTGCCATGCTCAAGCCTCAGCAGGATGAGCAGGGCAATTGGATCGAAGGCGCATGTGCACGTGAACTGGGGCAGGGTTGGAAAATCAAACCCTGCGTCCGAATCCAACCCGGTGAAGTCTACGAGATGGCAGACATTGAAGGTCCGGGGCGCATCCTGCATATCTGGATGACGCCTAATGGGATTGCGTTTCGTAATGCGATACTGCGTGTGTATTGGGATGATCAGAAGCATCCGAGTATCGAATGTCCGATTGGTGATTTCTTTGCTTCGGCTTTCACCTCCTTTCAAACCTTTGCTCAGATCAGCTCTGAACCTGTCGCAGTCAATCCGGGTAATGCGTTTAATTGCTATTGGCCGATGCCCTTTGCCAAGCATTGTCGGATGACGATTGAAAACCGCGACCTCAAAGATGCGCTCCAACTGTTTTATCAAGTCGACTACGAACTGGACCCGGATATCCCTGAAAAACCGGCCTATTTTCATGCCCAGTTCCGCCGCAACAATCCCCAACCCTATGGCAAGGTTTACACCATCCTCGAAGGTGTCCAAGGCAAAGGTCACTATGTCGGCACCTACCTGGCATGGGGACTGAATAACAAAGGTTGGTGGGGCGAAGGCGAGATCAAGTTCTATATGGATGGCGACATTCCACCCGGATGTTCAGTCGAAGATTCAGTCGCTGAGCATGGCGGGGATTGCTTCCCAACCATCTGTGGCACAGGTACCGAAGACTACTTCGGCGGTTCCTATAACTTCGAAAACAAAACCACCAAACAGTATCAGGAATTCACCACGCCGTACCTTGGCGTGCCGCATATTGTCAGACCCAATGGTGTCTATGATTCGCAGATGCGCTTTAGCATGTACCGCTGGCATATCGCTGACCCCATCCGTTTCCACGAAGACATTGCAGTGACGATTCAAGCTCTGGGTTGGCGTAGCCACGGCCGATACCTGCCCTTGCAGGATGACATCGCTTCGGTCGCATTTTGGTATCAAGAACTTCCCACTGCGCCATTTCCTGAACTTGGCAGTGTCAATGATCTGGAGATTATTTGATGACACCGATCAGGTGACACTTACATGCGATCCTGAATAAAGCTTGCACAGTCATGGAGCATTTTGAAAATCCCAGCAGCTCTTGGTTTGTCGGTGCGCGATAGGGGAGCATAACAACCCAGCGATGCAACGGCTTCATTGGCAGCGGTCATGATCGGGACCGCCAGGGCTGCGTATTGGCCATGTTCATCAGCACAGCCGCCCTGAGTCCGGATTTTCTTTAACTCCTCTTTGAGTTTCACCAGAGAGTTGTTGCACTGAGGCCAATCGTCATGTGTTGGAAGACCATTGGCCTTTACAAAGGTGTCGAGTTGCTTGTCCGTATGCCAAGCAAGCAGCGTCCGTGTCGTGCGCATCTGGTAACACTTTTCATTAGCCGACCACTGTGGGCATATCAGTGAATCATCCTTGGCCTGACATCGTAATAGTTCGACACGTTTATTTTGAATCAATGTAGCCAGCAGCAGACTTTCGCCCAGATCATGACTTGTCGTTTGAATGATCGGTTGGGCAACTTCGCGCAACTTCCGAAGCACGCCTTCCCCGCGAAACAGACGCATACAGCGGTCACCTTCACGGTAATGACCATGACTCACCCGCGTCGCATAGCCACAAACTTCAAGTGTCCGCAGCAGGTTCCGGGCAGTGACTGGCAGAATCCCCGTGGACTTGGAGATTTCCGCCAAGGTGATGGTGTTCTGCTCGAGTGTCTGACTGGTGAGCAGTTCCAGGATAGCCAGTGCTTTTTCGACGGACTGAACGGTTTGGTATGCCATTTTAAAAACCCAATATTCAGCAATGTTGAATAATAAGTCAATTATAGGCTGTATTGGCGATAGTGTTGGTTAAATTATTCAAAAATACTGAATTTAGACAAGACATTCTGATTCGCATTGATACAACTATTGGCAACTCATGACCGTGATTCATGAAATTTTCCAGCCAGATGAAATGAGAACCACATGCCAAATGACACACACAATGACAAAACCAATGCAATGAGCCAAGCTTACTGGGAACGTTGGAACGACGGTGTTCAGGCCCAAATTGATGGGGATATCGAGGCTCATCGCAAAGCGGATGCTGCGGTCAAGATGGATAGCATTCCCGCCAATGCCGATGTGAAAGTTGAGCAGCTTTCGCATGACTTTGTGTTTGGTGCCCACATCTTTAACTTCAATCAACTGGGTTCGGATCAATGCAATCAAACCTACAAGGATTTGTATGGGACGCTTTTCAACTCAGCCACCATTGCCTTCTATTGGAAGAAGTTTGAACTCGAAGAAGGCAAGCCACGTTTCAAGGGGGAATACCGTGATACCGCTGAATATTGGAACACAGTAACTGATCCTAAAAATGAAACCCATTGGCGTCGCCCAGCAACCGACCCTGTCGTTGAGTTTTGCGAAAGCAAAGGTATCCGGCTGCATGGTCACACACTGACTTGGGGCAACGTTAAATGGAATACCCCCGAATGGCTGATGCGTAAAATGCCTTACCCCTATGGCAATCAAATTCCCGAGTCATGGCACACCAATGAAAGTCCCACTGGCAAGATGATGGAGGCTTATTCAGCTCAGCAGATCGAAGCGATGTTCCCTGAGTTTACCCGCGTACTGAACAACACCATGGTTCAACGCATCATCGACATTGCCCTGTATTACAAAGGACGGCTTGACAGTTGGGATGTCGTCAATGAAAGCGCGACTGATGCAGGCAGGGGACTGATGGTTCCCGGATCAGGGATTTGTAAAAGTCACTACGGCCCAATGGCAGGGGACTACACCTATCGTTCATTCAAGACAGCGGATGGTGTCTTTCCCAAACAAGTCAAGCTCAATATCAACGACTACAATCTCAGTGATGACTATGTGAATCAAATCGAAGATTTACAACAGCGAGGCTGCAAGATCGACATCATGGGCGCGCAGATGCATCTTTTTGACCCGCAGATTTGTCTGGATATAGCAGATGGGAAAATCGACAGGCAGTCGCCGGAGAATGTCTGGAAAGACATGGAACGCTTAAGCAAAGCGGACTTGCCGATTCACCTTAGTGAGATCACTATTACTGCTCCTAACAACGACGAACGTGGCCAGGCTATACAGTCGATCATGACACGCAATCTTTATCGCTTATGGTTTAGCATCAAGTCCATGATGGGGATCACATGGTGGAATGTTGTGGATGATTGTGGCGCGCCAGGCGAGCCAAGTGTGTCGGGTATGTTCACACGGGACATGCAACCCAAGCCAGCGTATCACACGTTAAACGATTTGATTCATAACGAATGGAAGACCAAGCTTGTGGTCAAAGCTGATAGTGAAGGTGTCGTAGCCTTCCGCGGATTCCGTGGTCAGTATCGTTTGACATGGAATGATGCAGCAGGGCAGGAATGTTCGACTGTTGTTGATGTGAAGTGATGAAGCTTCTGTCATTCACAATAGCTGTGATACCACGTGACGCAGACGCATCACAATTTGGAAAATAAAAAACGCCCTGACGAATCGAGACTCGTCAGGGCGTTTTGTTTTATCAGCTCAGTCTATTGACTGGGTACTTACTTCTTGCCGTCTTCTTTTTCACCAGCTTCGAGGATCGCCTTGGCAATGTTGCCTGGGACGATGCGGTATTCGAGGGGTTCCATTGAGAAGCTTGCACGGCCTTGAGTCATGCCACGCAGGGTGGAGGCATAGCCGAACATTTCACTCAGGGGTGCTTCAGCGGTGAGCAGGCGGGCATTACCACGCTGTTCGGATTCGCTGATCAGGGCACGGCGACGGTTGAGGTCACCAGAGACGTTACCGACGAAATCTTCAGGTGTGGTCACGACGACCTTCATGAAGGGTTCGAGCAGTTCGACGCCAGCCTTACGGGCAGCTTCGCGGTAACCGAGGATACCAGCTTGTTCGAAGGCAACCTGCGAAGAGTCAACGTCGTGGTATGAACCATCGATCAGTGAGACCTTGGTGTTAAGCAGGTTGTAGCCAGCCAGGACACCACTGCGAGCAGCAGCGCGGCAACCGGCTTCGACGGAGGGGATATATTCTCTGGGAATCGAACCACCGACAACCTTGTTTTCGAATGCCAAGCCGTCGATGAACTTAAGTCCATCTTCTTCTGCCTGGGCTTCGGTGTAAGGTTCAATGGTGATGGTACAGTCACCAAACTGACCACGACCACCGGATTGCTTCTTGTGGATACCACGAGCCGTTGCGGTGCCGGTGATGGTTTCCTTGTAGGCCACGCGGGGCTTACCGACATTCACGCCGATTTTCATGTCACGCATGAGTTTGTTGACAATGATTTCAAGGTGAAGTTCACCCATACCCGCGATGATGGTCTGGCCGGTTTCATCATCGAAGTGGCTTTGGAAGCTGGGGTCTTCGCGACGAATCACACCAAGTGCGTCACCGAGCTTGTCCTTGTCGCCTTGTGATGCAGGTTCGATGGACATGCTGATCACGGGATCCGGGAAGTCCATGCGTTCAAGGATAATGGGATGATCCATATCGCAGAGGGTGTCACCGGTGTTGGTGTTCTTCAGTCCGACGATGGCGACGATCTGGCCAGCGGAGACCGATTCCTGAGCGATACGATCCTTGGCGTGCATCTCGAAAATACGTGAGATGATTTCCTTCTTGCCACTGGCAGCGTTGAGGACACGGGTGCCCTTTTCCAGCGTACCTGAGTAGATGCGGATGTAGGTGAGGTCGCCATGTTGGTCGGAGACGACTTTGAATGCCAACGCCGAGAAGGGGGCAGAGTCATCATGAGGACGGGTCATGTGGACATCAGGATCATCAATGGCGGTACCTTGAATTTCAGGTACTTCGGTGGGGCATGGCAGGTAATCAATCACGCCGTCAAGCAGACGCTGGACGCCGATGTTCTTCAAAGCCGAGCCACAGAAGGTTGGGCAGATGGTACGGGCGATGGTGCCTTTGCGAAGTGCTGCACGGATTTCGTCTTCCGTGATTTCTTCTTCCATCAGATATTTTTCAGTCAGTTCATCATCTTGTTCAGCTGCTTTTTCAAACAGGTCGTGACGCCATTTTTCGGCGGTTTCCAGCAGGTTCGCAGGAATGTCACGTTCTTCAACCTTGGCACCCATGTCTTCAGTTGAGAAGTAATAGGCTTTCATGGTAAGCAGGTCGATGACGCCTTCGAGGTCGTCAGATGCACCAATGGGAATCTGCACGGCCACGGGATTTGCACCCAGGCGATCAATGATCGTCTGGAAGCTGTAAAAGAAGTCAGCACCCATTTTGTCCATCTTGTTGATGAAACAAACACGGGGGACATTGTAACGGTCGGCTTGACGCCAAACGGTTTCAGACTGGGCTTCGACGCCTTCTTTACCGTCGAATACCACCACTGCACCGTCAAGCACACGCATGGAACGTTCCACTTCAATGGTGAAGTCAACGTGACCAGGGGTGTCGATGAGGTTCATCGTGTAGGTGTTACCTTTGTGAATCCAGGGGCAGGTGGTTGCTGCTGACTGGATGGTGATACCGCGTTGCTGTTCTTCAACGAGGAAGTCCATGGTGGCGGTACCGTCGTGCACTTCACCCATCTTGTAATTCTTACCGGTGTAATAGAGCACGCGTTCGGTGACGGTGGTCTTGCCGGCGTCGATGTGAGCACAAATACCAAAGTTACGGTAACGATCCAGAACACTCATTTTTTTAGCCTCGTTAGGGGACGTCGTAGCCGTTGTCATCGTTGCAAATTCTTTCTATCGCTTCTCATTTATAAAAGAAGCTTGGTCGGACACCCGTAGCCAATCTGATACAGTCAGTTAGCTAGCCATCATATGCTTCCGGTGTATTTCCGGAAGCTCCGGGGGTACCGGGGGTCTTCAATCAACAAGTCGGATGGCAAGTTTTATGCCAAGCCCCACAGTATAACAACATATGGCGCACAAATACAGCGTCGCCACCGGGCTTTGCAGAGCGCCAAAGGATACAGGTTTCGGGCATTTCGTCAAGTCAATTTTGCTTTTTAAGCAGATGACAAGATTAAAACGTCTGATTGTAGCGGTCGGGTTTCATCCTTGATTGGCAAGAATCAGGGCAAGATCAACCGATGCTTAACACATATACTTCACTTGATTGTCCAGGACGCTTATCCCCAAACCCCAATCACAAAACCCGATAAAATAAAACGATGACCGCCCAAGCCGACAAACTCAAAGCCTTACTGCAAAAGGCTCGCAAGCTCCCCTCGGTCCCTGGGGTGTATCTGATGAAGGATGCCAAGGGCGTTGTGATTTACGTGGGCAAAGCGTCGAAACTCCCCAGTCGGGTGAGCAGTTATTTTGTCCCATCAGCCGATCTTGGACCCCGCAAACAGCCGATGCTCGATGTGGTCGAAGATTTTGACTATCTCGAATGCGAAGGCGAATGGGAAGCGCTGCTCACTGAAAACCGTTTGATCAAGGATATCCATCCGCGATTTAACGTGCTTCTTACGGATGACAAAACGTTCCCGTATCTGGCCATCACCATGCGGGATGACTATCCGGGGGTATTCATTACCCGTCAACCCGGCGAGCCGCAGTTTAAGGGGGCCAAGGTCTTCGGGCCGTTTACCAATGTCTACGCGCTGCGGGAGTCGGTCCAACTGCTTCAGCGGGTGTTCAAGTTTCGAACCTGTCACTTGGATATTCGTGAAGACGACACACGAAAGAAATTTTTCCGACCCTGCCTGTTGTATCCCATCAAGCAATGTACCGCGCCATGTGGTGACAAAATTTCCAAGGAAGCTTACCGCGCGGACATCAATCGCTTTGTCCGGTTCCTGGAGTCCAAACGCTCTGTGATGATCCGTGAGTTTAAAGAGGAAATGCTCGAAGCATCCAAAAATCTGGACTTTGAAAAAGCAGCCATCCTCCGCGATCAAATCAAAGCATTGGAAAAACTCGACGAACGGGGCAAGGTCAAACAAGGTTGGCAACCCGAAGCCGAAAGCTTCTACACCGATCCTGCCAAGGGCATGGCATCACTGCAAAAAACGCTTGGCATGACTGATCCCATCCGCTGCATCGAATGCATCGACATCGCTCACCTTCAAGGCAATGAAACCGTAGGCAGCAAGGTCTGTTTCGTCGATGGTCGCCCCCTTAAATCCGAGTACCGACGCTTCAAAATCAAAACCGTCCCCGGTGGCAATGATGACTATGCTTCGATCCGCGAAGTCGTTTCCCGCCGATACCGTGAAGCAGCACAAGGTAACGAACTCTATCCCGATGTCATCATCATCGACGGCGGCATCGGCCAACTCCATGCAGCGATGCAGGTCTTCGAAAACGTAGACGTCAAACCCCCAATGGTGATCTCACTGGCCAAAAAAGAGGAATTGATTTACACGCAATTCCAGGACCAACCCATCAAGCTCGGACGTGAAAATCTCGGACTTAAAGTCTGCCAGGCCATCCGCGATGAAGCCCATCGTTTTGCTCAGCATTACCATCATCTTCTGCGTAAAAAACGCGTACTTGGAGAGTGAGTTTTTTCAAGTCATTTTTTACCGCAGAGTCGCAGCGTTCGAAGAGAGAAAGACAAAGATGATTTAATTTTTTTAAATGCGATGATTTTGCGAGATCATCCCAGTGAAAGTCCCCACCGCACACTAAAGCCCGCGGGACTTCAGTCCCCGGGGTGCCTTAAACGACTACACCAATAACCCCATTGAATAACACGCACGCTATTCCGCTGGTTTAAACTCCGTCCCACATTCCGGGCAGGTATTGGATGTGGCATGTGTCAGTTCATACCCGCATTCATGACAATACGGCCGATTGCTTGGGATGGCATTATTGACGATCCATTCACCGCCAAAGAACAGGTACAGACCGATTAGAAGCGGAGCAATACTTGTGGTGAGATACATTGTTTGCAAGTGGAATTGGGGAATCCGAACTGCTGTATTCTGACTGTTAAAAAAAGCTTCGGTCAGTACGAATGCAATTTGAATGACCACGTTGATATTCGTTGCTACCAGATACACCCCAATAACCTTCAGTGCCAACCGAAACAGTGTCTTATATTTCATATCAATCCCCAGAAAAAAGTCTCAAATCTCTCTTAGCTCTGAGACCTCTGCGCCTCAGCGGTAAATATGTCTTGTTATCTTTCTCATCCGACCTTGGCGTTCTTGGCGTCTTGGCGGTAAAAAAACAGTCTTCAAAATCACTCAGCAGCATCCGCAAAACGTGGCTTATACACCAGCTTCATGAGCTTGAGTCCAAACTCAAAAAGTGCCCATAGCGGCAACGCCAACACGATCATGCTAATGGGGTCCGCAGGCGTGAGAACCGCACCAATCACAAAGCAGATAAAGACACAGTGACGACGATACCGGCCAATCAAGTCCGGCGGGATGATGCCAGCCCAGCCGATCATGAGCATGATCAGGGGCAATTGGAATGCGACGACAACCCCCAGGGTCAGATACGTGACGAAGTTGATGTATTGGCCAATCTCAATAAGCGGACTCATCATCGAATCCGTGCCCAGGGGGATGGACTTGATGTCGTCATCAATCTGGAGTTTGAGTTCTGAAGTGGTACGGTTAAACCATAGCTCACCATTGACCGGGTCGGTCGGATCCTCGGTGAGCAGGGGGACCTGCATGCCATGTTGAGCTTTGGGCGTGTCGGGGTCAGTAAGACTGATATTCTTGGGCTTGGTTGTTTTGGGATTCGAGTTGGCGAAATACTCAACAACTTCAGTCATGTGATCCATGAAGTTCGGCCCTTCGCCACCGGCTTGTGGGTAGCTGACCGTAAAGGTGATCAAAAACGCAAGGCAGATTGGCAGCATCACGTAATAGGCAAAGCAAACTCCCATTGCGGTCATCATCGCACTAAATGGTGCAAGGATCAGGACCAGCTTCTTCTCAGATTGATACAAGCCGGTTTCGACGAACTTCCATGCCTGATACAAAATCCACGGGCCAGAAAGTATCAAACCGGCAATCAGACTCACCTGCATGTAGATGGCAAAACCGGTAGTCACATTAAACCCAAACGTCTTGGCGGGCAGTCCGGCTTGACGTAGAGCATGATGCAGTGGGATTTGCAGCCAGGTCACGATGTGGTCGCCGTAATACATGGTGATCAGCACGATCACCACCGCACCCATCAACGCAAAGATGAGTCGGCGACGCAGGTCTTCAAGGTGATCCCCAAAGCTCATGACAGGTTCATCGGTGGACGGTTCGGGCATGTGTTGGATTGTAGTGTTTTTTTTCAAAGCGACTAGGGACTGGCGACTAAGGACCAGGGAAAAGGCAGAAATACACAAGATTTTTTATTGTCTTACCCAAGTCACTAGTGGCTAGTCGCTAGTCCCTAAAATTCCCATTACAATACTCGGCATGACGCAATCCAATGATATTCAGGCACGGTTGGCTCCATTACGGGAGCAGATTGACGTACTCGATCAGCAGATCATTCAACTGCTCAATGAACGAGCCAAAGTGGTGGTCGAGGTTGGCGAAATCAAGCGAGAGCAGGATTCGCCGATATACGCACCTGAACGTGAACAGAAAGTGCTCGAACAGGTCCGTCGTTACAACAAGGGACCGCTGCCTCAAAAGTGCATCGAAGCCATTTGGCGTGAGATGATGAGTGGCAGTTTCGCCTTGGAACGCCCCTTGCGCATTGGCTATCTTGGCCCTCCGGGTTCATTTAGTCATCTTGCAGCTGTCCGCAAATTCGGGCGAAGTGTCGAGTATGACGATCTTGGCGAAATTCATGCCGTCTGCGAAGAAGTCGCCCGTGGGCATATTGACTATGGTCTTGTTCCCATTGAAAGCTCTGCTCATGGCGGGATCGGCGAGACCCTTGACGCGTTTTTGAGTAATTCGGTTTCGGTCTATGCTGAAGTGCTCATTGCTGTGCATCAGAACCTGCTCTCCAACTGCCCGGTGGACAAGATCACCAAGGTCTACTCCAAGCCACCTGCATTTACGCAGTGTCGCAACTGGCTGGCTGTCCAACTCAGCAGGGCTCAGAAAGTTCCTGTCGCTTCCACGTCCTTAGCTGCTGAAATGGCCTCCAAGGAAGAAGGTGCAGCAGCAGTTGGTTCCGTACTTGCAGGTGAGTTGTATGGTCTGAAAGTTCAGTTCGAAAATATCGAGGACTCTGCTAACAACATCACGCGCTTTTTCGTCGTCTCACGTGACAATGCCAAACGCAGTGGCGATGACAAGACCGCCATCATGTTCACCACCGAACACAAGGCAGGTTCACTCACCGACGTGTTGGATGTCTTCCGTGATAATGGCCTGAACCTCACGCACATCGACAAACGCCCAAGCCGGAATGTCAACTGGGAATACTATTTCTTCGTGGACTTCCTGGGGCATCGTGATGATGAAGATGTCACCAAGGCATTGGAAGAAGCACGTCATCATTGCCGTCAACTCACCGTCCTTGGCTCCTTCCCACGCGCACGAGAAGTCCTGTAATTCATGAGAAAAGTTGCGTTGCATCCTGGATGTGTCGCCATCGCATTATGTTCAAAAGCTTGAAGATCACCGTTTGCCTGGCATGGACTGTCGCACTGTTTTGCGGTTGCGCCAAAGATCGCGTCCAGCAAGTCGATATGGAACCGACGCCGCAAAAGCCCCAATACGCCCGGCCGTTAGGTGATGGGGAAAACGCGCTGGTCAAACTTGGCAATGCCCAGTGGCCGGACTTGACTTTACTGCAAAATATGCCCGACCGGATGGAAATGGAAAAGGCGCTTAAGCGCAGTCTCGCATGGTTCGGCACACCCTCATCAAGACGATATTTCCCCGTCCAGGGCATCACCCACGAACAGGCTCAAGCAAGTGTCCTGGCGATGCTCAGCATGCTTCGCCCTTTGGAACTTGAACAGATTCGCCAGCAGTTTGATCTCTATCAATCCGTAGGTTGGGATCGCAAGGGAACCGTGCTTTTCACCGGATACTACTCGCCGATTTTCAATGCTTCGACCACTCGCACCGAGCAGTATCGCTATCCGCTGTATCGTCGTCCCAATGACCTGGTCAGTGAGCCGGGGACTGGCAACGTGTTGGGCCGTAAACAACTCGATGGTTCGTATCTACCGTACTACACGCGACAGGAAATTGAAGCCAACAACATCCTCTCAGGCACGGAACTGGTCTGGCTTACCGACCCGTTTGATGTCTACCTGATTCACATTCAAGGTTCAGCACGACTGCAACTCACCGACGGGCAAATCATGTACGTGGGCTATGCAGGTAACAACGGCCACGACTATCAAAGCATCGCCAAGCAGTTGGTCGCTGAAGGCTTAATCGACGAAAACAGCGTGAACCTGCCAACCATTGAAAACTATTTTGAATCCCATCCTGATGACTTGGCCCCGCGCCTTGCAAGCAATCCACGTTATGTGTTTTTCCAACCCTACACGCCCGACTCCTGGCCAAGTGGATCGATGGGTTTTCAGGTCACGCCACGGATCACCGTCGCAACGGATAAGAGCATCTTCCCGCGGGGTGGTGTCATCATGATCAATGTCCCCATGACCGGCATTGACGGTAAGCTCCGTGAACAACTCAAACTCATGGCAGATCAGGATACCGGGGGCGCCATCCGTGCTCCTGGACGCTGTGATATCTACTACGGTGTCGGGCAAGTCGCTCGCATGCAGGCCGGCTACCAGTTGGCTGAAGGACAGCTTTATTACTTTTTCCTCAAGCCCGAATATGTCTCGCAATGGATGTCTCGCATGAGCATGCCGTTGCAATAAACCTCAATTTCAATTCACAAACCCTCGCCATCAATCGCACGCCATATGAACTTGAATTCTACCATCACGGATGATCTGATCGTCACACTCGACGGGCCAGCAGGCAGTGGTAAATCCACTGTCGCTCGACAACTTGCCAAACGCTTAGGAGTCGATTTTCTGGATACCGGCGCCATGTACCGGGGCATTACCGCGTTGTGTCTGCATCACGGGGTTGACCCAACGACGCAAGCCGACGAAGCACTTGCCATAGCCAGAGAATCCAAACTCGACTTCGACTGGCAGACCGATCCACCCGCACTGTATGGGCAGGGGATCAATCTCACCGGACGCCTGCGTGATGCGGATGTCACCGGGCAGGTCTCCGCCATTGCTGCTTTGGGACCGATTCGCGAGATACTTGTCAATGCCCAACGTGTCATCGGCAAGTCACACCCGCGTCTGGTCACCGAAGGGCGTGACCAGGGCTCCGTCGTCTTCCCCGATGCACAGGTCAAATTTTATCTTGTCGCCCGCCCGCAAGTCCGGGCGCATCGACGTGCTGAGCAATTGCGAGAAGCTGGCAAAGAAGCTGACGAACAACTCATCTGTCAACAAATCATCGAGCGTGATCACAAAGATTCCACACGTAAGGATGGGCCACTGATCTGTCCGGACGATGCGTTGACGGTGGATACCTCCGAAATGTCCCTTGAACAGGTGGTCGATCATCTGCATCAAATCGTGATGCAACGACTTGCTGGCGTTTAATCTTTGGAACTGAATTTGTATATGTTTAAAGTCTTCAAAAAATCCAGACGGTGCAATTGGCGAGTGACACAAATCATATTGTGGTACACGGTTTATTGCTTCGCATGGGTCCATTTCAAATTGTTCTATCGCATCAAGGTTCGCGGGATGGAAAATATTCCCGTCGAAGGGCCGGTGCTATATGTCAGTAATCACCAATCCTTTTTAGACCCACTGATCATCGGTGTCGGCACACGCCCACGACCCTTTGTTTCACTTGGCCGAAAGACGCTGTTCCGCAATCCCATTTTTGGTTGGATGATTCGCACGGCAAGAACCATCCCAATCGATCAGGAATCACCTTCGGACTTGTCATCCATGCGAACCTGTCTGGAAGTCCTCAAGGAAGGCGTGACCTTGCTGGTCTTTGCCGAAGGTTCACGTACCCATACCGGCAAGGTTGAAACCTTTGCCAATGGCATTGCAATGCTCATGAAACGTGGCAATCCGCTGATCGTTCCCGTTGCCATTGAAGGTGCCTATGATGTTTGGCCACGCAAGAGCAAAAAGCCCAAACTCTTTGGCAAAGTCGCAGTCGAATTCGGCAAGCCCCGCAAGTCGTCGGAAGTCCTGGTCGGGCCGGTGACTGAAAGTATGGAACGCCTGCGGTTGGAAGTCGAGCAGATGCGACAGAATTTGCGTCAGGAAATGAAGCTGCCGGACTTACCGGAAATTGAAGAATCCACTGAGGATGACACCGTGAAAGCCAGTTAAAAATATCGACTTGTCCTCTTGGTCATAATGTCAATTTGTGATTAATTGGTCTGTGTTTTTCGCTACAATGCGAATTGTCTTAGTGCTTGATTCCATTAAACCCGATCCATAGGTTCGTTCCTCATGCAAACCCTCATGATCGCAGTTGGCAGCGGTGTTGCGTTTATCATCGCCTATTACACCTATGGCAGATGGTTGGGCAATAAGATTTTCAATCTATGTGCCGATACTACATGCCCGTCAAATCGACTCAACGATGGCAAAGACTACGTCCCAACGCTTAAGAGCATTGTGTTCGGCCATCACTTTACTTCCATTGCAGGAACCGGGCCGATTGTCGGGCCAGCCATCGCAGTGATCTGGGGATGGTTGCCTGCATTACTCTGGGTGGTGTTCGGCAGCATCTTCATCGGCGCCGTGCATGACTTTGGCTCACTGGTGGTCAGTCTCCGCAATGATGGTAAGACCGTTGGCGAAATTGCAGGGCGACTGCTTAATGCCCGTGTGAAAGTCCTGTTCCTGTTGGTGCTGTTTATGGCATTGACCATCGTGCTTGCCATTTTTGGATTGGTGATTGCTGCGGTATTCAAGATGTACCCGCAATCGATCATCCCTTGTCTGATTCAAATCCCATTGGCGGTTGCGATTGGATTTTTGCTGTATCGCAAAGGTCTTGGATTGTTTGTCCCGTCACTGATTACGTTGGCATTGATGTATGTCTCGGTGATCTATGGCGACCGCGGATTTTTGCATCAATGGAACCTGTCACTTGCATCTTTGTCGATCATCACATGGGTGATCATTCTGTTGGTTTATTCCTACGTCGCATCGGTGTTACCCGTGTGGCTATTGCTTCAACCGCGCGACTACATTAACTCACTGCAACTGATCAGTGCTTTGGGATTGGTTGTCGCTGGACTGGTCTTCGCTGCATTTTTCGGAGGCGCACCCGTTACGGATGACGGTGTTCGACCGACATTGGAAATGGTTGCGCCAATGGTCAATCAAAATCCTCAAGGCGCGCCGGCAATCTTCCCATTCCTGTTTATCACCGTCGCCTGCGGTGCGATCAGCGGGTTTCACTGCCTGGTCTCCAGTGGCACAAGTTCCAAGCAACTCAAGTCCGAAACCGATGCTCGGATGGTTGGCTATGGATCAATGCTCACCGAAGGCTTCCTGGCAACCATCGTCATCTGCGCCTGTGCAGCAGGGATCGGTCTTGGCGCAATGAATAAGACCGGGACAATTCTCACCGGCCAGGACGCATGGTTGATGCGTTACGCCACATGGGGTGGTGCCAACAGTCTGGGCGCCAAGGTCAGCGCCTTTGTCGATGGTGGGGCCAACTTCCTCAAGGCAATGGGGCTTCCTGCCAACGTGTCGGTGGCATTGCTTGGCGTGTTGGTTGCTTCCTTTGCAGGGACGACCTTGGATACGGCTTGTCGACTGCAACGTTACGTGGTGCAGGAGTTGGCCGGTTCCTTTTTGCCGGAACATCGTCAATACCAAGGCGGCGTGTCACTTAATCCGTTGGTGTGGTTGACCAATAAACATGGGGCGACGATTTTCGCGGTGGTCTTAGGTATTGCCATTGCAGCAGCACCTCCCGGCGGCGGTGCGTGGAGTTGGGCTCAGGCCGGTAAAGGCGGTTTGATTCTCTGGCCGATGTTCGGGGCGACGAATCAATTACTCGGCGGTTTGGCGTTCCTGGTAATCATGTTTTACCTTTGGCGTCGCAACAAGCCGGTCTATTTTCTGGTCTTGCCGTTGCTGTTTATGTTGGCGATGCCAGCGTGGGCGTTAATGACAACTTTGCCGGATTGGATGCATGCCGATACAAAAAACTGGCCATTGATTATCATAGGTATCTGTACGTTAATTTTGGAAGCCTGGATGATCGTTGAGGGCTTGATTTTACTGCCGGGGGTTCGAGGTGTTCTCGAACGAACCGCAACTGAAAAAGTATCAAAAACCGATGTCTCACATGGCGCGGTGAAAGGTTAATTGTTAAAGATGAACACGAAGATTAAATGGGAAAAGTCCGGCTGGGTCATGTTGGCCATGCTGGGTGTTTCACTGACGTTGGCACAGATTGGCTGTAAAGCTGTCGACAAGTTCAAGGAACCGGCGCTTTCACCGATTGTCGTTGAATCCGCTCAAGTGAAGCTTGTTAAGCAAAGTGATGAAGCTGCGCAATTTGAAGTGATCTTGACAATCACCAATCCCAACACCACGCCATTGCCGTTGGTTGAATCCACTCTAATGTTAGACATTGATGGCCATGGCACAGCATCAACCAACTACCTGCTTCACCGAACCGCACCTGCCTTATTGTCTCAGACGGTCATCATTCCCGTGGTCATCGTCACCAGTGAACAGGTCTCAGCGGGGACGAGTTGGTCGACTAAAGGTAGTATCACCTATCAACCTCCCGGCGAATTCCGTAAACTACTCACCGACTCAAACGTGCCGTTACCGTCTGCGGCTTTTGACCTTCAAGGGCAGATGTAAGGAGAGTGATTAGTGATTAGTGATTAGTGATTAGGGTGATGCCGTTGAAACCGATATGGTTTTATTTGTCTTTTACCTAATCCCTAATCCCTAATCACTAATCCCTGTAAAAATGCACGCAGTCTTTAACGAACGTCGTTATTTGATCCCATTTCGCTCTGCACTTTTGCCACACATGTTCACGGACGTGTTGGTGATTGGCACAGGTGTTGCTGGTCATCGTGCTGCGCTTGCGGCATCGGCACATGGTGATGTGATCATTGCCTCCAAGGGCGAGATCAAGGATTGCAATACCTACTACGCTCAAGGTGGTGTCGCAGCAGTGACAGACCAATCGGATTCGTTCCAATCCCATGTTGAGGATACGTTGATTGCCGGGGCGGATCTATGTGATCGGCCAATCGTTAAGCAGGTGGTCGAACATGCTCCGCAACGCATTGCTGAATTGCAGCAGTGGGGTATGAACTTTGACATGGATGGTGACAAGCCGGCACTGGGACGCGAAGGGGGACACTCGGCGCATCGCATCCTGCATAGCGATGGTGATGCGACCGGTATGGAGCTGTCCACCACGCTGGATTGCAAGATTCGCGAGACTGAAAATATCCGCTTGTTTTCCAACTGTTTTGTGCTGGACCTGATCACTTCTGACAACGGCACGCCGCGTTGTCTTGGTGCCATCACCCATCATCCCAAGTACGGCTTGCAGGTCATCTGGGCCAAGGCAACCATCATCGCATCCGGCGGGGCAGGGCAGGTCTACCGCGAGTCGACCAACCCGCGCGTTTCCACAGGTGACGGGTTAGCCATTGCCTATCGTGCTGGCGTGACGTTGCAGGACATGGCGTTCATGCAGTTTCACCCCACTACGCTCTACATCGCAGGTGCTGCGCGAAGTCTAATCACCGAAGCGGTCCGCGGTGAAGGTGCATACTTGATCGACTGTCATGGTGAACGTTTCATGGTCGGCTATCACGACATGGCCGAGTTAGCGCCGCGTGATATCGTCAGCCGCGCGATCCTCGCACAGATGGCCAAAACCAATCACACCCATGTGTATCTGGACTGTCGTCATCTGGGGGGCGAACGCTTTGCCAAACGCTTCCCGGGGATTTACAAACTCCTTGGCAAGTTTGGGATTGATCCTGCCAAAGATCCGATTCCCATTCACCCCTCAGCACATTACATGGTCGGCGGCATCCGTACGGACAACTGCGGTCGGACCTCATTGCACGGACTTTATGCCTGTGGTGAAGTCTCTGCCACCGGACTGCATGGTGCCAACCGTCTTGCCAGTAACTCGCTGCTTGAAGGTCTGGTCTTCGGGAAGATTTGCGGCGATACCTGCCAGGAAATGTTTGAAGATGCCGGCCAGGGACCGATGAAAATCATCTCCGACATCCGCCTTTCCGAACGTTCAGAACTGGACCTGCACGACGTTCGTTCATCACTGCGAAGTGTCATGTGGCGACACGTGGGCATTGAACGCGAAGGCAAACGCTTAGCTGAAGTCTCAGAAATGTTTGAGTTCTGGGGACGCTACACCTTGGATAAAATCTTCGACGACCGCGATGGGTGGGAAGTGCAGAACATGCTGCTCGTCGGTGCACTGATGACCGAAGCTGCAAGATGGCGATGTGAATCCCGTGGCACACATTACCGCAGCGACTGCCCGGCTGCTGTGAAGTCTTTCCGTGTTCACGATGTCTGGCAACGTGGCAAGTCCGAACCGGAATTGCTGCCGGTGGTGGATTGAGTGATTGAGTTTTGTGATCAAGCTTTGATGGCTTAACCACAGAGATACAGGGGGAAGTATGTCAATATTGCTAGTGCCCGGTTTAATTTTGTGCTGGACGACAAATATTTTTATTTATGATGGTCGTTTTTGTATCGACGATACAGTACTTACGCATGATCAGCATCAAGTTAATGATGCGCTTGTAAAAGACAGAACATTTATAGAGTTTGGTAGAGGAAGTGGCGCAGAAGGACTTGAAACAATTCGCGTCGGAATTAATACTCGAAAATGCGTCATTGTTAGAAGGGGCGTTCCCTGGAAAACAATTGCTTGGGAAAGAACGGTATTTGAATTAAGCAATGATGAAATTTCTCAGATACTGAAATTATTACAAAGCAATGAAATTCGTCGGTTAAGAAAAAAGTACATTGGACAATGGCATGATGGAATTCAATGGGTTTTGTTAAGACACCAAAATGGTAAAACCAAGTCGTCATATTTCGACAATAAATTTCCCAAGTCAATTCTCAAATTTTCAGATGTAATTGACAAAGTATTGGATTTAAAAAATCGTCCCGGTTTGGAATGGGAGAAGTTGCCAAGAGATTTTCCTCCCAAACATGATGATGCATTATGGGATTCAATTAGGTGATCTTGATTAACCGTTCTGTGCTTCCCACTGCGCTTGATCATCCGTGAAATATTGTACGCGGACTTTCTTGAATTCTTTGGTACTCCAAAGCGCACTGTAGTTTTGGATGCCGGTGACTTTCTGGATGCGCTTTAAGACATCTAGCGCATCTTCAGGGGTCTTGCCATGCACCATGGTGTAGAGTGTGTAGGGCAGGTCGTCATAAGCAGGGCGGTGATAGCAATGACTTACTTCGTCAAAGGCTGCACACTTGCTTCCCATCTCATCGATTTGGTTTTCAGGACACTGCCAAACCCCCATAGCATTGGCACCAAAACCTGCTTTGCGATGATGTAACACCGCGCTGAACCGGCGCATCTGTTTGCGGTCTAGGTACCGTTGACAGGCATCAAGTAAGTCCTGCACGGTACAACCCACTTGCTTGGCTATTGCGTTAAAAGGTCTTGAAACAAGGGGTAAATCTTGTTGCAGGACACGGATTAACTCACGATCCAATTGCGTTAACGGCGTTGATTTCTGATCCCGATCAGCCTGCGTAAAATGGTTGGCTTTGGGCGAGTCGTTTTGGGTGTTACCCATGTTGAGCTTCACACCGATTTTGTAAAGCTTAAGTGTCGGGAGCAATCGTGTGGACTGGGCACCGGAAAGTTCATGTAATTTTTCGACGGTTTTCTCCAACCCCAATGGACTGTCCGGACTCACTGCAACGGTGTACCAGAGATTAAACGCATGATCCCGTTGGTAATTGTGGGACACGCCCGGATGACTGTTGATGACTTTGACTGCATGTTCGATTTTTTCAGGTGCGACTTTTGCAGCTACCAAGCTCGATTGATAGCCCAGTGCATGGGTGTCGAAAATGGGCGAGATTTGGCGGATGTAATTCAGATCATGTCGTAAGACATGCAGGCGTTCGATACAGGTCGACTCGTCAACGCCCAACTCCTCTGCAAGTGTGGCGAAGGGAGTCGCAGTTAAGGGGATCGAAGATTGAATGCGGTTGAGCAGTTTTGCATCAAGGTCGCATAGTGTCAGTGATTCGGGCATGAGGTGTTGCCTTTGATCCGTTGAGGTTTTCGAATAACCAGTATCAATTATTTCACCGCCAAGACGCCAAGAACGCCAAGCTAAATAAGGCAGAGATATTCACCGGTTTATTCTCGGTTTGTACTGAGCTTCATGGCGTCTAAGCGGTAAAAAATGAATTGAGTAACTTTAAGCTTTCGGTTGATTTAAAATGTTTGACGACAGTGGCACAAAGTTACTTGCCCGCGGACCATGCTTTGGGCAGGTACACGCAATGTGGCTCCGATGCCAAGGGGTCACGTGTCAGTGCGTAGGCACGGGCGCGACTGCCGCCACAGACTTTTCGGAATTCACAGACACCACACTTGCCACTGAACTGGTCAGGATTTCGCAGGTCTTTGAATGTCATGTCATTCTGGTAAACATCGATGGGTGACTTGTCAGGGAAGTGCCCACAGTTGATTGGCAGGAATCCGCTTGGATACATATCGCCGACGTGACTGATGAACATGACGCCTTTACCATCACTGATACCAATGGGTGCTCGTTGGACTTTGGGTTTGCCAGCCAGGGCTGTGGGGTTGGCTTGCGGGTCACCTTTTTGCTGAAGTACAAAGCGGCGGTAGTGATGGGCTTCGGTGGTTTTCACGCCATAGTTCTTGGTTTGGGCGTGATGCCAAAGTCTTTCGAATACTTGTTCATACTGCGCAGGTTCAATGCCTTGTTCACGAAGACCACGACCTACGGGGACCAGGAAGAACACCGACCATAACACAACACCAGGACGGTTAATCAATTCGGCGATGGCATCGACTTGATGGAGATTGCGTTTGGTGATCGTGGTATTGATCTGCATGGGCAGACCGGCTTCGTGGGTGTCCTTGATGATGCGTAGTGAACGTTCGAAAATGCCATCAATGCCACGGAACGCGTCATGGGTTTTGGCGTCGGCACCATCGAGACTGATCGCCATACGGGAGACTCCCGCATCACGCAGATCGCCAATCGCCTTAGCGGTGACCAACGGCGTGGCAGAGGGCGTCATCGCAATGCGAAGACCTTTGGATTTGCCATGTCGGATGAGTTCGTAAATATCATGTCGCTTAAGCGGATCGCCCCCGGTCATCACCAATAGCGGCGGTTTGGGGAATTTGGCCAACTCATCAATCATCGCCTTGGATGTTTGCGTGGACATCTGATTGGGATGTGCCTGAGATTGGGCGCATGCCCGGCAGTGCTGACAAACCAAATCGCACGCACGTGTTGTCTCATAAAAGACTAAAAACGGACTGTGATGCACATCCTCGGCTTTGTAATCCATCATCGGCATCTGCTTGGGTTGACCGGCGGTCGGGATGTGATTCACGGGATGACGCAATGAACTACTCGCAGAATGATGGGCAGCAGCACCCGGATGCGTACCGGGTCGCATGTGCATGGCGGGGGGTAAATCAAATTTCATGAGGTAGGGTCTCGCATCTTCTGGTAAAAGATATTAAGATAAGAATACCTCAAAAAGTTTGGGAATCAACCCCAGATCATTGATTTACGTCAAGGTAAATGCTTTGACTGACTTGCATAATCAAAAGAGCTGAGTTTCGAGTGCCTCCACGTTGGCCTGATTCGAAGCCCTACTGAGAAAGGATCAACCCGCCGTGATCGATATCAGTGTTCTTTACTGTGGCCTGGAAACACCCAGTACACCTCATCGCTATGGTCGAGCCATTACCCAGATCGATCCGCCTGAACATCAGCGGATGGCTGTCGCCAAGTCCGCCAAAGAACGACGCCCGATTGTCGTCTGGAACGTAACGCGCACCTGCAATCTCAAGTGCGTTCACTGTTACACCAACTCCGAAGCGCTTAAGTATCCTGATGAACTGACCACCGAGCAGGGCAAAGAACTCATCGACAACCTTGCGGAGTACAAAGTCCCCGCGCTGCTGCTCTCCGGCGGTGAGCCACTGGTTCGGCCAGACATCTTTGAACTCGCTGAGTATGCACGATCCAAAAAGCTGCACGTGGTTCTGTCAACCAACGGTACGCTCATTGACCGCGATACCGCTCAAAAGCTCAAAGACTTGAACTTCGCTTATGTTGGTATCAGTCTCGACAGTGCTCATGCCAAAATTCATGATGAATTCCGTGGCATGAAAGGTGCATTTAACCGTACCATGAAAGGCTTTAAGCATTGCGTGGATGTCGGCCAAAAGGTCGGCCTGAGACTTACCTTGACCCGGCATACCTGCGAAGATCTTGACGGTATTTTTGACTTTATCGACCGCGAAGAAATCAATCGTGCCTGCTTCTATCACCTTTGCCCAGCAGGACGAGGTGTCGATCTCAATGCCATGGATCACCAAACGTCACGCAACGCCATGGACACAATCATCCGGCGCACCAAGGCATTTCATGATGCAGGTAAACGTGTTGAAATTCTCACTGTCGACAACCACTGCGACGGGCCGTACCTGTACATGAAGATGAAAGAGGAAAACCATCCAAGAGCCGATCAGGTCTTGGAGATGCTCAAGTGGAACGGCGGGGCGAAGTATTCATCCGGTGTGGGCATCGCGGATATCGACTTCTTTGGCAATGTCCATGCTGACCAGTTCTCCATGTTCCGTACCTTTGGCTGTGTGAAGGATCGCCCGTTCTCCGAAATCTGGCAGGACACCTCCGACCCCATCATGGCAGGACTCAAAGACCGAACCGACAAGCTCGAAGGCCGATGCGCTACTTGTCGATTCAAAAATGTCTGCGGTGGCAGTCTCCGCGCCCGTGCCGAAATCAGCACCGGCAACCCCTGGGCAGCCGACACCGGATGCTACCTCACCGACGAGGAAATTGCTGGCGAGCCGGTGTGATCTTCATACAAGCTCAATTTTCAGCCCAATGACTCACTTGGAATCAGATCCGGGTGAGTTTTTTTTAACTTATGTTAAGCGCTTGACTTGTCCGGTTCCATGTCTACGATTAAATAAGTTAACCGCTTAACACGATCGTGGTTTGTCAATACAATATTTAGGTTTAACAACTATGTCGGCAACACTTAAAGATATTTCAGCTAAAGCCAACACTTCCGAAGCCACGGTTTCACTGGTACTCAATGGTCGGCATTACAATCGCGTATCACAGGCCACGAGGCAGAAAATAGAATCCATTGCTCGGGAGATGGGCTATGTCCCACGTCGTGCTGCTCAGGTCTTGGCCACAGGCAAAACACACAATATCGGGGTGATCCTCAACGATCTGTCCAACCCGTTTTATGGTCACTATGCGTCATTGATTCAACAGCGACTGTGGGACAACGGTTACACCTGCCTGCCTATGGAGACCGGCGCGTCACGTGACCGCCAACGCAATCTCCTGGCGTGGCTGCCTCAAAAATCTGTCGATGGCATTATCGCGCTCGAAGGGCTTTGGGATGGCGATGACGATTATCTGGATGTGCCACTGGCTGCACCATTTATCCTCCGCCATCAGAATCAGGGCAAGCCAACTGGCGAGTACAGCCATGTCAGTGTGGATTATGAGCATGGCGTGACACAGTTGGTTGCCCATCTCAAAGAACAGGGCTGGGACAAAGTCGGCCTGCTCATTCAACCGCAGCAATTGCCCCATGTCGATGAACTTGAGCATCCTCGGACGCGCATGTTGCACCAAGCTATGCATGTTCACGGCCTGAGGTGTCCGGACAAATGGTGGTATCCCGCTGAAGAATCCAAGTCGATGGAGCATTGGTATCAACAGACGATCGCATTACTCAAAGACCATCCGCAGATTAATGTGTTGATCGTGCATAACGCGATTGCGACGCCTGCGGTGTATGCAGGAGCAGAAAAAGCAGGGCGATGTGTCGGGCAAGACCTTGCCATCGCATCATTTGATGAAAACAGTTTTACCCCCTGGTTGCGTCCGGGCGTCACCGTTGTACATGAACCGATGCAGGATATAGCTCAGCAACTTGTTGACCTGTTGCTAGAGCAGATTAAAAATCCTAATACCGCATCCAAGGTGATTAAAACAAAAACCCAATTAATTGTTCGCGGATCAACCCAGCGAGCGCGTTAACCCTCCCATTATTCAAGATGGATGAGTACACAATGAATCACAGCCAACAACGACAATCAGCATTCACACTTATCGAATTACTCGTGGTGATTTCCATCATCGCATTGCTCATCGCCATTCTGCTCCCAGCATTGGGCGCTGCACGAAAATCCGCCAGAGACCTGCAGTGCTTAAGCAATCTCCGCGGATTGATGGCTGCGTCTTTCAGCTATGGGACGGACAATAACAGTTGCATTGTTCTTGCTGCATCCAAAGATCTTGCAGGCACCAACACATGGTTCTGGCAGTACACGCTGGTCCACCATATGGGGACGCCCATCAAGCATCCAACCACTGGCAATACAATCACAGGAACCGACATTTTCTCAGCAGCACCCTGGCAGGGGACAATCCTCAACTGTCCCTCAGCACAGGATGCACCCACCCAAAGCAGTACGCGTCCCTATCAGTGCAATGTTCGATTTCAACCAGGCTGGTTTATTGTGCCCGGTAACAAGTACAAGCAGTTCACGCGATTCGGCTCAATCGTCAAGCCGGGTAAGACCGCTTTGATCGTCGACGGCCCGACACAAACGCTCAGCGATAACAGCACCTATTTCCAATACCGATCATCCTTCTCTGCAATGATGAATGGATCACCGTTTTACAAGGAAAACCGACACGGTAACGGCAAGACGGTCAACATCTCCTATCTCGACGGACATGCCAATCCGGAAAGCTACAGCAGCATGGCAGACATCGTCAATGATGCAAGCTATACCGCTCAAAAATCACGCGACTTCTGGTACGGCGGATACAAATAAAAACACAACGGTTCACTCGGATGATCCAACAAGGAATGTTTGATGTTTATTTTCTTAAAAACGATTGGCCTGATCTTCTTTGGGATCAGCGCAGTCACTGTTGTACAGGCGGTTGAAATGTCCACGACACCCACGGCAGTCATGCCGATTCATGTGAAAGACTTTGGTGCCATCCCCAACGATGGGCAGGATGACACCACAGCAATCATCAAAGCGATCAAGCATCTCAAACAATCCGGCGCAAAGATACTGCAATTTGATGCTGGACGATATGACATTGATCGCAACGGAATCAAACTGATCGACATTGATGATTTGACCGTCCAAGGTGTCACCGATGAACATGGCAAACCTGCAACAAAGCTGGTACGCAACAATGACTTTTATACCAATAACAAAGGTATTGGCACGTTGTTTTCGGTGACCAATTGTCAACGGATGACCGTCCGAAACCTGCTGTTTGATAATGATCCGCAGTATGCAACCGCAGGTGAAGTGGTGGCGTTGGATGAACAATCTCTCACCGTGCGCATTTTTGATGACCTGCCACGTGTCGATGGGATGGGGGCATACTGCATGAATACCTGGGATATCAAAACCAGGCGACTAAAGCAGCAACCGAGTCTGACTTTCGGTAATGATGTGAACAAGAATCGCAAAGAACTGTCATGGCAAGTTGTCGGTGATGATGCTCAACGTTTGATGAGACTACCCAGTCATTCAATTGCCAGCAAGGTTCAGATGGGGGATGGATTATCCTGGCATAACGGATTCTGGGGGTATCAGGTTCTGTTTTTCAATGCCAATGATCTGACGTTATCCAATCTCTGGACCACCAATGCCGCTGGGTTTGCCATGTGTACTCAGTTGTGTCACAACATCACAGCGGATCGAATCGTAGTCCGTTCGGATAACAATCAACTGGCTACCAGCCCACGTGATGGATGGAAACTCTATGCATGCTCTGGCAAGGTTGTCATTGACGACATGTTCATTGAAGGTGTCCGCTGGGATGGGCAGAATGTGCATGGCTCATTTTTGAAGGTGATTGAAAAACAGTCTGATATCCAACTGCTGTGCAAAAAGAAATACAGCACAGCATGGAAAATCCCGCTGGACACTAAACTGACTTTCTGGGACAAGGATCAACCTGAGAGTCGTATTTTAAAATCATGTGATATTCAGCGAGGTGTCAGTGATTCCCAATTCGTCATCACACTTGATAAACCGATCCCCTCATTTGTGACCCAAGACACTTTGGTGACAGTTTGGGGTTGGGATATCGAACACTATGAACTAAAGAACAGTCACTTCCGAGCCATTGCCGGTAGCGCCAGCATTCTGCGGAACTCACATGCTTTGATCCAAGACTGTACCTATGACAACATCATGTATCCAGCCTTGATGATTGGTGCTGCGATCAATGAAGGTGAAGGGATGTTCCCGCAGGATGTCACTGTCAGTCGTACCACATTTATCGATAGTGGTTGGGTCAAACGCAACAATGCGTTGGGGATGCTAGCAGCCCGGACTTGGGGCAGCGACTTGCCATACATGGGACATATCACCGTCAAGGATTGCACTTTCAAAGAT
The DNA here is from genome assembly GCA_002480565.1 of Phycisphaerales bacterium UBA7800. Taxonomy (GTDB): domain Bacteria; phylum Planctomycetota; class Phycisphaerae; order Phycisphaerales; family Phycisphaeraceae; genus UBA7800. Next base: position 121,468 of record DLCK01000072.1, on the reverse strand, counting down.
GCAGCGCTTGGGATTAATTTCTATGGCACGCGTCAGGTGACTTTGAAAAACAACCATTTTAAAAATGTGGACACGCCTCAACAGTTTGACAAGCAAAGTGTCCTGAATGTGCAGACTATCAAGTAGTTTCAAGTGGATCGCAGTTACGAATCCGGTAAGGATGAAGAGTCGTTTTAACGAGGTGTCATCTGCAACGAACACCAGCGTGAGAGTTGGCTCATCAATTGAGCGTGCGATTGCTGCTGAACAAAACAGTCGTCAAATTGCGATTGGTGTTGCGTGTTCTCGAATGTTCGTTGTTGATACATTGCAAGATACCGACGCATATCCGCAGAGTGTTGACGCATCAAAAAATAGGTCAGCCCCCACGCTTGAGCATAATCATTGGAACTGGATCGCGTGTTTGATTCACGGGTAATCAAAGGCAGGACGTTTAGCTTTTGGTTGTTGCAAATGATTTTGAAACGATCAAGTCGCTTGGGATTGATTGCGGGTTTCCCATCCGCATAAGCAGGGACTTCAAACACCGTAGCCATCCCTTCGGTAAGCCAAAAGGGTGGCAATTGTTCAACGGTATCAAAATGGCGAAGCATCGCATCATGCGTTAATTCATGTCGCAACGTTGCCCAGAAGTCTTCTTGAGACGGATAGCCGCTAATGAGGATGGTATGCGTCCGGGCTTCGGTATTGCCTGCAACGTGACTGCTTGATCCCATCTCTTTGGCCAGTTGTTTGCCCAGTGGTTCGTCAGGTGAAAAGATGAGTAGTCGGGTGGTATAGTCGCGGGGCTTACTGCTAAACCAGATGTCGACCGCACGTTGGGTTTGGGTGATGCATTGCTGAATTTTTGCGTGATCCGCGAAGTTGCCACAGTGGAGTAACGCGATGTGATCATGTTCAAAAACAGGTGTCGCGGTATCAACAAGTTGTTTGAGATCACGTTGTGCCTGGCGTGCAGTCATCTTGGTCTGACAGCCAGTGAAGATGCAAAGCAAACTGCATAGACATACCAATCTCAGACGTTGTGTCTCTTTGACGCTGTGATTCATGCCTGAAATGATACTGGAAACCAAGGCGAACTTCCGAAGGCAGACGTTTAGCAAAGTCAGAAATGATACCTGAATCCAAGTGAAACTTCCGGGGGCAGCGTTTAGCAAAGTCAGAAATGTTACTTGAATCCAAGTAAAACTTCCGGGGGGTTAGTCCACGAGCATGACAAATACCAACATGCCCAGAAGTCCGACCATCACTGACCATGCGGTTTGATGCTTGGTGCAGCGTGCGTAACTCTCAGGCAACAATTCGGCGACGACGAGGTACAACATCGCACCTGCTGCAAAGCCCATGCTCGGTGCAACAAGGTATTGGAAGTGATGCACCAGCAGGAATGCAGGGATGGCTACGATCGGTTGAGGCAGTGACGAAAACACACTCCACCAGGCACACTTCCACAGACTGATCCCCTGTGCGTGCATCGGCAAGGTGATGGCGATTCCCTCGGGGATGTTGTGGACGCTAATCACCAAGGCAACGAGAATCCCAAGCTCGATTTCGCCCGAAGCAAACCCCACGCCGATGGCAATGCCTTCAGCACCACTGTGAACAAACATCGTCAGCAGGACGAGTAGGCTCTGCGGTGAAAGCTTGGAAGATTGAAGCTGTTGGACATGGCTATGTTGATGCTCGTGGTCTTGGTGTTCGTGTTCATGGTCATGTTCAGCAACGTCGTGACTGTGATGATCATGCAGGAACTTGGCAGCGATCCATAGAAAGATCATTCCCGCCAGGAGTCCAACGACGGTGGTCTGCGGGTTGATTTGTTGGCCTTCATGAACAAGACTGAAGACCGATGCGCCGATCATCATTCCGCCTGCTGCCCCGGAGCAGTAGCCTTGCCACTTGGGGGTGGTGTTGCCGCGCATGAAAATAAACGGGATCGCCCCCAACCCCGTCGCCAATGCCGAGGCGACACCTGCGATGATGACGTTCCAGAGCAGTTGGTCCTGCGACAACGCAACAGGATCACTTTGGGCAAGGGAAAAAATGAAATTCATACAACTCATGATTCGCACATGATACACAGACACTACATGAAATGGTGATGATCCAAATCAAGAATCGGAAATGATGGTGCGTCTCAATATTACCCAAAGCGGTGGCGGTGGGAATAGCAGTAGTGTTGGTTTCGCATTCGCACTACCCATCCTTCAACCGACATGAAGCACCTGCACCGGATTCACATCCGGTGCTAACGTGTTGAACCGTGATCGAAATGTCTTGATGAATTACTTGCCGACTTTGGCCAGCAACCAATCGCACCATTCGTTGATCCAGCCATTGGTCGCGCAGACTTCCATGAGTTGGACGGTGGGATTGATGCGGCTGATGTCTTCCTTGAAAATGTCCATGTCAAAGGTCACGTGAGGCAGCAGGTCCATCTTGTTGAGCAGCAGTAACTCGGCTTCCATCACAATGTACGGATGCTTGGCAGGTTTGTCATCGCCTTCAGCAACACTGAATAAACCGACTTTCGAATCCTGCCCAAGATCAAAACCGACAGGACAGATGAGATTGCCGACGTTTTCAATAACGAGAATATCCAACTCGTCGAGCTTGAGTCGGTCGAGTCCTTGACGGACCTGGTTGGCATCGAGGTGACAGCCTTTGCCGGTGTTGATCTGCACGACATCGGGACACCATTTGGAAATGCGTGTGGCATCGCGCGCGGTGGTCAGATCACCGACAAGGACACCGATGCGTGCTTTATCACCTATGGCTTTGAAGGTGGCTTCGAGCAGTGAGGTTTTGCCACTGCCCGGTGAACCGATGAGGTCCACGGTGTAGACACCTGCTTCTTTGAGTGTTTTACGATTAATCGCAGCGACTTCATCGTTGAGTTTCAGAACATTTTCGACAATCGGAATATCCATGGCGGGAACCTTTGTTTTCAGGGAGTAGTGATTAGTGAGTAGGGATTAGGGTAAATAAAAATATGCTTTGATGAAAAGTGCCTTGCCCTAATCCCAAATCACGAATCACTTACCCCTACTTTATCTTTAAGCGTTAACCTCACAAGTCGAAGGTTGTCACAATCCACCGGCGAGGTTTTGTCACATCCACATTCACAATCGGTGAACATGTCATCGGCTTCAAAACTTGTCTGACAGTCAGGGCAGTGCAGCTTCCAGGGCTGCTGAATGAGTTGGAGTTTGCATCCTGCGATAGGTGTGTGTTGCGTTGCTGCTTCCCATGCCCATTGCATCGCTTGAGGTTCGATGCCACGCATGGGGCCGGCCTCGATGGTGATACTCTCAAGCTCTTCACCCTCAGGGCAGTTGGCTTTGACGAGATCGACCATTGATGTTGCTAATGAAAACTCATGCATGGCTCATCACCTTATGCCCGGGCAAACCGTTTTGTGCAAGCAGTGATAAAACTTGTTCGACGACTTGCGGGAAGGCATTGAGCACCGGCTCGGTGAGACTGTTACTGATGTCATAGCACTTGCCGGTGACGGTGAAGACGTGCGCTTCAGGCAACTTGCCATACAGCGATCCGCACCATGTCAGCAGTGATTCGGGACTTAGAAAGTGAACCATCGAAAGACTTTTGTCATCACTGGGCGTAATGAGTTGATGATTGATTTTTCCTGGCTCTGGCCCCACGGCACAGTCCACGAAAATCACGATGTCCACTTCTGAAATGGTCAACGCAATATCAGGCGTCAATCCCTGACAGGTTTCCACCACGACTTCCGGGTGAACCCTGTCTTGAAGTTCATATGCAACCTGCGGCCCAAAGGCATCGTCCCCACGAATCTCAGAGCCAAACCCTATTATCAATGCACGTTTCATTTTGTAAGAACTCTTTCAATGGACGTGTTAATTTGTATATCCCCACAGACAACAATGCCTATGGAATGAACCGCAGAGGCACAGAGTCACAGAGCAAATCCGGACAGAGCATGAAAGTGATGCATGTGTTTGCACCTTATTCATGTCTGAATGTTTACTCTGTGTCATCTCTGTGCCTCTGTGACTCTGTGGTTAAAACAATAAACAATCTTACCCGCGTGTCACTTCATCAATGATCTTGCCAGAAGCGTCGGTCAGTTCGATGTGCAGCGGCATCTTGCCCATGGCATGCGTCGCACAACTCAGACACGGGTCATAGCAGCGAATGACTGCTTCGACGCGGTTGAGCATGTGCTCTTCAATCTTGCCATCCTTGATCCAATGCTGAGCGACCTGTTTGACGCCGGCGTTCATCGCCAGGTTGTTGTGACCGGTGGCAATGATGAGATTGGCCTTGGTCATCTGGCAATGCTTGTCGACTTCATAGTCATGGATCAACGTCCCGCGTGGTGCTTCGGCAATACCGATACCACGGCTGCGGTTACCACGTGCCCGAGCGCGAACCATCTCGCTGAGAATGTCGTCGTGACGCAGCAGTTCGAGCATCTTCTCAAGGGCGAAGATGATTTCGATCAGACGGGCATAGTGGAAGTGGAAACTGGATGTCACCGGGCCGCTGTTTTTCTGCAAGGCACGGAACTCAGCCAAGGCGATGTCCGCCTGGGGGGTGCCGCACTTGTTACAGACATTCAGTCGAGCCAGTGGTCCGACGCGGTACATGCCTTGGGGGTAACCCATGGGCTTGTAGTACGGGAACTTCATGTAGCTGAAATCTTCGACTGCTTCACCGACGATGTCCTGGTAGTTATCGGTGGGGACTTTGTCATGTAGCAGTGAGCCGTCATGGTTCATCACGCGAAGGTATCCGTCGTAATGTTCGAGATTACCTTCTTCGTTGACCATGCCCATGTACAGTGATGGGAAGTTGGCGAAGTGTTCGATTTCTTCTGAGAAGTTGCTGTACTGGGTTTTGTACCAGCCGTAGGTCTTAAGCGCCAGTCCCAGTGCTTCTTCAGCCATGGGCAGGATTTCGTCACGTTTTTCAGCGGTCAAGGGTGCATTGACACCACCGGGCACCATCCATGCCGGGTGGACACGTTTGTTACCCAGGATGGCGATGATGCTTTGACCGATCTGACGCAGACGGATACCCATTCGGGCCAGGTCCGGGAATTCGACGATGACGCCAAACACATTTCGCTTGGCAGGATCGGCATCCCAACCCAGGAGCATGTCCGGGCTTGAAAGGTGAAAGAAACTCAGTGCATGGGACTGAGTCAACTGCGCGAAGTTCATGATCCGACGCAGCTTTTTAGCAACAGGTGGGATGTCCACTGCCATGATTTCGTCACAGGCTTTACTGGCAGCCATCAGGTGACTCACAGGACAGATCCCGCAGGTACGAGCAGTCAGTGAAGGCATTTCCGGGAAGGGACGACCTTCACAAAACTTTTCAAACCCACGGAACTGGGTGACGTGGAATAACGCGTCATCGACATTGCCACCATCATCAAGTTTGATGGTGATCCGGGCGTGGCCCTCGATGCGCGTGACTGGATCAATTTCTATGGTTCTAGACACGTGTATTCTCCAACAGGCGACTGGCGTTTAAGCGCCGAATCGCGTGACTTTGGTAGGATCGGGGACTCGTCCGGCAACAAGCTCGGAAAGGACGAAGAAAATGGCATCCGCTGGCGGTGGGCATCCCTGAATAAACAGGTCAACCTTCACTGCCTGATGCACCGGAATCGCGTTCTTGAGTAACGCTGGCACACCATTGGTGGGAATCTGCTGACCGGTGTCGGCATTTTCAAAATACGCACGCTCAAAGCAGGCTTCCTGACCGATGGGATTCCGCATGGAGGGCACGTTGCCACTCACTGCACAATCACCTAACGCGATCATGAATTTGGACTTCTTACGCAGTTCCAACACATGATGCAGATCAGCTTCATTGGCGACGGCACCTTCGACGATCACCAGATCCAAACCTTCGGGAATCTCTTTGAGATCAACCAACGGGCCGTAGACCATGTCGATATGCGGGGCCAAATCCAAAATACGTTCATCGATATCCAGGAACGACATGTGGCAACCTGAGCAGCCGTCGATCCAGATGGTGGCAACTTTTATTTTTGTGATGGTATCACTCATCCGTGGTTTCCTCTCATGGCATTGAGATAAGGCAGGAAGGCGCGACGCTTGTGCATTTCAGCAACCGCCGTACCTTTTTGAACCAACGCACCGGTCGGGCAGACCTGTACGCACTTGCCGCAGTTGGTGCAGGTCTCCGAATCACCCCAAGGGGCATTGAGATCAGAGATGACCTTGGCATCAATGCCGCGGTCTGCAAGATCCCAGACGTGGGCACCTTCAATTTCATCGCAGACCCGAATACAGCGTGTACAAAGCACGCAGCGGTTGTGGTCATTGCGGAAGAGATTGTGTGATGAATCCACTTCGTAATCCGGGAAGCGGTAGGGCAGGGACACATGGTCCACACCACACTTCTGAGCCAGTGACTGTAATTCGCAAGCACCGTTACTGACGCAGACACTACAGATGTGATTGCGCTCAGAGAAGAGCAATTCAAGAATGCTTTTGCGATAGGCCTTGATCTGCTCGTTTTCGGTTTGGACTTTCATGCCTTCTGCACAGTAGGTCATGCATGCAGGCAGAAGCTTGGGAACGCCCTCAACAGCGATCAGACAGATGCGACAAGAGCCCCAGCCTGATAGACCTTCAAGGAAACAAAGGGTCGGAATATCAATGTCATGCTGACGGGCGACCTGAAGGATGGATTCATCCTCACGGCCGGTGACCTCCTGGTCATTGATGCTCAGCGTGACGACGCGGGTCACTTTACTCATGATGCCACCTCCTGGCCTGCACCCGCTGGGATGTGCTTGCCATCAATCAGTTCAAGATATTCATGTCGGAAATAGCGCAGCGTACTGCGGACAGGATTAGGCGAAGTCTGACCAAGACCACACAAGCTGGTGTTGGCTACGACATCGCAGAGTTCTTCGAGCTTGGCAAGGTCATCGGTGGTACCTTCGCCTTCAGCGATACGGTTGAGCAATTCATGCATCTGGTAAGTACCCACACGGCAGGGGATACACTTGCCACACGATTCACTCATGCAGAATTCCATGAAGAAGCGAGCCACATCGACCATGTTGGAAGTTTGATCCATGATGATCATGCCACCCGAGCCCATGATCGAGCCTGCGGTGCGAAGGGAGTCGTAATCGACGCCCATGTCCAGATGTTCTTCAGGTAGACACCCGCCTGAAGGCCCACCGGTTTGCACGGCTTTGAATTCCTGGCCATCAGGAATCCCGCCACCGATGTCAAAGACAATGTCGCGAAGGGTCAACCCCATGGGGACTTCGATGAGTCCGGTGTTGTTGATTTTGCCAGCCAGTGCAAAGACTTTGGTGCCCTTGGACTTGTTGGTGCCGATACCTGCAAACCATTCGCCACCCTTGCGGACAATGGGAGCGATGTTGGCCAGGGTTTCGACGTTGTTGATACTCGTGGGTTTGCCCCAGAGTCCCTTTTCAGCAGGGAATGGCGGACGTGGACGCGGTTGACCACGCTTACCTTCGATGGAGGCGATCAATGCGGTTTCTTCACCACAGACAAAGGCACCTGCACCCAGACGGATATCGATGGTGAAGCTGAACTTCGTCCCACCGATGGTTGAGCCCAGGAAGTTGTTCTTGGTTGCCAAACGGATGGCCGTTTTGAGACGTTTAATGGCCAGCGGATACTCGGCACGCACGTAAATGAAGCCTTCAGTCGCACCGGTGGCGTAGGCTGCCAACGCCATCCCTTCAAGGATGCGATGGGGGTCGGATTCAAGAATCGCACGGTCCATGAATGCACCGGGGTCACCTTCGTCTGCGTTGCAGATGATGTACTTGGTATCCGAAGGTGTCTTGGCCAACATGTTCCATTTCAGACCTGTTGGGAAGCCCGCACCACCACGACCGCGCAGGCCGCTCTTGGTGATTTCGTCGAGGACTTCATTGGGTTGCATCTCGCTGATTGCGGTCATCAACGCCTGATAGCCATCGTTGGCAATGTAGTCGTTGATGTCATCAGCATCGATCACGCCGGAGTTTTCCAGCACGATTTTTTCCTGGCGAGCGAAGAACGGAATCTTCGTATCACAGACCAGTTCCTCGATCTTGCTGCCACTGGCAACAGACTTGGCAATTTGCGAGGCGTTATCGACGGTGACGTTCTGATACATCACCGGTTCTTGATCCTGTGATTCCACACTGACCAACGGGCCAGCAGAACACAGACCCATACAGCCAACGCAACGGACTTTGGTTTCCTTGTCCTTGCCGACTTCTTTGAGTTCTTTTTTGATCTCTTTGGCCAGATCGTCACTTTTTAAAGACAGGCAACTTGCAGCGGTGCAGACGCGGACATGGTTGGGCGTCTTGGCGTCCTTTTCCTGCAAGCCCTGTGCGACATCCATTAATTCATCAGGCGTCATGATTGATCACTCCTTCCAGAACATCGATCAGTTCATCGGATTCGATGTTGCCCTTGACGTCACCGTCGATCACGACCGCCGGAGCCAGGCCGCATGAACCCAGACAACGGGCAGTGAGTACGGAAAGCTCGCCGTCCTTGGAGGTTTCACCGGGTTTGACGCCGTATTTATCAGCCATGGAGTCGATGAGTTTCTTGGCACCCTTGATGTAGCATGCCGTGCCGTTGCAGACCACGCAGGTATGCTTGCCACCGGGCTTGAGGGTGAAGAAATGGTAGAAGGTTGCAACGCCGTACACCTTCGAGAGGGGAACCATCAGGCGCTGGGCAACGTAGGTCAGTGCCTCGTCATCCAGGTACCCGAACCATTCCTGCACACTGTGCAGAGTTTCGATCAACGCACCGGAGGATGACCCGTTGCGACGGATGGTGGTTTCGACCACTTTCCATCGCTTGTCATCCGACGGGGGCGCGATTTTTTGATTCGGCATAATCATGTTCAGTCACTCACTTTCTTGGAAGTCAAAGAGCTAAGGACAAAGACAACGGCGGCGGCGGTGGACAGAAGTATGAGGTTGCCCATAAGCGTCCCAACCAGACTGCTATAGTCCGGCCAAAGGGCGATAGTGTTTTCAATCGTGGCTGTTGTCAGACCCAGATGTTCAAGACTGTATTCCAGTCCATCGGGATACGGACTTGCGCCAAAGCTTGCAGCGATGACGATCCCAGCCATGGCGATGCAGGAGACGGCGGTCTGCATAGTCATTGACCAGTTGAGCTTGGCAATGCGTTCAACGGCAGTAAGCAAACTGACCGTGACGATGGCTTCGACGATGCCAATCAAGGCATGGACACCGACCATCGTGCTCATCCAGGTCACGGCCTGTTCACGGGCTTCAGGACGAGACATAACGCAAAGACTGCAGAACAGACCTGCTCCAAAGACGCTTAGCCAACTGCCTGCTGCGCGAGCGAGCATCGTGTCGGACTTCTTGCCTGCGAATTGCTTGACAAGGCTAAACACCAGGACGCCTGGGATCACGCCCATGAGGACACTGTTTAATCCCCACATGGCAAGGCCACCATCTGCAAAAAGCAGACTTTGTGTGGCAAGTACCATCGCCAACCCCAACAGTGCATAAAGCGGGCCAAACCAGCTTGCCAGCAGGTATCCGCCGATGAGGTGTCCGGAGCTGGCGTCTGGGATGACGGTGACGTTAAACGTCTGCATCGCAAATACGGCTGCGGTTCCCAATGCAAAGCGCATCGGCTGTGGGGTTTGATGTTTCTGTTTGCGGTGTAGCAGGTAGGCTGCCCCCGCGCCAAGGGCCAGGGTCGACAGTCCAAAGACTGCGCAACCGGGTGTGACCATTGTGTCTCCTAAATGCATGTTCTCGTTCCTTTCATGGAGTCATATAAATTGAGAACGTCTTCAACAAATGCGAGGCAATTGCTCGCCGTAAGGTTTATGAACGATTCTGTGACCACCGATCATGGTGGTGATTTCACAGATACCATCACGATTGTTCTGGACTTCACCGATCACGCAGGCTTGGCGTCCGTAGGGATGTTGACGCATGACCGCAACGGCTTGGTCTGCGACATCCGGACTGACCACTGCGACGACGACGCCTTCATTGGCTACTTCCAACACATCAAGCCCAAGCATGTCCGCAGCATGTTGCACATGCGCATCGACGGGGATGTCCGGCTCATGGAGCATCACGTGGTAACCGGTATTGGTCGCAATGTCGGTGGTGACACCTGCGATACCACTACGCGTTGCATCCCGCAGGAACCGCACGTCTTCGCCGGGAACCTGCTTTAGCAGCAAGTCGATCAATCCATTAAGTGGCGAAGCATCGGTCTTGAGTACCGATTGCATGTCGGGCATTTCACGAGCGAGCATCACGGTTAAGCCATGTTCAGCGATGGGACGGTTGATAATGATCTTGTCACCGGGACGGATGTAACGTGATGCGAGCTTGACGGCTGGATCACGTAAACCGACTCCTGCGGTGGTGATGAAGATGCCACTGCCGGGGATGACTTTGGTGTCGCCGGTGACGATTTTTACATCGGCTTCAGCTGCGGATTCCCCAATGGAATCAAGGATCGTTTCCAGATCACGCTTGGCAAAACCTTCGGTGAGGATCAGGCTCAGCGCGATACCCAGTGGTTTGGCGCCACTGACGGATAGATCATTGACTGTGCCACAGACAGCTAACTTGCCGATGTCCCCGCCGGGGAATTGCCATGGGTCCACGACATAGCTGTCGATGGTCATGGCGATGTTGCCGTTGAGGATCGCAGCGTCATCCAGTTCGTTGAGTGTTTCATTCCCAAGGCGTGGGAGGATCACTTCACTGATGAGTTGGTCAGTGAGTTGTCCGCCGCCACCATGAGCCAGCACGATGCGCGAGCGATCGAGGATGGAGGGGGTGACTTTTTCGGAGGTGTCATTCATGCGGGAACCTCCTGTGTGTTGGTGGTTGTTTGAGGTGTCGAATTCACTGAGGAACTGTCTTGAAAATTCCGGGGGTTCCGGGGGCGGGGGCGGTTGTACTTGAACCATGCCTGGCAGGTGCCTTCACTGCTGACCATGCATGGGCCGATGGGGTTGATGGGTGTACATGCATTGCCAAAGAGTTTGCACTGGGCAGGGGTGACCTTGCCTTTAATCACTTCACCGCAAAGGCAACCCGCCGGTTCAGGCGTGTCGACTGCGGAGAGATTAAAACGTTTGGCTGCATTAAATGGATCGAACTGAGATTTAAGGCTCATTCCCGAACCGGGGATCACACCCAGTCCTCGCCATGACGCATCGCAGGTGTCATAGATTTCAGCGAGTAACGCCAGTGCCGTTGGATTACCACCGGGCTTGACGACCTGCGGGTAGTCATTGACCAACTCTGCTTTGCCTGCCAGGACTTGTTGAGTCAGACGGGCAAGACCCTGGGTCATCTGGAAATCTTCAAAACCGCTGACCACGCAGGGCAGATTGTATTGATCGACAATGGGTCGGAAGGCTTCTGTGCCGATGATCACCGACACGTGCCCAGGCAGCAGGAATCCGTCGATGTCGATATCGCCGGACGCAAGCAGGGCCATCATCGCGGGCATGACCCATTTGTGTGATGCCAGGACGCTGAAGTTTTCGAGTTTGAGTTGGGCAGCAAGTTTAATGGCTGCGGCAGTGGCAGGTGCGGTGGTTTCAAAACCCACTGCTGCAAAGACCACCTGTTTGTCAGCTGTTTTCTGTGCCAGTTTGACTGCATCCATCGTTGAATACACCACGCGGACATCGGCACCCTGACTGCGTGCTTTTTCCAGTGATGAAGATTGGCCCGGCACGCGGATCATGTCCCCATAGGTGCAGACCGTCACGCCGGGTAACTCGGCTAAAGCGATGATCTGGTCGATGTCGCCTTGTGCGGTGACGCAGACTGGACATCCTGGGCCTGAGAGAAGGGTGACATTGTCGGGGGTCAGACTGTGCAGGCCACAGCGGAAGGCGGCCATGGTGTGCGTGCCACAAACTTCCATGAACTTGGCATGCTGACCATCAGGAAGTTGGCTGGCTGTGTCATTGAGGGTCTTTAGCCAAAGTTGGCTTTGTGCAAGTTGATCATTCATGTTCAAGCTCCTCAAGGACCGACCAGATTTCGTCGGTTTCTTCTTCGGTGAGCTTTTGGATGGCAAAGCCTGCATGAATCAGCACCCAGTCACCAACAATCGCGTCGGGGACAAGGGCGGTGGATATCTCCACACGGTTGCCATGCAGATCGGCCAAGGCTGTTTGATCTTCATTGCACACATCGAGACGGGCGGGAACTGCTAAACACATTAGACGGGACCTCCTATTCTGGCAGAAGCGACAGCGGCCTGACCGTATGCCAAGCCTCCATCGTTGGCGGGAACCTGCTGATGGACGTACACATGTAAATTTGCGCGACGCAATAAAGCCGTGACGCGCTGGGTCAACAACGTATTGCAGAACACCCCCCCTGAAAGGGCTACAACATCAATTTTGCTCTGCATGGCTTGGGTGATGGCCAGTTCTGCCAACCCACGCGCCAGTTGTTGATGAAATAAATCCGCACCGTAAGCGGTATCGGTGTCATCGAGGATCAGACATTCAAGCAGTGCCGTCATATCCAGCACGCCATGTCGAATCCGATACATCGATGCTGAGGGTAACTCACGGCGATTCGTGCGAGCCAAAGCTTCCAACGCCATGGGCGCCTGAGCTTCAAAATGATTGTGTTCACAGACACCCAGTATTGCGGCTGCCGCGTCGAAGTACCGACCTGCCGATGAACTGGCGTTGACGTTGACATTACGCGTGAGCATGTTGGCAAGCATCATTCGGCTGGCTGGATCGGGGATCAATCGGCTGAAAATGTCACTGTTGGGTATATCAACTCCCGGCAACTGAGCCAGCCACGCCAAAGCGCAGCGGCGCGTGTCCTTGGCAGCACTGTCACCACCGGGAAGCATCAACGGTTTGAGATGCCCCATGCGATAGAAGTCCGCCACATTCGAGAGGATCAATTCGCCGCCCCAACTGCTGTCGTCTTCACCCATCCCCACGCCATCGCATACCAGTGCCAATGCTGGCTCGGTGATTTTGTGTTCAGCCAACACTGCTGCTGCATGTGCATGGTGGTGTTGAATCGCAAGCAGTCGGACATCCCATCGCGAGGCAAGTGTCCGGGCATATTGACTGCTCATGTACACCGGATGCAGATCATGAGCGATCCATTGAGGCTTGATATCATGCAGTTTGCAGAGGTCTTCGATAACCTGCTGGAAGTAGTGATAACTCTTGGTGTGCGTCAGATCACCGATGTGATGACTGAGGATGACTTTGTTATCACGCACCAGGGCGACCGTGTTTTTCAGTTCGCCGCCAACACACAAGCCCGGTGTGGCAACCGACGTGGGGAGTGGCAAAGTGGCTGGAACAAAGCCACGCGCGCGACGCATGGGCAGGATCACTTCTTCGCGTTCTTCAATCTGCATGGACATCAAAACCGAGTCATCCACACTGCGGACAATCTCCCGGTCATGCCAGAGAATTGCGTCACAAATGCCTGCCATGTGTTCCAGCGCATCCGTATTTTTATGGATCAACGGTTCATTACTGATATTCGCAGATGTCATCACCAACACATCAACACGCTGACAGTCCAACTGCTCGCAGGCGTCGAAAATCAGGTGTTGAATCGGCGTGTAGGGGAGCATCACACCCAGGCGATCGGTCCCGGGATTCACACCGGGGAATTGATCGGCCTGTTTTGCCATGGCAAGCATGATCGGGCGGGTGTTGGATTGGAGTTGTATCTTTGCATGGTCTGAAAGATGCACTAAATCGCTTGCTACATCCAAATCCCGACACAGCAGGGCAAAAGGCTTGTGTTCACGATGCTTAAGCGTTCGAAGTCGTTTGACGGCCTGGGCATCATCAGCGCGAACCGCCAGATGAAATCCGCCAATGCCTTTAATCGCAACGATGCGTCCGGCAGCGAGCATAGCAGCAGCTTTGAGATAAGGATCACCCTCAATAGGCTGACCTTGAGGATCGACCAGACTCACCTGCGGACCGCAATCGTGACAGGCAGTCGGTTGAGCATGGAAGCGGCGATCACGTGGGTTGGTGTATTCCTGCATGCAAGGCAAGCACATGCGGAAGTTGGCCATCGAGGTGTTGGGGCGGTCATAGGGGACATCCGTGATGATGGAAAACCGCGGCCCACAGTTGGTGCAGTTGATTAACCCATAGCGATAACGCTTATTGTCCGGATCACGCATTTCCGCCAAGCAGTCCGGGCAGATGGCAGTGTCGACGGTCACAGTCTTATTGGTTTTTTGGCGACTGCGATGACGCTGAACGCTGGCAAGAATCTCAAAGGGCTGACCGCTGAGTTCTTCGCGGGGGGCCATGTCCTGGAAAGTCAGGCTGTCATAAGACGCAAGCGTCGGGCGATCTTCTTTAATGCAGACAGTAAACCGCTGGACGCTGGCTAAGTCTCCCTGGACTTGAACCAAAACACCCTGAGGTTCATTACGTACAAATCCACTGAGTCCCAGATCGCAGGCCAGACGGAACACAAATGGGCGGAAACCCACTCCTTGAACCTGGCCCTGAATGCGAAATTGACGGCGGCTTTGTGGCTGGATCACCTGGCTCGAACGACTCATCTGCCTTCCCTGCATGAGTGTCATCGAGGTAGTTAATACAAATACGTCTGTAGAGTGTATCGGTTATTTTGGAAAAATAAAGCTATAAAAGACTAAAAAGGTCTTTTTTTAGACAGAATCACCTAGGTTGTTTTTATATAGGGGGTTGTAATGTATCCAAAACCGACTTACTGTTGAATAAGTGATGAATTGAGCTGACTTTGACCCCGCCTGGCAAACGACTGATAACTGGCCGTCAAAAGGCTATTAATTGGGGGCTTGCATCTGGAGGGGGAGTTGTTACAATATTCGACTCGCTGCAGAACAGACTGTTCGCGGCAGATTAAGATTTGCTAGCAACTCAACGCAAGGAAGACCGTCATGGCACATAAAAAGGGACAGGGTTCAACCAAGAACGGCCGCGATTCAAATCCGCAATTCCGTGGTATCAAACTCTACGGTGGCCAGGAAGCCAAAGCCGGAAATATCATCATTCGTCAATGTGGCACCAAGTTCAAGCCTGGCTTTAACGTCGGCATGGGCAAAGACTACACCCTTTTTGCACTGACAGATGGTCAGATCGAATTCCAAGGTCGCAAGGTGCATGTCAAGCCTGCATCGACCAACAACTGATAAGCTTTACTTTGAATAGCCGGTAACCGGTAACCTCAGAGTCGCAAATAGAAGTAACGATCTACGCCAAGCGAACGTCCTGAATTTCAGTGACGTTCGCTTTTTTTATGTCTGTCTATAAAAAATCAGCGAGCCGATTGATTGGCTCGCTGATGGATGGGTGATTGTTTTCTGACATGCGTTTGGCTGAATGTTCCCCAAGCCTTATACAGATCCATTAAGCCAAAATCTCAAGTCCATTTAAACTTCAGCCAATTCTTCGACGGGCTGCTTTGTTTGCGGCTTGGAGTCTGCTTCCTGATTGCGGAGTTTGAATTGGCCCACAAGGTGACGAAGGCGCTCAGACTTGTCGCTTAGTTGAACCGCAGCTGAAGCGGCTTGTTGGGCGCCCTCAGCTGAATGACGGGTGACCGAGTTGATCGTGTCAATGCTGCGACTGATTTCCTGTGTCGCAGTGGATTGCTGATCACTGGCAGCCGCGATGGATTGAATCATCGTACTCACCAGCTTGGAACCATTGACGATGGCTTCGAGTGCATTACCGGCTTTCTCGGCATGGGTGACACCTTGATTAACGCGCTGCGTGCCTTCGCCCATCTGCTCGACTGCATGACTGGTTTCAGACTGAATCGCCGTGATGGATTTGGTGACTTCTTTGGTGGCTTGCATGGTTCGTTCTGCAAGCTTGCGGACTTCGTCAGCCACGACTGCAAAACCGCGACCATGTTCGCCTGCCCGGGCTGCCTCAATGGCTGCGTTAAGTGCAAGCAGGTTGGTTTGATCTGCGATGTCGTTAATCACACCGATGATCTGGCCGATCTCCTCGCCGCGAACACCTAAGCCGTCGATCGCTTCACCTGCACGATTGACCACGTCGGAAATGTTTCGCATTTCATTGATCATTTCTTCGACCACCAGTCCACCGTCACGTGCCTGGGTGCCAGCTTCTTCGGCATTCTTGGCGGCATCGGAACTCTTGGACGCAACTTCGCTGACGGTTGAACTCATTTGCTCAACAGCGGAGGCAACCTGCAAAGTGTGATCGGTTTGTTGGTTCATGCTGTTGGACATATCGTCACTGGATGCTGAGATTTGATTAGCTGCTTCGGCAACCTGCATGGTGTTGCTGACCACTTCAGCAATCACATCATGAATCTTATCCATGAACGTGTTGAACCATTTACCCAGTTCACCTAGTTCATCTTTGGAACTCTCATCGACGCGACGTGTCAGATCGCCTTCACCTTCTGCGATGTCTTTGAGACGTTCAACAAGGTTATGGACTGGCCGTGTGATACTGCGACTGGTAAAAATATTAATCAGTGATGCGATTAGCAGCATGACCGAGGAAATACCTATGAGTTGCCAGATCGTATGACTGACCGTCAGGTTTGTTGATTCGCTCATCGCGTCAATACTACTGAATAATTCATCGCGTGGAATGCTTGCGATAAAGTAGTAAGTGTGTTCGCCGATGCGCGTTGGCCGGAATGCCATGAGTTTTTGAATACCTTCGAACTCATATTCTTCGACACCGGTTTCACGTTTGAAAATTTTATCATTAACAATTTTTGCGATGGCTTGCCCATTGGCAGGATCCGCCAGTGAGTTGTGATCTGTCATTGAGTACTTTGGATGGGTTACCATGACGCCTTGATCATCAAGGATAAAGGGATAGCCCGTTTTGCCATAGACGCGTTTACCAAGCACAATGTTGGTTACTTGCCAGTTCAGATTAAGAACGAGTACGCCTTCAATTTCGCCCATTTTTGAGTATACGGGTTTGCTGATGCGAATTTCGGCCTTGCCGGTGTTTTCAGCTATTTCCAATTTGGAAATGTGTGCTTGATCTTTGGAGAGTTTAAGAGTTTTCTCAAACCACTTATCTTTCTTGTGGCTGATTAACTCGTCTTTGAGTTGGCATTCTATGACTTTGATCAGTTCCTGGCCTGTGGTGTCGATGAAACGGATTTGTGAATAGATACATACATGTTCCTGGGCTTGGTTGATGCTTGCAATTTTGGCCAGCGAGACGAATTCTTGCTCAGCATAGGTTCGAGCCGTTTCTGAAGCGGTTTGGGTTAAGTCTGAATAGTAACCGCTGCCACAGACGATCCAATCCCATTGTGGGACATACTTGTAGGCGACGAATTTTTTTCGGTCTTCAAAAACATAATCCAAAAACTGGACGTCGGTTTCATTGCAGTTATCCAAGACGTCTTTAAACAGATCAAGTTTTAAATCTGTGACCACATTTTTGCCTATGAGTGTTGTTTTGGGGTGATGAATCAAATCACCTTTTTTGTTCATAATAAATGGGTAACCGGATTGGCCGATCTTGGTTTTTGAAACAAGCTCCTGCATACCTTTGTTGTCGCGTTCCAGGACGCCTGCGTAAAGGATGCCGATGATTTGACCGTCATCATCGGTGATGGGTTCATAGGTTGTGATATACCAAGCATTGACGACATAGGCTCGCCCGTTGAAGGTCTTGCCATCCATAACAGTTGAAATCACAGGATTGGGTTTGCCATCAGGGTTAACTGCGGGGATGTAGGTTCCAACTGCGCGTTTGCCGTCGAGTTTCTTGACACTTGTTGCAACGCGGAGCATGTCGCCAGCTTCGTTGATGCGTTGGAAAATGGTGAATGTCCCGCCGACAAGCTCGGTTGCCTTGTCAACAACTGGCAAAGGGGTGTCAAACGAATTGTTCTGAGGTAAAGCTTCTGTCCCGATGCACATCTGAGGAAGTGTCTGTGTGGTTGCTTCCTTGGTGTATTGATTGACGGTTTGCCAGTCGATGGTTTCCTCGCTGAGTTTGACGCCGCCGGCTTGTTTGAGAATGTCACGTCCGACATTCAGGCAACTGACCACATTCGCTTGACGTAATTGTTGTTGGACTTTGATGTTTTCAGCCATGTCATCGACGAGTCGAATGACTTCGGTCTTGGCCAGATTGTTCCAGACTTCATTTTTACCATGACGTGCTTGAAGGTATCCACCCAGGTTTTCCGATTCGGATAGTTGCAGCAAATCACGGACTGCAGATTCGATCTGGATGTTGATCAGTTCAACATCATTACGCGTGCCTTCAACCAAGGTATTGGACGCAAGCGTTCGGATGGATTGGCTGGCATCGTCAAGCACGGTGTTGCCAAGATTATTCAGTGAATACACAGACAGTCCGCCAAGTACCAAAGCAAGCAGCACAAAAAGTACCTGATTGCCCCCGATCATTTTGCTAGCTAATTTCATTTTGAAATGTTCCTTACACCCAGTTTTCTGTGAATCCGAAGTTACACTTGATGCTTTATGAGTTTCAGTGTGTCCAATAAAACACAATCCAGTCTGTTATGCGATGTAATCTGGAATATCGGATTCTTTGAATTGCGACTTAATGACCATTAGGGACTATTACGTACTGCAGCTGGAATTTGAATAGATTGTTTTGAAGATTTGAATTTATTGGTCAGGTTATCTGGAACATTGCAGCCATATAACTGGAAAGCCCTGGCAGCCTGTCTACAATTGCAATCAACTTTATGAAAGACAGGTTGAATGATGTTTGATTGCTTCCCACGTTATACAGACCATGATCCGAAGGTGCCTGTCTGGTGTGTGACACCGGATACAGGCAGGGCGATCCATCGCTTTTTCGACACCTCGCCGATGAGTCCGTCGGGACGTTATCTGGCAGTGTTTCGTTTTCCGTTTGAGGATCATTTACCCAAGCCAGGGGACATGGGGGACGTTTGCATCATTGATCTGCAAACCGGAGAAGACCGTGTGGTTGCTCAAACGTGTGGTTGGGAAACACAGTTGGGAGCCAATATCAACTGGGGTGCAACTGACCATGAGTTGTACTTCAATGATGTGGATATCCACACGTGGGAGCCCTTTGCCTGGAAGCTTGATCCCGTCACTGGTAGCAAGCAACGCATGCAAGGCACGGTCTATCACGCATCGCCTGATGGCAAGTATCTCATCTCTGCGAACATGCGAACCATGCGGCGGACTCAACCGGGCTATGGTGTCTGTATTCCTGTGGATCAGATGCGTCACAATATCGGGCCAAGCAAAGACGATGGCTTTTATCTGACGGATACCTCAACAGGTGCCTGTCGATTGTTGGCATCAATCCATGACCTGTTTTTCTGTGCCAATCCCGGCATGTCTATTGACGATGCCAATGCCTATGAAATTTATGGTTTCCACAGCAAGTTCAATCAACAGTCTGACCGTTTGATGCTTAGCCTCCGCTGGTATCCCAAACGTGCTGCGGACCAGTGGAACGCCTTTGATGGCTTTCATCACACCGTCAATTATGCATGGCTGACCCTCAAGCCCGATGGCAGTGGCATGCACTGTGCAGTGGGGCCTGAGTACTGGAAACGTCCGGGGCATCATGCGACATGGTTTACTGATGGTGAGCACATTTCCATGAACCTGGTGATGGAAGATGATGGGCCACTGAGTCTGGTGCGAGCCAGGTACGATGGGACAGATATCCGCAAGATGCATGATGTGATCCCCGGTTCAGGTCATCCCACGGTGGTGCCCGGTGAACGGTATGTGTTATCCGATACCTACATCTATGAGCCGATGGCGTTTGGTGATGGATCAGTCCCGCTGCGTTGGATTGATTTGCAACAAGGCGTCGAAGAATGCCTGGTCCGCATCCATACCGAGTCGGAGTATCAGCAGGAAATCTCGCCGTTGCGCATCGACCCGCATCCAGCTTGGGATCGCAGTGGACGGTTTGTCACATTCAATGGCTATGTCGGGCAGACACGTCGAGTCTTTATCGCGGATATGCAGAGTGTTCTGCCTTGATCACGTGGTATTGAAGTCAATTGATTTCAGATTCCTTTCATGAATATGTCACACTTTGATTGATTGTCATCAAAGTGGCGGTATAATGAAATTAAAGTATACATCTAGTGTATAGTATTAAATTTAAATCATCAATCATTGGAGACATGCTCAATGCTTATTCAGATGCTGCTGGGAACTGTGATACTTGTGTTGTCCATCGTGACGATGGTGCAGGCAGACACTGTGCACAAGCCGTTTAATGATGAATACCTTGAGTTCAGTTATGGGCAGGCGACCGGCGGGGATGAATGGATCGACTGCATCCGTGTATCGTCACCGGCTTATCGCGCGACTGTCACCGGTGATGTGACCGTTGAATTGACTGCACCGGGAATGGAGCAGGTCAAAGCGATGTGTTGGCAGCAACCCAAGTTCGGCAGCACCGACACGTGGGGCCATGATGTGAACCTCACACCCAACGGCATCAAGCTTGATGACAAAGGCAACGGCAAGTTTCTCTTCCCCGCAAGCCGGTTCCCATACGGCCCGACCACGGTTCGCATCGTTGCTCGAAATGATGAGGGCAAACGTGATATCTGTGAACTGCAACTCTACAACACCGCAGGTAACAAATGGAACATCGGCATGCCCGCTGATCCGCCTGCTGCCAAGGGGATGAAACTGGCCTTTGCCGATGACTTTGATGGGCCGTTATCCATTACCCATGATGGGCGTGGCGATGCCCGGTACACCGCCCACAAACCCGGCGGGGGCGACTTCTCGGGTTGGCAGTTTGCCAGTCCAAAAGGCGATGGCAAACCCTTTAGTCAGGTCGATTCGTTCCTGCGCATTTCAGCGTCCAAAGGTGAACATGCTCCAAAGGGAATGAGTGGACTCATCGCGTCGGTCGATGCCGATGGCAACGGTTTTACGTTCAAAGCGCCAAGCTACCTGGAGTGTCGATTTATCGCACAGTCCGCGGTGGGGACATGGCCGGCATTCTGGACACTCACCACCAATTACTTAGGCTATAAAGGTCCCAAGTCCGGTAAGCCCGGTGTCGATGAACTGGATATCTGCGAACTCTACGGCGGACTGGGTAAAGGTAATCCCAATCATCCAGGCTATTCCATTGTCAGCCACTTCTGGCGTCAGAAAAATCAATGGGGTGAAAAGAAAAAAGGCATCAGCACCCGAGCCATGATCATGGAACTTGGTGGCAAAAGCTATTGGTCAACCACCTTCCACACTTATGGCTGCTACATTGGTGTCGAAGAAACCGTCTACTACTTCGACAACATCGAAGTGCTGCGACATCCGACCAATGATGTGTCTTTGGATAACGAGCATTACTTCCTGATCAACTATGCCATCGGTGGCATCAGTCGCTGGCCGATTGACCTTTCACGCTACGACGAAGGGACAGACATGTACGTCGACTTTGTCCGTGTGTATCAGGGGCAACGCTAGAGCATTTTTCACTCAGATGTAGCGGGTGATGGGGACGCGCGAGCTGTCAGCTTGCGGCTGTTGAACGGTCTTTTCAATAGCCGCACGCAGACTTGCGTGCGCGTCAGACGCTACAATTGAATGAAAAATGCCTTAAAACATCAAACGCATGCATTGGGGTTTGTGCGATCCATTTAAAACTTATGTCCGCCAACATCTTCAACCTGAATATGTTTACGGAGAACTTCACCAAACCGGATGGCTTGCGCGTGACCGTCGGGAGATAGAAAGTTTCCTGCACTGTTGGCACTGTGTCGAAATCGCATATAGCCGGAGATGTAATCTGTGTTGCTGCCTTGGTTGATGGGGGTGTTGACATTGTCTGATGGGTTATAGCTCATGTAGGTTCGGTTGACCTGGTTGGCCACAGCGTTTGCATTTTTCGTGTTTAGGCCACCTTCAAAAATCAACACCACTTCCGAAGGCCGTTTAATGTCGGTGAAGTTGTACGGCCGACGCTTGTCGTTGGGCCCCGGTGAGGTGTTGGGCATCATCGCGCCATGGGATGAATAGTGATTTTCACCATCCTGATTCATCGCCTGCCCGCAACGGAATACCGGGAGGATTTGATCATTGTCAAAACCACTGGGACCGCTGTTATCCATATATGCGTCGATCTTCTGATACCAACGTCCCGACCCCTCTGATGCGGATACGCCATAGAGCATCCCGCAAGGCAGCGTCTCGTCATTGTCGTTGGCGTAAGTTGCCAGCCCAAATCCAATCTGCCGAAGGTTGGCAAGACATTTCATTGCCTGCGCAGCTTGTCGGGCATTCGCCAAGGCAGGCAAAAGGATCGCGATGAGCAGTGAAACGATGCTGATCACCACGAGTAATTCGATGAGTGTGAATGCTGATTGTTTGAGTCTGTTTTGCATGGGGTACTCGATTCAAATCAGTTGGATTCTATAGTCAGTTCGTTGGGCTTGTTGGTTACAGTGATAGCGCGTTTAAGCAATTGGTTGTGAACCGTTGCGGTGAGTTTGTAGTCACCATGAAACGCGCGGACTGTGAATTGTCCCCTGGCATCGGTTTGAACAGTGATGGGTTTTCGCCACTGGCCAAGCAACGTTTCCAATGCCGTGGCAGAAGGTTTAGGTGTCCAATCGTTGCGATAGATCGCTGCTTCAGGTTTGTAGGATTTATCCTTTTCCCAGATGCCCCAGATCAGAATCCCATTCACCGACGGATGAGCAAAGCACGCAGTATAAAAGTCCCGATAGTAGTCGGCAGCCAACTGTTCATCGGTGACGCCGATGTCGAACTCCGTGATCTTGATGGGTAAGCCCAGCGTGGCAAAGCGGTCGAAAATCTGCCAAAGCTGCTGCGGACTGTTCATTGACCAGCCGACATGCCCCTGCATACCAATACCGTGAATCGGTGCGCCCGCAGATTGGATGCGGTGAATGTGTTCATAAAGTCCATCGTAAACGGCTGCCCCAGGTGCAGAGACCGGCACGCCTGTTTCATTGAGGTACAACTTGGCATCGGGTGCTGCTGCATATGCCAATTCAAACCAGCGCGTCATCGCGTCGACACCCAGGATGTCGATAAAGTCATGATGATTGTTCGGCTCGTTGATGACATCCCATTCGTAGAGTCTGCCTGCAAAGGTACTGCCAATGGATTGGATGCGATCGGTGATGGCTTTTTCAAGTCCGGCAGGATCGTTTGCCAATTGCTGTTTAAGGGTTTTGGGATTGGTTCGCCAGCTTGGCCAAACCATCGTGTGCCCGCGGATGGGTAGGTTGTTGGCATCACACCATGCCAAGGCCTTGTCGATCAACGGCTTGTTGGCAGGTTTGTATGCCTTCCATTTCAAGTCGTTTTCCAACACCACGCAGTTAAACAGTTCCTTGATTTTAGCCTGCATTTTAAGGCTGTTTTCGCTGTCTCTTGCCAGATCCCGTGCTTTGACGGCAGTCCCCAAGTCAAAGGCTAAACGCGAGACTTCCAACGTCACCGGCACATTGGATAGAGCCTTGCCCTGGGAGTCCGTGAGTGTAACGGTCAAATCGGACTTGCGGTGCTGATCAATTCGCTTGGCAGCAACGTCACGCCATGGCGCATCCGGTTCGCGGCCGTCATAGGTGATCTTCATGCCCGGCAGGTCTTCGACCGTTTGGGTGTCGCGGTAATTGAGCAGTTTGATTTCAGCAAATTCGACGACCTGCGGTTTGTAGCCGATGCGTAAAATCATCTGAGCTTTACCCGCTGCATAGTCGTCACCACAGACAAAGGCCACGCGGAACTGTCGCCAATCTTTGTTGGCAGTTAACGGCAGTTGGATCGAGCGGTTCCATTGCGGGCCGACTTTTTCAAACAGCAGCAGACTCACGCCATCGCCGGTCTCATCTTCGGATCGCAGCGATCGCATCCAGAAGCTGGCGTAAAGGACATCGCCTTGCTTGACCGGTTTGGCGATCGGGCAGATCAATTGCAGGTGATAGGCCTTGGCAGGTTGCGTGATCGTGGTCGCACGAATCGCCTGCTTAAATGACTGTCCTTGCACGGAGACGACATGGACGGAGGCTTTATCGCTGGGCTGGTTGAGTCGAAATTGACCTACGCCACCTGCCGGTAGCATGTTGATCGGCTCATCTGCTGCATTGGTGATCCCATGGGAAAAAAGCAGCACACCCATAAGACAAAGCTTGATGGTCTGTCGAAAAATTTTGTTGCAAGACCGATTCATTGTGACTCCAAATTCAAACGTCATGGATGGGATCATTACTTCGTGACAGGCCCAGTCGATTCACGCACGATCAACTCCCAGTCATCAAATCTGCTGATGTCTTGGGTTGTAGTTGCGTCTGTTGTGGGGTGATCAATCATTTCCAAAAGTGTCCGGGCAGCCTGCGAACCGATTTGTTCATTGGGTAATCGCATCGTGGTCAAGGGCGGGATCACATGCTCCACCGGGTAGGCATTGTTGAATGTGGCAACGCTGATATCCTCTGGCACCTTGATGCCAACGCGCCAAAATGCTTGGAGCAAACGGACTGCTTCAAGGTGCTGATACACCACCACCGCGGTAGGGCGTTGCTCTGCGTGAACCAACTCCGCGACAAATGCATCAAACTCCAAATGTGAACTCTTGATCTGCTTTGCCAGTCCAGCTTCGGACATGGCCTGCATGTATCCAGATTCACGTTCAGCGACGGAATAGTGCTTGTGGACGTGGATGTTGGTGTACATCCAGATGCGCTGATGGCCCAGACTCAGCAGATGCTCGGTGAGGGTCTTTGCCATGCCCACGTTTTCGACATTGCATGTTGAAACAGCATGATCCGAGACGCCATTGATCAGCACGGTGGGGAGCTTTAATTGCTCAAGCACGTCCCAGACATAATCCACGAGTTGGTTGACCACCATGCAGGCATCCACACGACGATCCGAGAGCAGTTGAATCCAGTCATCCGAATCCCGACGCACCGGCACGTAAATAATCTGATACTCAGCTTGACGAAGGACAGGTTCAAAACCACCCATTAGCCCATGCTCACCATCACGCAGATTCGTTGGCAAGCTGCCTTCAAAGAGGACGCCAATGGTGTGCGACTTGCCCTTAGCCAAAGACCGTGCCCGGAAGTTGGGGCGGTAACCAAGCTCGGCAACGGCATCGAGTATCCGCTGACGTGTCTGATCACTCATACGATAGCTCTCGGCTGGCAGGTTGAGCACTTTACTCACCGAGCTGGTGGAGACGCCGCTTTTAGCTGCGACATCCGCCAAGGTGACCTGATTGGGGGTGGTTAACGTTGTCATATTGCGTATCGGTTATTGAAAAACCGCTTTCTCAAATTTAGGAAACCGCTTTCTCATTATTGGCAACCAATCTTCACCAGGCAAGTCGTCAGTCGAGATTATTTTTGGATCAACGCTTGGATAAAGACACGCAATGACCGTTTTCAAGGTGTCGGGTTTTGCGACGGTGTAACAGACTTGAGGTAATTTTTTTGTTTTGTAACTATCTGTCAATAAATAACAAAAGATTAAAATTGAAAAATATTGTATCGAAATGTAGCACGTGTAACTATCACGTGCTACAATGACGTGTCAGGAGTGATTTAATTATGGCACAATCCATTCGAACACAAGCCGAGTTGGCCAACGAGTTGGGGCTCTCGCGGATGACCGTGCAGCGAGCCTTGGCAGGGTATCAAGGGGTCAGTGAAGCGACACGCAAGCGGGTCATGGAAGCTGCTCAGAATCATGGCTATCGTCCCAATGCCGCTGCCCGATCCATTCGCACTGGCAAGTTTGGCAATGTGGCTTTGCTTGGTTCAGCCGAGGAGGGCCCCGGATACCTGCCACGATTATTGCTCTCAGGCGCTCAGCAGGTTGCTCAGGAAAACGACATCTGCGTGATGGTCAGTGAGCATTCCCGTGAGGAGTTTGAAACTCAGGACTTTGAGCCCCGTGTGCTCAGTCAGTGGTCGACTGATGGGATACTGATCAACAATCAGCAAGAGATTTCCGACCGACTCTTTGAACAGGTCAAAGCCTACAAGCTGCCAGCGGTTTGGCTCAACGTCAAGCTCAAAGCCAACTGTGTGCGTCCTGATGACATGGATGCGGGACACCGTGCTGCGACGATGCTCATGGATGCCGGTCACAAACACATTGGCTACATCAGTCATCACGGCGAGCGTCACTATTCCATTGAAGACCGTGGCGAAGGTGTTGCCAAAGCCGTCACCGATGCCGGTTTGAAGCTGACCTTCAACAAACACTATGACGGCTTTTCGATCTGTCTTGGCATGGAGAATGTCATGCAGTGGATGGACTCGCCCAATCGACCCACTGCGGTGGTTTGTTATGAGCAGCAGGAAGCGGTGAGCGTCTATGCTGCTGCGATGAAACTTGGACTCCGTATCCCCGAGGACTTGTCCATTGTGTCATTTGGTTCGTCACCTTGTCGGATTGCAACGGGCCTGCCGATCTCCACGTTGGTGGTTCCCTTTGAGCAGGTGGGGCGTGCGGCGATGGCAATGTTATTGGATTGGATTGATACTGGCGAAGAGGAAAATGAACCCGTTGCCTTGCCGTTTGAATACGATGAAGCCGGCAGCATTGTGCCTCCGGTTGATGCATAGAGACAGCTGTTTTGCCGATGTCATTCATAGGTCATGTGTATTTGCCAATGAGTATTGGATGAACTGGAGATGGTTATGAGAACCCAATCTTTTCACAAGTATAAACAAGCCTTCACGCTCATTGAGTTATTGGTCGTGATCTCAATTGTTGCGCTTTTAATCTCCATCTTATTACCTGCATTAAAGCAGGCTCGTGTTACCGCGCGAGGTGTCAAATGTCTTACAGGTTTACGACAAATTGGAGTGGGGCAGTCCTTGTATCTCAGCGATAACAAAGAAGGATTCCCATGGGCATTTGATATTGGTAACAGCTACAAATCACAGTATCAAAAAGTCTACATGACCTATCTCAATGACAACAAGCAACTCATTCAATGCCCCAACTCTCGTTGGCATAAATATGACGGTAACAACTATTGGCAATATGCTGCCAACCCCGCGATCATGTGGCGATCCGGGAGCAGTGGTCGTCCCAATACGCATCTTAAAGACATTGGCCGAGACTCAGAAGTCATCGTCTTTATGGACAGTTCATTAAGCAGTGAATCAACACCCTACGCCAATAGCTTCGGTAAATTCTGGGATCGTTACAGTCCCTATGGTTCAGAATATTCAGCATCCTCCACAACGCTCAACGATCAAGCTTTGGTCTACATCGGTGACAATACTGACGGCTGGGGGATGTCTGATTCACCTCCAAAATACAAAATCCGCTTCCGAGAAGCAGGCGCGTATGCTGACAACGGACAATGGGTCACCAGTGGCTTGTTTATTGACGGCCACGCAGCTCACTTGACACCTGACTCCATCCTGGCGCGGAACATGCGCCCCAATAATATCCCGCAATAAAATCCACCGACCCGGTGAAAGGAAATAGAAATGAAGTTTGGTTTCTCCTGGAAAACAGCGTGTTTGACGCTGACGCTTATCCTGCCCTTGATGCACGCGACTTTCGCGCATGCCGATACACAACTCGTCCGAAATCCGACACTCGCTGATACCGATGCCAACGGCAAAGTTGACAGTTGGTACAACAAAGAAGGCTCACCCAAACCTGTCACTGTGGATGGGCAAAGCTTTGTTCAACTGCAAGTCACCGATGCAGGCAAAGGCTGCGTCCTCGAACAATACACCGGACTCAAGGGTGCCAAGCAGGTTACCTTTGCAGCCAATGTCCGTTGGAACAATATCACACCCGGCAAGAAGTCGTGGATGGTCGGTATCGTCCAAGCCATGTTCGTCAACAGTAACAATAAAAAAGTCGGACCCTATCAAGCCATCCAAAATTTTAAAGGTACCCAAGCCAATTGGACTACCATCTCCAAAACGCTCGATGTCCCCGATGGCGCACTCGGTGTCCGCCTGCATCTTGCGTTGTACTACGTCCAGCAAGGCACTTTGGATGTCCAATGGATCACCGCTAATCCCGGAAACATTGCCATGGACCCTGCTGGCAAAGTTATTGACGGTCACGTCGCAGCTCCAACACCTGTAGCCAAAGCTGCTCCCAAGCCAACGCCAGTAACGACGAGCAGTGTTTCTGCAACACCTGGTATGCAACTGGTCAACAACCCCAAACTGCTTGATGCAGATGGCGATGGCAAAATCGAACGATGGTACAACAAGGAAGGTTCACCCAAACCGGTTGTGCAAAATGGTCAAAGCTATGCCTTCTTGGAAGTCCAGAATGCGGGCAAAGGTTGCGTCCTCGAACAGTACACCGGACTCAAGGGCGCTAAGCAAATCACCATTTCCTCGAAAGTCCGATGGAACAATATCATCCCCGGCAGCAAGTCTTGGAAAAGTGGCACCGTCCAGGCCATGTTCGTGGATAAGAACAATAAAAAAGTCGGACCCTACCAAGCCATCAAAACATTCAAAGGCACCAATCCCGATTGGGCGATCATCTCCAAGATACTGGATGTCCCCGATGGTGCCTTGGGCGTACGACTGCATCTGGCGCTTTACTATGTCCAGCAGGGCAGTATGGACGTGCAATGGATCACCGTCACTTCCGGCGATACCGCATTGGACCCCGACGGCAAACCCGTCAACGATCAGTCCGCATCGGTCTCCGTGAAACCTGCTCAAAAGTCTGAAAAAACAGTCGCTTCTACGACACCTGTTTCTGTATCCATGTCGTTACCCGTTGGTGATGGCCCTGAATATGCAGGCATCAAAGGTGTCAATCTTCTGGGTAGTGATCCCTATGCAAATCTTAAACCCTTCCGCAATACTGAGCATTTCAAAGTGTCGCGCATTACAGTCAAGGATCAACCGTTCACCAATGCGATTCGCATCAAGACCAGTAAGCAGCCTGATGCCATGTGGGATATGCAACTTCGCGGGCCGGCAGCAGCACCCATCCGTAAAGGTGACAAGCTGCTGCTGACGTATTGGGTCAAGAGTGTGGCCATTGACACCGAATTTGCTGAGACATCTTTTCTGACGACGCTTGAGCTTGATGAAGACCCGTGGACCAAGCTCATTCAGATTGGCAACCGAAATTTAGTGAGTGAGGATTGGTACAAGTTGCAGCGTGTGTATGTTGCCAAGCAGGACTTGCCAGTGCATAAGTCGGCTTTTAGTTTTCAATTTGGATTTGACCCGCAGACCTTTGAAATAGGGGGTTTGAGCCTCTACAACTATGGTCAGTCCATTGACAAAGACGCACTGCCATCCATCAAAGCCAAGCTCTATACCGGCCATGAAGACGATGCGCCCTGGCGTGCCGAAGCTGCTGCGCGGATTGAACAACACCGCAAGGCTGATCTTCAAATTACTGTCGTCGACGCTCAAGGCAATCCCGTTCCCAATGCTACGGTCGATGTGAACATGACCCGCCATGGCTTTCGCTGGGGGACCGCTGTTTACCGATGGTTTTTTTATGGGATGAATCCGCGTAATGCTGAGTATCAAAAACGTGCAGCGGAGTTGTTTAATTTTGCAGTCTTGGAAAACGGCATGAAATGGGGCACTTGGGAGTCGGGTGCCAAAAACCGTAAAGCCATCAGCGAAGCCATCCGTTGGGCGAAGAACAACAACATCGCCATGCGCGGACACACTTTGGTTTGGCCGAGCTTTAATCGGTCACCTGAACGCTTAAAACAACTTCGCTATGAGCCTGAAAAACTCCGTGATGAAATCCGCAAACACATCACCGATATCGTCACCGCAAATAAAGGCGTTCATACTGAATGGGATGTCCTTAACGAACCGAAAACCAATCACGATTTTATGAGTATTCTCGGCATTGAGGAAGCAGCCAACTGGTTTAAGCTTGCCAAGCAACTCGACCCGGATGCCAAGATGTTCATCAATGAAAACTCCATTCTCTCAGGCGTGAAAGTCGCTAACTTTGAATCTTGGATCAGACGTTTGCGCAATGCAGGTGCCCCCATCGAAGGGATCGGTATGCAGGGACATCTGGGGATCGGCACGGCAAGTCCGATCCACATGTGGGCAACTTACGACCGGTTTTACAATCAGTTCAAAGTCCCCATTGCCATCACCGAGCTGGACGTGTTAAGCGATGACGAAGACCTCCAGGCGATGTACCTGCGTGACGTGATGATCGCATCCTTTGCTCATCCTGCAATTGAAAGTCTCGTCTTTTGGGGCTTTTGGGATGGACGACATTGGAAGAAAAACTCCCCGCTCTACAACGAAGACTGGTCGGAGAAAAAAGGCTTGAAAGTCTATCGCGATTTGGTCTTCAACCAATGGTGGACTCGCGAAAAAGCCACCACATCCAATGATGGCAAAACAAAAGTCCGCGGATTCCTCGGCGAATATGACATTACCGTCAATGCCGATGGCAAACAGAAAACAGTTAAGACAACTGTCACTAGCAAAGACAATAAGCTGTCGATCACGTTGGATTAATTTTTGAATTCATTTCAATCCATAAACAAAAACACGCTGACGTTTATCGCGTCAGCGTGTTTTGTTTTATGGATTGGTTATCAAGCTCAATACACCTGAGGCACAAACGTTTGATCCATCATCGGCGGGCGGACATATGTGGTGTCATCCTGTCGGGGTGGAAGCTTGATGGGCTTGGGTGTTAAATCTTCATATGGAATTTGACTTAGTAAATGTGAAATACAATTGAGTCTTGCACGCTTCTTGTCATCGGCATGCACGACGTACCACGGGCATTGTTTGGTGTCGGTGATGGCGAACATCTTGTCTTTAGCCTTGGAATATTCAACCCACTTGGCACGACTTTTCAGATCCATAGGTGAAAGTTTCCATCGCTTGGTCGGATCATCAATGCGTGATTCGAAACGTGATTCCTGTTCCTTGTCACTGACGCTAAACCAATACTTCACGAGAATGATCCCACTGCGAATGAGCATGCGTTCAAACTCCGGGCAGCTGCGCATGAATTCGGCATACTCATCATCCGTACAGAATCCCATCACACGTTCGACACCCGCGCGGTTGTACCAGCTGCGGTCAAAGAGAACCATCTCACCTGCAGCAGGGAGATTGGGGACATAGCGTTGGAAGTACCACTGAGTCTTCTCACGTTCTGTGGGCGTTCCCAAAGCGACCACACGACAGATGCGAGGGTTGAGAGACTGGGTGATGCGTTTGATGGTGCCACCCTTACCTGCGGCATCACGGCCTTCAAAAAGAACGACGACTTTGAGGCCTTCCTGCTTGATCCATTCCTGGAGTTTGACCAGTTCAATCTGCAACTTCCGCAGTTCTTTTTCATAGAACTTCTTGGCAAGCTTGGGACGTTCATCTTCGCATTGTTCGGTGTAAACCTGTTTTTTGGTTTTCTTGTCCGACTCTTTTTTGGATGACTTATTGGACATGATGCCTCCTGGTTCAAGGTCGCGGTACCTACATATATCGGTTTGTTTCCATCATCGGTCAAGTATTTCCAGATATTCGTTGCAAATCACATGCCAAGGGCTATAGGTCCAGTATGGCTTTGAGATCAGGTCACATCAGAGCGATTGAGCGTAAAATGACGTGGAAACGATTGGAAAATAGGCAGGAAACAGATTGAATCCAGGAATTGACCGAGTCTGATTCCAGGTATGCTTGCCGATTAATGATCTTTTTCGACCTTGTGCAATTCCTTGCTGCGATCCTTGGCAAAATCCATCTCCCGGAATTTTTTCGTATCAGGTAGTGTCACTTGCCACTGACGTGAACTATCGATTTTTACGGACACGTGGTTCGTTTGAAAGTCCAACACATGTCCGCCGCCAGCAAGATCGTCACGCAGAAAATGCAGGTGATAACCAGGGACATTGAGGCCTTTGGAAAAGGATGGACACTTAAAACCGACCAGTGTGCCGGTGACGTTTTCAAAGGTCCATGTGGGTTGCTGTTTCACCACTTCGACCAGTGGCGGGTAGGGCGGAGTCTGTCTGGGGACGCTTCGGGTTTTGACTGACTTGAAGCTGCCTTTGATGATGAAGGTGTGAAACCAGTTGTCGGTGGGCAATTGCTCATCAAGCGTCTGATACAGGTTGGCAAGTGGCATCGGTTTGTCAATGGTGATGGTTTGATCAGCTTTGAAAAACTTGACCGTTGCAAAGGGGACTTGCGTGTCATTGTCACGTTTGTGGACAGTCCCATCGCTTCGGATTTGATAGACGATGCCATCAAGCATGAGCATTTCGCCATCGAGATGTTCGAAGGTTCCAATGCCGGTATCGCCTTGGGTTTTGAGTTGAGCCACCGTGATTAACGGGCCATATTCCCCTTGGAGCAGGGCATCAATGCTGGAGGTTTGATGTACCAGATCAGAATGTGTGCAACCGGTCAACAGTGACAGGCAGATCAGACACAACGTCAAAGTGAGTCGGTGGATTGTCATAAGCAGGGGATCAGTTGGGATAGTCGGCCCGTTGTTTCCAGTCGGTTTCGTACGTGCCGGGGATGCCGTGGTAGTGTTTGGGGAAGACATAGTCTTTGCGAAGGGGGAAGCCTTCCCAGTCTTCGGGCAGCAGGATTCGGCGAAGGTCGGGATGGCCTTCAAAGACGATGCCCATCATGTCGTAGGCTTCGCGTTCGTGCCAGTTTGCTGCCGGCCACAGGTCACAGGTCGACGGAATTTTTGGATCATCCCGTTTGGTGATGACCTTGACACAGAACCAGTGGTTGTACTTGACCGATCGCAGATCATAGACCGCTGCCAACTCATCGTCGGCCACGTAGTCCACGGCCGAGAGACAGGCTAACCAGTCGAAGGCCAGGTCCGCTTCGTTGTACAGATACTCCGCAACCTTGCGCCAGTTCTCCGGGGCAACGTGAACGCGAGGATGAAGGTCTTCGACAAAGCTCTCAGCAATGGCGTCACCAAATTGATCCTTGAGGCGGGCAATGATTTCACTGGCTTTCATGGGCGTCAATCCAAAGTTGAAGGCATGTTCTGTCAAAAACATATGATAAGGTCACCGCGTGATTTGGGAAAGTCGCCAGGGGGGGAGTTTAGAACCGCTGGCGGTTTAGCGCTGCGCAGGCGAGACTCGACTATGTTTAGGTGCCCAATCGATTCTGGGAGCGCTAAACCGCAAGCGGTTTTATAAAATGGATCAAATCCCAAATCCCAAATCCCAAATCCCAAATCCCAAATCCCAACCACATTGCATTTGTCTTGACTGATTCACTGTCATGTCGGACTCATAAACAATTAATGTGATGAAAAGTGCGACTCGATTTGACATCAACCCTGATAAAGACAACTATATCCGAACTACAAAAACTTTTTATCCATCTTGCCAACACAAATGGGTAAATGCAACTGTCTGTCGTGTAAAGGAATAGTGTTTATGACAGCCGCGCTAAAAACATCAGAATGTTCTGCGGATAGTGAAGAAGGGGCCGTTGCCTGTCGCAACCTTGAGCCACTCTTTGCTCCCCGGGGAATCGCAGTCGTCGGGGCTTCTCGCCGGGAAGGATCAGTCGGGTTCGCCATCATGGAGAACCTCATTGACGGTAACTACCAAGGCGTGATCTACCCTGTCAATCCCAAAGCACGCTCCCTTTTCGGACACCGCTGCGTGACACAACTAAGTGAAATCAACGACGATCAGCTCGACCTGATCGTCGTTGTCATTCCAGCCCCGTACGTTTTGCCGACGATCAAGCAAGGCGTGGCGATGGGGGTGAAAAACTTCGTGGTCATCTCCGCAGGCTTCAAGGAAGTCGGTGGTGAAGGCGTCGAACGTGAGAATGCACTGAAGGCTTATGCCGACGAGCAGGGGTTAAACATCCTCGGCCCCAACTGCCTGGGCATCATCAACACGCATCCAAACGTCTGCATGAACGCCAGCTTCGGCCCGCTGACTCCTAACCGTGGGAACATTGGTTTGATCAGTCAGTCCGGCGCGCTTTGCTCGGCATTACTCGACTACGCAGGGACACGCGGCATCGGCTTCTCGCGCTTTGTGAGTTTCGGCAATAAGGCTGATATCACCGAAGTGGATCTGATGCGATCACTGGCTCAGGACGATCAAACCGATGCGATTTTGATGTATGTCGAAGCGATCAGTGACGGGCGTAAATTTGTCGAAGCGGCTCAGCAGATCACCCGAGGCGCAAACGCCAAGCCGATCCTGATGATCAAGACCGGCCGGACAAGCCAGGGTGCCGCTGCCGCTGCATCGCATACCGGTTCGATGGCAGGTTCCGACGAAGTCTACGATGCACTGCTTGAACAAGCGGGTGTGATTCGTGTGAACTCCGTTGAAGAACTCTTTGACGTTGCTTCCTGTTTTAGTGATAAGGTTCTTCCCGCTGGTCGTCGCACTGCGATTGTCACCAATGCCGGGGGCCCTGGCATCATGGCGACGGATGCCTGTATTTCCAGTGGCCTTGAGCTTTGTAAGTTTGAAGACTACACCATCAAGTCGTTGCAATTCCAGTTACCTGCTGCCGGTTCATTCAAGAATCCGGTGGACGTGATTGGTGACGCTCGTCATGACCGGTATCGTGCTGCGTTGGACGCCGTTGCTGCCGATGACAATGTCGATCAGGTGATGGTGATTGTGACGCCTCAGACGATGACGAACACGACGCAGATCGCCCAGGAAATTGGTGAGACGCGTAAGTTCTGCAACAAGCCGGTGGTCGCCTGTTTGATGGGGGCTGGCGAAGTGCAGGCCGGTGCGACGGAGCTTCGCACGAAGTTCAACGTGCCGACGTATACGTTCCCTGAGAGTGCCGCCAACGCGATGATGGCCAAGTGTCGTTTTGCCGAGTGGACCAAGACCAAGGCCATCAAGCGTGATGATATCAAGACCGACAAGGCCGCTGCTGCGAAGATCATTGATGATCTGACATCCAAGGGCATCACCAGTCTGGTTGAAGCTCATGCGATGCAGGTGCTTGATGCGTATGGCTTCCCGACGGTTCCGTTTAAGCTTGCCGCCGACGCCGATGAAGCGGTCGCCGCCGCCGAGAAGATGGATGGTCCGGTGGTGCTCAAGATTGCTGGTCCCAAGATTCTGCACAAGTCCGACGTGGGCGGTGTGGCATTGAATCTGGCTACCGCCGATGAAGTCCGCGATGCCTATAACACCATGATCAAGACCGTCAAGGAACGCATGGGCGATGACGTTGAAATCTGGGGTGTTCTGGTTCAGAAGATGCTTGGCAAGGGACGCGAAATTATTCTCGGTCTCTCACGTGATCCATCCCTTGGCCCACTGGTCATGTACGGCATGGGTGGCATCTACACCGAGGTGTTCAAGGATGTCGCGTTTAACGTCGCACCACTGGACGAAGCGGATGCCAAGCGCATGATTGCCAAGACACGCTCAGCCAAACTGCTTGATCCGGTTCGTGGCCAAAAGGCTGCGGATAAGGCAGCGTTGCTTGAGTCACTGCTGAAGCTCTCGCAATTTGTTGTTGATTTCCCGCAAGTGGCTGAACTGGATATCAATCCACTTGTGGTCTTTGAAAAGGGGCAAGGCTGCATGGCTGCTGACGCTCGGATTATCTTGTCAGGAGGTGCGTCATGAGTGATGCCTGGAAAGAAAAATACGCCTCGAAAATCGTTGATGCTACTGCTGCCATTCACATGA
Organism: Phycisphaerales bacterium UBA7800; assembly: GCA_002480565.1. GTDB lineage: Bacteria > Planctomycetota > Phycisphaerae > Phycisphaerales > Phycisphaeraceae > UBA7800. The sequence continues at coordinate 85,747 of DLCK01000072.1, read as the reverse complement.
TTAAACCCGGTAACCGTGTCGTGATCGGTTCGGCTGCCGGTGAACCACGTGAACTGGCGCGTGCCTTGGCTGCCCAGGCCAATACGCTTGACGACATCGAACTGGTCACCATGTACAACATGGGTGAAACACCATATGCCGCCCCGAACATGGCAGGCACCTTCCGTGCCAATACCCTGCTCATTGGTAATGAAACCATGGAGTTGGCTGTCAATCAGGCACGTGCGGACTACACGCCTGTGTCGCTGTCGACCGTCCCCAGAATGTTTGCAACAGGTCGTTGGCCGGTTGATGTGGCTGTGGTCATGGTCAGTGAACCTGATGAGCATGGCTACGTGAGTTTGGGCGTGAGTGTCGATGTGACGCTTGCAGCCGTGGAGTCGGCCAAGATCGTCATTGCACAGGTGAATAAGAAAATGCCTCGCACCGGTGGCAGTTCACTGATCTCGGTGGATCAAATTAACGCACTGGTTATTCATGACGAAGACCTGCCTGTGGTTGATGGCTGGGACGGTGATCCCAAGGTTGCTCAAACCATTGCCGATTATGTCAATCCCATGGTCAGCAATGGATCGACGGTTCAGTTTGGTACCGGCGGATTGCCTGACGCCATTGCTGCGACACTGACTGATAAGACGGATCTGGGTGTCCATTCCGGATTCATTTCCGATGGTGTGATGAAGCTCATTCAAGCAGGTGTGATCACCGGCAAGCAGAAGACTTTGGATAAAGGCCAGGTCGTCGCCAGCTTCTGTATCGGTTCACCTGAGCTTTATAAGTTCATCAACAACAACCCGGTGATCTGCCTTAAGGGATCGGATTACACCTCCGACCTTCGCGTGGTGGCCAAGCAGGACAACATGGTCTGCATCAACCAGGCGTATCAAATCGACATGACCGGCCAGGTGGCCAGCGATTCGATTGGCACTCGCTTTGCTTGTGGTGTTGCCGGTCAAGCGGACTTTATCCGTGGTGCCAATTACTCGGCCAGTGGTAAGTCGTTTATCGTCATGCCCAGTACCGTCAAGGATGCCAACGGCAAGGTTGTCTCCAGCATCGTCAGTGAACTGGCACCGGGTACAGGTGTCCGTACACCACGTACCGACATCAACTATGTCATCACTGAGTACGGCGTGGCTTACCTGCATGGCCTGTCCATGCGTCAGCGTGCCATGGCTTTGATCAACATCGCTCACCCGGACTTCCGCAGCGAGTTGCTTCATGCGGCCAAGCATCGTCACCTGGTTTATCCCAACCAGATTCTTCCTGCTGCTGCTCCTCCGCCACCGGCATCATTTACCACCAAGCACGAACTGCCTGACCGCCGTCGTGTGATGGTGCGACCGATTCGTCCTGATGATGAACCATTCATCCGCGACATGTTCTACTCCTTTAGTGAGCAGACGGTTTACCTGCGGTTCCATCATGCACTCAAGGCATTGCCCCATGACAAGCTGCAGGTCTTCTGTAATGTCGACTTCCAGAATGAGGTTGCTTTGGTCGGTGTGGCAGGTCCGGTCGAAGCCTTGCAGATCGTGGCCATTGGTCGCTATTTCCTGCAGAAAAACGGCACCGAAGCGGACTTGGCGTTTATCGTTCGTGATGACTTCCAACGTCAAGGACTCGGAAGCTATCTCTTTGAACAACTCATCGAAGTGGGCAAGAGTCGGGGTGTGAAAACCTTCTGTGCGGATGTGCTCATGGAAAACGCTGGCATGCTCAAAATTTTCAAGCGTTCTGGTTTGGAAGTCCAAACTGAAAATGAAGAAGGTGTCGTCCACGTGACCATGCACCTGCCACAGGAAGCCACTGTCTGAGATTGATTTTTTCTACGTCGTCGACGACTTATACATATTTGCGGCAGTTCATCATTTGGGTGGACTGCCGTTTTTTTTGATGAAGTATTCCAATGTGAATGCAGATGCTTTACCGGCTTGTGATTGACAACTGGTGGTCGGCCTATTTGTTTTAACACGAAGGCACGAAGAAAAGGCAAAGGATTTTGTTTGTTGGGAAGTCTGTAAATTCATTACTCACCCATTGCGACTGTTATACCGACTCATCGCGGTGGGGAGGTCTTTGGTTAACCAGCATTCCACGGCATCGCAGGCATCAATTAACGCGTCATTGAGATTGGCACGTTGTTCTTCAGTGAAGCGTCCAAGGACATAGCTGACTTGTGGGATGCGGCCGCGTGGATCAATGCCGATGCGCATGCGTGGATAATCTCTTGTCCCCAGTGCGCGTTCGATGTCGATTAAGCCGTTGTGTCCACCTGCAGAGCCTGAGGCACGCATACGGATCATGCCACAGTCGATTGCCAGGTCATCGACGAGGACCATCAGCTGGGTTTGTGGGTCGAGTTTGTAGAAGTTGATCGCTTCGCCAACGGCCACGCCGGACTTGTTCATGAAGGTGGTGGGTTTGAGGAGCATGACACGTTCGCCGCCAATGTGCCCTTCGTGAATGACCGAGTGAAACTTGCTGGATGCCGAGGTGAGATTGAATTTTTCAATCATCCGATCCGCAGCCAGAAAGCCTGCATTGTGTCTCGTGTTTTCATATTCTTTACCGGGATTGCCCAGTGCGGCAATGATGTACATGGGGTTTTCCTTTTTTGTGTTCGTGAGCAGGGAGTCGGGTTTTACCGCTTGCGGTTTCGCGGCGCAAGCGAGATTCGAACATGTTTTGGTGTCCAACAGATACTTGGTAGCGCTAAACCGCAAGCGGTTTTAAATGATCAAACCCTATCCTACAAAAAAAGACCTCGTGTTGGCCACGAGGTCTTTTTGTATTGTCGTACGAAGTCAAAAACTGATTTAGTCTTCGTCTTCTTCCTTGGCGGGGCGACCGATGACTTCTGGTTCGTCTCCAGCAGCTTCGGTATCTTCATCGGGGACTTCAGCCATGACCTGAACGGCAGCCACAACGGCTTCCTCGTCGGTGGCAGCAACGATGCCTGCAGGCAGCTTCAAGTCAGCGACGGACAAGGATTCGCCAGCTTCCAGAGCTGAGACGTCGACCTTGATCATTTCAGGAATGTCGCTGGCCTTACAGGTAATTTCGAGCGTCGAAAGGGGATGCTCAATGATGGCGCCAGCGGTCTTGAGGCCTATCGCATCGCCGGTGAAGACCAGGTCAACTTCGACGGTGACTTCTTCGGACAGATTCACGCGAGCAAGGTCCAGGTGAATGATGTGGCTGCTCATGTGATCCCACTGGGCATCCTTGAGGACGACGGTTTCTTCTTTGCCATCGACTTTGACGTTCAACAGGTGGGCATGCTGATGCAGCAGTTCGTTGATTTCGTCATTGTCCACGGACAGATGAAGGGGGTCCAGACCGTGACCGTAGACGACGACGGGCAGACGACCCTCTTTACGCAGACGGGCGGTATAACGCGTGCCGGTACGCTCGCGGACGGTGGCTTCGATTACAGGAATGGTTGCAGTGCTCATAGTGTTCTCCGTTTATTTTGCTCTGTCTTTTTTTTACTGTTTGTGTCAGTGTTCTGACGTACTTTTTATCTTCATACACCGGCGATTGACATCATCCCGATGATTGTTTTTTCAAGGCGTCCGTAACCAACATTCCCAATAGCCCAAACTCCCATAGCAGGTGTTCGGAAACTTCCGTGCTTCCGGGGGGGGTTAGCGGGGTGCGGTTGAGAATGTTCTAAACAGACTCGACACCGATGAGTTGTGATGGATACGGTGAATGGCTTCGCCGAGGAGTTCATCGACACTCAGTTGAACGATTTTGTCTTCGATGGGCTTGCATCGTGTGCCACCTGGGATGGTGTCGGTGATGATGATCTTGCTGATGGGTGATTCGGCAAGACGTTCCATCGCCAGACCCACAAGCACCGCATGCGTGCAGCAGGCGATGACTTGCTTGGCGCCACGTTCCATGACCAGCTTGGCGGCTTCGCACATGGTGCCAGCGGTCGAGATCATGTCGTCAGCCATGATGACGGTTTTGCCTTTGACTTCACCGATGAGGTTGGCAGACTCGACTTCCGTGCCGGACTTGCGACGTTTGTCGACGATGGCAAGATCGCCCCCCAGCCAGTTGGCGTAGGCCTTGGCGGTCTTGACGTTACCCACATCGGGACTCACCAGCACGATGTCGCCAAGCTCTTCACGCATACCCATCAGGTAACGGACGATAACCGGCGAGGCGTTAAGGTGATCCACGGGAATGTCGAAAAAGCCCTGGATTTGTGCAGCATGCAAGTCCATCGCAACCACGCGATCAGCACCAGCATGGGTGATCAGATTGGCGACCAACTTGGCGGTAATCGGAACGCGACCTTCGTCTTTACGATCCTGACGGGCGTAGCCCATGTAAGGAATCACCGCGGTGATTCGCTTGGCGGAGGCGCGACGCAGACAGTCAATGTAAATCAGCAATTCCATGAGCTGAGCATTGACCGGATGGTAACTGGACTGCACGACAAAACAGTCACGACCACGGACGTCTTCCTCGATCTTTACGATCAATTCGCCATCCGGGAACATGTCCGTATGACCTTGGCCCAGAGGTAAGTCCAGGTAACGGCAGATGCGCTCTGCCAGGTCACGCGAGGCACGCCCGCAGAAAATTTTCAGATCATCACGATCGGCACGGCTCATGATTTATTCCCCAATCACTTTTGGGCCATACGCGCTGACAAAATGCGGTCCACTTCCGCAAGCTGCTGGCGCGTGTTAATACTCAGTACATCGTCCTTGGGAACAGCGTCGACAACGCCGACGGCTTGACCTTCGGACTTTAACATGCCCGGCACATCCGTCAGGTAATATTCCCCCTGACGATTGTTGGGCTTGATCTGGGTGAGCTTCGCAAACAGGGCGTCACTGGCAAAGCAGTAGTAACTCGGATTCACCTCGTGTACTGCAAGTTGCTCGTCTGTCGCGTCCTTCTGTTCGACGATTGCTTTAAACGTATTGTCACTGTCACGAATGACGCGACCATAGCCAGAGGGATCATCAATCACTGCGGTGGCGAGGGTGGCGGGGAAAGAACCTTCGCGGTGAACAGATAAAAGTTGATCCAAAGTCTTGGAACGAATCAGCGGCCCGTCACCACCGAGCACGAAGACATCGCGCGGTGATTGCGGGTCAAACAGTTCCTTGGCCATTATCACGGCATGGCCGGTACCCAGTTGTTCGGTTTGTTCGACAAAGTGACATTGGTCATATCCTGCCAATGCCGTTTTGACCTGATCACCTTTAAAGCCGATGACCACGATCACACGTTCACAACCAGCTTCAAGACAGGCATCCACAACCCATTGGACCATCGGCTTGCGATGCACATCCAGCAAGACCTTGGGCAACTCGCTGTTCATGCGGGTGCCTTTGCCTGCTGCCATGATGATGGCATCGACGGGGGTAGCTTCCGGGGGTTGACTGTTCGCTTGATCGTTCATGATCAATCGGTTCCTGGGTGACGCGTTAGTCGGATAAAAAAAGCTAGCCCGCCTGGACTCGAACCAGGAATGCCAGTACCAAAAACTGGAGTGTTGCCATTACACCACGGGCCAATGCTTACTCCGCCACCCAGCGAAGCCGATCATTTGACTGATCGATTTGAAGGGAGCCGGCACCTGTTCTTGGCTGAAACACAAAGCTAGCCGGCAAAGGAAGCAATGTGTCTTTGTCCGTGCCGTTATGTCCGTATCAATCATTGGTTAGAACAATCAATACCCATATTGTCACGGTCGGCCTTGATATCAGGCAGATGGCATTATCTCGAAGATTCAGCGATTGTCAAGGTGAAGTGTTTTTCGAAGCGTTGATCTTGCCATTGTTTGTGGATTGTTGATGTTGGATTTGGCAGGTATCGGTTCAAATCAGGGGCGGTATATGCAACGCTAAACCGCAAGTGGTTTGGATCAGACCTGTAATTCCAACACGCGTCCGGGTGTTTCTGACTCACCGGTTCGGGCACTGATCAGACACGCATGCGCACAACCCAAGGCTGCTTTGCGACGCTTGATGACAAGGGCTTCGTCAACGGCTTGAGCGTAGGGGTTGGTCAAAGCGTTGTACCAACTGTCACTGATGAGTTGGGCATAGCTTGGGATATCCGTGCCACCGTCCCAGTTGTCGATGATCGTGCCATCGGGCTGGTAGAGTTCGTAGCTGGTGTCGGTGACGATGATTTGTCCTTCATCACCAAAGAGCATCATCTGTCTGCGTGACATGGCTGCCCGGTCGCTGAGCGTCATCTGGATACATCCGCCATTGGCCAGTCGGGCTTGGATGCACAGGTGCCCGGTGATTTTTTCCAGACTCTCGGGAATCGCCTGCGGACTGCTTAGGACGGCATCGACATCGGTGGGCATTTCGGACATGCTCAGTAGATGCTCCCAACTATCGACAAGTTGGGCAAAGAGTGTCGCGTCTGTTTGCGGACCGATATTGGTGAAATGAATTTGATCGAGTTTACCAAGTGACGAGAGCGGGTCTGCGGCCTGCGCCCAACCTGCACATTGGTTAAAGCGGGGGAGCAATCCACAATGCACCGTCGTCGGACTCACATGCGGGATTGAACTGGTCACCGGGGCGATGGTGTGAATCATCATCTGCGATTGTGCTGCCGACTCCAGATCCTTGATGCCGACTTCATCCGTGGCCAGTAGCAGTAAACCTGCAGGCGGGTGTTCAATCATCAGCTTCCGCAGGTCATCATCAAAAGGCAGATCATGATTCCGCGCAAGGTCCGTCACAGCTGGTTGACGTTCACCACCAATGGCTAAAAACGTGACACGTCCAGCCAACTGGTTGATGATTTGTTCAGCCAGTGGAGCACGCTGGGCATTGGTCCAGAGTATCAGTTCAATCGCGGGGTTCACCATAGATACTTGTAATTGTACACGGAAAGTGGGCAGGGGTGTAGGGTAGATTGGTCGGTGTGTGTACAGGTATGTCGTTGGCATTCACCACAGAGTTACAGAGGCACAGAGTTCAAGGCAGAGATTTTTCAATAAGCCCAAGTCTGAGTTTCGGCGAAGACTGGGATACGCACGATAATAGATGCACGCAGATATCCGATGCTTCGCAGAACCTGAGCCAGGGTGAACGCATGTAGACATTTGTGCCTTTGCAAGCCATCGGGTGTCGCGACGAAATCCTTAGCTGAAGAAAATTTCGGTATCAAACATGTTGTTTGTGTGCTGAATTTGAGCTTCGCTCAATCCCGGCTCGACACGAGCCGGCTCGCTAAGGCAAAAAAATACATACATGCGTTTGCCCTGGAATCTGAGCATTGGGCTTGAGTACGAAATTGATTTTTCATTCTACCTTGGACTCTGTACCTCTGTGACTCAGTGGTTGAGCCATGGAAGTCCTTGATTCCAAGGGCTACTTCCGGGGGGGGCGTGTTGCGTTGCGGACGGTAAGCCGAATTCTGTTTATGTGACGAATCACATATGCGACCATTTCTCCAGGCCTGCAATTACTCACAGGCTCAAGCGACCTACCCGTCTGCTCAGTCGGACAACTGTGATGCACAAGGCATCGCAGACTGCTTGGTCTTGCACGCGACGGAGTTTACCTTGCCATGACTGTCACCAGCCATGCGGTGCGCTCTTACCGCACCTTTTCA
>DLCK01000072.1:77454-77721 GCA_002480565.1 Phycisphaerales bacterium UBA7800 | reverse complement strand
GTGTCCTGCCGTGTTCGGACTTTCCTCTGAATGATCAAGTCACCCAGCGGCCGCTACATCCGCAACGCATCACGCCCCCCCGGAAGTGACTATCGGAACCGCATTTTGTCGGAACGTCACAGTATACCGCAAGCGGTTGGCCGATGAGAGATATGTTTAACAATTCTGTGACCCGTCAGATTCATCCTGCGGATTCATCTGGCGGCTTGTGCCTGTGATCCTGTCCAACCAATCAATGTAGTCTTCCCTAATCCCTAATCCCTAATC
>DLCK01000072.1:0-77048 GCA_002480565.1 Phycisphaerales bacterium UBA7800 | reverse complement strand
CTAATCCCTAATCCCTAATCCCAAATTTTAATTGACATGTATTGAGTGACCGTTTAGGATTCTTTGACCAATGAACGCAAAAGCTTCCTATCTCTGTATTGATGGCAACAGCAAGAACCTACCAGGTTTGCTGCTACTATCACTTCGCAGATAGGACATTGCTGGAGCCCGAAAGTTTTAAAGACATTTCGGAACCAACCAGATTAAATGTAACGCCCTGTCTGCCCACCTCATGCAGACGGGGCTTTTTTTTTGATTTTTGTCAGTTAGAAACTAATATTGCCGGTCTTTGAATTCATAAACTACCCGGAAGAACCGGGACACTGGCCGGCCCAGCAAGGAGACACACCGATGTCCGACACTCAGATGATCCGAATCTTCGACACAACGTTACGCGATGGTGAGCAATCCCCAGGCGCAACGCTGAACCTCCAGGAGAAGATTGAGATCGCCCGCAAGCTCGAAGCGATGGGTGTGGATGTGATCGAAGCAGGTTTCCCCATCACCTCGCAGGGCGACTTTGAATCGGTTTACGCGATCAGTCAGGAAGTGGAAAACTCCATCGTCTGTGGCTTGTCCCGTTGTGTCCCGCGTGACGTATCCCGTGCAGGGGAAGCGATCCGTAAAGCCAAGCATGGTCGCGTGCATGTGTTCTGTGCAACAAGCAAAATCCATCGTGAGAACAAGCTCAATAAAGCCATCGACGAGATCATCAAAATCTCAGTCGAGTCCGTTGCCCAAGCTCGTCAGTACACCGACGATGTGGAGTTCTCACCTGAAGACGGCTCGCGTACTGAACTGGATGTTCTGGTTCAAATTACGCAGGCAGTCATTGAAGCCGGTGCCACTACCATCAACATCCCCGACACCGTGGGCTATGCGGTCCCCGAAGAGTATGGGCATATTTTTGCTTACGTCCGTGAGAAATTGCCAGTCATCGATGAGAAGGGCATTTACCTGTCCTCGCATTGTCACAACGACCTGGGCTTGGCCGTCGCCAACTCCCTTGCAGCGGTGCAGAACGGTTGTCGGCAGATTGAATGCACCATCAACGGCATCGGTGAACGAGCTGGCAATGCGTCGCTCGAAGAACTTGTGATGGCGATGCGAACGCGCAAAGATTATTTCGCCAAGTATCAAACGCGCATTGATGCCAAGAAAATTTATCCGCTCTCACGCATGGTCTCCAACTTCACCGGCCTGGCGGTTCAACGCAACAAAGCCATCGTCGGACAGAACGCCTTTGCACATGAGTCGGGCATTCATCAGGACGGCATGCTCAAAGACCGCAGTACCTATGAAATCATGGACCCGCTGGACGTGGGCATCCCTGAAAGCAAACTGGTCCTGGGCAAGCACTCAGGTCGTCATGCTTTCCGCGATCGTTTGAATCAACTGGGCTATCAGCCTGATGACGATTTGCTTCAGCGCAGTTTTACCGCTTTCAAATTGCTCGCTGACAAAAAGAAGGATGTCTACGACGAAGACATTGAAGCCATCCTCGACGAGCAGATTGGCAAGACGCGCGTTCTCTGGGAACTGGATCGTTTTCAGGTCACAAGCTCAAGCGGCGATACCGCGATGGCTATGGTGGCAATCAAAGATTCCACCGGTGAACATCGCATGGAAGCTGCAACAGGCGATGGTCCGATTGATGCGATTTACTCGGCGATTCAACTGGCCACCGGCGTGACCGTGACACTTGAAGATTACAGCACCCGTGGCGTGACGAGTGGGAAAGATGCTCAAGGTGAAGTCTCCGTGAAGATTCGACACCATGACCGCACCGTCCGTGGCAGAGGTCTGAGTACCGATGTCATCGAAGCCGCTGCCAAGGCATATCTGGCTGCGATCAATCGCATCAAGGTCGCATCTGACAGCGCAGAAAAATCTGACGAGGAAGTTGTCGAACAGCCCTGAGCAAAATAGTACAACACCATTCAAGAGCACCGGCCACCAAACCGGTGCTCTTTTTCGTTCGATCGCGATGTTTTGGCAAAGCTTTGTTGAATACAAGTTTGAATGTTATCGGAGTGTTTTGCATTCTTTGAAAATCAATGTTTTTACGATGCAACATTCGACCTGCTTGCCGTGTAGTTTGTATACTTGAATAAGCGTTGATGAACCCGCTTTGGAAGGAGTCCAAAGCACCAACCAAACCCCCAGGGAGGTATTACACTTGACACAAGTGGATGGCCCGGTCGTTTCGCCCCCGGTAGTTTCCAAGGGCACACAAATCAAATCTTTTGTGCTGGACACCAACGTCCTTCTGCACAACTCCGCTTCGTTGTTCATGTTTGATGACAATGAAGTGGTGATCCCCTTCGTGGTTCTTGAAGAACTCGATAAATTCAAAAAGTCCAATGACGATGTCGGCCGAAACGCGCGACAGGTGATCCGTCATCTCGACTCACTGCGTGAGAAGGGGGATCTGGTTAAAGGTGTCGAATGGAACGGTAACAAGGGCACCATTCGCGTGGAGTTTGCCACCGCCGATCGCCCTGCGCCCCTGCGCGAGGAGTCGCCGGACAATCGCATCATCGCTGTTGCCTGGAATCTCAAAGAGAGTGGCAAGAAGGCCATCGTCATCACCAAAGATGTCAATGTCCGTCTCAAGTCCCATTCACTGGGCATTCAAACCGAAGACTTCGAAGCACAGAAAGTCGATGCCGATAGTCTCTACAACGGCTTTATCACGCTCAAGGTTTCATCAACTATTATTGATACCTTGTATGAAGAAAAGCAGCTTCCCATTGAATCGATCCGCGAACACCTGGTCCGCACAACCGACGATGGCAAAAGCGTCGGCATCAATCTCTGGGCCAACCAGTTTGTCCAATTGCAGGATGATCTTGACGATTCACATACCGGCTTGGGACGCGTGCTCGGGGATACCGATCACATCATCCCGGTCCATGGCCCCCGCAAACCTGTATTTGGAATCCTGGCTCGCAACCTTCAGCAAACCATGGCGATGGATCTGCTGCTTGATGATGATGTGAAACTCATCACACTCCTCGGTGCAGCAGGTACCGGTAAGACGCTCCTTGCCATCGCTGCGGGGATGCACAAGGTGATCAGTGAACATCGTTATGACAAGTTGCTCGTCGCTCGCCCGATCATGCCCATGGGCCGTGATATTGGTTACCTGCCAGGTGACAAAGATGAAAAACTTGCAGCCTGGATGCAGCCGATTTTCGATAACCTGTCGTACCTGCTTTCCACCCGAAGTGTCGGCACGCAGCATGCTGAAAGTCGCACATCGGAAAATCGCGTGCAGCAATACATCGACTCCGAACAGGTGGTCATGGAGCCGCTGACTTATATTCGTGGTCGAAGTATTCCCCATCAATTCATGATTGTGGATGAAGCTCAGAACCTTACACCTCATGAGATCAAAACCATCGTCTCACGTGCAGGTGAAGGAACCAAGATCATTCTCACCGGTGACGTGGGGCAGATCGACAATCCGTATCTGGACTCCTCGTCCAACGGACTGGCATACATCGTCGAACGACTCAAGGGCGAACCGATGATCGGGCATGTGACACTTGCGAAAAGTGAACGTTCCGAACTGGCTTCACTGGCTGCAACACGCCTTTGATGATATTGACCAGCCCATAACCAATTTCAAACCGCGACAACACCGACCATCAGTCGGTGTTGTCTTTTTATGTGGGCTTTTTACATGGAATCATATCTGTCTTTTACGTGTTAACTCATCGTCAATATGAAACCTGTAGCATGCTGCGCGGTACAATGATTACTGCTAATGAATTTCACGAGGGAGGTCCTGCTTATGTCCACTTCACAAACGCAATCCGACAATACTTCCACAGCAACGAAGCCCAAAAAGCGTCGGCTGTTGAAGATCATTGTTATCGTATTTGTCCTGCTGACGATTTCACTGCTCATGTTGCCGATGCTGCTCTCCGGGCCGTTCAAGGGTGTGATCGTTTCACAGATCAACAACCAACTCAACGGTTCAGCCACGATTGACAGCTTGTCCTTGTCGTGGTTTGGCTCGCAGAAAGTTGCCGGATTCAAGATTGCGGATCAAGCAGGGCAGATGCTTCTTGAAATTGAAAAAATTGACCTGCCCAGTGTGAGTCTCTTTGGACTGGCAACGGGCAATCGGGACTTTGGGGATGTGTCCCTGCATATCAAAGCGCTGCATGTTGTTCAGTTGACCGATGGTTCCAACAACCTCCAGCGAGTCGTCAAGTCGTCCTCCAGTTCAACGACATCAACCGAATCATCCGAGTCAACGGACACACCCGCCAAGACTGTATCCGTAGAAGCAGACCAAGCCGTTTCACAGATGATCCCCAAAGGGATGGCAGCGAACGTGAATCTGGTAATGGATCAAATGACCTTCTCTGCTCCCGATCAAGAGGTGACAAACCTTACGGACACACGCGTGGATTTATCCGTTAAAGCAGGCCAACCCATCGTTGGCAAGCTTGCATCCAACCTCAACCAAGGCCCTTTGCGAGGCAGTGTGACTTCCAACCTGGATATCGACAAAACCGTCGACATGACCAACACACAAGTCACCTTGGATGTCACCCCCGAAGCATGGGCCGCAGCAGCAAAGACCTCATCAGCAAAACTCCTCGAACCCTTTGGCATCGTCCTGGCAATCAATCGCCTTAAGCTCCCCGCCTTTGGTGGCGCTTCAGGTCTTAGCCAACTTGAAGCTGATCTGAACATGACGATCACCGATGTGCAACTCCAGTCAACCGATCAGAATCTGGGCACACTCAAACTCTCAGGTACATCCCTTCAACTCAATGCCATGGGGGATAACCAGCCGGTTACACTCCGATTCAAAGGGCAAGTTACTCAAAGCAATCAGCAGGGGACGTTTGACCTGAATGTGGATTTACAGAATCTGCTTGCTGATCTTGCGGCCAACGACACCAAGCTTTCCAATGTCAAAGCCACCATTACAGGCAGCGTGCAGAATGTCGGACTGGTGATTTTCGATGAACTCTTCCAAACAGGCGGACTCATCAGCAATGCCGTAGGCCCGACACTTACTGCCAGTATCAATTCGCAAATGCAATACGACAAGACCTCCGGCCTGCCCAATGGTAATCTGGATTTCAAGGCCAAGTCCCAATTCATCAATGCTGACCTGGCGCTGAAGATTGATCAGAGTGGCATCAATCATGTGGACACCGGCCGTATGACCATGCAGATTACGCCTGCGCTTTATGCAGTCGCAACAAAGCTGCCTGCTGATAAGCCTGTACTGCTCACACAACCTTTCCTCGCCACGCTCCAAATCACAAAGCTCAACATCCCACGAACTCAAAACCAGTGGCAGATTCACGACGCAGTGATCGATCTGGCGTTGAACTTTGAAGACGTTCTCTTACGCAGCGGTGAAGACCAGGTGATCAAACTGGCTAAACCCGCATGGACACTTAAGAGCGAAAAGTTCGGGCAGAAAATCGAATTTGTCGGCGGCTTCCAAGCTTCACAAGCAGGAGGCAGTCCCGGCGCCTTTGCCATGTCCTCCAAGGTGATCAATCTCTTTGATGGCAAGGGGGACCTCCAACGTGATAAAGCTCAATTTGAAGCCAATATGACCTTGCTGCCCTGGCAGTTGCCGACACTTTTACCGGTCTTTAAAAAGCTCAAGTTCAATGTCAATAAACTCGTCAATCAAGTCGTCGGAGCCAAACAGACCATTACACTCAAGGGACGGATGCTCCCAACGGAAGCTGGACTGAGACATCCACAAGTGCCCAATATGTGGCTTAAGCTCAGTACCTCAAGTATTGCCATCAATACCGATGTGACCGCGATGATCAAGAATGACCTGGTTGTCCTGGATCCGCAAAGTTCTGTGGATGTGAAGGTCACCCCCGAACTGCTCGCGCTGTTTACCGGATCGAACAAAACCAATGGAAATGGAAGTAGCAACGGCAATGGCAATGATATTCCCAATCCCAATCCCAATCCCAATCCCAATGCCAATGCTAACCCCCAGCCAGTAGCCTCCGCATCGCCTGCGCCTATGACCTTGGCAAAACCTGTTACCTTCAAAGGCAAGGTCACCGAACTGGTTTGGCCGATTGACCAAGCTCAAATGGACAAGGCGGTCATCGCCATGCAACTCTCAGCCGACCGTCTTGAACCGTCAGGTTTACCCGGTGGACTTAATGCGTCATTACGCAATGCCGTTTTGACATTAGGCAAGGGCAATACCACCACCTTGCCGATCCGACTCACTGCGGAGATGTATGAAGGCAACACCGCATCAGGCAAACTCGACACGAATGTTTCACTCACAGATTTACTCGGAACGGTATCCGCCCGTGATTTGAAATTGATCATGTCCGATGTGCCCGTCGCGTTGGTCGATACCCTTTCGGGCATGCAGGGCAAGGTCTTTGCTGTATTGGGATCACGCATCGACACGTTGGCGGTTACTGCCGACGGCCCCTTGGATAAAGACATGCAAATGAATGTCGCCGCCAAGTCCAATGTGTTGGAGATTTCCGCCAAAGCAAAAATGCAGGATCAATTTCTCATCGTCGAGCCGGGTAGCAAAATCAATCTCATCGTGACGCCTGATGCTGTCGACAAACTCCAGAAAACTTTTAAGAAAAATACAACCAATACCCCTAAAACCACCAGCAGTGATTGGCAACTCGTTAAACCTGCATCACTGCAATTTGCAATTGAAAAACTCACCGTCCCAACCGGTGGCGGATCGCTTGCTGCTGCTCAGATCGGGATCGGTTTTGGTGCTCAGCGACTTGCGTTTGTCCAGACCTCCACGAAGTTACCCATGGTGATCGACGATTTGAAAATGCGCGTCGATGCTGCCAATCTTGGCTCACCGTTAAACACCAGTCTTTCTGCAAACATGATCGGCCAGGACGCGCAGGGTAAAACCTATCAAAGCCCACTTTCCAGTCAGACTGTCATCACCAACCTGCTGGATAAGGACGGCAAGGTCGATGCTCTGCACGCGACCATTCAAACCGATACACAGATACCACAACTCCCCATCGAATTGATCGACGCACTTACCGGACAGGATGGCAAACTCGCTGGCATCATCGGACCCACTGCGGACATCAAAGCCGTTGGTTCGTATCCGGGGAATATCGACCTTTCACTGGTTGGTAAATTCACGTCGCTGTCCATTCCTGCAAACATCGACACCAACCGTAATCTGACACTTCGCAAAGATGCAATCGTTACCTTGGCCGTCACCCCGGAGACCGCCAAGACCCTGCTCAAGTATGGCAATCCGGTTCTCATTGATGCGACCTCGTCCCGTGATCCAATCAAGGCGACCATTTTTGCCAAGGACTTTTCAATGCCCCTCGAAGGCTTTGAACTTTCCAAGCTCTCCGCGGATATGCAACTGGAATTAGGCACGATCTCCCTGCAAAACAGTTGGCTGCTCAACAGCATGGGCGAAGGCCTTGGTAATCTGGATCGATCCCTGAATATCAGTTCCAAGCAGGATGCCAAGTTCACCAACCTCATGATCAACATGCGTAACGGCGTGACACAGACCAATGACCTGTGGATGCAAATCGATGATGTGAAACTCATGGGTAAATCCCGAATCAACACCTTAACCATCGGCACGCAAGGTAGTGTCGACTTGGTCAAAAGTACCGTCAATATGGGCATGGCAATCCCCGCGGTGACGCTGTACAGCATCGGCAGCAGTCTGCGAAAGTACGTCTCTGCGGACACCATTTTTGAACTGCCTATCGTTGGTCCGCTAAATGGTGTCAAGCCCCAAGGCATCAAAGAACTGGCGATCCAACTGGGGGCCATGGTCGCAGGTGGAGAATTGGCAGGCGATAAACTTGGAGGCTTGGGGGCAATTCTTGGGCAGGTTGCGGGCAGTGCAATTAGTGGTGGGGATGTCAAGCAGTTTAAAACCAAACGCACTTGGCCTAATAAACCGGCTGTCAAAGAACCTGTTCCCGTTGCTGAAGAAACAACAACGCAACAGCAAACGCAACAACAGGCTCAACAAACCCAGCAGCAACAAATCGCTGAACCCAAGAAAGAAGAAAAGAAAAACGACACCCAAAAAACCATTGATGCCCTGCGCGGACTCTTTGGGAATTGAGGCCTTTGAAAAAACCAAATTCGTTTTTACACCGCCAAGACGCCAAGGACACCAAGTTTAACAAGGCAAAGATTTTGGTTTTCTTTCAAGGACTTTTTCTTGGTTTTTAGCTCTGCGATCTTGGCGGTATAAAATACATCATGGTTTTTCGAAGACCTTATTTGATCTATTTTCGCCCTTTGCGTGACTGTTTTTTAGCGGGCTTGGGCGCTTCGGCAAAGACGGCTAAAAAACGCACAACTTCGCTGACGGGTTCAAGCTCGTGTTCTTGATCCGAATCAAAATACACACTGTCTCCAGGCTTAAGCAGATGAACCGTACTGCCAACGCGGTAACGCATTTTCCCACTGAGCACATACACAAATTCTTCACCACCATGCGTCATGGCCTGTGGTTTGATGCTGTCCTTGCGAGCTTCAAAAAGCAGCGGCTGCATCAATTTCTGACTCCGATTGGCAGCAAAGGCAAAGAACTTGTATCCCTTGTCCGTCGGAGTCATCGCATCGACATGATGCGCATCCGCGCTTTGCACAATCGTCCCGTGATCTTCACCATCATCCAGCAGCGAAGACACCGAGACACCCAGCGTCTGAGCAATACGTGTCAAAGTCGCAACGGGGGGGATGGTTTTACCCGTTTCAATTTTCGATAACAGGCTGCGCGTAAAATCACACCGATCTGCAACGTCCTGCAATGTCCATCCCATGCGCCTGCGCAGCGTGCGAATTCGAGAGCCGATGTCGGGAGTATTCATAAAATAATTTCCATATAGTTGACTTTAATTCAACAAAGTTGAATAATGAGCTTGTCAGTTATTTTACGCGACAACCGTCAATTGGCAAAGCATAAGGATCCGAACATGGCAGACGATTTTACATTGGTTACCCACGAACAGGCTTCCATGGAGTCGTTTGAATGGGGGGAGCTTCACTGGTACGCAGCAGGGGAACTGTCCCATTCGACAGGCTTAACCGTTGGACGCTGTATTCTTAAGTCCAAATGCTCTAATCCCATTCACTATCACCCCAACTGCGAGGAAGTTCTGCATGTCCTTGGGGGCAGCATAGAGCATTACATTGATGGTAAAGGCTGGTTTGTCATGAATACAGGTGACAGTATCACCATCCCCAAGGACATCAAGCACGGTGCACGTAATATTGGTGACGGTGAAGCACATTTGTTGATCGCTTTTTCGTCAGCTCATCGACAAACTATCGGTGAATCCCAGTAAACAAAGTTGAAAGACGAGTCAACCCATGCCCATCACGATTGACCAACTCGTATCCTCGCCGGCCTGTATCCCACAATGGACACTTGAGCAGATATTTCCTGCTTACGCTGCCTTGGGGTTCAAGAAGTTCGAATCCTTTTGCACATGGTGCGCGTCTGCTTTGGACATCAATCAACCTTCGGAACAGTATCTGGCTTTGGCGAAGCAGTATGAGATGACGTTTACGTCGATGCACCTGCCAGCCGTTACCGAGCAAGTTGCGACATCATTGGATGCTGCGGTAGCCACTGCAAAATATGCTCAGTCCATTGGCGTTAAGGTCGTACTCTACAAAGCCAACAGTCGGGATCTTTACATTCATGCAGCCAAACCGTTTTTGGATCGACTTGAGTCTGAAAATATCGAGGTGACACCTGTTTTGCAGAATCACAAGGGCACGCCCATCACCACGCTTGATGATTTTGCATCCATCATCCAGGGTATCAATGACCCTCGCATGAAGACCTTGTTGGAGGTCGGACACTTTGCACGTGTAGGGGTGAGTTGGCAGCAGGGCGTTGAGTTGCTGGGTGACAGCATCGCCTTGGTGCATATCAACGAGATTGATTCTGCAGGCAACTCCGTGCCGTTTGGGACGGGAAATGTCGATTTTTCAGGCCTTTTTGAGCATTTAGCCCATCAGAATTATCGTGGCGATATCGTCGTGGAACTGGAATTGGATACTCGAAACAGTGACGCTCAGCGTACCATGACAGAACTTGGCAATGCGTTAACTCATCTGCAAAACCTGGGTGTACAGGAGACAAACCCATGAATGGACCACGTGTCTGTATGATCGGCGCAGGCAATCTTTCAACCCGTCGGATATATCCCAACATCGCTGCTGCTGGCGGATACCTTGTGGGTGTTTGTGATCTGCAAATGCAAAAGGCTGCTGACAACGCTGCGCGTTTTGGTGGCAAGCCATTTAACGATGTCGATGCGATGCTCAATGAGCTTAAGCCCGATGGTGTGATGATCTGCACCGGACCCCAGGGGCATTATGAGTTGGCCAAAAAAATATTGAAAATGGGCTATCCGGTTTACACGGAAAAGCCGCCTGCCTTGACTGCTCAGCAGACGTTGGAAGTCGCGCAGGTTGCCAGGGACACCGGCTTACTTTGCATGACGGCATTTAAAAAACGTTACAACGTGGCCTACTCTCGCGCTAAGGATTGGCTTGAGCAATTTCCGCCTGATGCGATCTACGCGATGTCCATTGATTATTGCAGTGCGCAATATGCCAACAACACGCCACACCGGATGTTCCTTTTTGACTTCTGCGTGCATACCATTGATCTGGCGATGTATTTGCTTGGTGATGTTGCTAGGGTATTTGCCTTTGCCAAGGGGCCTGATGCGTATGCGGTGAGTTTACACTTTGCCAGCGGCGCGGTTGGGACGATGACCTTTGCCGATGGCCGATCCTTTCAGATACCTACCGAGGAAGTTGAGTTAACCGTCAAAGGTGGCAACTTCATGACCATCCACAACTCCAGCACATGGCGGATCACAGAGGATAACAAGCCATCGGAATGGCGTGAACCGCCGACTTTTACCAGTAGTGGCGACAGTGGCAACGAGACTGGGCATCTGGCGGAAATCGTCGCCTTTTTCAAGGCGATAGAGGATAATGTCAATACCACGCGCTCAAGTATTTACCAAAGTTACAAGACCATGATGCTCTATGAAGCGATTCTCGCATCGGTCGAATCTGGACAACCCGTCACGATTGAATATCAAACGTTGTAAGGACGCATCATGCATATCAACCATCACGGGCAATTGACTGATGAACCGATGCTACGGCTCGGATTTATCGGTTGTGGCAGTCACAGCTTTCGGAACCTGTATGCGACGTTGCAGTTTCTGCCAGTGTCTCTTGATGCGGTTTGTGATCTGGATATCTCCAAAGCCCAAGCCTTTGCCAAGCAGTTTGGAGCGAGTCGTGCTTATGACAACTATCACCAGATGCTTGCCGATGGTGAACTCGATGCGGTGATGATCGTCACCAATTACGATGAATCCGGCCGGCCGCGCTATCCGGCCATTGCAGCAGATTGCTTAAACGCAGGCATGCATGTCTGGATGGAAAAACCTCCCGCTGCTACGGTGGCAGACCTGCAAATGCTTGAGGAGTTGGCCAATGAGCGAAAGCTGCATGTGGTGACGGGATTGAAAAAAATGTTCTTCCCCGTGAACGTCAAAGCCAAAGAATTGATGAACGAACCGGACTTTGGTCAAGTGCAATTGCTGTCCATGACCTACCCGCAGCAGATCCCCACTGTCGAGGAATTACAGACGTACATTCATGAAAAGAAAAAAGTCACATCCGTGATCAGCTTTTTGGATCATCTCTGCCATCCCGCAGCGTTGATGGTTTACTTACTTGGCATGCCGAATTCGCTTTACTATCAGCGGTCTGCCGATGGGGCAGGTGCTGTGACATTCACCTTTGAAAACGGGGCGGTCTGCATGCTGGCAATGACACATGGGGCAGCTTCAAACGGTGGCATGGAAAACACCATGATCGTCGGCCAGCACGGTCGACGCATCGTCATTGAAAACAATATCCGTCTGAGATATGACCGAAATCCACCCTATGAACAAGGCACAAGCTACGGCTCGGCACCCCATTTTTACACCGGTTCAATCAACGAGACATCCGCCATCTGGGAGCCGGAGTTCTCGCTGGGCCAACTCTATAACAAGGGCGTCTTCATTCAAGGTTTTTACAATGAGATCAACGCGCTGATCAAAGCAGTCCTGCACAACGAACCCTTAACACAAGGGGCATTGGCATACGCCATGATGGTCACACGGATCTTTGAAGCATTTGTTGAAGGTCCAGGAAAACGGATTGATTTGCACATCGATCCTTGAACCCCCGGACGTTCCGAAAACAATGTCTGAGGTTTAGGCGAAAAACCATTCAAAAAGTTTGCGGGTCATTGGGCCGATTTTACCATCGGCAATGATGTGGTCATCGACTTGGGTGACTGCTGCGACCAGTGTCGTTGTCCCGCCGAGCATCAGTTCATCGGCATTGAGCATCTGATCAATCGTGAAGGTTTCTTCACGGACTTCAATGCCATGTTCACGGGCGATGGCAAGTAAATTCAATCGTGTGATCCCACCAAGTATCCATTGGTCTGCTGGATGGGTGATGAGCTTATCATCCTTGACCATCAGCAAACTCGTTGACGAGCCTTCGGTCACAATGCCGTCTCGATGCAGTATCGCTTCATCGCATCCGGCTTGCTTGGCCTGCATTTTGGCAATGCAGTTGGGCAGTAGCAATAGGGATTTGATATCACAGCGATGCCAACGTTGGTCGGGTAGTAAGATCGTTTTGACTGCTGCGGGGCCAGCTTGAACGTCAACTTGTTTTTCGGGTTCGGCCATCACAAACACGGTTGGTTGCAGATTGCTTGGCGCGACATGATTGCGTCTTGCGTCGGCGCCGCGTGTAATTTGCCAATAGACTCTGGCGTCGGTGAGATTCGCTTCTTTGATGAGTCGATCACTGATTGCCATGAGGTTTTCGTGAGGCTGTTTGATGCCGACCTGATTCAGTGAATGCTCAAGCCTGGCGATGTGGTCGTCAGCAGCAATGGGTTTGCCGTGGTGATAAAAAAGCACTTCATACACACCATCACCAAAGAGAAAGCCGCGATCCATCACGCTGACTTTGGCTTGGGATAAAGGGGTATAGTCGCCGTTGAGATATACGATTGGATCATCCATGATGGGCGTATTGTAATTGATTACGGATGAAGTTTCTTTGAGCTGTTCGGTGAAGCCTGTATTCCTAATCCCAATAAACTCTCGTTTACACGGTTTAATCTTTATTGGTGTATTGAGTCTAGTGTTTCCGAAGGTGTATGCGTCTGTTGAAGTAACTTCATTTTTTAACACGAAGGCTCAAAGGGCACGAAGGTCACGAAGGAAGGCATTCCAATCTTTGAATATGCCCTTATTCAACGCACAAGCAAAAACAACAAAAATTGCCATCTCTTCGTGTCCTTCGTGACCTTCGCGCCTTCGTGTTTAAATCAAACGCTTCTTGGTGCAGTTAAGGTAATGTATTTGCCATGTCTCTTTGCCGACATGTATTTTGGATTCACAACAAGCAGTGGATCCAATCATGATGTACGAATTTTAAAATGCGGTTTATTTCTGTTTCAATGCTTTGATAACCAACTCTGCTGCGGCATGACTGGATGCGGGATTCTGGCCGGTGATGAGATTACCTGATTGGGTTGCATAGGGTTTGAAGTTGGAAGTCGTGGTGACTTTGGCACCCAATTCCTTGAGTTTGGATTCCAGCAGGAAGGGCATGTCATTGACAAGTTGGACGGCCTGTTCTTCGCTATCTGAAAAAGCAGTCATGTCTTTACCTGCGACGAGTGGTTTGCCATCAATACCTTTGGCGTTGACCAATGCCGCTGGCCCGTGGCAGATGGCTGCGATGATTTTGTTTTGCTGATTGAATGTCTCGATGACTTTCGTTGCTGCCAAGGAGTCGGCCAAGTCGAACATGACGCCATGCCCACCGGGAATGACGATGGCATCCATCGTTGAAATGTCCACGCTGTTTAACGCGACGGTTTGGTTGAGTTGTTCAATCGCCTGCTTCCAACGTGATGCCTGTTGGGCATTGGGTTTGCTTCGAGCATCGATTGGCACCTTGCCACCATTGAGCGTTGCAGTGGTGATAACACATCCGTTTGATTTAAAAAGGTTGTAGGGGACGGCATACTCTTCAAGCCAGAGTCCGGTGGGCTTGCCACTGGTCATTTTGTCAGCTTGGGTGACGAGGATGAGAATGTGTTTGGGCTGAGGTTTGTCCTGCGCCTTGATACGAAGTGATATCAAGCAGAAAACGCAAACAGTCAGTAGGCCAATGAGAATAGGGCGGGGCATCACGTTTCTCCTGCAAAAGGTTCCAAAAAGGGGTAAAAAATGTACATTTTATAGTATATGGATCGTAAAAGGCATAAAAATAACACACCGAGGGAATCCTGGTGTGTTTGAGGGATTGGTTTGTGTGAAAAATTGAGTTTTTAAACGCTCAATACATGAGCGCCTTGAGCAGGTCGGGTGACAAAGGCAGTGGGCTCAATGCCGGACTGTTCCATGTAGGCTTTGCAGATTTGCTCGCTGATGATGTTTGCTTTTTGAGCTTCCACAAGACTGACGGTGCAACCGCCGAATCCGCCGCCGGTCATCCGTGAACCATAGACCCCGCCAGAGAGTCCGATGCTTTGAGCCAGTTGAACGAGCAGGTCCAGTTCCTTGGTTGAGACTTCAAAATCGCGACTGAGGGTTTCATGCGAATCGTACATGTGTTCGCCGACTGCTTGCCATGCGTTCTGTTCCATGAGTTTGGCAGCTTCGGCTGTTCGCTTGATCTCACCGATGACATGCAAAGCACGCTTGTAGACGACAGCGTCCATTTTGTCTTTGGCTGCTTCGAGTTGTTGCAGGGTTGCATCACGTAATGATTCGACGCCCAGGATTTTGGCTGCCGTTTCGCACTGCTGACGGCGTTGGGGATATTCACTGCCTGAGAGTTTGTGCTTGACGTTGGAGTTGATGATCAGCACAGCTACCGATGGGTCAGCCAGGCGGACATGTTCAGGTGTATTGGTTCGACAGTCCAAGAGCATCGCGCAACCTTCGGCACCGCCGGCGGAGATGTACTGATCCATAATCCCGCAGGGCATGTTGGCAAAATCGTGTTCGGCTTTCTGGCAGAGCAGGGCTTTATCCGTGACGCCCAGTTCCGCGTTAGCTATGTCGGCGATCAGCGTGGCGACCGCGACTTCCAAGGCAGCACTACTGGAGAGGCCGGACCCCAAGGGGACGGTTGAACTGAGATACGCATCAAAGCCGCCGGGATTGATGCCACGTTTAAGACAGCCAAAGACGACACCTTTGACGTAGTTGGCCCATTCGGGTTCACCTTGTGAAAGGTTTTCGGAGATTTCGAATTGGCCGGGCTGATCTTCCATGCCGATGGAGTTGACGTTGATAGTATTGGTGCCGTTGGGCTTGGCGACGATCATGGTTTGACGCTCAATGGCGATAGGGCAGACAAACCCTGCGTTGTAGTCGGTATGCTCGCCGATGAGGTTCACGCGACCGGGCGCAACAGCAGCGTGAGTTGGTGCCGAGCCGTACTTGGCCGCGAAGGCTTCTTTGAGTTGAGCGAGTTGTTCTGTAATCGTCATGATGTATGGGTCCTGTTCGCCCATGAGGTCGGGCTCAATGTTTGCGTTGCGTGTTGGTTAAGACTAATATTCCTGATTCTATATCGCCCGGAAGCTGTCCAAATGGACGGGATTAAACTTCCAAGGGTGACTATTGTAAAGAGGCTTGGCTTGAAATTCGAATTGATCGACAAAGTGATTGAATTAGAAGCCGATCGTATCGTCGCGGTGAAGAATGTGACCAGTGCTGAAGAGTACCTGGCGGATCACTTCCCCAGCTTCCCGGTCTTACCGGGCGTGATGATGCTTGAGACGCTGGTTCAAGCTGCACGGATACTGTTGCAGAAGTCCCATGATACCGGTGATATGCCGTTGATCATGGCTGAAGCTCGTAATATCCGGTATGGCAACATGGTCAAACCCGGCCAGACGCTGTCCGTTGAAGTGACCTGTAAAGGTGAAAAAGACGGCAAGTGGCAAATGGTCGGAACAGGAAAAGTGGACGGCAGTGTCGCGGTCCAGGGTAAATTTGCATTGGCTCCCATGAATGCCACTGCATCAACATCAACATCAGCATAAAACAGATAACACCATTTCCGGTAATTGACGATTACAATTACTGAGCAGCAACGGAGATTCAAATGGCTAACGAAGAAATTTTCAGCAAGGTCCAGGCAGTTCTGGTTGACGCATTGGCAGTGGACGACGACGAAGTCACGCCCGAGGCGACACTCACCGAAGACTTGGGTGCCGAATCCATCGACTTTCTTGACATTGTTTTCCGTCTTGAAAAAGCCTTTGAAATCAAGATCGACCAAGGCGAAATCTTCCCCTCCAACGTGTTGGAAGACGAAGAGTACGTCAAGGACGGCAAAGTCACCGATGCAGGTATGGCAGAGCTGCGTAAACGCATGCCCCATGCTCAAGGCTCACTTGATGAGTTCGATGCCAATCGTGATGTCGAAGAGTTCTCCAACATCTTCACCGTGGATACCATCGTGAAGTTCATCGAAGGTAAAGTGGGTTAAAACCAGGAGAGGGATTAGGAACTGGCGACTAGGGACTAGGGTTAAGACACAGGAAGTAATTTGATGGCTTCAAATGTCTTTCCCCTAGTCCCTAGTCGTTAGTTCCTGGTCGCTGATGCTTATGCGCTGGATGTGGATTGATCGTATTGTTGAGCTTGAAAAAGCAACCCGTATCGTGACGGTGAAGAACGTTTCACTGGCCGAGGAGGTGTTGCATGATCACTTTGCTGCGACGGCGAATCGTGCTGCCACACCGGTGTTACCCAATCCATTGATTGTTGAAGGCATGGCACAGACGGCTGGGATCATGGTCGGCCATGCCCGTGAATTTGCCGAGAAGGTGATTCTTGCCAAGATCAGCAAAGCTATTTTTTACGAGTCTGCCTTGCCTGGTCAGACGCTTCGTTTTTCTGCTGACATGGATCGCATTGATGAAGCTGGCGCCATGACCACGGGAGTCGTTGAAGTCTACGATTCGCATAAGGGCCCCGATGCTGCCCGGAAGTTGGCGGACATTCAATTGATGTTCAGTCACATCGACAACAACCGATCCGGCTTGGATTTTCCTGAGCATAATTTCGTCTTTACTGACCAATTCATGGGACTGCTCGAACGCAGTGGTTTTGGTCAATCTGCCTAAAGTCCATTCAATGACAAATTCAAATTTAAGACATGGCTTGATTCGATAAAACGTATTGAATCAGGTTTCTTTTTCATTTGGTATTGGACTGAATTTCCTATCTGTCATCAATTGAGTTTGTTCTGAAGAGGGTGTTTGGGTAATTCTTAAAGCCTCTCTGGAATATTTTCCAAGCCAAATTCGTTATAAAAGTATCAAATACCCTGCTGTAAACCACAAAAAGTGCTTGACGGATCGTCCAACTTTGGCGATGCTAAATGCTTGCACAGACTGATATTCCCTGCAACGTGTACTTCAATATCGCATCGGGATACGATCTGTAAACTAACTCGGGCTCAGCTTGGATCGGTTTGAATTACCTTTTCGACCGCATGTTTTGGGGAACATCTATAACAATGAATGTTTGATACCGGTTGAATTGGCCATGAAAATCTGTGGAATCTCCATAGAAGTGTCAGGACATGAGACTGGGTATTGGCATCCTGATATACGATGTTAGAGAGTAGTATGGGATTACAGCGGATTCAAAGATTGTTGCACTTGATTACGCTGCTCCAAAGCGGTGGCGAGTTCAAAACAATCTACGATTTGATGGCCGAGTTGGACGTCAGCCGTAGTACCTTGTTTCGCGATCTGAAGATGCTCGATGAAGTTGGGATTCCCTATGTCTTTAGTCCGGACAAGGGATATCGAATTGTGAATAATTGTTTCCTGCAGCCAATCAATCTGACAATGCAGGAGACATTGGCCTTGTTGATGGTTGCCAAGAGTTATCTGCCTCAACGTGGTCGAGCCATGGTGGGTTCGACTTTATCGGCCATCTGGAAATTGGTGGCTTCAGTCCCAGAGCCGATCAGAGCGGATTGCAGCGACATGGTGGAAGCGATCAGTGTGGCACCGGATCGCATTGCCATTAGTGACAACGAAGACCAACTGTTCCTTTCCATCCAAAGATGTATCGACGAACGCACTGCCATTCGGATCACGTATCAACATCCGATCAGTCAGGACATCAGCACGTTTGATATCAATCCATATCAGTTACATTTTGCAACCCGTGCCTGGTACCTGTTTGGCTATATGCATGAGTACAAAGAAGTACGCATTCTCAAGCTTGCTCGGATGCGGAGTTTTCAGATGCTCGATAAGCATTTTGCAAAACCGCGATTCAATTTGGATAAACAAATTGGCAACGCCTGGCAATTAATCAATGAAGGCAAGAGCTATGACGTGGAACTTGAGTTTGCTCCCATGGTGGCAGTGAACGTTGCTGAAGTGCATTGGCATAAAACCCAAAAGGTTCGCTTTTTGGACAACGGTTCGGCTCGGGTGACTTTCAAGGTCGATGGCCTCAAAGAGATTTCATGGTGGATTTGTGGTTATGCCAATCAGGTGCAAGTTATCAAACCCGATATTTTGAGACAGCGTGTTCGTCAGATGCATTTGGATGCTCTGAACATGCATGATAAACCAGGAGAATCTGGATCATGAAATAAATAAGCGTAACTGGGCGGACATTATTCCGGGCAAATTAGTAGTGGGGCCGTATGAGTCATCAAGAAACGTCTAACACATCCAAGCAATCATTCAAGGACCCCCGGAATCCTGTGAATGACCACGCAGATACTTTACGCGATACGCCAGCGAACATGCCCGATGAGGATGGTTTGCCGACGATGTCACCTCAAGCAATGCTGCAGATGCTCAACCATTTTCAGCGACTCAATCTTTCAACGCATCTAGGCTTGGGGCTGGCACACCAAATCAACCATCCGCTTTCAGCTTCAGTCAATTACACGCAAGCCTGTATCAAGATGTTGCAGGATGACAATTTTAATCGCAGTGAAATTCTGGATTACATGACCCGTGCCAATCAGGAAGTCCACAGAGCCGCTGAATTGATCCGTCGACTCAGACGATTTGTCAGTCATTCGGCACCACGGCTTTCGACGATGAATTTCAACCATGCAGTATTAGAGTCTGTGGCATTACTTAATCCATTGCTTAAAGAACATCGTATTGATTTACAGTTGGAATTGTGTGATGACCTGCCCCTGTTTATTGGTGATCGTATCCAGATTGAACAGGTCATATTCAATGTGCTTATCAATGCCATTGAGTGTTTGACGGATGGCGATTTTGTGGATCCTGTAATTGTACTTACTACCCATTTGGGGCATGAGCCTGACACGTTGGCTCTGCAAGTCAAGGATAACGGCCCGGGGATTGATGCTGACATGCATGACCACATCTTCGAACCGTTTCAGACCACGCGGACGCATTGCCTGGGGATCGGGCTGGCAATGTCACAGTCGATCTGCAGGATGCATGGCGGGAAAATATCAGTTGAAAATGATCAAGAGGGGGGCGTTGTCGCACAGTTGGTCTTGCCAGTGAATCCTCCAAGCCAGCCTTTTGAAGCAACCAACAGTTCAGATAACGAATTGGTTACTGATGCAACAAGCGATCGTGTGTCAGAGTCTGGTCGTTCTGTCTTTAGCTGATATTTCTCATTTGGTGATTGATCAGTTATTCAGTCACTTTAATTGGATGGAGTAGTAACTTTGATGCCCAGTTCCAATCAAGTTCATAAGCAGATGCTCCTGATCCTCGAAGCTGATGAACAGCAAAGCCATTCTCTGAGTTTGCTGTTAGGGACGTATGGTTACCAAACGACTCGATTAAAAGATGTGAAAGCGCTGAAGAAATATCGTTTCGTGGAAAAGGTTGCTTATTGTTTGCTTGTTGATGTGGGGACAAAGCTTAAGACACATCAAGTGCTTCACGATTATATTTGTGACACACCGCAATTGCCCGTTATAGCAATGTCCGTTGCAAGCAATGTGAATTTGGCAGTCGCCTATACGCGTATGGGGACAGTGAGCTTTCTCCCAAAACCTTTGCAGATCGAAAACTTGCTTAAAGCTGTGAATGAGGGGCTGAAACTCAGTGAGGAAATTCTTGCCTATCGCCAGCAGCGTGAAGCCTTCGAGTTGCGTGCCAGTAAGCTTAGTCCCCGGGAAAACCAAGTGCTTCAAATGGTTGTGGATGGTATGAGTAGTTCACAAATCGCTCGTGAGCTCGAATTGAGTGTGAAAACTGTCAGCCTGCATCGAACCAATCTCATGAGTAAGCTTGAAGCAGATGGTGTCGTTCACCTCGTCCGCATGACCACGCATGGACCGTTGCCCAAACCTGCACTCTTTTGGCAGCATCGGGATTGATTCTACTGCTGATTTCAACCGGGATATTCAACCAAGCCATTGTCCAATGATGTCTTCGAATTCGACAGCGTCACCATCAGAATCATCACTGTCAACCACTGATAACGTTGCCTGCTTGTTTTGGTAGGCCGCTAAAGCCATCGCCATATTCGCTGAAGGAGTTGGCGGATCAACGGATAAGGCTTCAAGACTCTCAACCTGTTCTTCAACGGTTAAATCCAGGCTTGACATCCATGCTTGGAAGTCTGCCAGGTCATCCGCATTGACATCATCATCACCACTGACATCAATATACGATGGCGGGTTGGCGGTGTTGCCATTCCAGTAATGTTGTAACGCGCCAAGGTCAGCAATGTTGAACGTGGCATCACCATTAAAGTCTCCGGCGAACTGATGAAATCGACTCGACTGATAGGTGCCACCAGCAAAGGTGTCTGCATCCCCGTCTAACAGTCCACCTGTTGAGGCATCAACGACCGTGTCAAAGACGAATAACTCGTACACACCATCTTCCAAAGTCACGCCACGCAGGTCGATTTCGACGGTCACATTCCCATCATCGCTGGCAAAGGTCGCACTACTCATGTCCGGCTCAAAGGTCGTGCCGTCCTGATAAATGAGCTTGAGTTGAATGTCAGCAGTCGTCAGATCATCAACAGCCCGTGAAAATTCCACAACGACACTATGCAATACAGAACGTTGAATGGACTGGCTGAAATTAGGACTGCTTAGCCCCGGGTCATCAGTGTCAAAACCGGCTGCGTTGACTTCCACGTTAACGACTTGAATAGCGCCCAGCACTTCAATATCAACTGAGTACGTTGCCAGTTTGCCTTCAGCATTTAGTAGATAGACGGTGATCGTTTTCGTACCTGCTGTGCTGTAGCTATGCGAACCTGCGACCACACCATCCTCAGCAATGTCGAACGTGTCCAGTAAATCCCATCCGATATCATCCATCACGGCAAAATCAAGTTCCGTGAAATACTTGCGGGTACCGGTGGTGATGTTGGGATCCATCGCTGCTTCCTGGCCTGAAGCGGGATCGTCTGTGTCATAGTCAAAGTGTGCATCAGACAAGGGATCGACTGGAGGTGCCGATCCGTAATACGCCGTTGTTTCGGTGCCGGTAAAGGTATCATTACTCACAAGATTGTCCCATGAGTCGGCAGTCCCGAATCCCATGGCATGTGCCATTTCATGCATTGCGACGGACAGGAAATCCGATTGTGAGAATCCCTGTTCGTCATCGTCAATGCCGTAGTACCAATTACTGTCAGTGTCGAAGCTGATCGTACCACCCCAGAGTGCAAAGTCGGTTTTGCTGGCATCATCACCCAATGCACCACTTTGCCCGCGTCCAATGACAGAGTCAAAAAACGCTTGGGAGTTACCACTGATGCTATACCCACCGGGGCCACCAATCCCCAGAGTGCTGCTGCCAATATTGCGTCCGCCTGCATAGAAGACAATTTCATCAACGGCAATGACAGGGTCGACGACTTCAGTATATATGTCGGAATCCGGTGCAAAAAATGCCTGACTCCAGGTGTTACTTGCATCAGGTGTAATGGAACTCAATGTATCACCAAAACGACTGGCAATGGTCACCGCTGCATATTGAAGCAAGTCTCGACGCAGTTGTCCGTCTGACTGGCTTAAATCAAAAAAGCCGTTGCTGTCATAGGAAGTGAAATCGAAAGTTAAATTCAAGTCACCAAGCTGCCCGTTGACAGTCGGGTCAGTTGGCGTGACCACTTCATCGTCTGAACCATCTCCCCAGTCGATGGTTGCCACATAACTGTCAAGGTATCCGCTGCCAGCGAAGAGTGTTTCGAAATCCAGTGTCTGCCCTGGCAGGACTTGGGCCGATGAGTTGAGCGTGAAGATCGGAGCATAGCCTGCTGCAAGATCGGTTTTGTCATCTGTGCCGTTGACGGTGAAGTTGGCGGTCTTGCCGGTGTTGGTTGCTGTATCACTATCCAATGTCGGCAGACTCAAACCGCCGAACTCTGCATTTTGGAATGTGAGTTGGTGGTCGACCAAGTTCATTTCAATGGACTGCTGTAATTGCAGGTAATACGTCCCACTGGTGACACCTGTGAATTCGAACAAACCATCCGAATCAGTGTCTTGGGTTTCCTGCTCGGTGCCGCCTTGGTCATAGAGCACGACGGTGACACCTGAGAGGTCCGACTCTCCGGGGTCTTGTATGCCGTTGATGTTCGCGTCCAGCCAGACTCGGCCGGAGACGGCGCTCAGCAGCAGGCGAGGCTCAAGGGGCTGCAGCTGACAGCTGTTAAACACCTCTGACATACGACGGCGAGCAGGGCGACCTAACAATGAACCAATTAGGCGGGATAGCATATTCATCTCCGGAATTCTGACGGTTAGTGCAACTTCACTAAGCAAGTATCGTCACAATCCATTATCCTCTGCATCGGCAGGTTCGTAAAACCCGCTGCAGAGATTTTACAATGACAAAACAAAACGTTGATCTGGCGATCGTCGGGGCAGGGGCAGCAGGACTGGCTACTGCGATTTTCGCATCTGAAGCAAGCCAAGGCAAGAAAATTCTTGTTCTGGACGCCACCGCGAAAATCGGCACCAAAATCCTCGTCTCCGGCGGCGGGCGATGCAATGTAACCCATCAAACCGTGACACAAAAAGATTATCACGGATCACAAAAAATCATCCGCAATGTTTTAGCAGGATTCAACGTCAAGCAAACCATCGCATGGTTCGAATCCCTGGGCGTACAACTCAAAGAAGAAGACACCGGCAAACTCTTTCCCGTCACCGACTCGGCGCAAACCATCCTCGATGCACTCGTCGACCGATGCAACGCATTGGGGGTAACCATACAACCCAACTGCCGTGTCCGAGCCATCCGCCCGACCACGCAAACCAATGAAGACATACCCGCTGGCCCGTTTGATGTGGAACATGATGGCGGCATCGTGACAGCTAAGCGCGTGGTGATGTGCAGTGGTGGCAAATCACTTCCCAAGAGTGGTTCTGATGGCAGCGGTTGGGCCTTGGTCAAACGGCTTGGACATACCATCACCGACACCTATCCCGCATTGGTGCCTCTGGTTTTGGACTCCTCATTTTTTCATGCCAAGCTTTCAGGCATCGCCCATCCAGTGACACTTCATTCGCACGTGGATGGCAAGAAAGTCGACTCGCGCACCGGCTCAATGCTCTGGACGCATTTTGGGATCAGCGGGCCGGTGGTCATGGATGCCAGCCGATTTTGGGTGATGGCTCATGAGCAGGGCAAACGCGCCGAATTAATCTGTCAGTTGATTCCTGAGATGAATTTTGAAGCCTGCGAAAAATGGCTCATCAACCAAGGCCCAAAGCAGACACTTGCTCGCGTCCTTGGAACACATTTACCCATGCGCGTGATTGAATTGTTGTGTCAGCATGTCGGCGTCAATGCTGAGGTGATGATGGGTCAGCTCAGTAAAGATGCACGCCGAAAGCTCAGTCACGGGCTAACGGAATTGGTTTTGCCAGTGGTCAAGGATCGCGGTTGGAACTATGCGGAAGTCACCGCAGGCGGCGTCCCGTTGTCGGAAGTGAATTATCGTTCGATGCAGTCGCGGTTGGTCGAAGGCTTGCACTTTGCAGGTGAGATATTGGATGTGGATGGTCGCATTGGTGGCTTTAATTTCCAATGGGCCTGGGCCAGCGGAAAGTCCGCAGGTGAAGGTGCGATTGGTGAGAGAATTAGGGACTAGGAACTAGCCACTGGGGACTAGGGTTAAGACAGGTGATGACGCCTGTTTTTCGGTGTCTTTTTGCCTTTGTCAGGTGCCAAGTCGTTAGTCCCTTGAGCAAACAGGAAATGATTGAACTGTTCACACTCCATCACCACGCATTGAGTCCCATCGTCTGCGTGCAATGGACACCTGGCAGTGGCCCACGTCGGAAGGTGTACAGAGGCAGTTGTGCTGGACACAGCAATCGCAAAGGCAGTCCAACTTCGCCCAGTCCGCGCGAGACCAGACCCAGCGTGTTGCCATGTCGGAGCATGCCGGAACTGAATTTCAGTGGGATGTCCGCGTGATTGACAAAAGCGCCCAACCCTGGAATGCGAATCTGCCCGCCATGGGTATGTCCACTGAGCATGACGTCGGCACCGAGATCACTTGCCAATGGTAAAAAGCAGGGGAAGTGGCTGAGGACCACGGTGACAACGGGCTTGCCAGAGTCATTCGTGCGTTTGATTTTGTTAGCAATGCCCAGTGATCCGGGGCGTGTGTTTTCATTGCCGTTGACACCCAGAATTTGCAGTGGCAGATCGCCGATCATTGCTGCTTGATCGTCAAGCCAGTTGGCTTTGAGTTGTTTGGTGAAACAGTCCACGCAGTCAGGCGTGTCATGGTTGCCAAAGACGCCATAGAATCCGTAGCGGGGCTGGACTTCTTTGAGTAAACGCTGCATGACGGTCAGCGAAGCTTCGGGCATTTCCAAGCCGGACATGTAATCACCCGTGAGCGCGACTAGATCAATGCGTCGGGTGGTTAACTCCGCGATGATACGTTTGTAACGATGCCGATCGTGGGTGATATGCAGATCAGTCAAATGCGCAATCCGCACACCCTGCAACTGAGTTGGCAGATGTGGCAGGGTGATATCCCATTCCTCAATGAGTTTGCGGTCATGCATGCTCAGATTGTACAGAAAAACCCGAGGCCGACCGTGAGGTCAATCTCGGGTTTGTTATTTTGTATTGCAATCGTATTCCAATTCAGGCGACAGCAGCTTGCATCGGTTCAGCAAAATGCAGATCCAGATAACGGGCGACATAGTCGATAATGCTCATCGCTTCGGGGATGTCAGGGTTGGACGTATGACCCATGGGTTCAAAGCGCATGCCTTTGAATCGCTTGGTGGCTTCATTGACCGGTAAGCCGTATTGCAGGGCAAGGCTCAACGCCCGACAGTAGCCTTGAATCAGGCCACTGAGAGTAGAGCCTTCTTTGGATACCTTGATGAAAAGTTCACCGGGGCGTCCATCATCAAACAGCCCAATGGTCAGATAGCCTTCATGTCCCATGATCTGGAACTTGTGTGTAACGGAATGTCGAGTTGAGGAAAGTGTCTCTCGTTGGGCGACCATTGGCCAATCTCCACGGGCAATAAACGGGTAGCTCAAAACTGCAATGAGCGTCACAGGGACGACTATTGTTATCGGACAATTTGTTTTTGCAACTTCAAAATCAGATAAATTTTTTTAGGGTCTGTCTTGATCCAACCAACCAACTCATTGGTCTAAAAGCAGTTGATACTTTCAACACCTAACGGGGCAAGACTTATAAGCAATTGACTGGCAGCATGAACGGTGATCATCCGTCTTTGTGGCTATTCATCCGAGCGTCAAGTTCTTTGAGATAATCATTCCGCCGCATCTTGGATTCACGCAGCAGGTTATGAACAGCCGTTTCGCGCCGGAAGTGTCCAAGCAGTGTCTTGATGAATGCCAGAACCAGCATGTAAAACAGAAACAGCAGAAACGGCCAGGCTTGTTGTAGAACTTCAATGGGCATCGTGCTTTCCTTATCGACAAGTCACCCCCTTAAACTTCAGATATAGACACGTGGAAGGCCAGCCAATTGTTGGTTAAACTGTTATTAATGTTTTCACTTAGACGATCCGGGCTGATCTGTTGGGTACTGCTGTGCTTTGCTTCTGTCATTTGGGCACAGGAAAGTCCGGTACAAATGGTGGTCGATCCGGCATACACAGGTATCGGCGGGATCGTCCGTCCCGGCTCATGGACGCCCATGCGTCTGATCATCGACAACACCAACGGCCCCACGCGACAGGTTATCGTCGGCTGGTCACTTAAGGACATGGACCAGGACACCGTCTTTGCGCAACGCAAGACGACTCTCACTGCAGGTCGCACGCAGAATGTCTGGCTGTATGCCGTCCCACCGTTACAGACTCGAAGTTCGGATGTCTGGAATATCTGGGTCCGAGATGAACTCACCGGCCAGATCCTCGTCCAGTCGATCATGCCCATCAATTCATTGGCACCCACAACCACCACGCTCATTGCATGCACTGGATCACGCGCCCGTTTGGGACTTGAACCTTACATCCAAAAACTTGGTTCCCGTGAGAACATTCCTTATACCCAACATGAACCGATGTATCTGATCCGTGGCCTGATGCCTGATCAATTGCCGGATCGTTGGTTTGGGTATGGCGCTTTGAGCATGCTTATCTGGACACCTGATAGTGCCGACCCCGGTTCACCGATGATCTCGCCGTCTGCACTATTGGCGTTGCGGCAGTGGATCACACAGGGCGGACACCTGGTGGTGTGTATCCCGACGGTAGGGGAATTGTGGACCTCCAGTCAGTTGGCGGATTTGCTTCCCGAAGTGGACATGCAACCCGTCGCTGATCAACTGGCTCCTGCTGTGCTTGGTTTAACGACTGATGTGTTGCGGCTGGACATGATGACGTTCACACCCCGGCCAGGTAGCGATGTTGCAGTACTTGCCAAAGACGTGACTGACAAGTTGCCCATCATCGTGACACAGCAGCGTGGCTTTGGACGTGTGACATTGGTGGGCATTGATCTGTCATCCCGCCAACTTGGCCCTTTACCCAATGGTCCGACATTATGGAATACATTGTCCAATTGGCAGAGTCCGGCAATGCGACCTGATGAAATCCGCAGTCAACTCGACAAGCAGACCATGACTCCGATCTTCAACCGTCAAGCAGTGGACATGGGTGTGATGGTTGGCCCGCAAGTCGCCATGAAGGGCACTTACAACTCCGCGCTGTTGATTGCCATGGTGCTTTTTGCGGGCTATTGGTTGATCTCCGGGCCGGTGAGTTTTTTCATTCTCAAACACAAGTCCCGTGAACGTTATGCATGGAGTGCATTCGTCGGCACGGTGTTGGTTTTCTCTATCATCACCTGGGCGACTGCAATGGCATTTCGTCCGACGACCACACGGGTTGAACACTTTTCCATCATTGATATCGACCCTCAACAGGAGCAGATTCGGGCCAGCAGTTGGTTGAGTTTATTTGTCGCAAGGCATGGTGATGTTGATGTGCAAATCACAGACAATCCCAACTCCACGAGCAATCAGAATCTCATCGCTGCTCCCGGATTCCCACCTGTTTTACCCGGCAGCGGTTTCCTTGATCCGCAGTCTTATGCCTTTGACAGCAATGCCCCAGGCGCGGTCAAAATCCCGTTTCGCGCCACCGCCAAACAGTTGGCGGTGAACTGGAATGCGTCACTGTCTGATCCTATGGCTCCGGGCTATGAGTCGGAAAAACTCATCTCCGGCAATGTCACATTGGTGAATAATTTCCCCCAGGGAACACTCACCCATAACCTGCCTCGCCCACTGGAGGCAACGTTCTTTGTCTTCTGCCCAGGTAATGGGAAAACCCCGCTGGTCTGGCGTCAAAATGACCCTTGGCGACCAGGCACACCCCTGAGAGTCAGCTCCGCAAACGTTGCCAAGTTCGATAGGTTGGTCATTTACCCCACGCGTCGACAGACACATGATTGGGACGGATACCTGTGGTTGCTTCAACATGGCAATCGACCCTTGCAGCGGCTACTCAATGCAGACAATCCCGACCTGCAATTGGCATCCAACGAAATTCGAACCGGTGTCGAAATGCTCAGCTTCTATGACATGCTCCCGCCGCCGGCATACTGGAAGACGACCAGTGCGATTAACTTCGAAACACCAACGCATTTTCTCCGATCATTGGGACGTGAACTGGATTGGTCCAAGCACACTATTTTCCCAAGGCTGATGCTCATCGGATACATGGAAAATGCGCCGCTTCCGATTCCAATGCAGGTGGATCACGTACCTGTGCCAGGAACCGGTCGTGTTGCGGTACGGATGATGTTGCACCTGACCTGGCCATCGCAGATTATGGATAACCAAGCCCCCACGGAATAAACCCATGCCGATGATCCAAACCATCAATCTCACCAAGCGATACGGCGAACTGACCGCGCTGTCCAATCTCAATCTCACCATTGAGCAGGGCGACTGTTTCGGATTCATCGGCCCCAATGGTGCAGGCAAAACCACCACCATCAAAATTCTCGCAACACTACTCAAACCCACATGGGGTGAAGCACGTGTCGATGGTTTATCCGTAGGGCCGGTCAGCGCCCGAAAAGTCCGCCGTGTCATCGGCTACGTCCCCGACTACTTCGGCTCATACGATGATATGGTCGTCCATGAATACCTGTCCTTTTTTGCTGCTGCCTATGACATTCATGGCAAGAAGGCTCGCGATGTCATCTCCGATGTGTTGGATTTGACCGACCTTGCCTACAAAGTCGATGCAGAAGTCAACTCGCTCTCGCGTGGTATGCAGCAGCGTTTATCCGTCGCCCGTGTACTGCTTCATGATCCCAAGGTGTTGTTACTCGATGAGCCAGCGTCAGGTCTGGACCCTCGGGCACGCATTGAAATCCGCGAACTGCTCAAAGAACTGCATCGCATGGGGAAAACCATTCTCATCAGTTCACACATTCTCCTGGAACTGGCGGACCTCTGTGACAAGGTCGGCATTATCGAACAAGGTGAACTCAAATACACAGGCACCGTGGACGATATCCTCCATCGCGCCAAGGTCGGTCACATCGTCAATATCGCGGTCGCTGAACGCACCGGAGACGCGCACCTGATGCTCAAGGATTTGCCTCATGTCACCGACGTGACGCCTATCAATGGCAGCGCCCTTCGCGTGACTCTCGATACCGAAGTGGGTGATATCTCCGTCATTGCCCAACAGCTCATCGCATCAGGCTTCCGACTCACACGCCTGGAAGAGGAAAAAGTCAATCTCGAAACCGCCTTCATGCGTTTAACCAAAGGTCTCGTGCAGTAACGCCAGTTTAAATCCAGACTCTTTGTTCCCTTAACCTTTCGCTCGTACCATGAGGGTATGCTCGATCGACTTACCGCAAATTCCACGTTGGCAATCGGTGGAATCCTGTTGGTTTTTTGGGTCTTGCTCCTAATGTTGTATCCGCTTTTTGCTTCACCTAAACCGGTCTCGACCGACAATGAGAAAATCGCCATGAGTACTCCTGATACCACAACACACCAGTGGACCAACCAACTCGTCAATCAGTCCAGCCCGTACCTGTTGCAACATGCACACAATCCGGTGGACTGGCATCCATGGGGTGACGAAGCATTTGAATTGGCACGCAAGTTACAAAAACCGATTTTCCTGAGTATCGGTTATTCGACTTGCTATTGGTGTCATGTCATGGAGCGTCAGTGTTTTGAAAATCCGCAGATCGCTGCAATGATGAACAAGCACTTTGTCAACATCAAAGTCGACCGCGAGGAACGCCCGGATGTTGATGATATTTACATGGCAGCAGTCCAGATCATGACCGGCTCAGGGGGCTGGCCGATGAGTGTTTTTCTCACGCCTCCAAGTGCCGATGGTAAAGACGCAGGCCTCAAGCCGTTTTACGCTGGCACCTATTTCCCGCCTGAAGATGCACATGGCCGACCAGGTTTACCGACGCTCATTGAAGGTCTTTCCAATGCATGGCATACTCAGCGGGATGAAGTGCTCAAGCAGTCCGACGAGATTGCCAAAGCCATTGCCGATCACCTTAGTCACGAACATGATGCCGATGCCATTGACCCGCAGGTCATCGCTGATACCCAAGCCCAACTTATGCGGATTTACGATCCCAAGGATGCCGGGTTCGGGCAGGCTCCTAAATTTCCGCAAGCTTCGAATCTCCTGTTTTTACAGGCGTTTTTGCAAACCAATGACGACGAAAAGGCAAAGTGGGCTCTGGCGCATACCCTTGACCGGATGGCACAAGGCGGGATGTACGATCAGGTCGGCGGGGGCTTTCATCGTTACTCAACCGATGGGCAATGGTTGGTGCCACATTTTGAAAAAATGCTCTATGACAACGGCCAGCTTGCTCTGACTTACATCAATGCACATAAGCAAATGCCCCCGGAAGCGGACCCCATGCGCTATGCGACAGTTGCGCGGGAAATCTGTGATTATGTCCTGCGTGAAATGCGCGATGAGACCGGGATGTTCTGGTCGGCACAAGATGCAGAGGTCGATGCCTGCGAAGGACTCAACTATCTCTGGCTGGCCCCGGAAGTATCTGCTGCGTTGGATGATCCGCAACTCGAAAAAGTTGCCAGCGAGCTTTATGGACTGACACTTGGGACGAACTTTCAAGACCCACATCAACACGATCAACCCCGACGCAATGTCCTGTTCCTGCCGGTCTCGATTGCCAATTATGCCAAGAGTACCAGCCGGACACTTGAGCAGGTGACGGAGCTTCGCCAGCAGATTAATGCGAAGTTGCTCGCATCCCGCGATCAACGCAAACAGCCCGGCACCGATGATAAAGTTCTCATCAGTTGGAACGGCATGATGATCGCAGGCATGGCGCGAACCGGCCAAGTCCTAAACGAACAGAAGTACATTGATGCTGCCAGCAAAGCAGCCGATTCGATCCTCAAAAATATGACTGCCAATGACGGTTCGCTAAACCGAACCTACCGCCAGGGCAAAGCGCATATCCCTGCCATGCTCGAAGACTATGCGCATCTGATTGCTGCACTTTGTGAATTGCATCGTGTCACCAGTGATGCCCGTTGGTTGGATACAGCTGTCAAACTCAACTTCATTGTCACCGAACGTTTTGCGGATACCCAGGGTGGTTATTACGACACATTGGCTGACCAGAAAGACCTTTTTGTCCGCACACGTTCGACTTACGATGGGGCGACTCCCAGTGGCAACAGTGTCATGGTGCATAACCAGATTGACCTTTACGAACTCACCGGTGAGCAAGTCTTTCTCAATCGCGCAGAGTTGGATTTAAAGGCCTCCAGCCAACTCCTCGGGCCAGCCAAAGTCGGCATGATTCATCTTGCCCATGCCCAGTTGCGATACCTCAGACTCTCCGCCAGTGAGCAGGGCCAGTCATTCGCTTTGCCAGACGCCCGTGAAAAACGACACGTGATGAATCTGGATATCCAGCCTCGTGAAATCAAACTTGCCAGTGAACCGACGATGGTGACACTGACGTTGGATATTGGCAAGGACTATCATCTCAACGCTCACGATGTGACCGACAATCTGGTGCCCACGCAGCTGCTGCTTGAGGGTAGCGATGCGGTGTCGATTGAAGTAGCTTATCCGGCTGGCAAGCAGGTGACCTATCCCTTTGCCGATGCGCCGATCAATGTGTACACCGGCAAGTTTGAAATCCCGATCCTCATTCGTGCTACGGGTAAGGTTACTCAGATGCCCAAGCTGTATCTGCAATACCAGATGTGCACGGAACAAAGCTGTCTACAAAAACAGAAGCTCGAATTACCTGTGGATTTTGTCACTGAGTAAATCGGTCTGTTATTTGTTCACAAACATGCGAATTGAATCCGCGAATCCTTCATGCGGACTTTAATACATTGCGGTAAGATGATTGTTTACCGTGTAAGGAATGTCCTATGAGCGAAGACATTGAGCTCACAATACAACCTTGGGATCACCTTGAGGAGTTGGTCGATCAGCAGGACCGCGAAGCGTTGCGGCAGTTCTGGCGGACTCTCACGTCCAGTGAACTGGCGCGTGCGGTGTCGCGCATGGAAACTGACAAGCAGCAATTGCTGGTGACCTTGCTTGATCCGGATGATGCAGCTGACTTGCTTGAAGAGTTGCCGCACATTCAGGCCGCTGACATTCTTGAGGAATTACCCGCTGCGGATGCCGCCGCCATCGTTGATGAGCTTGACTCTGACGAACAGGTGGACGTGCTTAATGAACTCGATGATGACGATGCTGCCGCCATTCTCGAGAAGATGGATCCCGAGGAAGCTGACGACGTTCGTGAACGCGTCAAGTACAACCCGGATACCGCTGGTGGTCTGATGATCACCGAGTATTTGAGCTATCCTTTGAATGCCAAGGTGATGGATGTGCTTGCGGACTTGCGGTCGCATGTTGAAGAATACAGTGAAGTCGATGTGCGTTACATCTATGTGGTGGACACGATCGAAAACGAACTGCTTCAAGGTGTGGTCCGTTTAAAGGATTTGGTTCTCACGCCCGGTCATGTCGATTTGATGTCCATTAGTTTGCAGGATGTCAGTTCGGTTTCGGATGTTGCTGGTCTGGATGATCTGGAGCACTTTTTTGACCGTGAAGATTTTTCCGCCGTCCCGGTTGTGGATCAACAAGGTGAATTGTTGGGGACGGTGTTACGGTCAGACGTGCATGAAGCGGTGGGTGAACGCTCTGATAAAAAGCTCATGCGCTTTGGCGGTATTATCACCGGCGAAGAGTTGCGAACCATGCCAACGGCTGTTC
This sequence comes from Phycisphaerales bacterium UBA7800, assembly GCA_002480565.1. Classification (GTDB taxonomy): domain Bacteria; phylum Planctomycetota; class Phycisphaerae; order Phycisphaerales; family Phycisphaeraceae; genus UBA7800. The sequence continues at coordinate 44,165 of DLCK01000072.1, read as the reverse complement.
GTGCGGCACGTCGATTGATGTATTTGTTGCCAACTTTGCTGCTTACCGCACTTGCAGCATCGGTGATTAGTTTGTTTGAAGATACAATCAAAGAAGTCACCGCCTTGGCAATGTTTTTACCTTTGGTTGCAGGTTTATCGGGATGCAGTGGCAATCAGGCCGTTGCCGTGAGTATGCGTGAGTTGGCATTAGGACTTGCCAAGCCTGCGGACTTGATGCGTGTGTTTGCCAAAGAAGCATCCGTCGGTTTTGCCATTGGTTTGGTCATGGGTGTTCTGATGTTCGCCATGGTTTTACTTTGGACAGGCAATACATATGTCGGCATTGCCGTGGGGGTTTCCATCCCGTTGACGGTGATCGTCGGTGCGGTGGTGGGTGGATGTATCCCATTGGTTTTAACGGGAATGAAACTTGACCCTGCGATGGCATCGGGTCCGATTGTGACCACGACAGTTGATTTTTGTGCCTTTTTTACCGTATTGAAAATGACCACTGCCATTCTTGCTGCTGTGGGTTAAAGGATATCATGCCACGATGGCCAAACGTTCATCCACCAAATCAGCGGCAGTCGAACTCAACGACACCATGCGCATGGTTGTCCTATACGGCTCGGAGATGATGCTCAAACGTCAGTACTTCCAGCAACTCCGCGACATCATGGAAAAGGCCCATGGCGAAGTGCAGACCATTCAATTCAATGCCAGCGACTCAGGTTTGGCTGAGGTGTTCGACGAACTGCGCAGCTATGGACTGATGCAACAGTACAAACTTGTGGTGGTTGATGAAGCTGACGAATTTGTCAAAGACAATCGTGACGCTCTCACGCGCTATGCCGAGAATCCAGTTGACCATGGCACGCTCGTTTTGCGTAGTGGAAAATGGAATAAAGGTAATCTCGATAAAGCGATCAACAAGGTCGGCTGTCTGATCAAATGTGATGCCCCGACACCTGCGGTGGCTGCGACATGGTTGGTTTCGCAGGCTAAAAATCACAAATGTAAACTCGACAAAGCCACCGCGCAAGTTTTGGTCGGACGCATTGGCTGTGACTTGATGCGTTTGGATGCCGAGCTTGCCAAGCTGTCATTACTCGTTGAACCGGGTGCAAAAATCGACGAACAACTCATCGACCAGGTCGTCGGGCGATCCAGCGATGAACAGGCATGGGCTGTCCAGGAAGCGATTCTCCAGGCCCTGAGTTCGGGCAGTTCCCTTGGCAAAACGGCAGGGGGAAAGGCCATCGAAAAAGTCCACGAATTGGTGGACTTGTCCAATCAGCACGAGGTGTTGGTGCTTTACTTTGTCGCGGACCTGATCCGAAAATTGAACATGGCCTTGCAGATGCGTAAAGCAGGGGCTGCGGATGCGGAAATCGCCCGACAGATGAAGCTCTGGGGCGCTCGACAGACACTGTTTATGAGTCTGCTAAGGCGTTTGCCGGAGAATCGAGCAGGGGCACTGCTTGATCGTGTCGTCAAAGCGGATGCAGGATCAAAAAGTGGTCTTGGAAATGCGATGCGAAATCTGGAATGTTTCTGCACAATTCTCTCTGATGCGTTAAACTAGTATCTGTTGTGCAGGATGCATGACAAGCCTTGGGCAAAAGCCCATTTGTATCAACGCAGGCTCAGGAGGAGCCGTCACTGAAATCTTCAGTGATGAAATTGCACAGGAGGCAAGATGCGTGACCGATTCCAAGTAACATCTGGTTTGTGTATGGTGTTCGCGCTGGTGACGTGTACTGTGTTATTGTTCACAGGATGCAGTCGGTTTTCGTTGTCAGCTGACAAGCCAGTTGATCAAACTCCCACGGCGATCGACCAGACCGCAGATGCTGTGAAGGATCAGGCAGAAGCATCAAAGGACGATGACCTGAATGCTAAAATCCAGGCACATGCCGATGAATTGTTAGCCGCAATTGAACGTCAGCAGGCTCAGCAAAAAGCTCAGCAGCAGTCGCATTCGACATCGCGTGCCAAACCGGTACATGACCGCCAGGTGGATCAACTGGCAGCAGCATTGGATCGCAGACAACCTGTGGCCGTGGCTAAACGAAATGCGGATGTTGAAGTTGATCCCCAACCTTTGCCTACGGTTCAATGGCTTGATCTGACACCTGCACCCAAACCCATTGAGCAGGTCGTGCAAGCCAAGCCTGAACCTGCCCCGACGACTCAACAGCCTGTTGCTACGCCACAGGTTCCCATTGTTGCTGTGGCCAGTACACCTGATCCATCCGTTGCACCCCAGGATACCGCTGCCCTTACGGAACAACTCGCTGACAATGTCCGCAGCAGCGATCAGTCACCATTGCAAAAAGCCTTGGCGCTTTCGAGTTTGTCTTTGAGTTGCAATAAGAATTTGCTGGTCCCCGAAGACCTGCGTGAGTTGAATTCGATGCAATTGCTCCAAGTGAGAAAAATGCACACATTGGTGTTACAGACTTTGGCCAGGCAGGAGACGAATGAGAAGCCCAGTGGTGACCAGCAGTCTGCGATGAACGATCAGATCACCAATCTCTTTGGCCCTGCTGCGACGCGGATTGGCCAGATTGAACTCTGCCGAAATGTCTCAGGCTATGGCGTCTACGACCCCTTTGAATCCAACACGTTTCTTGCAGGCATTGAGCAGCCGTTGATCCTGTATGTCGAACTGGAAAACTTCAACAGTCTCTACGACGGCCAGCAGTACCGCGTGCGTCTGTCTCAGGAAGTTGCCTTGTACACCGATGCCGATGGTTTACGGGTCTGGCATCTACCTCGCGAGGAGATCGTGGACGTGTCACGCAAAAAGAGACGAGACTTTTTCACCGTCCAATTGCTGCAACTTCCTGCTCGGTTAGGTGTCGGCAAGTATCGACTCAAAGTCCGCATCCATGACATCAATGCCCGAAGCTTTGATGAAATGACCGTGCCGATTAATTTGGTCGCTTCCCAAAATACGACGGCAAAGAATGAAGACGCCAAGCCCAGCAATTTGCGGAGTAATTGATTGAGTAGTGCGGTCAAATATGACTGACGTGGTTTAATACTCGATCCAATTTTAATTCACGTAAGGGATATACCCGTCAGATTCACTTTGTTCATCTGGCGGCTTGCGGCCTGTTTTTTCAGATTGTCAAATGTTCAAAAAGATATAACTTCGCATATCTTTTTGTGTCAAAACCGAGATTGGACCGAAAATAGTAGTGATACACTGCGTTTTGCAGGTGATGGAGTGATCCTATGTCCAAATCTTCGACCGTTGCGATTCCGCAGTCCACGACGCAGGCCGGCCCTGTGAAAGAGAGCAAGGCTTTACATTGGCCGGACCATGTGTTGACGGTGTTAGCCGTTTTGATGCTGGCGATGGTGTTGGTGCAGATGATGGTGCCGGTCTTGCCGGTGATCTTTTTTGATGTGGACCCGCGATCCGAACCAGCCAACACGCCGATCACGGTGATGGGGCCGACTGCGATAGCGTGGATGTCAGTCATCAGCATGGGCCTGGCTGCATTGGTGATGCTGTTCCACCATTTGTCAGGTCGAAAGATCGCTTGGATCAGCAGCATTCTGGCGATGACCGGGATGGTCTTCTGCTGGTATCACATGGGAGACAATGTCGAGAGTATGCACCGCTCGACACTTTGGGCAGGTGCAATGGCAATGGCTTTGGCGGGGCGACATCTGGCCGAACATGATCGGTTGCGACGGTTGGCGGTGGCAGCGTTACTTGCGATGCTCATTCCAATGGCGTTTCAAAGCATCATCTTTGTCCTCGTCGAACATCCTGCAACGGTGGCCCATTTCCAACAAAACGAAGACGCTTTTTTACAGGCCAGGGGTTGGGCAAAAGGCTCAGCTCAACATCAACTCTATGTCCGCCGACTCATGTTTAATGATGCGACGGGTGCGTTTGGTTTATCCAATGTGTATGGTTCGATTCTCGCATCATTGACTTTGCTGGGCGTGGTCATCAGCGGCCATGTGGCAAGACAATGGCGTGCGACATGGGCAATGGTTCCGATTGCAGCTGTGGTTCTTGGGTTGGCAACGATTTACCTGACCCATTCCAAAGGTGCGGTGGCGGTACTGGTTGCAGGGGCGATTTTATGTACAGCCTGCCTTTGGATCAGTCGGACGGTTGAACGCTCAAGATTGACACTGCCTTTTGTGGCAGTCTTGCTGATTTGCGGCGCTGCATTGGCAGTGGTTGCGCGATATGAAATTGGCGGGATACCGACTTCCGACAAGGGAGAGCGAAGCCTCTTGTTCCGTTTTCAATATTGGCAAGGTGCAACCCGCGTCGCTGGCAATATGACCACGGACAAACTCATATGGGGACTAGGCCCTGGGCAGTTCAAACAGGCTTATGTGATTTACAAAGACCCGTTGAATCCTGAAGAAGTCACCAGCACACATAACGTCTTTATGGATCAATTTCTCTCACTGGGGATTGGTGGATTGTGCTGGAGTTTACTGCTATTGGGTTGGGTATGCCGGGCAGGACAATTAGCAGGCGAGGAACTGACCGCAGTGCCTGATCCGCATGCACTACTCGCTCCCAAAGGTGTCCGGGACAAGACGATCATCCTTGTCTGTTCGCTGGCATTGATCCTATTTGGCTGGCGGTTTGCTGTGCAGTCGATCACACTTTTGACACCTGAATCATTACTCGGATTCACGGGAGGAGCGATTGGTTTTATCGTGCTGACGAGTTTATTGATCAGTGAAGGTTGGCTAAGTGACTCAGCGACACGCACAGGTCTTTTTGTGGCTGCCGCAGCATTGTTGATTCACAATCAAATTGAGATGACTTTCTTTCACGAAGGTGCGTGTGTGGTTGCGATGTTCATCGTTGCCATGTCAGGTGCCGGCCGATTACATCGAAATACTACCAAATCTGAATCTGACGAAAAACCGTTTATTTTCAGGCTCATTCTGCCGATTGCCATGTTGGCGTTGATGGTGATGACGATCAATGCTGCTGCCAAACCGACGACAGAATTCCAAAAAAACATGTCCAATGCTGCTGGCCAATTGCAGTTGGCGCATGCTCAGAATGAGTCGGGCATGAATGGAACCGAAGCGTTTCTCAATGCCATTGGCTATCTCGAACAGGCCAATGACACGATTCCCAATTCACCTCGCGCCTGGCAATGGCGGATTCAACTCCTCGCCGAGCTGGCGCAAGGACAGCAGCAAATTGGCCAGACTTCTCGGGCGCGAGGCATGTTTACACATGCAGAAGAAATCAGCAATCAGGCGTTGGAAGCTTGTCCTAATCATCTGATGCTCATGCGGCAGATGGCTAATCTTCAACTGATGGCGGCCAAGTGGTTCAATGAGCCGGGGCGAAAATCACACGCCATATCTGCCTGGACCAATATCATCGCACTGAACCCTTATGGCTTGGCCGATCACCTGTCCTTGGCGGATTTATACTGGGAAGAAGGGCGCACGGCTGACGCGATCGCACTTTACGAAAAGACTATCAAGCTCAGTGATCAGGCTTATCTTGATCCAGGTAAACAGCTATCAGAATCTGACCGTGATCGTTGTCTGCAACGCGTGCGTGGTCGAACCAAAACTAAAAAATAACACTCAAATCAGATGGTTTGCGTGGCAACGGTCTTGAGTTGAAATTGATCGCGGATCTGCTTGGCCAAGTCGTTTGCGTGCGCTGTATCTTTACATATCAAATACATTGTCGAGCCTGAGCCGGTGATGTGGACGGGTTGATTCAGCGCGTCTGCAATCTGTTTTTGAAGTGACGCTAAATCAGGTTGGACAAGACATGCGGGATGAGCCAGATCGTTGAACGGGTCAGCAGGATTGAGGGGCTGCTTGTTTGCCAACTGCTGGACTAATGACAGGTCGGCCTGCTTTGTCGGATTGTTCAATTGTTGATCAAACGCTCGATAGACTGCTCCCGTCGGACAGCCAAAGGGCGGGAAGATCAGCACCATATCCAAGGTTTGCTTGAGCTTGATAGGCGTGACTGTTTCACCAAGTCCACTGACAATGGCGCCACTGAGTTGTTCGGCCATGGCATAAACCATGAAGATCACATCACTGCCAAGTTCAGCAGCAAGGTCAGCGAGCGTCTGTGTACTGAGACTCAGGTCATAGAGTTGGTTTAGGCCGATGAGCATGCCCGCAGCATTGCCTGAACCGCCAGCCAAACCTGCGCCTGCGGGGATGAATTTGGTGAAGGTTGCTGTTATGGGTAATGACCTGCCAACCGACTGCTGCATTACAAGTAAGGCTCGATAGGCGAGGTCTTTTTCGATGGGCCAATCCACGACACCCATCGCCGAGTCATCGTCAGGATGCAGTTTGTTGAATTGGATATCGAATTGCGATTCACCGTCGGTTTTTGCCAAAGTCATCACATCACCAAAGGTCAGCGAGCACATGAGGCTGGCGATTGGATGCATACCGTTGGATTGCGGCGCACCGACAGATAACGCCAGGTTGACTTTGGCCGGGCAGTGGAGCTTGATGGTCTTTGAATCAGTCATCAAAGCAGTGTGAGATCTTCGGAGGACTCCACAGCCTTGGGGGTGGCAGTAGGGGGCGTTGGAATCTGCAAGTTCGGCATGATGACCACTTCTGGTGCGTCAGCTTCTTGCGTATCATCCGTGTGCGGTTTGGGCTCTGTATCGAGTGATCCGCCTGACGCCTGAGTCATTGGTTCAACAGCAGCTTGCTCAAGAGGCTTGAGCCCCAGCTGAGAGAGCGTCTGTTCAAGGATATGATCCTCGGGGCGGTTGAGAATGATTAAGCCATGGAGCATTGCCCATAGGCTTGCTGCCTTGTCTTCGTCACCCAACTGGGTTCCCCAATGGCTGATAATGGCTTTGACGACTTGCGGAAGATCAGTGTCAAACTGACTCCTGCAGGCAAGCCAGAACATCAGGCGATAGGCCTCGGCGTCACCAGTGGCCAATCGACAGTACATGCCGATGCTCCGGTCGATGGGACTGCCGTTCTCCAAGCCGACGACGACTGGTTGGAGCAGTTCCTGAGTGACCGCAGAGAGCAGGTCTCGCTTGTCTCGGAAGTAACGGTAGATTGAGCCGATCGCACAATCCAGACGTTTGGCGATGCGGCGGATGGTGGTCGCCTCATAGCCTTCTTCACGAAGACAGAAAAACGTCGCTTCCAGAATCTGGGTACGACTAAGCTGTGCCGGTGTATGGGGTGGGCGATGTTGAGCGGCCGACGGTTCCGATACCGGGGCCACATGGCTGGAAACAGCCTCGCTGATACGATGATTTGTCGTTGTCAAGGTTCACCTCCTTGTGAACAAGTTCCTATTGTTCCCAGATTGCGCAATCTGTCAAGACCCACTGGTCCAATAATTCCAGCTTTCGTGCGCCAAGAGGGATAAATATCCGAAAAAATATCTTTTCTGGACGCAATATTTCGCATAACTCTTTTTGTTTGCACGATTGATGAGTTCGAATGGATTTATGACCGTTGGCAAAAATGAATTGTCGCGGCATCTGTGTTTGGCTTGGGTTATCCCCATATTCTCCCCCGCAAGTGAGCTGATGCCAGTTTTTGATGATTCATTGAGAAAATTTAGCCTGCCGTCCGACTGGTGTAATAGTAATGAACGTAACGGTCAGTTTATGCATCATCAGCTGTATATGCGTGAATAACTGCTAAGGCAGGCAATTTTTTCGGACGATGTAACGATTGAAGATGAGCGAAATTGCCACTGACTATCCGAATACCAGCCGGGCGCATACGGTATCTTTTCCCACGAGGCCCCGTGTATCCTTGCAGCATAAGCTGCTGTTGTTGACGATACTCGTGGCTGTTTTGCCGACACTAGTCTGTGTGAGTTGGATTAACAGTCTGACCCGTTCGGCCATGAATCAGCACCATACGCGTAATGTTCAAATGCTCGCAATGGCTTTGGCGGACCAGTTGGCCAGTGATGGGAAGATACCCGACGAAAAAGTCATCAACGCCAACATCTCAGGTTTTAATCTCGATCATCGCCTCTCATTTATCATCATCAATAATCCGACGCATCACATCATCTACCGCAAGGCACTCCGAGCCATGGAATGGATGGATTATCAGCAGTGGCTTGATGCTTCAGGTGAGAGTCTGGTTGTTCCCATCAGTCAACCGGTCCTGCTGGGAACCTATGGCCAAATGGCGGTCTCACGCGTGCCGATCTGGTATCGCCCGGACTTGAATAATCAGGGAAACAAGCTCAGAGGCCCCAGGCAATTGCTCGGATACCTGACCATTGCAGTTAGTGACCGAACGCTGCCCCAGACTTTGGCATACATGCGTAGTATCCAGATCAGTGCTGCTTTACTTGTCTGTGTGTTGATTATCCCCATCGTGCTGCTATTGGTGCGTATCCAGATTCGACCACTTAACCAACTCATTGATGCAAGCATCAGTATGGCAGAGGGGCATTATCCTGACCTGGAAGATGTTCATCGCTCTGATGAAATTGGACTGCTTAACAAAGCCTTTAATCTCATGCTCAATCGTCTTAAGACGCATCAGAATATTCAGGATCGACTCCACGAACAGCTCGAACACAAGGTCGTTGAACGAACTCACGAGCTCGAACGACTCAATCATCAACTCGCTCAAACCGTCAAGCAGTTCGAATCCCTTGCAGCAACGGACTCATTAACCGGGCTGGCCAATCGACGTGAAATCGGCAAGACACTCAAACGCTGTTTCCTCAAAGCCGAACACTACAACCATGACCTGGCATGCATCATGCTCGATATGGATGGCTTTAAACTCATCAACGACACCCTCGGCCATCAGATGGGTGACGAAGTCTTGTGCGCGACAGCCAAGGCATTGAGCCTATCCTGTCGGAACAGTGATGTGGCAGGGCGGTACGGCGGCGATGAATTCGTCATCGTCCTCCCACAAGCTGATGAAGACATTGCTGTCACCGTTGCTGTCCGTATTCGTGAGCAGTTCGACAAACAGGTCCGCATGCTCCTGCACCAATATCCGGACATGGTTAACAACGTAACTTTGAGTATGGGTATTGCCATCAAGTCCGCAGGTGAGTTGGCAGACTCCGAACTGATGCTCGCCAAAGCCGACCACGCGCTGTACCGTGCCAAGAACACCGGCAAGAATCGCATTCTCATCTACAACCCCAATGACAAAGGGGCACGTACCACAGAAATCGTCCCGACGAATAAGTGATGTGCGAAATGAGTCTTCGAACTTCAAATACAGCAAACAACTAACTAGCTGCATCACCACGTGATGCTGTTGCATCAAAGATGCAAGTGATGTTGTCTAACAAATCTTACTTCTTCAATGTTTGAATAAGATACTCCGTCGTATTCTTGAATCGGGGCTGCTTGATCCCCTTGTGAACAAACTCATAGTCCAACCCCAATCGCTCAAGCTTTTCAACCAGTAACGCGCCATAATTCGAACTATGCGTCGGGTCTTTCTGGACCTTGCCTTTTTCCGGCATGTCACCATAAAACAAATACACCGGCGGATCATCTTTCGTCACCAAAGCATACGGCGAATACTCAGCGATCCAATGCTTGACTGATTCACGATCCTTCAGGAAGCTGCGTATCTCCACGGTGTGATCGCTGTGATCCCAGACATAACCAAAAGCATGCCCGCCGTAAGTTGCGTTAGGCATCCATTCCAATATCTCAACCGGATCAAGGGATGTTTGTGCACCAATTGTTGCAGCACACCATGGCTTGGTTGATTCCCGCGCAACAGGATCAGGGGATTGCGGGTCGGCAAGGTCATCATGAAATGCTAACCACAGTGACGTACAGGCTCCTGCTGATCCGCCGGTCACTGCGATGCGTTTGGGATCGATATTCCACTGCTTGGCATGGCTGCGAACAAACTGTAACGCACGCGCAGCATCATACAACGGTGTTTTGACTGGCGGCTCTGGATAGTTGCCTCGTGGTTGGATCGCACCGTTGCCACGTGTGCTGCCGGTATTCACAATCGTCTGCTTGAGGTATCGGTAGTTGATCGAGACAACCGTGATGCCTTCGGTCAAAAATGCCTTTGGCCCACCGGGTATCGAGAACTTGGTTTTATCACCACCGAGCCAGCCACCCCCATGAATATGCATCACACAAGGAGTCGGCTTGTCACGGTTTGGTGCCAGATAGACATCCAAGACATTGCGATCATGCGGTCCATATTTCACATCAGCCAAGTTAGGCACCTTGCCAAGATTTTTAATCTGCGGTTCTTGTTTATTATCTTGATCCGAACCTGATGCAGCAGCATTGCACCACGCTTGAGTATTACCCATGAAAAAAACTCCGATGCATAGCATCCCTAAATACAAACGTGAACGTGTCATTAATTGATCCTCATGAGTATCTCGTCGACCTCGAACCCGGACGTGTTTTATACGATCAATCTACCTTGCGAAGGCTAGTCGTATCTGCGGGAAGCTTGCCTGATTAAGCATCTTCAACGTAGCGGATAGAGTTGTAACGTAGGTAGCGATGCTTATCGTCTTTTCCACGTACAACGATCCACATTTCGTTTCGCCAAGCATCAGCTTCTGAATCATCGCTAATTCCTACGACGGTGACGTTATCAATTTTACGACCGTGGCTTAGCTGAATGTTGTAGGTTCGCCCCGCAACAAGTGGTGCTTGTGCATCGGGTAAACATTCGGTTTGACGTTGCCTGCGATTACGATCAGAAATCTTTGATGAAATGTAAGCATATACGATGAAGAGAAAGACGGAGCTTGCGAGAATGAGCCAGCCGATTGATTCCAATGTTGCCACCCAATGTCTTGATTGTGTTGCGATAAGACGGGAGAACGTCCCCCCAATGTTCCACCGTATTGTCCGACAGGATGGGTAATGGGTCAAGGCTGAATATTGATTTGAAAAGGCGAACTTTACCCAGCGCAAAACCAGCTTGTGTTGAGCACCGGATGTGAATCCGGTGCAAGTGTATTAAACATAGATTCACCTGCAGCGCATTGACATGCGGTGCTTGAAAACCTGATTTATTGTGACAGCTAATCTACGAACATCAATTCACCGCGCCGCCGGGGATGGGTTGGATGTTCCCGTTTTTGTTGACGCAGACCAAGGTGGTTTCTGCGGTGGCGATCAGGTCGTTACCACGTTTGATTTCGTAGGCATGATCGAGCTTCGCACCGGAGCAGGTGTCGATCCAGCAGCGGACGGTTAGATCGTCATCGTACTTGGCGGGCTTGCGATAACGGATACTCATGCGGGCAACGACGAAGTACGTGCCTTGCTCTTCGAGCTTGGCATAGGATGTCCCATCGCGGCGGAGCATGTCGGTGCGGGCGATTTCCATCCATACTGCATACGAACTGTGATGAGCGACATTCATCGGATCGCATTCACTGTATCGAACACGAACCGGAACTTCGATGACGTTTTGAGGATCATTTCCTGGAACAGATTGCTTTTGAGCCATGATTCACTTCTGGGCTTAAGGTCAGATTAACTTATTGATCAACGGACATTTTCAGGGGTTCAAGATACCAGCCTGATGCAGTGACGGGTTCGGGGACTGGCATGACATAGGGCTTGCCTGCTTCGACTGACTCGGCCCAGACCTTGCAGGTTTCCAGAACTTGGAGATCGAGCATTGCCATGCTGGTGCCTGCTGCACTCAAGAATCGATTAATCAAACTGTGATGGCCGAGTCTGACTAGAGTGACGATGGCTGCAATTTGAACATCGACACTTTCGGGATTCATTTCGTTGGTGTCTTTAACACGGCCCATGAGCTTGTTGCCCAGGTTTTGGGTGAGTTGATTTTTACCAATCTTGCCAATCGACCAGACGGCAGCTTCACGTGGGGCACTTGGGACCACATTCTTGGGGATGTATTCGAGTAGATGCTTGGTAGCTGGCTCGTATTGGGTCTGCCCAAACCATTGAATAAGCTGGGCGGACTCCATGGCATGAGGTGAAGCCATGTTACTTTTCATGCTCGCAAACAAGCTTTGAACACGTCCTAATGCAACAGTCTTTTGGCTGTCAATATCCAACCACCGGATGGCAGTTGCTGCGGCAACGCGAGCTTCCTGACGCGTTGCGTTGTCCAGGACATCAAACAGGGCGTCGACTGAACTTTCAATATCCAGTTTGCCAAGGATCAAGGCTGCCTGTTCCTGACCCTGCCATTGGGTTTGCTTGAGGATATTCAAGGCAGACGATTTAATCGCATCAGAGAGTGCATCACGTTGAGCAAGTTTGATCATCGCTTCACGAACCATCACACGAGTTTGCGGGTTGGCATCGTTGAGCATTTGAGCAAGAGCAGGAACACGTTGCGCGGTGATCTGATCAATCAAGCATTGGCCAGCTAATTGGCGTATACCTGCATCTGCATGTTCACCTAGTGCCTGGGCATGCTTGACGAGTTCAGATGGGTTCTTGGTTAACAGGAGGTTGCCTGCTGCAAGGATCACCGCAGGGTCTTCATTGCGATTGGTCATTAAATCCACAGCAACATCAGTCACATCATTCGAATCATGATTGGCTAAACAGGCAATTGCCATCAAACGGCTGGGGATATCACCTTTGGCAAGACGTTTGGCATCGGCTACCAATCCGCGTTTGGCGACTTGGCCAAGGGCTTTGGCGGCTGCGAGTTTGAGCAGGGGGTCAAGCGAGCTTTCACCAAGCAATTGACGCAGTGGTCCCTGCGCCTTTTCGGGGGCGGTGACAGTTAATTGTTGCAATGCAGAATTGCGAAGTGCCCAACTGACTTTGGGGTTTGTTGCACGACTAAGCCACAGGTCGTTCATGCTTGATGCCTGCCATTTAGCCAAGGTGCTGTCGGTAAGTAAGACCCAGTCGGTCTTGCCGGTTTTGTTGAATTGAATGAGGATGTCACTTGCAGAACGATCATCAAGCTCGATGAGGGTCGCGACCGATTTGATTGCCAGGGGTTGTGAACTCTTGGGGTTTGGGGCGATGGATTTAACCTGCATGCCGTAGATGTCCAACAGGCCGCTGATGCCCATTTGCTGAGCCTTGTCAATGGATTGGAGAATCGCAAGACGCAGTTCAAGTTCCGGCCGATCCAATGCCGTCTTCCACATCTGATGGACGGTCTTCGGGAGTACGGCAGTAGATGGGGGGGGCGTGACATTGGGATCAATACGCATCGGCCAATCAATGATTGGATCGGTATTGAAGGTCGCTTGCGCCATCGCCATGTGGCCAATGAATAGCATCAACACTAAGGCAATTCGGATGTATATAGGGTGGCTTTTCATTTGAAGCAGAGGTCCTGAAAGTTAACGCGGGCGTGAAAGTTGCCACGTGCGAATCACCAGAATGATAAAGGAAACGACACTCACCACAGCTTGGATATACCAGTTAAGTGGGATCAAGGCATAGTCGACAAACTGCGGGACTTCAATGAGTTTGAGCGCGCCAGCCAAGGGACTGATCATCAAAGCTTTTTCGACGGTCGCATGGGTAAACGGAGCGTCCAGTCCAAGCCAGACAAGCATCGGCAGCAGGAAGATTCCCACCAGCAGGGTGTAACTGATCGCCGTGGCAGTAGCCGTTTTACTCACCATTGAACTGATCGCAGCAGTGATCATCAAGGCCATCACTGCCGTCAACGCCAGACTCACCAGCGTGTTTGCGATTTGAGTCAGCAGCGTATCGTCAATGAGATACAACGTGGCATAGGCAGGCATGGTGGCCATGAGCATCATCACCAAAGTCAACGCTGCGGAGGTGAGCTTGCCTTTGACAATGGTGAAGGTGGATAGTGGGGTGGCTTGGAGCAGTTGCCAGCTTTTGGTTTCGATTTCTCCGCAGATCATACCACTGGCAAGTGACGGGGTGACCAAGACGATCAACGCCATTTGCAGCAAGACGACGATGCCGCCAAGAGTTGCAGCACCCCAACTCATCGTACTCATGGTGGTCATGAGAATCAGGCCAAGCGATAGAATCAAACAGACACCAAAGAGTCGCAGAATCCAATGGGCACGACCGAATTTACGGGTCCGAAATTCCTTGACGCGAACCGGATTGGTCAGCGGCCCGATGAGTCCGGAACGACGTTGTGGATCAAAGAACCACAGGTACATAATGCGTCGGTAGATTTGAACATTGGCACTTTGCTCGTCGGTAATTTTGCCTTGAGCGCGGGACTTGTCGAAGATTTTCGAACCAAAGCGTGATGCCGTCCAACAGGCCGATGCGACGGTGATCAGTCCGCTGAGTATGGCAAACTGCATCACCCAGTTCACATCCGAGGTAATGCCCTGAGCACCGACTGCGCCATGTCCCATCAATTGCATGACGGCTGGCAGCGGTGAAAGACATCGAACCCAAATCATCACTTCCAATGCGGGGCCTTGCACGTTGCCTTGGAAGAATTGGTAAGGCCCCAGTGTAATGACAACCAGGAAAAGGACCACGCTATAGGTCAATCGCAAAGCCGAGTCTGGCGTGGCTGCATAGCTGCTGACCAATAGGCCCAGCGCCGCATACTCCAATGCCAGTAACAACAGGATGCCATAGAGCGCGAGCATTTGGGACGGGTTCACGCCCCCCATTGCGATGCATGCCGCCGCAGCAGGTGTGCTTAATGCAATGAGCATGACGACGAATCCGACGACGCCCACGAGTTTGCCAAAGAAGATCGACCAACTGCTCATCGGTGAGTTAAGTAGTAGAGCAAGTGTGCCTGATCGCTTTTCCTTGACGATGCTCGTTGCCGGGAAGACCGGTGCAAGCAGGACAAGGCTGACCATTAGGCCGTAGCCAAAGAGTTGGAGAATCTGCTGAGCCTGCATGCCCGAGTGGTCAGCCATGGCATCGGTGGGCCACCGGAAGATGACCAATGCAGCGAGGACCGCCACAACCAGAAGCTGAATCATCACAGCCTTGCGGGTGCGAAGCATACCGAGCAGTTCGCGTTGAATGATGGGGTTTGAAATCATTTGTTACCAGGGGCTAGGGACTAGCGATTTTGGACTTGGGTCAAGGCACGATATCAAGCACGGCAAGTCAATGCAGTGCAGGTTCAGTGCATTATTCAGCGTTGGTCTTGGCATAATTGGTGACCGGCCCGGAGGCTTTTTCCATGCCATGTGCACCCTTGCGTCCTGTGCCGGTGACACTCAGGAATGCGTCTTCAAGGTCCTGGACCACTTCACGGAACTGGCAGATGCCCAGCTTCATCTTGGTCAGTGCGTTGAGCAGTCGCGCCAGGTCATCGTCGGTTCGGGTGGTGGTGATGCGAACCATTGCTTCAGCGGGGTAGCTTTCGACTTCTGCTTCTTCACCGAGTCCTTGTTTGACGAGTCCTTCGACCTGTCCGACGTTGTCACCTGATAGCAGTTGGATTTCAAACTGCCGTTTTTGGCTGAGGTTTCGCATAATGTCCGAGAGCGTGCCAAAGGCTTGGAGTTTACCTTGAGCGATGATGGCGACAGTATCACAGATGCGTGAGAGTTCTGGGAGAATGTGACTGGTGACGATCAGCGTTTTACCCATCTCCGCAAGACGCAGCAGAATCTGACGCATATCGATTCGCGCATTGGGGTCCAAGCCGTTTGCCGGTTCGTCAAGGATCAGAACCTGCGGGTCATGGAGCATGGTTCGAGCAATCGCGCAGCGTTGTTTCATACCATGTGAAAGGGCTTCGACATAGCGGTCTTTCATGTAGGTTGAGCCGGTGATGTCCATGACTTCATCAATGCGCTTCATGCGTTGCTTACGCGGGATTTTGAAAGCTGCACCAAAGAAGTCCAGATATTCACGTACCCGCATATTGTCATACGCGCCGAAGGTGTCGGGCATGTAGCCGACAAGGTGTTTGATTTGTTTGGCACCCGAGACACAATCCACGCCAGCGATGGAAGCCGACCCACTGGTGGGTTTGGACAGGCCAACGAGGATTTTGATGGTGGTGGTTTTACCTGCACCATTGGGGCCGATGAATCCGAGGATGCTTCCTCGTGTTACGTTGATTGTCAGTGCGTCCAGTGACGTGAAGTCACCGTATCGCTTGGTTAGGTTTTGTGTTTGTACAACAACTTCTGATGCCATGTTGATCTCCTGGGTGTGGAGCGAATCGTGTTTGAGTCGGGATGTTTTTTTACTGTGTGACCGCCGTGATTTGAAGTCGGATACCACCTGATGCGTCCCACATATGTGAGCTTAGCGGGTCGGTATGTGTCGTGACTTCAAATTCCAAAACAATTTGTCCTTGACGATTGATGGTGAGAAATTCACCTTTGACCGGGATCTGGATTCGGTTGGCCAGGTTGGAACGTCGGGCGATTTCCTGTCTGCGGTTATCGGTGACGATGAAATCTCGCCCTTGTGTTTTAAAGTCGATATCAAGTGTGCCGCTTTGGACTTTCAATGGGAGTAATTCTTTGGGCACCTTAAATGCCAGTTTAAATTTGGTTTCACTTGAGATCGTCGAGGTCCATCGTCCGGTCATGGGGTTGATCACGGTACTCATACCATGATCGTTTTTGGAACTGCGGAAAATGTCGGTTTGAAGGATTGGCGAAGGGATGACGAAAGTAGTTCCCGGTGCAGGGCGTTCGTAGCTTAGCGGCACACAAATCAAGGCCTGCTGTTTTTGACGGGCATCATTGGCTGCCTGTGTAAAGCCGATATCCATCGCACGAGCCCACCACATCGCAGAAGGCTCAGACGGATAAGCGACTACATTCAGTGCATCAGAGTTAGGATAAATCAGGTGACGATAGATATCCTGACGTTGAATATCCTGAGCAGTCATGGTCGTTGCGGTGACGAACTGATCCAGGCCGATCGTTGGGTCTGGGGTGATCGTAAAATTGTCATGGCCGGTGAGCTTGCCCACTGCATGATTGTTGAGGCTGGCAATAATCGGATGATCCACGCCAGCGTAGGGGCCTGATGAAATGGTACAGATCATGCCATCCTTGGTGAAACTTGCGGTGGCTTTAACCGGCTTGTCCAGTGGCACGACGCGAGCGATGCTGTGCGATCGCAACGTTGCTTCGGGCAATTCCAGATTATCCCATTTCCATGTGTTGTTATCCGTCCAACGCATGCGAAGGACTTTGCCAGTTGAACCTGAAAGGTCCGGCCAGATCACACCACCATCGTTGGCTTCAAGGGGGGAGGACAATCGCGATGGGCTGTACGTGCTGACCACCGCATTGGTGATGGCATAGTTGCCGACCGGATCGATTTGTGCCAACTGCACAGAGGCAACTGTCAATGGTGTTTGACGGTGATGCGTGATGCCCATAAACCAGATCACACCTGCAATCACAATCGCCAGCACAACACTTACCGGCGCGAGCATTTCCGGATTGCCTTTTTTCCAGAATACGATGCCAGAGACAAGCATCAAACCCAGCATCGTCAACAGGCAGATCATCACCGGCGTGCGCGAGAGCACTTCGTAACCAATCTGCTGTGTGCCTGCCTTGGCAAGGATGTCATTGTCAATGAGCGTGTCTGATTTGTTAAAGCGACTGTTCGTGCGGAATGCTTGATCGATGACGCGACTGCCGGCTTTGCTTGCTGCGGACCAGTATTCTGTACCAAGTGTCAGAACAGTGACCTGGCCGCGTCCCATTTTACCGCGAAGCATCATGGGCCAACCGTTGATCATCAAGTCATCATCGGTTTGCATGTCCGGGCCAAGGACACGCCAGAACGAGACAGGTTCTTCAAATCGCATGGCAGTCGGGATGACTTTGCAATCGCTGACCCATAATGTTCCCTTGGCATTATCGAGTCCCAATTCTATTTTGAGATGTGTCGCGCTATTTGGGATCGAGAGTGTTTTCTTGTTCTCCCGCCAATTAGAGCCAAGGTTGTCAGCAAAGTCGATGGGATTGCCAACTGGCTGTTTCATTTGATCTAAGAAAATCGCCCGACTGACCGTGTCGGATGGTGAACTGGATCGATCCATTCGAAATCGTGCCGACACATCCACCGTGGCCCATTGTTCAGAAAGGGTGACCGTGTTTGAGATGATAGTGCTTGTTTGATTGTCAGGATTGCGCAAGCGTGTACCGCCGCCATTAACATCCACACGATTTTGCCGCAGGTCGTCAAGTTCCCATCCGCGTGGACGTTGATCCTTATTACTCACACGCGAATTCAAACCACCGTCGGAAAGTACATTATTACCTTGGATAGTGGCTTGGGTTTGAAGTGATTGGTCAATGAGCATCATCGGCAAGTGATCACCAATAATACTGCGAGTTAATTCCATCCCCGTGTCTGGTAACACCACGATCATCTGACCGCCTGCAAGAATCCACTGACGCAACGCTTGAATCTGCATCGGGTCCAACTGCGGATCACTATGCCCAAGGAGCATGACGCTCATGTTGCTCAACAAATTGGCATCACGAGGCAAACCATGTGGCTTGAGATTCATATAGGTGTGAGATACACCAAGTTGTTCACGCAACGAGCCGGTGAGGTCGTAACCTGCAGCGGACTTGAGTGAAAACATCTTGGCATTGATTTGTGGTGAAGTCACCGCCCGATACAACGCCACGTCTCGGCTGAGCATCACATCCGAACTGCCACGGGTGTCGAGTAACTGCACCTGGGCTTCGATGGATTTGGTATTGCTGGGATAGTCCGGTGATTTGAACGGGATGTAAATATCACGCCGTCCACCAGCGGGTATCCAGAACTCACGGGCAAATTGCACATTACCCATCCTCGCGTCCTTGGTGAAGGTCACCGTGGTGAGTAAGGTTTGATCGCTCATCGTTGGATTGACGACTGACGTTTGAGCCAGCCCCCATTGATCCGGTGCAACAACCCCCGGGCCGACTACGGTTCCGGATGAGACAAGTTTTGGTTGCTCAGCATGCGCATTGCCCATGCAGATAAACAACAACAGGTAAATCCAACACAAATATAGACGTCGCGCCACGCACTACCCTTCCCATGAACAGATGCTAGCGGAGATGGAAGAATAGAATCATATAACCCATCTAGTCTTTTTTCCAATCGTTTGGCTTGATTTTTATCCGATCCTGTCATCATGCCAATTCTGGCAGTACAATACTCGGATGTTCACAGGACTTATCGAAACCATAGGCCGTATTCATGGCATCGCTTCCACGCCCGGCGGTAAACGCCTTGTGGTTGATGTCGCAAATTGGACACCTCGCAATAGCAATTTTGAACATGGCGATTCAATCTGCGTCAGCGGAGTTTGTCTGACCATGACCGACCAGCAGGGGACTTTATTGAGTTTCGATGTGATCAATGAAACACTTGACCGCTCACGCCTGGGAACTTTGGCAGTCGGCGATCAGGTCAATCTCGAATCATCATTAACTGCCAATACTGCAATGGGCGGACACATCGTCCAGGGGCATGTTGATGGCATGGGACGTGTCGTGAAAGTCACCTCAACCCCACACGAATTTCGTGTCACCGTCGCGCCGCCAACTGAGTTGATGGATGCGATTGTGCCTAAAGGGTCAGTTTGCATTGACGGGGTGAGTTTGACCATCGCGTCACTGACCGACAGCACGTTTGATGTGGCCTTAATCCCAACCACGTTATCTTTGACCACATTAAAAGATGCAGCGTCCGGTCAAATGGTGAATCTTGAAACCGACATTGTTGCCAAGACGATCTTGCACTGGTTGACACGCAATGGTTCCAAGGCCAGCGGCGTGACCATGGAAAAACTTCTCGACGCCGGGTTCATGTGAATCATTCAAACCGCTTGCGGTTTAGCGCTCCCGTGGTTTTGGACGTTTGATTTTACCCCGTAGCGCCTTGAAAAAGTCCGAGAGTATCTGCCCGGTTTCTTCTGCCATGACACCGCCGACGACTTCGACGCTATGGTTGAATCGACTGTCGTTACACAATTGATACAGCGTATTAACGCATCCCATTTTCGGATCACTGGCCCCATACACCAACCGTGGCAGGCGGCAGTTCACCAACGCTCCGGCGCACATCGCACACGGCTCAAGCGTCACATACAACGTACAGTCATCCAATCGCCAACTGTCGATTTTCTTTGCTGCTTGGCGGATCGCTAAAATTTCAGCATGGGCCACCGGGTCCTGATCCAACTCACGTCGGTTGGATGCCTCAGCGATGATAGTTTCATGCTGACAGACGACAGCGCCCACAGGCACTTCGCCAATTGCTGCAGCTTGTTTTGCCAGTTCCAATGCGTGTTGCATCATTTGCATGTCAAAGTCGGTGGTCATTTGAGCATTGTATGGCGTTTTAAGGTTCTTGTGTTTTGGAATGGGAAATCCTGCCAGAGTCAAAATGCGTTTCCATTCCCTTTATGCAGGTTGTAAACTATGAATCAAATGAAAATCATCTGTGCCCCTGATAGTTTTAAAGAATCCATTTCCGCCACCGATGCTGCTCATGCCATGCAGCGTGGGATTTTGAATGTCTATCCCGAAGCCCATGTGGAAATCTGTCCCATTGCCGATGGCGGTGAAGGAACACTGCAGGCCATGGTTGATGCCACCGGCGGGGAGTATCGCCAATGTGCCGTCACCGGACCACTGGGGCAACCTGTTAAAGCCCTCTGGGGATTACTTGGTCAGCAGGACAATGAACCGTTGACCGCGGTCATTGAAATGGCTCAAGCTGCCGGTATCCATCTGGTTGAACCTGATCAACGCAATCCGTCATTGGCAACGACCTATGGTGTTGGGGAACTTATCCGCGAAGCCTTATCTGCCGGTGCTCATCGTATCGTCATGGGGATCGGTGGCAGCTGCACCAATGACGGGGGCGCGGGAATGGCGCAGGCGCTGGGCGTCCATTTTTTTGACCGCACCGGTGAGATGATTACTCGGCCAATGACGGGTTCCATGCTGCCAACCGTTGAACGCATCGACAAGACGCATATGGACCCACGCATTGAATGGACGCAGATCATCGCAGCATGTGACGTGAACAATCCGTTGACGGGCGCTTTGGGAGCGTCGGTCATTTACGGGCCGCAAAAGGGTGCCTCACAATCAATGGTTGAAATGCTCGATGAAGCCTTGGTCTACTTTGCTGAACTCGTTGGCGGAGACTTCGCTTCGACTCCCGGCGCCGGTGCAGCTGGGGGCTTGGGATTTGGACTGCTCGCCTTTTTGGATGCCAGTTTACAGCGTGGTATTGATCTGGTCTTGGACACGATCCATTTTGACCAGCGATGTATTGGAGCGACCTTGTGCCTGACTGGTGAAGGTAAACTCGACGGCCAATCGCTCCAAGGTAAAGCCTGTCTGGGAGTCGCCCGTCGTGCCAATATGCAAGGTGTCCGAACGGTCGCATTGGTGGGGTGTATCGGTGATGAAGCAGAAAAAACGCTCACTGCCGGACTGGCTGAATACCATCTCATCGGCCCGGACTTACCTGCTGAAGTTTCCATGACCCAGGCAGATCGACTCATTGAAGAAACAACTGTTAAAGTCCTGCAAGCTGCGATGGTTTAAGATGGCCAAACCAGCAGGATTTGGTATGGTTGAGCAGTCACGGACATTCGTTTGATATTCAAATAGGACGAAGGTTACCTTCATGCGCGATTGGTTACCCAAAATAATGATTCTCGGTGCACTGGCAGTTGTCTTGGGTGTACCGTTTATTTTCAGGCCAGCGACAGCATCGCATACTGCTGGTAATGCCGATGGTTCAGCAAGACTGGTTATCATCACGCCGCATAACGAACAAATCCGTTCGGAAGTAGCAACGGCATTTAACAATTACCGAAAAGCTCTTGGTAAACAAGCCATCGGTTTTGACTGGCGAACCAGTGGCGGGACCAGTGACCTGCGACGCATGGTGCAGGCTGACTTCACCGCCAAGGCAGCCGACGGACTTGCAGCAAGTGGTATCGGTATCGACCTGTTCTTCGGAGGAGGAGACTACGAACACAACCAACTGGCCAAAGGCGTCTACGTCAATGGGCAGGATCAACTTGAACCGATCATTGAAACAATAGTTCTGCCTCAAGGCCTGCTTCAGCAAGTCTATCCAACTAACAACATCGGTGGTGAACCACTCTATCATCCCAAGCTCGCATGGGTCGGCGTGGTGCTTTCAAGCTTCGGTATTGTCTACAACCGTGACATTCTGGAAATCCGAAAACTCCCCGAACCCAACACATGGACGGACTTGGAAAATCCCAATTATCACGGCTGGCTAGCTCTTGCTGATCCGGCACATTCCGGTTCACTGGCTCAAACCTACAACACCATTTTGCGACGCTCAGGTTGGAATGAAGGTTGGCGACACCTTCGCCGCATCTTTGCCAACGCTCGGTATTTCACATCCGGTGCATCCAAAGTCCCCGTCGATGTATCCGCAGGTGAGGCCGCAGCAGGCATGTGCATCGACTTCTATGGCAGATACCAGGCAGGTGCCGTCGGAGGCAATCGCGTGGGATATGTCGACCCACCATTTGTCACCGCAGTGACCGCTGATCCAATCACCATTCTGCGTGGCGCTCCGCAAAAGGAGTTGGCTAACGAGTTCATCGTTTGGTTGCTGCAAAAGAATACTCAAAAGCTTTGGCAGCGTCGCAAAGGCACGCCCAATGGCCCGGTGACTTTTGAACTTCGACGCCAACCCATTCGACGTGATTTGTATACCGCTTCGGAAATGAAGCAATGGACTGACCCGCAGATCAAGCCTTACCAGATCGCGCGGAATTTCCCCGATGGGACACCCAACTACTATTCCTACGTCGCGCCCATTGCCCATAGCATGGCCATCGACATTCACGAGGAGTTGGGGAAAGCCTGGGGCGTTCTTAATGCGAATCCGAATCATCCGAAAATCACTGAAATGTGGGCTTTGTTTGATGCGATGCCTCAGCCACTAGTCCTCAATTGGCCGACCACAGAATTGCAGACTAACTGGCAAAGCATCATGCAGGACAAAAATCACAAGCAGCATCAACAGGTCGTCGATACGATCCGTGAGCATTACCTGTCGCTCAAGACGCGTTGGAAAGATCACGATCAACAACTCAAAGACCGTCTGGAATGGACACTATTCTTCCGCGGGAACTATCGCAAAATCGTGGAGATGGGTAAGGCAGGTTGACAAGCGAATAAGCTGTCAATGTCTCACGAATCAGTGGTTGTTTTTTTGACTCCTTCACAAAATCTGTAGGTCGGCATCGAAGTGATCACACAAGGATTCGCTGGCCAGGGAGCTTCCGCTCCCCGGACCCCTTGTCGAGTTCATGGCATCGCTGTTTACTGTGCTTTTCAAACAAGATAAAAAGGCATCGGTTCAGGGGCGATGTCATCCTTGTGCATTGCAACCCCGTCCGCGCCGTGCAGTATGGATGGACAAAAAAAACTCGTGCAGCGATGGCCACTCACCGGTGAATTGTAGGAGACCTGTACGCCGCGGACGCCTTCTCGAAGCCCGGAAAGTCCCGAAAGCGCTTCTCGATTTTCTGTCTGGATGTATGCATCAAAACAGCATTGGGCTATCGTCTTCGTCAGCCGTTTTGCTTTTGCCTTTAGACTTGGCAGAAGAGGGGGGATCGGATTCTTCTTCGTCTTCTAATGCTTCGTCGGTAACGTCTTCATCGGTATCCGATTCGGAGTCGTCTTCTTCATTCTCAGTATCATTTTCGTCTTCTGAGTTATCCTCATCCGACTCTTCGTCTAACGCGTCTTCGTCTGATTCGTCATCCTCTTCAACGGATTCTTCTTCTTCGTCGTCGTCGATATCTTCCTCGACTTCTTCTTCCTCAAGGACTTGATCTTCTACTTCATCCTCTTCTTCAGATTCGTCGGATTCTTCTTCGAGGACTTCGGCGTCGGGCTCCTCAACGTAGTCTGAATCATCTAAGTCTTCGTCATCTTCTTCTAGAGAGTCGTCATTTTCTTCGACTTCTTCTTCGTACTGGTCTTCGTCTGATGCCTCTTGATCATCGTCCTCAGATTCGTCTTCCTCTTGCACTTGAGCATCATCCGATTCAGACTCGTCTTCTTCAGCGTCAGCATCGTCCTGGTCACAGGAGATTGCTTCAAGCTCATCAGTCGCTTGATTGTCATCGTCCTGGGGTTCAGTGACGGTTTCTTCTGCTAATTCGACCTGATCTTCGGTGGAATCTTCTTCATCCGGCGTAGTGGCTGCATTCGCAGCAGTGACAACCGCAGCGGTCGCAATAGCGGCATCCACAGCAGTGACTTGTTGATCGTCGGACTCTATCGTTGAATCAGTGGTGGCCTCCGTTGCTGAAGGTGTTGTGCCGTCTTCGTCTTCTTCACCTTCACGGACAGGGCCGATATTGATATTCGCCAGGATGGTTGATCCGCCGTAGACATATTGTCCTTGCTCGACGACAACCTGTGGATTGAATCGGGCGGGGATGTACAGTTCGGTGGTTGAACCGAGTTTGATAATGCCAAAGCGTTGGCCGCGTTGGATGACCGAACCGGTGCTGACGGTGCAGCAGATGGTGCGGGCACAAAGCCCAGCGACCTGTCGGATGGCAGCAATGGTGTCGCGTCTGACAGGGTGGGCAAGAATGATGAGATTTGACTCATTGACCTCAGCGGATTCGGGGTTGAGGACGTTGAGATGTTCACCGGGTTTATGGGTGATGGAGGTGACCACACCGTGAATGGGTGATCGGTTGATGTGAACATCGAAGACGCTTAGGAAGATACGGACGCAGGTTGCCGGGCCGTTGAAGGGTTCGAAGAATTCGACTTCATGGATGGATGAAACTTTGCCATCAGCGGGGCTGACCATGATGCCCCTTTGCGTGGGGATGGGTCGATCCGGATCACGGAAAAAGAGGATCAGGCAGATTGTGGCGATCATCACTGGGATCGAGACCCACCACCATCCGGTAATGACTGCGGCTACTGATAGTAGGACACCAATCGCAAAGATGGTCGTCCACTCGGATTTGGCGTGTGGGCTGAGCATAGGGGGATTTTATCACGAGGGAACGGCTTGCGCAACCCATCCGTATTTTTGATGGTTAAATGTGTCTAATCTTTTGTCAGTCTCAGGTCATTTGGCCAGTTTGGGGCCAATGACCATGCCGATGATCCCAAAGAGGATGCCGATGCCAAGTAATCCACCTGAGTAGATGTACAGTGAGTTGGCATTTTTTGCGACCAGTGGAACCAAGACGCTGGTGCCACCAAAAAGGGCGGAGACCAATACCATGAAGATGCCTACAAGTGCAACGGATGCGACGAAGAGCATGCCTGAGGAAAAGCCACTCCATGCCGGATCGAACGGTTCAGCGGGGACCATGTTGGCGCCGGAGGGAGCAGCGGCTGGCGGACGTCTGTCCACGGCAGCTGCTTCGATGACTGTTTCGGTTGCGGCAACGGTTTCGTCGATGACTTCTGCAGCGGCAATGGCGGTGCCATCAGCGGTATCGTCCATGCCGGTGTCACCCATGCCAGTGGCAGCAGAGGTGCCTGAGCTCATCGCAGACGCATCAGTATGTGAGGCTTCCAATGTCACTGCACCGTCAAACACGCCAGATGAACCGGCAGCTGTATCCATGCGTGAATCGGAAATGCTTTCGCCAGCGGCGCTGCCACCGGTGGGATAGATTTCGTCAAGTAACTCGGCACCCAGCGAAGTGTCATCACTTTCACGAGTCAGATCCAGTAGTCCACTACCCGAGCCTACTGAGTCCAGCGACAAATCATCGTCATCGGAAATACCAGCGTTATTGACAATAGTCGCAGCCATGGGGTCGGCTTCATCAACTTCACCAGCATCAAAGACACTGATACCAGTGGATGACTTGATGTCTTCTTTTGAGCCTGAATTGTTGCCATCGAGATTCAATGAATCAGCACCAGCAGCAGAACCGCCAAGGTCATCCAAAGCCAGTCCAAGACCGCTGGAACCTTCTTTGGGATCAATGTCCAGATTGGATTCATCATTGCTGGTGAGCTTGATATCACCATCCGTGTCATCCAGGCTCAGATTCAATGTGCCTGACCCGGCAGTGTTGGCGTCAAGACCTGATCCAATTTCGCTTAAGCCTATATCATCCAGCCCGGTTCCGGCGCCGGTGGCATCAAGGCCGATCCCGCTGTCACCAAGACCTGTTGCGGACAAGCCGATGTCCGAGCCATCATCTGATTTACCAGTATCAGACAAGGGGACAGACGTATTACCTGCTGTAGTTGAGAGGTCGCCGGTTTCACCCAGGCCGGTGTCGGCAAGAGGTAGTACGCCGGTTCCGCCTGAGTCATCAAGGTTGATTGCTCCGGTATCGCCAGAGTCAGTCAGTGGGATGATGCCGGTGTCACCTGAGTCATCAAGTGAAATCATTCCGGTGTCATCGCCACCTGCAATGGACAGATCGCCGGTTTCGCCGAGGCTCAGATTGCCCAGTGTGCCGGTCTCGTCAAGTGAGAATTCATCGGTGCCTGCCGAGAGTCCGATGGAGTCTCCCATGGACTCGTCACGTGCAGCCAAGGCATCAACTTGTTGTCGTTTAAAGAGCAGTTTATCACGGTCGCGGAAGGGCTGTAGCTCTCCACGTGAGACCAACTGTTTGAGCGCGGCTTCATCCACCCCGAGTTTCGTGGCGGCTTCTTCCTGGCTGTAAAATTCCATTTTGGCCATCGTGGACCTCCTGCCCTGTGATTCCGCGGCAAGAAAATGTGTCTCTGAGAATTAAGATCGCAACAGGTGACCCTGAGCGCCATGCCGAAGCCGGTCGATTCAACCAACTTAACTGATGTACTTTAAGTCAATTTTATCATCTGTACAACCCGCTTGGCAAAGTCCGTGTCAGTTTTTGATCTGCCATCAATTGTTATGGCTCGTCGTGGATAGGAAATTTTCAAATGGCATCCTTGAAAACAACAACGTTCACGACTTTGTCAGACTCATCAATGGTCAACTTCAAAAAAGAAACCGACTCAAATTTCAATAGTGCATGCGGGTTGGTATGACGCCATCCAAGATTATAGATCAGGTGCCGTTGGCTGTTGTTTGGATCGTCGAAATCGCGGTCAGGTTGTCCAAGTAAATCCAAGATGTAGTCCACTGTCTGCTGCTCTAATGTATGGTGTTTAAGCAGGTCGTCGAGCATGTAGCCTCGAGTTTGAGTATCAGCCCAGAGCCATGAATTTGAAGAAAATGGGATCGGTATAATGCTGCGGTTTGGGGTGATATATCGAGAATACAAAAGGTATCCAGGATAAACTGCAAGAATCAGCAGGATTGTTATTCGGACGGTATGCTTTTCAAAATATAGCCTAAGTAATTTTATATTAGATGGATATAGTATATTGTAAGTATGGTTTATAAGCCAGCAATCATCGGAGTTTTCCACCGAATGATAATTTTCTGTCAAAACATTCCAAAATATTGCAAAAGGTTCCTTAGGGTGCTATGATTCGGACATGAGCACGATAAATAGCAATATCGATCGGACCAAAATCGAATCACTCGTCCGCGAAGCCCTCAAGGCCAAACTCGGTAACAGTGTCGATCAATTCTACAAACCCCAATCCCATAACGGGGGTCCAAACCCGTTGGTGGTCAATGTCTCTGCTCGTCATATTCATGTGACTCAGGAAGACCTTGAAAAACTCTTTGGCCCCGGTGCCAAACTCACCAAACTCAAAGACCTTTACCAGGATGGCGAATTCGCTTCCGAGCAGCAGGTCAACATCATCGGCCCACGGAACCGCATGATCCCCAATGTCCGAATCCTTGGCCCCACTCGTAATTACACGCAGGTCGAACTGTCTTATACCGATGGCATGTACCTGGGGATCAAGTTGCCACTGAAGACCAGTGGTGATCATGCAGGTACAGCCGGCTGTTCACTGGTCGGACCCTACGGTTCGGTCACCTTGCAGCAGGGCGTGATCCGTGCTGAACGTCACGTGCATATGCATCCTGACGACCTTGCTCACTTTGGTGTCAAGGACGGCGATTACATGCAACTGAAAATTGACGGGCCATGCGGCGTCACCTTCGACAACATGCTGGTGCGTGAGCATCCCAAGGTCAAACTTGAAGTGCATATCGACACCGACGAAGGCAATGCCTGTGATCTGGGAACCGCAACCCGGATGGAACTGTTAAAAAAATAATCTGACTTAAACCGCTTGCGGTTTAGCGCTTCAAATAACTTTCAAACACCGTTAGTTACCGAGAGTTTGCCAGCACCAACGTTTGGTAAACGTCCATGCCAGGATCGGTAATCAGGAGAATCAAAATGGCACAACAAGCAATCGGAATGGTCGAAACCAAGGGCTTAGTCGCCTTGATCGAAGCCAGCGACGCCATGCTCAAAGCTGCGAACGTTCAGTTCGTGGGTTGGGACAAGGTTGGTAGCGGCATGGTCACAGGCTTTGTCACCGGCGATGTCGCAGCAGTCAAGGCTGCAGTCGAAGCAGGTGCAGCAGCAGCAGGTCGCGTCGGCGACGTCGTCGGTGTGCATGTCATTGCACGTCCGCATGACGAGTTGCCAGCAGTTCTGCCCAAGCCCAAAAAGGCAGCCGCCAAATAAAACTGCTTGCGGTTTAGCGCATCAGCGACACGCAGTGTCACAGTTATTTGTAAAAAGTATTAACTCAAAATGACGCATCCAACGTGATGCCTTAGGAGAACTGCCATGGACGCACTTGGCATGATTGAAACACGTGGCCAAACCCCATTGGTCGAAGCAACTGACGCGATGCTCAAAGCAGCCAACGTCACTCTCGTAAAGACGGTTCCCATCGGTGGCGCTTATGTCACTGTCATGGTCAAAGGTGATGTCGGTAGCGTCAAAGCTGCTGTCGACGCCGGTGCCGAAGCTGCCGCCCGTGTGGGGGAATTGGTTTCCGCTCATGTGATCGCCCGTCCGCACGATTCACTCGTTGACGGTTTTTGATAGATATTGAAAAGTTGCCGTTTTGGGGTTTTGTACCTCAAATTACCGTATTTTTACCCCTTTGGGAACCTTTATCCCCATGTTGATTCTCGTTGCCAATCTCGGTTCGACCAGCTTTAAGTACAAGCTCTATGACCTTGTGCCCGGCGATCACGAAACAGTCCTTGCAGAAGGTGCTGCTGATCGCCTTGGGTTAGGTCAAAGCAACTGGTCAATCAAGACGGACAATGCATCCAACAAGGGGGTTGTCGACTTGGCCGATCATGCAGTAGCCATCGACTTTCATTTCAAGGAACTGATAAACCTTGGCGTGATCGATTCGATTGATGCAGTGGATGCCATCGGCTTCAAAGCGGTTCACGGTGGCCCGATCAGTGGTGCGGTGAAAGTGGATCAAAACGTGATCGACACCATGCAGGATTTTGCAGATGTCGCTCCAGCTCATAATCCACCGTACATCGCTGCCATGAAAGCTTTCGCCAAACAGTTGCCATCGATCCCGCAGGTGGCAGCCTTTGAAACGGCTTTCCATCAGTCGATCCCGATGTCTCGCCAGGTCTACGGCATTCCTTATGAATGGACCGAAAAACTTGGCATCCGACGTTACGGGTTCCATGGTGCATCGCATCGCTTCATTGCCACGCGGATGCCAGAAATCGACAGCAACATTTCCAAGGTGATTAACTGTCACCTGGGTGGTAGCTGTTCAATCTGCGCGATCCAAGACGGTAAGAGTATGGCCAACAGCTTCGGCATGACTGCCCAGTCGGGCACGTTCCATGCTTCGCGCGTTGGCGACTTTGATGCCTTTGCATTGCTCAAACTCTTGACCCCGGAATCTGGTCTGGACCTTCAGACCATCTGGAACAAACTCGGTAAAGAGTCAGGCTTGCTTGGCATCAGTGGCGTAAGCAGTGACATGCGAGAAGTCGAAGAAGCGGCCAAGGCAGGAAACGCCAAAGCCAAACTCGCAGTCGATGCCTTTGTCGAATCCTGTCGGCACTATGTCGGGTCCTACCTGGCGGTTCTCAACGGTGCTGACGCTTTGGTATTCACAGGTGGTATCGGGCAAAACGGCAAAGCCATTCGCAAAGCCATCTGTGCCAATCTCGATTTTGCAGGCATCAAACTCGATGACGCCAAGAACGAGTCGGCCAACGGAAATTGCGAAACGGCGATTCATGCAGCAGACAGTACGACTCAGATTTGGGTCGTACCTACCAACGAAGAACTCATTGTCGCTCGTCAGACATTTGATGTCTTAAACGAAGCGTAAACAGAATTGAAACAACCATGCAAAACCACATGGAAAACAAAACGTCCCCATGAATCTCAGGGTGGCCTGGAAGAACGCTTAAGGGTTTTACATCCTTTTGGCCTTAGGCACTCATCAGGTCATTCTGAGGTTCTGGTTTTGCAAGCAGACAAATACAAACACTAACAAGCCAACAAGCTTAAAAAGCAGGAGTCATCAAAATGGCACAGCAAGCACTCGGAATGATTGAAACCAAAGGTCTGATCCCCGCGATCGAAGGTCTTGACGCAGCACTCAAAGCTGCCAACGTCAAATTCGTCTCGCAGAACAAAGTCGGCTCAGGCATGGTCTGCGTTACCGTCGAAGGTGATGTCGCAGCCGTCAAGGCAGGCGTCGATGCCGGTGCCGAAGCAGCCCGTCGCGTCGGTGAAGTGCTTAGCGTTCACGTGATCGCACGGCCCCACGACGACGTCGCCAAAGTCTGATCGACTTTCAAAAAGCGTGATGTTTAAGCCTGTAACTCGTAACTGGAACTTGCCATGTTTCTCGGACGCATCAAAGGACATATTGTTTCCTCCGTCAAAGACAAGACCATCAATGGCCAGCGGCTCTTGATTGTTGAACCTTTGAAGGTGGCCTATTCCGATGCGGTCGAAGGTGCCAATGGTGAGGCCGGCGCGGGAGGCTTTGAGCCAACCGGTCGTGCGATTGTCGCATTGGACCCCCTGGGCTGTGGGACGGGGCAACTCGTCTTGATCTCCCAAGGCTCCAGCGCTCGCATGGCAGAGGGAATGAAACAGGTCCCAACGGATGCCGTGATCGTGGGCATCGTCGACGAAGCCGTCGTCGGTGACGTGAAACTTAAATGAATTTTGTTTGAACCGCCAAGACGCCAAGAACGCCAAGGTCAGAGAAAGAAAAAACTTTTTTGATTTTGGTTTTCAGGTCACAGGCATTGTTTCAGACAAAATTAAAAACTGCTTGTTCCAGTCTTGACGCTTCCGGGGGGTGGCGTCTTGGCGGTTCAAAAAAGATAAACCGGATAACTCCGAGCAAACACCATGGATGACAAAACACTCATAGCCAACGTCGTCAGCGAAGTCCTCAAGCGGATGTCTACCTCTAATGGTTCTTCCGCTATCGCCGCATCTAGTCCTGCAGCTTCGACCAGTGGACTTTTTGATAACGTCGATGCAGCAGTGGATCAGGCGACCATCGCCCAGCAGCAACTTGCCAAAGCCGGCCTGGAAGTCCGCGACGGTATCTGCAAATTGCTCAAAGCCATGGCGTTGGAAAACGCTCCCCAATGGGGTCGCATTGAGCTTGAAGAAACCAAGGTCGGGCGTCTGGATCACAAGATCGCCAAGCTTGGATTGCTTCAGGGCATCCCCGGTGTCGAGTTTCTCAAGACCGCATCCAAGACCGGCGACAAAGGTATCTGCTTAGACGAAATGGCGCCCTGGGGCGTGATCGGTGTGATCACCCCGGTGACCCACTCGATCCCGACGATGACCGCCAACGCCATTGCGATGATTGCAGCTGGCAACAGTCTTGTCATCAATCCACATCCGTCAGGCGCCAAGTGTTTGTGCATGGCGGCAGCGGAATACAACAAAGCGATCAAAGCTCAGTTTGGTATTGACTCGCTGATTAACGCCATTGCCACGCCGACGCTTGATTCGGCAGACAAAATTTTCAAACACCCACGCATCCCGATGCTCGTAGTCACCGGCGGCCCCGCGGTTGCTCGTGCTGCCATGCAGACACCCAAGCGTGCTGTGGTTGCCGGACCCGGTAACCCGCCTGTGGTGGTGGATGAGACGGCGGACTTAGCTAAGGCAGCGGAAGGCATCATTTTCGGCGCTGCGTTTGATAACAACCTTTTGTGCATTGGTGAAAAAGAAGTCTTCGTCGTCGACAGTGTGTTCGACAAGATGATGGCTGCGATGCGTCAAGCTGGCGCCGTGGAGTTATCTGCCGGTGGTGTTGAAAAACTCACCAAGGCCGCGATCAGTTGGCATGAAGATCACTTTGTTGCCAACAAGGATTTTATCGGTAAGGACCCAAGCGTTCTGGCTGAAGCTGCGGGAATCAAACTCCGTGAGGGTGTGGATCTGCTCTTTGGTGAAACGACTGAAGACAACCCGTTCGTACCTGTGGAACAGATGATGCCGTTTGTGCCGTTCGTTCGTGTGCGTGACTTTGATCATGCTTTGGAACTGGCACTCAAGCACGAACATGGCTTTGGTCACACCGCCATTATTCACTCCAATAACTTGAACAATATTACCCGTATGGGACAGGCGATGAACACCACGCTCTTTGCAGTCAACGGCCCGTCGACAGGTTGTCTGGGTGCCAACGGCGAAGGCTATCCGAGTTACTCGATTGCGACACCTTCAGGTGAAGGCGTGACCACGCCATTGACGTTTACGCGTTTCCGTCGCATGACCGTGACGAACTCATTACGAATCGTTTGATAGATCAAAACAAAAGCTGCGACACCACGTGTCGCTGTCAAAACGTAGTTTTGAAAGTTAAAACATGCAGTTAGCCAAGGTCATCGGCAGAGCCACCACCACCGTCCGTCATGAATCCATGGCAGGCGTCAAGCTGCTGGTCTGCGAATTCCTGGGTAACCAAATGCAAGCAGTCGGCGATCCCGTATTGGTCGTCGATCAACTCGGTGCAGGACTCGGTGACACCGTCATGCTCAGCAGTGACGGCAAAGGCCTCGGTGAATTGCTCAAGAGTAAAACGACGCCACTTCGTTGGTGGACACTGGGCATCGTCGATCCCTGAGCATCACGATATTTGAGCACCGGATGTGAATTCAGTGCAGGCAACGAGAACGACACAGAACTTGCACCGGATTGACATCCGGTACTTAAAAAGAAACCGTTTTAGAACGGATGAGTTAAAAACACATGGCAGGCATGGACGAAAATTTGATCAAAGCCATCACCGAGCAGGTGATCAAGGCTATGGCACAGGGACGCGAAATCCCCGCTGCGATCAATCCGCCTGCTGGTACTTGTGACGGGACTTTCAAACCTCAAGCAAGTGACGCGCAACCCGTAGCTGCATCACTGCGTGATGCTCAATTGCCCAAAGAAAAGTCAACCGACATCCCGTTAACCGGGATCATCACCGCCAACCAACTCGAACAAGCTGTCAAAGTCAAAGGCTACGCGCTGGTCGCACAAGATGCCCGGCTTACGCCGCTGGCCAATGACTATGCCCGTCTACATAAAGACAAGATCAAACGTGCCAATCCGGTTGCCGGAACGCCAACAAGCAATCCCCGCAAGCGTGCAGCAGACAGTCGCTGGTTCTGGTGGATTGATGGCGTCTGTCCGGTGGTCAAGCAGGTGACCAAGCAACGACAATCTGTCATGACGCCAATGGCTAATCCGCGGAGGCCCGAAGCGATGCTCGGCGTGGTGCGGGATTTAAACTCAGCAGTCAAAAGCGGCCTGGTGGCAGGGGGCGTGCTTTTTGTCCCAAGCTCGGCCAAGATCGCCTGCTATGCAAACCGCAGCCAATCCCTCCGAGCCGTCGTGGGAACCAATATCAAAGCTGTCGAAGATGCGGTCAGTGAACTGGCAGCAAACGTTTTGATCATTGAATACAAACAGCATGGCTTAGCGTCAGTCGATGGCATGCTTGATGTGTTCCTGGCTCAAAACCCAAGTGTGACCACATTGATTCAACGTGCCCTGGCGGAATGTCACCGTCTTGGCTGAAATGGATAAAGCGTAAAACCAATAAGTTTTTTTACTGAAACAGTCAACCATGAGAATCGCAAAAGTCATCGGCAAAGTCACGCTCAGCCAACGGGAGGCCAACATGCCTGCCGGATCGCTGTTGCTGGCCGAGGTGCTTGATACAGGCATGTTAAAAGACAAGCCTGCAACCAAGCGCGCTACGCCGATGCCTGAATCACTGGTCGTTTTTGATCACCTCGGTGCAGGTGTCGGCCAGACGATTGCAGTCAGTGAAGGTGCCGAAGCGACCATGCCGTTCCGCCCGCGGTCGGTTGCTCTGGATGCTTACTGTGCTGCGATTCTCGATACGATCCAAATTACGGAGAACTGAACATGAACCCACCCCTTTGGCAAATGAAAAAGCAGATGGCAGAAATCGGTCATCGCATCTGGCAGAAAGGCTTCTGCGCGGGCAACGAAGGTAACCACTCCGTGCGCATCTCAGAAGACCGCGTCCTCTGCACGCCCACCGGCATCAGCAAGGGATTCCTTGATGCTGACGACATGTGCATCGTGGACATGGATGGCAATCAAGTCGAACCCAATCCCAAGGGTCGCAAGCGTACCAGTGAAGTGCTGGTTCACCTTGCTATTTACAAAAAGCGTCCCGATGTCAAGGCCGTGATTCACTCACACCCACCGCATGCGACCGCCTTTGCCATTGCTCAGATTCCACTGCCTGAAGGCATTCATCCTGAAGCAGAAGTGTTCCTGGGTAAGGTTCGCACGGCTCCGTATGCGACCCCCAGCAAGCAGGCGCTTCCTGACAGTATCCTGCCATTGATCGGCCCGGAGACCAATACGGTTCTTATGGCTAATCACGGTTCGGTGAGCTTCAGTTTTGATCTGACTGACACGTATTACAAGTTGGAAATTCTCGATGCATACTGTCGCGTCCTGCTGCTTACCAAGCAGTTGGGTAGTGTCAATCAACTCGACAAGGGACAGATGACCGAACTGCTGGAAGTCAAGAAGCAATTCGGCTTGCCTGACGAACGTTTAAGTTGTTCCAAAGAAGGTTGTGTCGGTTCGGAAAATCAACCGTTCCTTGCAAGTTTCCCCGTGAATCCGACGACCGCCAGTTGTGATTGTAATGGCGGCGAAGCCAGCACAAGCACCGAAAGCTTTGAAGCCATGGTGCAGGCGATCACGAATCAGATCGTGGATTCGATGGGTAAGTAAGTTTGAAACAAGTGTCTTGATGGCTTTCACCACAGAGTCACAGAGACACAGAGAAGAAGACAAAATCAAAACTCGTTTTTTCTCTGTGACTCTGTGCCTCTGTGGTAAAGACGAAAATAGCTGCAGTACTGTGTGCTGCTGATGCCTTGAAAGAAAGATCAAATCATGCCTTTGAAAGTTGCCATTATCGGTGGTGGTGGACGCGTCGGTTCCAATGCTGCATTTGCGTTGCAGTGTGGCGGGATTGTTCGCCAGATCGCACTCGTGGATGTGAATCAGGACTTGGCTGAGGGTGAAGCGCTCGACCTGCTTCATGGTGCACATTTTTGCGGTGATCAGGACATTACTGCTGCCACGACCGCCGAGGTTGCCGATGCCGATGTGGTGTGTATCACAGCCGGTTCACGTCGCAAGCCTGACGAGTCGCGTTTGGATTTGATCAATCGCAATGTGTCGATTTTCAAAGGCATTCTCGAAGACCTTCAAGCTGCGAATCTCAAGCGTGATGCGATTATCTTTGTGGTTTCCAATCCTGTGGATGTGCTGACGCGTTTGGCCATTGAGCATTTGGGTTGGGATCCGAGCAAGGTGATGGGGCTAGGTACGATGCTCGACACCACGCGCTTCTGCTCGTTGATCGCCCAGGCCAAGCAGTTGCCACCGACACAGGTGCGTGCGTTGATGCTCGGTGAGCATGGCGACACGATGACGCCGATCTGGTCGAGTGCGACGGTTGCGGGTATTCCGCTTGCGACCATTTTGAGTCCCAATGAACAAAGCCAACTTGCCAAGCGTGCAGCAGGCTCGGGCGCCGAAGTGATTCGTCGCAAGGGTGGTGCCGGTTATGCGGTAGGTGTTGCGATTGCTCAAGTCATTCACGCCATTGCATTGGATAAGCAGACGATTCTGCCGGTGAGTTCGAAAGTTACCGGGCAGTATGGCATGCGTGATGTGTGTTTGAGTTTGCCCACCGTGGTCGGCCGCGAAGGCGTGATCAAAGCGATGGAAGTTGACCTGTGGCCTAAAGAAGTTGCGGGTATTCAAGGTTCAGCAAAAGCACTGGCGGATACCTGGAATAAATTATCGTAAACATTTTAAGCATTGCAAAGCATCAGCGACACGCAGTGTCGCAGCTATTGTCTAATTCTAATTCTAATCCCTACTCACTACTCACTGATAACCCATGCTCATCATTGAACGTCAACAAAAAATTCTCGACTTACTCAAGGCACGTCTCACCGTGCAGCTTGAAGACATGTCACGTGAATTGGATGTGAGTACGTCAACGATTCGCCGTGACCTTGAAGTGCTCGAAGAGCAGGGCTATGCCAAGCGAACCCACGGTGGGGCGATCTACACCGGCAGCGAATCTCAATCCCCGCATGGCATCTCCGGGCAGACACTCACCGAGCGGATGAATGAGTCGATCAACGCCAAGATGGCCATCGGCGCCTTGGCTGCATCACTGGTCAAACCGCACATGACCGTGCTCATGGATGGGGGCTCCACGGTCATCTATGCCGCCCGTCAAATCACCGCAAGACCGATCCAAGTCGTCACCGACTCCTTAGCCATTGCGATGCACTTTCACGATGACGATCAGGTGGAGACGCTTATTGTTGGTGGGAGTCTGTACCCGCGAACCGGCATCACCATCGGCCCCATTGCCACCGGCACCCTTGCTGAACTCCACGGGGACCTACTGCTTTTTTCGCTGTATGGCATCCTTGGTGATTCGGTCTACAACGTGAACATCGGCATGGCGGAAGTCGAACAGGCCATGATGCGTCAGGCAACCCGATGTGCGCTACTCATGGACAGTTCCAAATTCGGTCGCAAGTCGCTGGCCCGCGTCTGCGGCGTGGACGAGTTGGACCACATCATCACCGATGCCAATGTCGATCCCATGTGGAAGGATCAGCTTGGTGACCGTCTGGTCATTGCCGAGCAGGATGAACAGGTCGATTGAGTATCAGGTTTGGTTTGTGCTACAATTTCTCAATGCCCGCCTGCAATTCGACAATCCAGATTGTCATATCAACCGATCAAAATTACCTGCCTCATGCTGCTACGACCATCGCGTCCATTTTGCATCATATGGCTGACGATGATCGCGTGTCGCTATCTGTTTTACATCTGGAACTAAGTGATACCCATCAGCAGCGTTTAAAACAGCTCGAACAACTCCAGCCGGATCGATGCCAGATTACCTGTGTACAGGTGGATCAAAAGCGTTTTGAAGTATTTCCCGATGTGAGATACTTGTCCAATGCGTCATATTATCGCTTGATCATCCATGATTTGTTCCCGGATTTAGAGAGAATGATTTATCTCGATTCGGATTTACTGGTTCGCACGTCATTGGCTCCGTTATGGAACACATCGTTGGATGGTGTGCTGGCTGCTGTCGTTGAGGAGACGCAATTTTTAGATCAGGTTTATCAGGACATGGGCTTGAATCCCGGCGTCCGGTTTAATGCAGGCATGATGCTTTGTCATCTTGCAGCATGGCGACAGGAATCGATCTGGGATCAGTACATTCAGGCTTTGGAGCTTTTTCGAGACCATCTGCATGCAGGGGATCAGGATATTCTCAACCATACCTTGGCAGGGCGAGTCCATATCCTCCCCCAACGTTGGAACCTGACCACTTCCATCTACAAAGAGCCTGCTGAGTATCGACACTATGACGCAAAGCATGTTCTGGACACCGTGACAAACCCGGCGATTGTGCATTTTACCTCCAGCCGCAAACCCTGGATGCTGCAACGCGATCGGCATGGTTTTTCACACGAATATTGGCGGTATCTTGCACTGACACCCTGGCGATCTGAGCGTTGGCGCGGTGTGATTAAGCGACTGTTCTATGGTCGCAAGAAGCAGGCAAAATCAACCTACGAACAGTTACGCAAACAAGACTCAAAGGCCAACTTGACACGCGCTTGATCTAAACCCGTTATAATCCCCGGATGCTAGTAGACAGTGCAGTCATATTTGTGAGTAGTGGTAAGGGCGGTGGCGGTTGCGTCTCCTTCCTGCGAATGAAGTACATTGCCAAGGGCGGCCCCAACGGGGGTGATGGTGGTGACGGGGGTGATGTCATCTTCAGAGCCAATCCCAACGTCAATACGCTGATGGATTACACCGGTAAGCATCACTGGTATGCCCAGAAAGGTGGACCGGGCAAGCCCAAGCAGCAACATGGTGCCAACGGCGATGATTGCATTTTGATGGTTCCGCCTGGTACGATGATTTATAACAACGATACCGGCGAACTCATCGCAGACCTCACTGAAGAGGGCATGGAAGTTGTTGTTGCCAAAGGTGGACGTGGCGGTTTTGGTAACGAGCATTTCAAATCGCCAACCCATCAGGTCCCCTATGAATCCACCCCCGGTGAACCGGCAGAAGAATTCAATATCCGTCTGGAGTTAAAGCTCATCGCTGATGTCGGACTCATTGGTTTGCCCAATGCCGGTAAGTCGACCTTGCTGTCGGTGATCTCCAAGGCAACACCCAAAATTGCTGACTACCCCTTTACGACACTTGAACCGAATCTGGGCATCGCAGAACTCCCCGGTGGTCACCATGACCTGACGCGTCGTGTGATTTTTGCAGATATCCCCGGACTCATCGAAGGCGCATCTGCGGGTCAGGGCCTGGGGATCGAGTTTCTCAAGCATGTCGAACGAACGCGATTGTTGGTGCATCTATTGGATGTGGACCCGGTGGATCACTCCAGCCCCGTGGATAACTACCGCACCATTCGCAGTGAACTCGAAGCTTATTCCACAGAATTAGGGGCAAAGCCAGAAATCGTCGTCCTCTCCAAGTTGGATTTATTCCCCAATGAAGAAGATCGCAAAATTGCGGTGGAGATGATTCAGCAGGAACTGGATATCGAAGTCTTATGGATCAGTTCTGCGACAAGACAAGGTGTCAATGAATTGGTAAACGTCTGTTGGCAACGTATTGGGCAGATCAAAAAAACGGAAGAACAATGTCAGTAAATCTCAATCTACTTCTCATCAATATCGGTAACACACGCACGCAGGTTGGCACCTTCCGTGACGACAAAATCCATAACCCCGAATCCATCTGCCACTCGGCTCCACAACGTGAACTTGAACAGCTTCTGGCTCAAAGCTACGCAGAAGTCAGTGATAAATCCAACGTGATGGTCCTGCTCTCATCAGTCAACAGTCGGGCAAAGCAGGAAGTCACACAGGTTCTGCGTGGCATTGAAGCTCAGCCAATTGTGGTGCTTGAAGAGGATCTTCCCGTGCCAGTCGGTAGACAGCTTGATCCAGAAACCATCATCGGAACCGATCGTTTGCTCAATGCATCAGCAGCATTTGCACATCTCAAACAAACCTGCGTCGTGGTTGATGCAGGGACCGCCATCACCGTGGACTATGTCGATGGCGCTGGCACATTCCACGGCGGGGCGATTGGACCAGGCGCCAAAACCATGCTCCAAAGTATGCATCAGCATGCTGAGCAGTTGCCGGAAGTCTCCTTCCAAAAACCCGACGAACCCATCGGCCACAACACGTCCCAGGCCATGCTCTCAGCGGTGTTCTACGGCATCCGTGGCAT
The DNA here is from genome assembly GCA_002480565.1 of Phycisphaerales bacterium UBA7800. Taxonomy (GTDB): domain Bacteria; phylum Planctomycetota; class Phycisphaerae; order Phycisphaerales; family Phycisphaeraceae; genus UBA7800. The sequence goes on along the minus strand of DLCK01000072.1, from coordinate 4,488 downwards.
GGTCCGCGAACTGACCGAACAGTATGCGCTGCACGCTGGCGCTTATCCGGTGGTTGTCGCAACCGGTGGTGATGCCGATGTGCTCTTCAAGGATTATGAGTTGGTCGAACACATCGTCCCTGAGTTAACATTGCTGGGCATGGTCGAAGCGGTCAAAGCTCAGATGAAGAAAGACGACTGATCCCTCCCCAGAAAATTTGGTGATGATATGACTGATCAAACAACGAACCTGACACCTCAACAGACCTTGAAAAACATGCGGATTATGTGGTTTGCAATGCTCATGGGGCAGGTGCTATTTGCTGCTGTTGTGATTGGTTTGTGTTTGACCAGTGAGCCTGAATCGTTTGAATCAGTGAAAATCATTTACATGGTCGCAGTGGTCTGGGGCTTGATGTCGGTACCGATTTCTGCATTTATTCGAATGCAGATATACAAGAAAAATTGGGTTGAGAATTGCGTCACGCCCAAGGGATATGCCTCAGGAATGATTTTGTCGATGGCAATGATCGAAGGTGCTGCACTTGTGTCATTGGTTCCAATATTGCTACATCGCACCCTTGGCCCAACGTTTGCTTTGCCTGTTGCGCTCATTGCGGTCTTTGCCATGAACTTCCCCAACGGCAAAGCGATGGAACCTGCCAATCCTGAATTTATGAATAATCAGCCACCGGACCTGCTAAACAAATGATCTGCCTGAGTCTGACAACTCCTGCCAATACCGCCGGCGCGGTCGCGTTGATTCAACTGCATGGCCAAGGTGTCAAAGGCTTATTATCCGAACTGACGCTACGAACACAGTGGGATGATAACAAGGTCTATCTGTGTGACTTTGGAGGCATTGACGAGGGGCTGGTCGTCTGCCTGGGTGATGAATGGGCGCAGCTCATGCCTCACGGCGGACTGCGTGTCATCGAACTGCTGTGCGAAAAACTTTTAGATCTTGGCTGTCATCACAAACAGGCAAGCAATCGTCAAATATTCCCCGAAGCATCCAGTGACTTTCAAGCGGACATGCTGGCGACCATTGCCCATGCACCCAGTCCAGCTGCGATTGATCTGTTACTTGCTCAACTTGAAAATTGGCAGAATGTCACGCTTGATTCGTCAACCATTTTGGCCGACACAAACAAGCTGGATCGACTCTGTGACATGCCATCCATTGTGGTGGTTGGGCCTGCCAATGTCGGCAAAAGTACACTCACCAATCGCATGCTCGGATATGCAGCAAGCATCGTCGCTGACCTGCCGGGAACCACGCGCGACTGGGTTGGCGGGATGGCTCAACTCCGCGGCGTGGCCGTGCGATGGATGGACACACCCGGCATCCGATCAAGTGATGATGCAGTCGAACAGCAAGCGATCCAGTTAGCCAAACAGGTCATAGAACAGGCCGATGTCCTGGTCTACATGTCGGACCTGCAAAATGGTTTTGAACAGGCAGGCAAGCCCCATCGCAAGCCCGACATCCTGCTGTTAAACAAAATTGATACGGTGGATGAGCAGACGCAAAAACAGATGCCCCCGGATGTCCTTGCCGTCAGTGCAACCACCGGTCAGGGGATGGCAGAGTTGATCGAACAGATTCTGCATTTACTTGGACTGCATCATATTGATGCTGCAACCCCGTGGGCGTTTTCCAAGCGTCTGAAGCAGATTGTTACCGAGAACGATCTCGAAGGTTTGCGTTGTTACATGCATGAAGCATGAGGCGACACACTTGAACGAAAAACGCCTAGCTCTGCTGCGACTGCCGATACTCGGTTGGACTCATACCTTGTGCGGTTTGCATTTGGCGGATGAGTGTGTGTGATGTACCGAAGCCGGACTGTTCTGCGACTTGGGTGATGGGGAGTGTTGTTTCCTTGAGCAGGATCAAGGCACGTTGGAGTTTTTGTTGAATGAGATATTGGCCGGGGCTGATTCCCATTTTTTCATTAAACCGCCTGGTGAGATGTTCGCGGCTGACACCGAATCGTGCAGCAACGGATTTGAGTGACCATGTGCCGGTTGGATATTGAATCAATTGTTCGATGGCTTGATCGACAGGGGGTTCGGTGCGTTGCCAACGGGCGTGCAGGTCGTCTGCAATTTGCATGACCAGTCGATACACGGCTGTGGCCATGACCAGTTGGCTGGTATTTAATCGCGGGGCCGCCATTTCGTAAATCTGTTTAAGACTTCGCAGGGTTGGGGATTTTTCATCCAGCGTGATGATTGAGCCGAACTGCTGACGTAAATAATGCCAGTGTTCACGGAGTCCGGCACCATGAAGATTCAGCCAGAGGCATTCGTACAATTCATCCCGCTCAGGGGAAAGGTAATAACGTGTGTCTTCGAGGTAGCTGAAAATGAAAGCCTGCCCTGGTGTGACGGTAAAGTGATGCCCACGCTCAATGTAATTGATACTGCCTTGCACGTTGTATTGGATGCAGACACTTTGATGCGGGCCGCGGTTATGGTTTGACCAGTCGTAATGCTCATTGGGCATTTTGGTGTCCCATCCATAGGACCAGACGGACCAGAAGGGCGGCTCAGAACTCGGTTCGATGATAGGAAGTTGTGCCATATCACAAAATATACATTAACTATCACATAATTGCCGTTGAAATTCCTTGATTTGAGGTAACAATACTAACATCTTGTCACACGCTGTTAATCAGGAGCAAAACAATGGCCACAGCCACCATCGACAAAGAAGCCAAGAAGGGCCACGAAGCCCACATGCAGACCGCCGAAAACCAAAAGGGTCTTCCCGGTAAATTCACCCGTCCGATCAAGGTCACTTTCATGGGTGCCGGCTCGGCATTCTGTCCGCGTCTTTGTAATGACGTGTTGCAGATGCCCTCGGCTGACAAAGGTGAAATCTTCCTCGTCGATATCGACGAAGAACGTTTGACCACGATGCATCAACTCATCGAAAAACTCATTGACATCAAGGGACGCAGTGAAGGTTGGACCGTCAAGTCCTCTACCAATCGTCTTGACGCGCTACCCGGGTCAACCTACATCGTCAACTGCATCGAAGTGTCCGGCACGGCATGTGTCGAACATGACAATGACATTCCACTCAAGTACGGCATCGACCAATGTATCGGTGACACCATCGGCCCCGGTGGTTTGTTTAAAGCCCTGCGGACCGTTCCCGTTTTCCTCGACGTGCTGCGTGACGCCAAGAAACTTTGCCCCGATGCATGGGTGCTTAACTACACCAACCCGATGAACATCATGTGTCTTGCAGCCGCCCGCGCGGTTCCGGAAATGAAAGTCGTCGGACTCTGTCACTCCGTGCAGGGCACCAGTCACTTGCTCGCCAAGTATGCCGACGTGCCTTACGAGGAGATGGAATGGGAATGTGCCGGCATCAATCACCTGGCATGGTTCACCACGCTGAAGCATGAAGGCAAAGACCTCTACAAAGAAACACTGTACAAGAAGTTCAGCGAAGAAATCGCCGAAGGTCATGCCGAGTATGATCGCGGTGAAGCTCTTGCCGACTCAACCGATGCCAGTCGCATCAAGGACTACGAAAAGCCCTACAAGATGGTGGACCTCGTCCGCAAAGATATGTGCGTGAACTTCGGTGCATTCATCACTGAAAGCTCCGGTCACCTTTCTGAATACCTGCCTTACTATCGCAAGTCCGAAGAAGGCAAGAAGCTTTGGCGTCTGACCTATGACGGCGGATCACGTTTCTATGCCACCAACTGGCCCAACTGGCGCAAGGAAGCGGACAAAGACCGCATGGCCATGGTCAAGGGTGAAAAAGAATGTGGCTGGGAACGCAGCTGGGAATATGCCTCCTGGATCATCGAAGGTCGTGAAAAGGATCAGCCCGTTCGCATTCATGGCAATATCGCCAACTTTGATGCAGGTGGACGGGGCCCGGTCATCACCAACTTGCCCGCAGATGGCTGTGTGGAAGTGGCCTGCCTCATCGACCGCAACGGTATCCACCCGACACGTTACGGCGCATTGCCCCCGCAGATGGCTGCCGTGTGTCGCCTGAACATGAACATGTTCGACCTTGCTGCCAAGGCATGTATTGAGAAGTCCAAGGAAGCAGCCATCCACGCATTGATGCTCGACCCCTTGTGTGCAGCAGTTCTCACGCCCGGTCAGATTCGTAAAATGACCAACGAAATGTTCGACGCCGAAGCAGAGTTCCTGCCCGGTTACGAATAAGTCGAATATCACAAATTGTGATTGCAACTGAACCACTACCGGCTTCAGCCGGTAGTGGTTCAGTTATTTGAACTGCTCTAGGTAAATTGGTGGGATTCTTAGGATACTTGATTCGTTGTTTTGCTTGCCAGGGAGCTTCGCCCCCCGGACCCTCTGTCGAGATTAAAAGACACCTGTGACTTTCACATTGTCAGTGCTTAAAGGTAATGGGGAAACATGAGTTGGGATGCTGTCCCAAACCCCGCCAGCGTTTCGTCGCTGGATCTCGCCCCCCAGGAAGGCAATGCCGTGAACTGAGTTTTA
>DLCK01000073.1 GCA_002480565.1 Phycisphaerales bacterium UBA7800 | reverse complement strand
CAACATCGGTCACTTCGACAACGAAATCGACATGGCTGGTCTTGAAAAAATCAAGGGCATTGAAAAGATCAACATCAAGCCCCAGTACGACAGTTGGAAATTCCCCGATGGCCACGAAGTGCTCATCCTTGCTGAAGGCCGCCTGCTGAACCTCGGTTGCGCCACCGGTCACCCCAGCTTCGTGATGTCTGCCAGCTTCACCAATCAGACCATCGCCCAGATCGACCTTGCCTACAACGGCACGGACAAATCCCTCTCCGGCGTGACCTACGAAAAGGGTCAGGTCTACACCTTACCCAAGATCCTCGACGAAAAAGTCGCCCGCCTGCACCTGGATAAACTCGGCGTCAAACTCTCCAAGTTGTCCCAGAAGCAAGCCGACTACATCGGCGTCCCCGTCGAAGGCCCCTACAAACCCGACCACTACCGCTATTGATCCCCCCCGGAACCCCCGGAACCCCAGGAAGTTTCACCGGCGCGATCCAACTGCACATTAAAGCCCGGGGACTTCAGTCCCCGGGGTGCCTCGAAAAAATCGAATAACCAAAAACAAAAAACCGATGCAACACATCCCGTGTCGCATCGGTTTTTTTATGCAATCTCGATCTATACCTAACTACGGTGAACTTGATACGATCATGTCCATGTCACATACCGGAGGACATCAATGAATCAGTATGGGATCCAATCAATCCATGACCGGACACTGAGCATTCACGAGCATCACACTGTGAATGAAGAATCGAATTACGATGATTTGAATCTCCAATCTGAGACGATTCAAATCGCATTTGGTCAGTACACAGCTCAGATCAGTCACACGGGGCGACGCAGCCATGTCGTCTGGATTGACCCACATCACAAAAAGACCAGTCGCATCCCCAAAACTGTTAAGTCACAATTTCCCGACGCGCAGAAGCAATGCAAAAAACTTGCTCACCAACTCGATGGTATTGTCAATAAACAACGTCGACGCCTTGAACTGTCTTACATGCAAAAAGAACGTTGGAAAACTGATCACTGGCAGGCACACTTCATGGGACATCCAACTTACCGCCAAATGTGCAAGAGATTGATTTGGGATATTAACGGGACGACCGCAATCTGGCACAAAGACACAATGCGCGATGTCGAAGGCAACCCCGTCGACATGCAAGGCCATATCCGTCTGTGGCATCCAATGTACAGTGATCTACAGCACGTCATACATTGGCAGGATCAACTAAAGGCGTCACGCATTACCCAGCCGTTTAACCAAGCATACCGGGAAATTTTCGGGGTGGATGAAAGTCCGTCTGGTCTTGACACATACAACCAAGCAATCAATTGCATCATTATTGATAACAAAGGTCCTTTGGGTAATTACTCCAGCAAAAAATTTCTACCTAATCAACGTAATGGGCATACATGGCATCTCCCGGCTTGGAATATCTCAGCATGCTTGAATTGTAACGGTCTAATGGGACCCATAGACAAAAAAAAGACACGGGATAGTTACTGGGCCATTGATGATATGCAATTTTACAACAGTGACTTCAACGCCATGCAACATTTTCTATCTCGTCAAAATCCAACATCCGCACTCAACGTTCCTGTGCTTATTTGTAGTGAAATCATGCTTGATATCGAACGCTTTATCGAATCACAACGGGTAGGCAACCGCTCGAAAATCCCAGATGTCTACAATACTTGGACATTGTGGAAAGAGCGAAACCATAACGCCAATGGCGAATTAAACAGCATCGCCAACACACGTAAAAATATCCTTCATGACATTCTTCCTACGTTAAGTATCGCTAGTCAATGCAGCATAACGGGCCGACATCTTGTAATCGATGGCACAATGGATACGTATTTTATTCATCTTGGAACAAGCCATGTCTATCTTGGCGTGGATCAGGAGTCTCTGCCGATCAGACCCAATTTATCAATCTTTACAAAGGTCCAGAAACAAGTCTGGTTGCCATTTGAAAATGATCACATGTTATGGTCGATCTTACACAAGGCATTTATGCTGGCGGATGATCACAAAATCAACAATCGGTATATCAGAACTCACGCCAAACGTGAAAGTGGCCCATCAAATCCTGCTATTTGATATTAATACATTCGAGATTAACGGTTCACACACTGCGGATCACATCCACGATTCCCAGTACGCCAAGCAGGACGGTGAAGAAGGCCATGTTGATTTTGCCGGTGTTTGGGTCGCGGACGAGCAGGTGTTCGATGATCAGCAGCAGAGCGACAATGCCGATCCATCACTCATGCTTGACACATCGTTCTTTTAGATTCAAAAAGACTTGCCATCAAAGCGTCAATCCGGCATGATATATTTTCATCAATCTATGGTTCCGGAGGCCAATCATGTCCACACTTACCGTCCGCGATGAATCCACCACCGGCGATATTTCTGAGCCGATCACCCTTGAGTTTCTTACGGATCACATCACGGTTCGCGAGTTAATCCGTGAGCGTGTTTATCAGGAAGTCAAAGACTACAACGCCAACCGGGGTGATGTCTTTAAGGGTTTGATCCAACCCTCCGAAGCTGAAAAGGCGATCAACGGCTTTAAGCTCAAAAAGCCCAGGCATATCGATTGGCAACCCCAATTCAAAACGGCATGTGATGCGTTTGAAGCTAATGAGGTTTTGATACTGATTGATGATCGACAGGCCGAAAGTCTTGATGAACAGATCACCATTACACCACGCACCGAAGTGAGTTTTCTCAAACTTGTGCCTTTGGTGGGAGGGTGAGACATCTTTATTTGATGCATTTTCGTCGTTTATCAAGGCAATCAAGACATGTTCTCATTTAACCGCAGTAATCAAAACGACCTGCCAGCCACCGGTCCGGATTCGTATCCACTCTCTCCTGACGATCCATTAGCCGATGCGCACGCCTTACTAAGTGACCTGTTCAGGCAGTACATGGCAAATGGTGGGCATTGGTTTCAATCGACTTTTCGCAAAGATGGATTCGGCGGTGAGATCCTCGCGTTGGAACCCGTTCAAAAACGTGATGTGCTACTTGCATCCATTGAGCGATTAGATCATCTGCGTCGCAAACAAAAGGACATTCCCAAAGCACAAAGACATGTGGGTGATCCCTCCTTTCGCATTCTTCATTCCATTGCTTCATTAATCAGTTTCAAACTTCAGCAGGCACTGCTTCGCACCAAGATGCCTTTGAATGAAGCGGACTTGTTGTATTTCTGGAACAAGACGGACATGCGTCTTCTTGTGATCAAACAGGTTCAATGGTACTACCAGAAACATCCACGCAAAGGCAAACTCTTTGACTTGTTGACGGTGACCTACCTGACACTCAAGGCATCGAAAGTAACACGCATCTTAACTTATATGGATATTGAGGGCAGAAACAGTAAACTCAAGGAACAGCTTTACGCCATCTTGCATCCCGAATCGGTGATAAAGAAAAAGCCTGAAAAAAAAGTCGTATTGCCCGAAGCAGGCAACGCGTGGTCGGATGACGCATTGGCTCATGTCAATAGCCTAGGTACCAAAGAACGTCAGCTTTGGGAGGAGATATTCACACTCGCTGCAGGAGTGAAAAGTCCGCAGCCAAGCAAGACTCATATGAAGAAGGTCCACGCTCTTGTGGATCAGTTTGATGATAAAGATTCATTTTTCAAACCACTAATGCGATGGCTGAGTCTGATGGGTGCCAAAGGCAAGCATCGTCAACAGATCCTATGGAGTTATGACGTTGATCAAGCACAGCCCCATGCTGATGACGAATACACGTTGTTGATCCCTGCCAATGCACAAATGCTCAAGGGTTTGGTGTTTTGCTGTTATGGGCAGACCCAGCCGGATATCGTTGAAACGGTGGGCCATGTCGCCCGTCAGTCCTATTACAAGCTCAGAGAATATGGTGCACGGTCGATACTTGTTGGCAATGCGGCGTTAATGACTTTGGCAGGGATGCCTTGCAAGGAATCGGTCGGGCAGTTAATGCAGCTTCAACGTATCCTGAAAAAGCCATCTCAAAAGAAACAACTTCAAAAAGCACTTGAGCAGGCAGCAAGTGATGCGGGGGTGAGTGTGGATGCCTTGCAGGAGACTGCGATACCAACATTGGGGCTGAACACGGATGGACAACTTGAGCAGAGCATCGGTTCATACACAGCACTGCTGAGTATCAAGTCATCCACCCAGATCCAACTGCTCTGGTCTAAAGCCGATGGTAAAATCCAGAAATCCATTCCCAAAGACGTCAAGGGAAACCATGCAGCAGAGCTCAAAGATCTCAAGCACCGGATGACGCAGATAAAAAAACTTCTGCCGACACAGCGCGATCGTATCGAACAGTTTTACCTGCATAAGCGAAGCTTCAACTTTCAGGATTGGCAGACGCATTATCTGAATCATCCACTGGTGGGACAGATCGCCCGGCGTCTGATCTGGCAGATCAATTCTGATACCACAACCATTACAGCATGCTATCACGAGGGGCAATTGGTTGATGTCAACGATCAGCCCGTTACGCCAAGTGATCAGGATACGCTCAAGCTTTGGCATCCCATTGACAGCAGCACAGATCAAACCATGACATGGCGGCAATGGTTGGATCGACACCAGATTTCCCAACCCTTCAAACAGGCTCATCGTGAAGTGTATCTGCTTACCGACGCAGAACAGCAAACCGAGATTTACTCCAATCGTTTTGCAGGTCACATTCTCAAACAACATCAATTTGCTTCACTCTGTGACGCCCGGGATTGGAAGTACAGCCTGATGGGGGCGTTTGATTCGCATAACATTCCGACGGTGCAAATTCCCGCGTATGGTTTGCGCAGCGAGTATTGGGTGCAAAGTATTCTTGAAGAGGATCAGATCAGTGAGATGGGAATATGTCTTTATCTTTCCACCGATCAACTTCGCTTCTATAAAGGTCAGGTCGAACACCCCATGAGCTTGGAAGATGTCCCGCCCATCGTACTCAGCGAGATCATGCGAGATGCGGATTTATTCGTGGGTGTTGCCAGTATCGGTAACGATCCGGCATGGCTCGACGGAGGTATCGAGGGCTACCAAACCCAGTATTGGCACAGCTACAGCTTTGGTGAATTAACTCACTCTGCCCAGACGCGCAGGCAGATTCTCCAACGGCTGATTCCTCGACTGAGCATTGCCAGCCAGTGCCATTTCGATGACAAATTCCTGATCGTCAAAGGCTCACTGCGAACCTACAAAATCCACTTGGGATCTAGCAATATTCTCATGGAACCCAATGATCAATATCTGTGTATCGTGCCCAAGAGTGCGTTGACCAATAAGGCAACGGAAAAAGTTTTCCTGCCATTTGAAGGTGACCGAACCATGGCTGTCATACTCAGTAAAGCGATGATGCTTGCTGATGACAAAAAGATCAAGGACGCCACGATTGTATCTCAGATCAAGAAGCATTAGACTCCGTGCAACTACACACTGCGGATCACATCCACAATCCCCAACAGATGTAGGGTGGGTAGGGTGGGTAGAGTGAGTCTTCGATCGAAACCCACCGTTTTTTGTGGATTGCTGCGGGTTGTAATGGTGGGTTTCGCGGGGCTCTACCCACCCTACAGCTTAATCGCGCGTGGTTTTTAACCGTCACACACTGCGGATCACATCCACGATTCCCAGCACACCCAACAGCAAACTGATGACACCGTTGACGGTGAAGAAGGCCATGTTGATTTTGCCGGTATCGGGATCGCGGACGAGCAGGTGTTCGATGATTAGCAAGAGTGCGACGATGCCGATGCCAAAGGAGAAGATGAGGTTCAGGTGGTCGGTGCTTTTCCAAAACAGGAACAGGCAGGTCATGCACAATACATGCAGGATTCGGCTGATCCACAGGGATTTTTTTGTACCAAAGGTGGAAGGGATCGAGTGCAGGCCGTGTTCGATGTCCGGTTCTTCATCCTGGAGTGCGTAGATCACATCAAAGCCGGCAACCCAGCAGAGGACCATGCCTGCCAGATACCAGAGCGTTGGCTCTTTGATATATTCCGGGGCGATGGCAATGCCTGCTGCCAAGGGGCTGATTGCTAAAGCTGAGCCCAGGAAGATGTGACACAGCGCGGTGAATCGCTTCATGAAACTGTAGGCGGATAGCCATAGCAAGACGACAGGACTCAGCAGGAGAGGCCACATATTACCATGCAAAAACCAGAAGCCGCTGGCAGAGGTGACAAAGCAAAGACTGCACACAATCGTCACCGCCAACACATAGCCAAAACTCAAGCGTCCACTGGGGATCGCGCGACCTTTGGTGCGTGGGTTTTGCTGGTCGATTTTGTGATCTGCCAAACGGTTGATGGTCATGGCCACGGTGCGGGCAAAGAACATACACAACACGATAAGCAAAGCACTCTGCCAATCGTGATGGAGCAATTGTCCCTGGCTGGCGGCAGCGAGATACGCACCCAACACCGCAAACGGCAAAGCAAAGACCGAGTGGCTGAGCTTGATGTCCGATGCGAGTGTCAGCAACTTGGACGGCTTGTTTTCTGATTGTTCGGCGGCGGTAGTCAAGAGGTCGTCTGATCCTTCCAACGTTGCCCAAGTTGATGGTCGACTGCCAGTAAATCAAGCAGCCTTGCGACCACAAAATCCACGATGTCATCAATCGACTGAGGCATGAGGTAAAAACCGGGATTGGCAGGCGCGATAATGGCACCGGCTTCGGTAGCGGCCTGCATGTTGCGGATGTCCACCAGCGACAACGGCATCTCACGGTGAAGCAGAATCAGGCGACGACGCTCCTTGAGGGTCACCTGCGCAGCACGATGCAAAAGGTTGTTGGATGCGCCAGTCGCAACCGCGGAAAGTGAGTTACTTGAACAGGGGCAGATCACCATGCCACGTGTCTGGAATGACCCGCTGGCAATGGAAGCTCCCACATCACGGTATTGATGCAACGTAATGCCGGACACATCCTGATCGCCTGCGAGTTGCTGTAAATCCAGTGATTCGTAGCCCAACTCATCATGCAATAAGCGTTGCCCCAGCGGCGAAACCACCAGGTGAACATGAACCTCGGCTTGAAGCAGACAACGGACCAGTTGCTGAGCATAAAGCGCGCCACTGGCACCACTGATCCCGACGATAATGCGATTGGGTTGAGCCATCGGTGCATTGTAGCGGAAGATTCATTTTGCATAACCAAGCGTCTGGCTTTTACCACAGAGGCACAGAGACACAGAGTTAAGACAGAGATTGATTGCTCATGTTTTTGGCTCTTCCGCAAAATCTGTGGGTGATGGTGTTGGGTAAGTGTTGGTTTTGCATGCCAGGGAGCTATCGCTCCCCGGACCCCTCGTCGAGTTCATAGCATCACCGTTAACAGGTCGCTAGGTTTAAGACAAACAAGGCATCGGTTCAGGGGTGGCGAGTTGCACCGATGAAATATCACGTTGCATTGATGCCACGAACGTCACACGCCTATCCGCAGTGCGGCAACGCTGGCCACTCACCGGTTGGCCGGGGAGACCTGTACGCTGCGGACACCCCCGGACCCCGGAAGCCCGGACACGGACAGAAAATCGCGGGGCTGGGTTCCGTGGGGCTTTCGAACTTTCCGGGCATCCGGGGGCGGGGGCGAGGGGTACAGGTCTCCTGCAATTCACCGGTGAGTGGCCGGCGTTGCTCAAGGTGCTTTGATCCATCCAATATGCATGGCGCGGACGGAGTTGCGATACACAAGTGTGACATCGCCTCCATGAACCGATGCCTTGTTTGTCTTGTGTGAAGCGATCTCTAAACGGTGATGCCATGAACGCGACAAGGGGTCCGGGGAGCGCAAGCTCCCTGGCATGCAAAACCTAGGGTCATCAATTTGATACCGTCCCACAGATTCTGCGGAGGAGCCATATTTTTCTCTGTGTCTCTGTGACCCATCTGTTGTGAAGCCATTGGCTTGTGGCTCCTCTTAATTGGGCGTTTTTGTGCTGACAAACAAATCCCGACACACCCCCACCAACACTGGAACCCATGTCAAACCCCAGATCCACATCGGCACGCGCCAGTCGGATTGATGGCCCAAGACCTCGTAGCTGATGACGATCGTCAGGGACAGCATCCACAAGCCATGTGAAAAACACAGTGGCAAAAAAGCCAACGCCCAAAGCAGATACCACGGGTACACCGTGCTGGAGCAGAGCATCGAAGCAAAGAGATAAATGCAGCAGGTCTGGATCAAACTCAATCGTTTACGCATCGCGGTGATGAGGATGAACATCAGCAGTCCACCTGCGAGCCATCGGGCTTGTTGTGAATCGCCGGCTAGTTGCAACGCAATGCCATGAATCAAGCTGTTGAATTGCCAACCCTCGACGAAGGTGGATGCGGTTTCAAACAGTCTGCCGATCCCCTGATCCATATAGACAAAGGGCAGATACAATGCCATCCCTGTCACCATCGCGCCCAACACGGCATGCACGAGCGCTGCTTTGGAACACATCACCTTGTGATCCGGCGAGCAGGCGACCGGTGATTTGAACAACTCCCAAACCAGTGGCAAAACCAGTGGGAACACAATGGGCTTCACGGCAATGGACATCGCAAAACAGACACCAGCAAAGAACATATCCAGCCTTCTGGCGCGACGCATCACAAAGCAGACACTTGCCAGAAGCATCGCAATGCCGATGACATCCTGATGGCCGGTGGCAGCCACTTCACTGATGACCAATGGATGCCAGGCGTAGAGTAGTGACCACCAGACACTGCGTTTTAAGCGCGTCAGTTCAGCAATGATTAACGCGATGATCCCCAGATCAAAGAGGACAAAACCAAGCCGGAAGGTCACATCGCCAAGCCGGTCAAACTGACACTTAGCCAATAGAGCAAAGACCCATTGGCTGGCGGGTTGGTAGATCGTCACCAGTTGGGGATGGTTGATTTGACGGGTGACTTTATTTTGCGATTCCAACTCTGCGGGGGCGGTTGCGTAGGGATTGTGGCCGGCTGCGAGGGTTTGGCCGTCGTGGATGTATCGCCAGATATCATCGGAGAGTTGAGGTGACGCAGCGAAAACAGCAAAAAGTCGGAGGATGGTTGCCACCGCGAGAATCAGGATCACGTTTTGCTTGACCGCAGGGCGCACCATGCGCTGCGCCAGCGTGACCACCAGCAGTGACAGGCTGCCCCATGCGATGACATAGCCGGGGAAATACCACATGGCCAGCGATGCGAGATTCCCCGTTGAATCAGGTCGTGTGATGAGCAGTTGGGGAAGCAGGATCGTAAAGACCGTGCAGCAGACCGCAGCAAGCATCACCGCAAAGGCGACCGGCTGACGGCGTTGGAAATGAAAGATTGATGTAAACATGTCAGAGATTGTACGCCCCCGCCCCCGCCCCCGCCCCCGCCCCCGGAAGTTTCTCAAGAAGTTCGCAACGTTGGATATGAAAGTCCATTGAACCCGTCAGATTCGATCTACGATCTCATCTGGCGGCTTGGGTTTGTTTGTGTTGATCCAAGGTGTAATGGAACTGTTTGACCAACTCATCTTTGACTGCCTGCATGGTCGGACATTGATCGCCAAGACATTGTTTTAAACTCGTCACAGAACGGTCTGCGATGCCACAAGGGATGATAGTGTCGAAATGACTCATATCCGGGGCCACGTTCAAGGCCAGCCCGTGGAGGCTTATCCCGCGTTTGAGTCGGACGCCCATTGCACAGATTTTTTCAGTCGGTTGCTGCTCATCGGTTCTCTGCACCCAGACACCGGTCTTGCCGGACTCACGACTGCCGGTGATACCAAACGCCTGCAAGGTCCGGATAACCAACTCCTCAAGCAGTCTCATATAGGAGCTGACGGTCAGATCGTAGGTTTTGAGTCGGAGTATGGGGTATGCGACAAGTTGACCTGGACCGTGGTAGGTAATGTCACCGCCACGGTTAGTGGGTTGGATATCGATGCCTAATGCTGTTAATTTTTCGGCATCCGCCAACAGATTTCCGGGGACGGTTTTGCGGTGGCTGAGGGTAATCACGGGTGGGTGTTCGACGAGTAAAATCGCCCCTGAGAGCTCATTATCCAACACTTTTTGATGAAATTGGACTTGCTGCTCCCATGCCTGAGCATAGGGCATTCGTCCCATATCCATGAGGGTGAGATGTTGTTTTTCCAACCGGGAGATTCCTTCAAGTGGCAACAATCGATGTATTATCTATCATATCGGCTGATTAGCGTTTGATGAGGACAGTTACGTATTGGCACATATCCATCCCACCAGTATTGTTGACGAACAGGCCAAGCTGGCTTCGGACGTCGAAGTTGGCCCGTTTTGCGTGATTCAAGGTGATGTCACACTTGGAGCAGGCTGCAAACTTGTCAGCCATGTTCACCTTAAAGGCCCCATGCTCGCAGGAGAGAATAACATATTCTACCCGCAAGTCTGTATGGGCTTTTCACCTCAATCCCGACGTGAGGATTCCAACATCGTCAAAGGTGGTGTGCAGATCGGCAAGGACAATATTTTCCGCGAAGGTGTCACCATCCATCGCGCGTCAACTGCCAGCCCGACCACCGTGGGCGATGATAATTACATGATGGCATACTCGCATCTGGGCCATGATGTCATCCTCGGTAGTCATAACACCATAGCCAACACCTCGCTGATCGCAGGCCATGTGACCATTGCAGATCACGTGAACATCGGCGGTACCGGCGGTGTCCATCAGTTCTGTCGCGTGGGACGCTTGTCGATGATCTCCGGCACAATGGGAATCACCCGTGACCTGCCACCATTTGTCACCGTCCACCAACCCGTGGGCGAGTTATCACTGAATCTCATCGGACTACGTCGAAGTGGTTACAACGCACATATCCCCGCGATCAAAAAAGCCTTCAAGATTCTCTTCCGTGAACATCACACCAATCCCATCGCTGTGAAGTTGATCCGTGAATCATGTGACAACGATCCTCTGGCAATGGAACTGGCTGACTTTGTGGCTGAATCCAAACGCGGCATCGTCCCTTCAAACATCAGACGATTAAATAGCGATGACAACGACCCACAGGAGTAGTTGAGCATCAAAAAAACCGGTGCCCGTTTTCACAGACACAGGTGAACCCCCCAGAGGGGTATTGTGGTGAGTCTTCATATTTCAACTGGCAAGAGACAGTGACGGCGTGTCATCGTCACCTGGCTTTTCGTTTTCATCCAGTTCATCTACATTCACACGATTGTTATTTAACTGAAGCATGCGACAGACTTGATAGGCTTTCCATATCGCACGGGACATCTGGTTGATTGGCGTGACACGATTCAGTTCATAGACCAACAGCCAGTTGCTGCCACCTTCTGTCCACATCTGCGTGTTACGTGCATAGTATCCGACCGCCTTGGGATTAAACTGCAAACCCGTTCCATATTCGTTGAGTCCGACAAGTCGATGCGCAGTTGCGAAGACTTTCATTGCGCGTTTGGTTTTGCCCACAGCGATGGGTTTGATGCCGTTCCAATACTTCAAGGGATTATCACGTTGCTTATCACGCGGGTTACTGGCAAAACGACAGACGCCATGACGACGCAATTCAAATCCAAAAACAGTTTGGCGAAATCGTCGCCCCTGGGACATAAACTCGTACTCAAAGACATGCATCTGCACATCGCGATAGTGACCTGAAAGGACGTTGTACATTTTCCGGTCTGTCCCGGTCATCGTCAGCGGATAGTTGTTGTTGAGCTTGCGTGGCAGGCGTACACTTTCAGGAAGATATTCCATCTCCATTTGCTTACCGATTTTGGCCAACCGCCGCGGTCGTGCCCATTGACTCATACGCCAGAGAAAGAAGATGCCCACGCCAATAGCGAGGAGTACCAGATCAGCAACGATTGTCACCATCATTTCGTACAGATAGGGCATAGGCTGGTCCTTGCGTATGTGACTGTTCAAACAAGACGTGCCCCCTATGAAATATCGAAAACAAATGTCTTGGAATCCAATTTTCAAGCGCGATTAAATAGCAATAAGTTTGATTTCCACATTTACAAGTTCCGATAGTGTTCAAATGCCTTGTTATTCAGACTTACCCAAACACATTGCAGTTGGAACTGGAAAAAACAACGCAGCAGGAAATAGGTCATTCCTGCTGCGTTGATGATGTTCAAAATGTGGATTGGTGTCTTTACACCTTGAGCTGAGGCGTATAAGCCAGTTGGTCTGCGTATCGGCTGGCGATGGGATCAACAACCTGCTGCACGAAGCTGTCCACCTGCTGAGGAGACCGACCGACGAATTGTGTCGGGTCCAGCACAGCATCAAGGTCGATGCCCTTGAAGACTTCTTCACCTCGGATGCGATCAATCAGATCGTTGGGCTTACCTTCAGCTTTGACCTGTTGGGCAGCATCCTGTGAATGCTTGCGGATGACTTCGTGGACTTCCTGGCGGTCTGCTCCGTTTTGCTGGACTGCTGCCATGAGAATATTTTCCGTTGCCATAAACGGCAGTTCGCAGGCAAGATTGTTGGCGACGGTTTTTTCGTAGACCACCATGCCGTTGGTGACATTGATCATCAAATCCAACACCCCGTCAATGGCAAGGAACGGTTCAGGCAGAGTCAGCCGACGCGTGGAGGAATCGTCGAGTGTGCGTTCCATCCATTGTTCGCTTGCCATGGTGAAGGGAATCTGCGTTTGGCCGATGACAAAACGTGACAGGCCACAGATGCGTTCGCAGCGCATGGGATTGCGTTTGTAAGCCATCGCAGAGGAACCGATCTGACTTTTCTCAAACGGCTCTTCCATCTCTTTGCGGTTGGCGAGCAGTCGGATATCGGTGGCAAATTTCATACAACCCGCTGCCACTGCCGCGAGTGTCGAAGCCACAAGTCCGTCGAGTATTCGCGGGTAGGTCTGGCCGGTGACGGCATAGCGTTTGTTGACATCCCATCCCATTTTTTCGGTGACGAGTTGGTCAAGTTTTTCGACCTTATCATGATCGCCATCAAACAATGCCAAGAACGACGCCTGCGTCCCGGTGGTGCCTTTGACACCACGGAAGCGGAGCATGTCGATGCGATGTTCGACTTCTTCAAGTGCGATGGCAAGGTCTTGGGCCCAGAGTGTCGCACGCTTGCCAACGGTTGTCGGCTGAGCGGGTTGAAAGTGCGTAAAACCCAGTGTCGGCAGATCACGATACTGTTGAGCGAAACGTCCAAGTGCGACAATAGCGGTCGCCAGTTTGCCTGCAACAAGTGTCAACGCATCTCGGATGAGCAGCAGTTCAGTATTGCAGTTGACGAACTGACTGGTGGCACCCAGGTGAATGATCGGGCGGGCGTCAGGTGCGACATCACCCAGGGCATGCACATGAGCCATCACATCATGGCGGAGTTTCTTTTCGTAGCCGGCTGCATTTTCAAAGTCGATATCGTCCAGATGCTCGGCCAATTGCTCGACCTGCTCCTTGGTGATGGGCAGTCCCATTTCATGTTCGGAGCTTGCCAGGGCATGCCAAAGTCTCCGCCAAGTGCTGAATTTGCGTTGAGGGGACCAAATGGCCTGCATCTGTGCCGAAGCATTGCGCGTAGCCAAAGGGGATTCGTAGGTATTGTGGTTGGTCATAACGTGTTATCCTGTTAAGGTCGGTTTTGCCGAGTCGGTCATGGTAACATGATAAGGCATTAGGGACTAGCCACTAGCCATTAGGGACTAGGAACGGTCACCGAAAACAAAAACCAAAACAGAGGACTTACGGATTGGTAATCGGAAACAGGAATACGAGGGTGACGGTCTCTGACTTACCTCAATCCTGGCATCTGGCTACTGGCCCCTGACCTATGTCTCACGAAGAAGACAAGTTGGCTCAATTGGCTGCCCGGGGCAATCACCATGCCTTAACCGAGTTGCTCGAGCGTTTTGAGGACCGCGTTTACAGCGTCTGCTATCGCATGACCCATCATCCTGAGGATGCATTGGACTGTGCGCAATCGACGATGCTCAAGGTCATTCAGAACATCACCAAGTTTGAAGGCAATGCTGCCATCGGGACATGGATTTACCGCGTTGCTGTGAACCAGACGATCACGCACCTGCGTAAAAGCAAAATCCGCCAAACCGTGAGTCTGGATCAGCAACCTTCACGAACGTCACAAACCCAACGTCCTGCTTCACTTGGGGACAATCTTGCAGACCCGCGGGAACTTTCACCCGATCAGCACGTCCAAAAGAAAGAGACATTACAACTGCTTAAGCAGGCGATGTCGCAATTGGACCCGGATCACAGCAGCGTACTGGTACTTCGCGATACGCAGGGTATGGACTATCAGCAGATTGGCGAGGTCCTGGAACTGCCTGTGGGAACGGTCAAAAGTCGACTCTTCCGGGCGCGTCTGGCATTGCGCGAAAAAATGCTCGAACTTGAAGCCGGCCCCAACGTCAACGCTGGCAACGCATCTGATTCACCCTCAAGTAAAGGACAGGTGATGTCATGACAACTGACATGTACGACGAAAACCTGATCCTTGGGTACATCGAGGATGAACTCACCGCTGAGCAAAAAGCATCCTTCGAGCAGACGCTCAAAACCGACGCACGACTCGCTGCATTGGTCAGTAGCATGCAGCAGGATCGAGCGGTACTCAGCGACTTGGATCAAGTCACCGCGCCAATGGAGTTGGGCGATTATGTCTCAACACAACTTGAACGCCAAATGCTCCTTGGCCCCCTGCCCAAACGACGCAAAGCAAGTCCGACCAACTACTCCACGCCACAATCGCGCAGTCACTCGCGCATGATGCGCATCTGGGCGTACGGCTCGCTGGCAGCCATGTTCATGGTCATCGTCGGATTGATGTACCAACACATCGGCAGCCAATCCCTCATCGAACGCACCAAGCAAATGGTCTTTCACAGTGACTCCGAGCAAGGCCCCACCGTGGTTTTGCGCGAAGACAAAGAATTCGACTCCACCATTGATGACCTGCTCAAACTCCCCCCTGCACCGATCGTCAATGAAACCACACCAGCAACAGCTTCAGCTAAAATCGCCAAAAACAAGCAATCGTCTGACGCCTATTTGGCCAAGACCAAAAAGCTTGAGGGGATGATTGCCAATGACGCTGATCTTTCACCCAAAGATGAGGCCGCCTCAAGCAATGCTTTAGCCATCCCTCAACCAACCAATGTTCCAATGATTGCATTATCAAAACCGATGCCTGAGGAAGAAAAGTCACAGAATGCAAACAAGCCCATGACAATGGCGCTGCGTTCACGGGGCAATGCATCGGCATCGGAACCGGCACCAGCATCGGCTCCGGCACCGCCGACAGTCGAGTCACTTGTTGCGATGGATCAACCCGCAAAGGTGACCGCGGATTCGGCGTTACTCAAAGAACTCTCGCCCACCACCGCCAAGCTCGCAGCAGAGCAGCCCGCAGCAACTTCGCCCACGACACCTCTGGCCACCGGCGGGGCCATGTCATGGAGTGACCGCGATGCGGATGATTCATCCCAACTCGGGCTCGGGGAAAAATCCGAAGTCGCTATCGCCCTGCGTCCAGTTGCCCCAACGGCTGCACCAGCTGCCCGTCAGTCCATGATGTCTGCTCCGACACAATTGGGTGATGTACGAACCGGTAACGATGTCTCTTCGAAACTTCGCGTAGACAAACCAGTGCCCCAACTTGGCACCATCGTCACAGAAAACCAACTTGGCAGAGTTCAACTCCAGCAACAGCAGCCGGTTTGTGTCATCGAAGCCAGGCGTCCTGCTGAAGCTGTCCAACAGATCACCGACTGGGCGATTAGCAATCGTGTGCAGATCGTCACGCCAGCGACTACCGAGCAGAACGCCAAAAAATCCAATGACACGCCAAAAGATCAATTGGATCAATCCAACACCCAACCGCTGCGTCAGGTCATTACTTTGGACTTGCAGGCCAATCAGGTTCCGGTGCTGGTGCATTGGCTCAACAGTCAGTCCAGCCAACTCAACAACTGGATCGCCCCGCTGCCTCAGACGCATACTGCCAATGAATCCTATCAGCGTTTGCAGCAGGAATTACCCTTGGCCCCGACGATCCCGCTGATCAAGCCTCAGGACACCATGCAGATTCAACTGATGGTCGTGCCGGATACTCGGCCTCAACCTGCGGATAAAAAGTAATCTCGCAGTTGGTGAATACCTGCCCGTCAGATTCACTTCGTTCATCTGGCGGCTTGGATTACTTAAAATTTCTGACAATTCCAAAATGACATATAATGTTATCCAGTAACGACCTGTGCCCCTTGAACATTTCTTGTTGAAAAATTTTTCACATCACCGGGAAGTTTTTGCCCCCTTGCAGGAACAGTAGTCGCAGATGAGGACGGATCAGTCAGATAGTCTGGGTACTGGTGATCCAGACGACCCGCAGCAGGACCTGCTACGCAAGATCGCAGCAGGCAACACCACTGCGTTTGATCAGCTGGTCCATCTTCATGCGGATCGACTCTACGCATTGGCTTATGTCATGCTCAAGAATCGAACCGACGCTGAAGACGCCGTTCAGGAAACGTTCCTGGCCGTCTTTGAAAGTGCAGCGAAGTTTGCCGGCAAGGCCACGGTTAAGACATGGATCACACGCATACTCATCAAACGCATCGCTCGTCTGCGGCGAAACCGCAAATGGGGTCGTCTGCTGTTTATGTCTCACGAGCCTGTCATGGACTCGACTGCCGCGTCCAATACCTCGGAACATGCCGACATCCAAATGGACACCTTGCAAGCCATCGCATCACTTTCTCAGGAGTTTGGCAGTGTGATCATGCTAAGGGAGTTGCAGGGTTTTAGCTATGCCCAGATCGCTGCGATTCTTGACCTGCCAATCGGCACCGTTGAATCAAGACTCCATCGCGGACGGGCACAACTTAAAGAAAAACTCGCAGACTACTTTCACGAAACCTCAGCCAATAAAGACTCCGAACTTGGGAGTAAACAATGAAACCCGATATTAAACAACAACATCTCCTGGCCAAATATCATGACGGCCAGACCACCGATGCAGAGAATCAACACGTCGCATCCCTGTTGGCAAAGCAGCCTGAATGTCAACAGCACCTCGACGAACTTGCAGCATTACGCAGCAGTCTCCAAACCCACTACACCCAAGCCCCCATCAGCGACCAACTGGCAAAGCGGCTTGGTGATATCCCACATGCTGCTCAACAACATGTCATCACCAAACTCGCCAGCGGTTGGGCCATGGCAGCCACCATCATGCTGCTGCTTAGCGGTCTTGCCCTTTGGCAATTGCAGTCTGATACCGACCTCAATGCCGAGAGTTGGCAAATCGACCGCATGGCATTGGGGCAAAACACGGCCCAATACGGCGTGGAGTTGGCAGACAATCACACCGACCTGCAATTGGCCTCACTGCTCTTTGCTGACAACTCGGAGGATACACAATGAAAAAAACCTCCGTCATGCTTTCGCTTGCCTTTGTATTGGTCTTTGCAGCAGGCGTCACCGTCGGGACAGTCTCTCGCCAACACCACAAACCACCTAAGGATTTTGGTGCGTTTCTTGCTGAAAAACTTGACCTCACTGCCCAACAGCAAACCCAGATGAAATCCATCTGGTCCAATGCCATGAAGCGAGATAAAAACGGTCGCAGCGATTACAAGGAACTTCGTGACCAACGTGACGCAGCGATCAATGCCCTGTTGGGCACCAGTCAAATGGTCGAATACCAAGCCATCATCGACACCTACAAAGACCAGTTCAACAAACTCCGTCAGTCGCGTCGTGATGCCATTGATAATGCCGTGGCACAAACACGCAAAATCCTCACTCCCAAACAGCTTGAACTCTACGACAAAATGCGTCCCGACCGTAAAGACGGTTGGCGTAAACCGCACTATGACCATAAGCCTGATCGCAGACCCGACAACCATTCTCCGAAAGGCGCCCCCGGAGAAGGCCCTGCCTCTGAGGATCAGACCGATGTTCCTGAACCACCTATCGCGGATCAGGATTAACACTGTCAATCTGTACCAACATCAACCGCTCAACTTCCAATGGAGAAACACAATGAGCAAGTCCAAATTCACCGCCCTGTCGCTTTGTGCTCTGATGTCCGTTCTGGCTTTAACCATGGGTATCCAAGCCCAGGACAGACCTGAACGTCCAGGTGGAGACAACAACCGTGGCAACTGGGAATCCCGTCGCGCCGAGTTTGAAAAGCGCATGAATGACCGTCTTAAAGATTCATTGAAAGTCACCGACGAGGAATGGTCCGTCCTTCAACCGCGTATCCAAAAAGTCACCGAGTTGCAGCGCGCCAGCCGAGCCGGTTCCATGCGGGGATGGGGTGGTCGTCGTAACCGTGGTGGCGATGACGACAACCAATCCGAACGCACCCTCACCCCGATCCAACAGTCTTCCAAGGATCTAAATGACATCCTTGAAAAAGAAGGTGCCACCGCTGAACAGATCAAGGCCAAGCTCGATGCCTACCGCGCCGCTCGCACCGCAGCTGAAGCACAACTCACCGCGTCACGTAACGAACTGCGTGAACTGCTGACCATCAATCAGGAAGCGCGTCTGGTCACCATGGGCATTCTTGAATAACCCATCAACGATACATCCGCCCGATCAACCCCCGCCATGGCCTCGGAAACGGGACCGTGGCGTTTAGTCTCAATACAACCTAACAACGCATTATTTTTTCGCCTGGGGTGAGGCATCATGCACCAAAAACTACTCGAGCTGGTAAACCAGTGTCAACTGGATGAATCCGCGGCCCGGCAGGTTAATGACCTGCTGGGCCAGGGGATTCCTTTGGACCGCGCGCTGCTCGAATCCGGCACACTCTCGGAAATCCAGTGTGTCGAAAACTTCGGCGCATGGTTCGACCTGCCCACCACTGAATTGGCAAATTACCTGCCCGACAAACAACTGCTCAAAAAGTGTCCCGCCAGAGTTCTGCTTGCCAACAACATTCTGCCACTTGAAATTGTCAACGGCCAACTCCGCGTTGCCACCGCATTCATCTCCAACCGATCCGGCATGGATGAACTGCGCATGGCCACCGGCATGACCATCAGCCCGGTCATCGCGCCCTTATCTGCCATCCAACGCTGTCTCAAAGCACACCTGGGTGTCGGTGCTGATACCGTCCAATCCCTCGTGGCGGATAAAGACGGCATTCAGGTCATCGACGATCAGGACAACGATGACAATGTCGATCTGGCAGACGAAGCAGGCGACGCATCAATCATCCGACTGGTCAACCAAGTCCTCTCTGAAGCCATTGAACGTCGGGCGACGGACGTACATATCGAACCCTTCGAAGAAGAACTCCGCGTGCGCTATCGCATCGACGGCGTGTTGCAGGAAGCCTCCCTCCCCGCGGAAGTCAAACGCTTTCAGGCAGCTATCGTCTCACGACTCAAAATTCTCAGTCACATGGACATTGCTGAAAAACGCGTCCCGCAGGACGGTCGAATCAAACTCAAAATCAACGAACGTGAAATCGACGTCCGCGTCTCCGTGATCCCCATGCTCTATGGCGAAGCCGTCGTGCTGCGTTTACTGGATCGCAGTTCCGCCCTGCTGGGGTTGGAACAACTGGGCATTGCAAAAGACGACCAGGATAAACTCGACCGGATTTTGGCCTTGCCTCATGGCATCGTTCTCGTCACCGGCCCGACGGGTTCAGGTAAAACGACGACACTCTATGCTGCCTTGTCTCGGATCAATGATGTGGATCGCAAGATCATCACCATCGAAGACCCCATTGAATACCAACTGCGAGGCATTAACCAGATTCAGGTTGCAACGCGTGCGGGCATGACCTTTGCAAAAGGCCTCCGTGCGATTCTCCGCCATGACCCGGACGTGGTGCTCATCGGCGAAATTCGTGACAGTGAAACCGCACAGATCGCCGTCCAGGCTTCTCTCACCGGTCACATGGTTTTTTCAACGCTTCACACCAATGACTCGCCCTCAGCCATCACGCGACTTATCGACATGCAGGTTGAACCCTACCTTGTCGCATCGTCGCTTGAAGCCGTCATGGCTCAACGATTGGTTCGACGCATCTGTGACAACTGCAAGGAAACCTACCAGCCGCAGGATCGCAAGGCCACGGAGTTGGATCTTGGTGTGAAGCTGCCCGACACACTCTACCGTGGGCGTGGGTGCAGCAAATGTCAGAACACCGGCTATCGCGGGCGAACGGTTATCTGTGAAATGATGACCATCACCGGGCCGATCCGAACGCTGATTCTTGAACGTACCAGTGCGGACGTGATCCGACGTGAAGTGGCTCTACAAGGCGCTCGGAATCTCCGTGAAGATGGTTGGCGACATGTGCAGTCAGGCACCACCACCGTCGAGGAAGTTCTTCGCGTCACCAAAGATGAACGCAACGACTTTGCCCGCACGCAAAATACTGGATCGGAGTCGTAAGCCTATATGCAAACCTACGCATACAAAGCAACCGACCCCAAAGGTGCCATCACCCAAGGCTCCATCCAGGCAGCGACGCGCGCAGCAGCCATGCAGCAACTCGACGCCTTGGGCTTGACCCCCATCGCCCTGAACGATCCGGCAGAATTGGCTGGCAAAACCGCAGCCGACTTTGCCCCCAAAACCAACTCGCGTGTGAGTAGCGCAGACCTTGAACGCTTCACACGTGAACTGGCCAACCTGCTCACCGCAGGCGTCTCACTGAGTAAAGCCTTGCAGATCATCGTCCGTGAAAGTTCACGCATGGGGACGACCAAACAATTTCGCGCCATCCATGATGATGTCGTCGGCGGGATGTCCTTAGCCGATGCCATGGCGCGATGGCCACGCACGTTTTCCGATGTGTATGTGGCGATGGTGCATGCAGGAGAGACCGGCGGATTCCTCGACGAAGTGCTAAACCAGATCGCCGAACTGCGTAACCGCGAACAGGAACTTGTCGGTCGCGTCAAAGGCGCATTGATCTACCCGGTCGTCCTGGCAACCGTCGCGTCGGGCGTGATGATTTTTCTGCTGACGTTCTTCATCCCGCGATTTACCTCTATTTTCGCGGACTTTGGGGGGCAACTGCCTTGGCTTACCCGACAGATCGTGGCCTTGAGTAACGGGTTGATCCAATACGGATTGATGATCATCGTCGGCATTCTGCTATTAATCATCGGCATCCAACGGACATGGAAAACTGATACGGGCCGACGCATGATCGAAAAGCTGATCTTGAAAATCCCTGGCATCGGCAAGGTCATCGCTCAACTGGCCATGGTCCGATTCTGCCAAATGCTGGGCACGCTGCTCGCAGCAGGTGTCCCGCTGGTCAACTCACTGAAAGTCGCACGCAAAGCCATCGGCAATCAAACACTCTCCGATGCAGTGAACTACTCCATCGAACAAGTCCAGATGGGTACCGCCCTGGCAGCAAGTCTCAAAAACTGCCCGACACTCTTCCCCCAATCCGTCATCGAGATGATCAGCGTCGCAGAAGAGTCCGGCAGACTGGATAAAGAACTCGTCCGCCTATCTGAGACGTATCAAAAATTACTCGACCGCTACCTGCGGACACTCGTTGCTCTTATGGAACCAATGATGCTCCTGATCATGGGCGCGATCGTCGGCATCGTGGTCATCGGCATGCTCCTGCCGGTCTTCGAATTACAAGACCTTGTTCAGTAGTGAATCAGGGATTAGTGAATAGTGAATAGGGATTAGTAAAAAGGCAAATAACATGAACACATACGCACACAAAAACCATCGCAATGCACCCAGAGGCTTTTCACTTATCGAATTGCTCTTGGTATTGGTGATCCTGGCGACACTCACCGCCATCATCGCCCCGCGATTTACATCACGTTCCAAGCAGGCTCGCGTCACCGCAGCCAAGACGGATATCGCGCAACTGGAACTGATGCTCGATGCTTTTGAAATCGACACCGGTCGCCTGCCCACGTCCGATGAAGGACTCCAGGCATTGATCGAAGAACCCAGCAATGTCACCGGCTGGCAGGGGCCGTACCCCAAGAAACTGACCCTCCCCAAAGACCCCTGGGGCAATGCATACATCTACGAACAACCGGGTAAAAACAACACCTCCAGCTATGACATCTACTCCTATGGACCCGATGGCAAGCAAGGTGGTGATGACGATGTAGCCAACTGGGCAGAAGACGAATAAGCACTGAATCAACAAAACCAAGCCATGAACCACAGAGACACCAAAACTCAAAGTCCGGCAACACCTAGCTCCATGCACAGTGGCGATGCATGGGCATGTTGTCTTGCAACGGGACGTCTCTGTGGTTCAAAGCATGGCAAAGTTCGCCATAACGGATTTTCGTTCTTCGAACTCATCGTCGTGCTGGTGATCCTTTCCACTGTCCTTGGGATGTTGGCACCCAACCTGCGTGGTTTTTTCTTTGCACATCAAACCCACGAAAAGGCGTTGCATCTAATGGCATTGATGCGTCACGCACGAAGTCAAGCTGTCACGCAGGGGATCACCCATCGCCTGACATTCAACCTTGCAGATCGCCAATACATTCTCCAGCAACAGGTCGACGGCCAATATGTCTCACTGGGCGATTCGCTTGGGCAGACCTTCACATGGCCCGACACTGTGGAACTGACCTTTGAAGCAGACGTCGAACAGAACGACCCGATTTACCTGATTTTCAAACCACAAGGAACCGTCACCCCAGGCAAGATCACACTCAAAGGACAGGACGAAGACAAAGGCTACGTCCTGCGATCACTCACCAGTAGCGAACTCTATGCGCTTAGCAGTATCCAAGAAGACGAAAAAAAGAACATCGATTAATCATGACACCCCACTGCAAACATCCCGGTCGCTGCCAAGCCTTCACACTCATTGAGTTGTTGGCGACGCTGGTGCTCTGCGCAGTGGTCTTGCCGGTGGCATTGGGTGCTATTGGGACTGGCGTGCAAATCGGCAGTGTCACACGCGACAAGCTCATTGCTTCGGAGTTGGCTCAAAACAAACTCCGTGAAATCCTGGCATCCGAGTCCTGGATCGATGGTGATGAGTCAGGCGAGTTTGAAAACCAATCCCGTTTCACATGGGAATCATGGAGCGAAGATTGGCAAGGCAGTGTCGTCAAGCTCCTTCATGTACAGATCAAATGGACTTACCGTGATGCAGAGCGATCCCTTCAACTCGACACGTTGGTCTACAGCGAAGATGAGGAGAGTTCGTCATGATCTGCTCATCAGCCGCAGTAAAACATCGCCGTGGATTCTCACTACTGGAACTGATGCTCGCATTGACTTTGATGGGTGCGCTGATCGGATCACTCACCGCATCTTTGTCCATTGCTTACAAATCACGAGCCCGCGTGGATAACGCGTTGGGCGTGCTGATTCGCATGCAGACGGCAATGGACGATATCCAAATGGAGTTGGAGTCCGCTTTGCCGCCTGGCGAAGTCTTTGCAGGCAATATGTTCTGCGATATCGACGATGAATCGCCAGTGACCAATACACCTTACCTGCAGTGGTACACCAACTATCCCGTTGAACTTCCCGTAGGCACATTGGTGCGGGGAGACATCCGTAAAGTCGAGTTGGCTTTGACCACGCGTGAAGGTTACACGCATCCGATACTCGTCAAACGCACGACCACCAACCTGCTCTCCACGCAGGTTCTTGAGCCGACGGAACAAGTCCTCTGCCGGGACGTACAGTCAATGACCATGAGCTTTTACGACGGCAGCGACTGGTATGACACATGGGATGGTTCGACCACCGAAGAACCATTACCCCTGCTCATCGAAATCACCATCCAGCTCCAATCCGATACACCAGACGATGATGAAGCACAGGAACAAGCACCGCAAATCGCACGGTTGTATCGCATCGTCAGCACCACTGCTCAATCCAACGGACGCGGGATCGGAGGTGAAAGATGACCACCCCCGAAAATTGCCAAACTCCTGGAAGTTTTTCAGCGTCACGCAGTAACGCAGCTATTGCGACCATACGATCACCGCGTGAGCGTGGGACGATTCTCATTGTCACCATCTGGATCATCACCCTCCTTGCAGGGATGGCGTTGGTCTTCGCCCATACCATGCGTGTCGAAATCCAGGCCAACGGCAACCGCATCTATCAAGTCCAATCGCGTGAGTTGGCCAACGGCTCCATTGCCTATGCACAAGCCTTGACCACCGAAGCCATCGACCAGACACTTGCTGACGAACCACAAGCCATTGGTGATGACTGGATCGTTTTGATCACCCCTGACGATGAACAGGATGACCGCGTCACCTACGGCATGATCGACGAAGCTGCCAAGGTCAATCTCAATACGGCTTCGCAGGACATGCTTCTCAAACTCCCAGGCATGACCGAGGAGTTGGCTGCTGCCATCATCGACTGGCGCGATGGGGACAGTGAACTGACCACCAACGGCGCCGAGGACGAGTATTACCTGATGCTCGAAGAACCCTACACCGCCAAGAACGGGCCGATCGAATCGATCGATGAATTGCTGCTGGTCAAAGGCTTCACGCGACAGATCATTTACGGTGAAGACTCCAACCGCAACGGCGTTTTGGATGCCAACGAAAACGACGGCGATGAGTCCGACCCGCCGGACAATGCTGACGGCACATTGGATGCGGGAATCTTCCCGTATGTAACCGTCTATTCTGTGCAGTCCAACCAAAATGAGGACGGCAATACCAAACCCAATATCAACAATCAGAACCTCGGCGATGTCTCAACCGTCATTCAACAGAACCTTGAAAACGGGCGGTTCTTGATTGTCATGGACAACATCCGCAACAATCGCCCGTTTAGCAATATGGTCGATTTTTTCTACAAGTCGCAAATGACTGCTGAAGAATTTGCCAAGGTTGCCAATCAACTTTCGGATCGCAACGGCAACAATGTTCCCGGTCGGATCAACATCAACACGGCTGCCAAAAAAGTTTTATTGTGCTTGCCGGAGTTGGAAGAAACCGATGTCGACACGCTGATTAATTTCCGCAGTTCCAAGACAGAGGAAGACCTGGCATCAATCGCATGGGTCACCGAAGCACTTGGTGAAGACGGTAAGGCCAAAGCCATCGCCATTGGCAGCTACATCACTACCTCGACAAGCCAATATGCCTTTGATGCCTTGGTGATTCGCGCCAAGGGACGAAGCTATGCAAGACGTTACATCGTCATCGACACACGCCAGCAAGCACAGGTCCGTTTGGCGCAAGACATCACCAACCTGGGTTGGCCGTTGCGTTACACCGTGTTGACGACGCTAAAGACTGAAGATGATGATCCAGCAGAAATACTCAGTGACGAAAGTCTCAGATGATGCAGTTAAAAAGTTCCAATCAAATCGTCCTGAGCTTAACAGGGCAAGGCATCCGATACGCGAAAGTCCGTCGCGCCGGGGAGTCGGTTAGTGTGTCGAGTCAAGGGCATTTGCCGTTTGATTTTTCAGCGTTTTGGGCAGAACCCTTAATGCCTGAAAACTCACTGACCAAATTGCTCAAAGCCAACGGCTTAACGCGCAACAAGGTGACCGTCGGAGTCCCGGCACAGTGGTGTCTCTTTGATGAAATCCGTTTGCCAATGCTCGATGAATCCTCACTGCTAGGCGCTGTTGGATTACAGGCTGAGCAACGCTACAACCGATCCGACCGCGCGTTTACCAGTGACTATATGCTTCCCGTTGTGGATGAAGACAAGTGGTCAGTGACATTGGGTGCAATGGCGTCGGCACATGTCGCTGCCCTGCAATATGCATTGGATGAAGCACATTTGAAGGTCCAGGCGATCCTGCCAACTTCGGTACTGTTGCACGACATGTATCACACCGACTCCTCAAAGCGGTGGCAGTACACAGCATGGCTACGTAACGATCAGGTTGAACTTTTCTGCTGGAACCAAAAACGCTTTGCAGGCATGAATCTATTGCAGGTCTCCGGCGAACATGTCAACGGCGATCTGCACCAGCGTCTGTATGACACGGTTCGACAGCAAATTTTACAGGACGAATTGATCCACGCAGTTGATGCACAAAATCAGAATGTCCAACTCTTCTGGGATGTCGATCATCCATGTGATGTGCAATGGTTCGACAAACCCACGGATGCCAGAAAATGGCAAATCCATGCAAGCCAATCAACGGGCTCCCAGCAAGCTGCCACAGGCAATGATCTGATCGCTCTGGGTCAGTTGGCAGTGAGTGATAAAGCTGCACCATTGAACTTTACCGCACCACGTGCAAATCGCGAACAACAGCAGACCACACATCCCTGGCGAACACGGCTGATCATGATTGGCGTGTTGTTGGTGATGCTTGTGGGTTTTCTGGGGTATGACTTGTATTCACTGAACAGTCGGATCACGGAACTGACCACGCAGATCAGCAGTCTGGAAGACGGCACGCGTATCGCACGATCAAGTATTAAGTTGGTCCAGCGTGCTGACGCATGGTTCTCGACAACGCCGAAGTACCTTGCCTGCCAGCGGAGTATCGCCAAGGCATTTGGCAGTACCGAATTTATCTGGGCGACGAACCTGTCACTGCGACCGGACATGTTGGGCTTGATGAATGGTTCAGCTCGATCGGAAGATGATGTGATCAAGCTCAGTGACCGGATGAAAAAGCGAGCCGATCTGCGGGATGTGAAGCTATTGTTCATGCGTGAAGCTGCAGCGAAGAACAACACGGAGATCGCCTTTGCCGTGTCGTTTGTTTATGTGCCCACAGCGGTAACAGGAGGCAATGATGAATCTGAGTAAACGTGAAAAAACCATACTCATTGCGACTCTTTCGGTGGTGGGTTTGCTGCTTGCTGACCGGGTGGTGATCTCTCCGGCCCTGGCGTATCGCGATGCATTGGCAACCCAGGTGGACACGCTCAACAATGACCTTGCGCGTGACATGCGACTGCTTCGCCAAGGTAAACAGCAGCAAAAGCGTTGGAAACAGATGATGGCGATCGGCATGCCCAACAGCGCTTCGGAAGCTGAATCGCAGACCCTTGAAGCAATCAACAAATGGGCGGGTAATGCGAAATTGGGATTGGTTTCAGTCAAGCCTGAATATCGGCGCAGTGATGAAACACTTGTCCCGGTGGTGTTCCGAGTGTCGGCCAATGGCTCGATGAATGCCATCGCCAAGTTCATTTATGAAGTCGAAACGGCGGACATCCCGGTGTGTGTTGACGGCTTGCAGATTAATACGCGAGACAAGAACAAAGATGACCTGTCACTTCAGATGGGGATCAGTGCCTTGTACCGCAAGAACGCCAAGTCGGAGGGCAAGCCATGATGCGATTGATTGTAATGGCAACCTGTTGTGTGATGATGCTAAGTGGAAGTCTATTGGCTGAAGACGCCAAGACCGACGCCCCAAGCAAGCCGTCGTTTGAGGAGTTTGCTGCGGTCGTGCAGACCAATATTTTCATTCGCCGCAAACCGGTACCCAAGCGTCAACCGTCGGACAAGACGACTCAAGTCAGCACGACCGTTCAAGCCCCTGCCCCACCGGTGAACACGTATCTGCTTTGCGGGATCATCATCGAAAACGATTCACGCTTTACAGCCATGATTGAAGATTCGCAGACACATACGTTGCGCACCTTGCACATCAACGACAAGCTTGATGTCTTTGAGATTCCTGCCATGTCCATTTCAAGTATCCATCTGAACCTGCCTGATGGTCAATCCGTGGAGTTATTCATCGGTCAAACCATCGACGCCAACGGTCAGATTCTTCAATCCGCTGGTTGGGTCCCCACCTCGAGTTCTGCGACTCCCGGCGAAAGTGGCAGCTCAGCTAAGAGTGATAGTGCTACGTCCCCTCCCAGTGAAAAAGAACTTTCCATTCTCGAAAAATTGCGTCGTAAACGCGAAAGCCAACTCAAAAAGGATTAACCCTGATGCACGGCACATATTCCCAATCACCACGCGTATCCCAGTCTGTTATGCGTTTGGCCTTGATGCTCGCATGTTGTTTTGCCATGCTTGTCAACGCTCAACTCCGAGCCCAGGACATGCCAGGTGACGATGATGCAGACGGAACGCCACCTCCGCCACCGCCTGTGATGGTCGACGATGACGATCAGCCCCAAGCAATCCCCCCGGTGACACCAGAGGCCAAACCAGCCCCCAAACCCATGGCAAAACCACTTGCCAAGCCGGTGACCATTCTGCCACCGACTACGGATGAAAATGGTGAGGGGATCACCCCCGACAAGGTCAAGAGCATTCGCATGAACTTTGAAAATGCGCCGCTGAATGCCATCCTCGAACATCTTTCGCGGACGGCAGGCTTTGTGGTGATCAAGGAAGTGGATGTTGAAGGCACCATCTCCATTATCGCTCAGCAGCCATTGACCGTCGACGAAGCCGTCATGCTGCTTAACACCATGCTCAAGCAACGCGGTGTCACCGCGCTACGCAACGAACGCATCCTCACCATCGTCTCATTGACCGACGCCAAGAAGCGCTACATCCCTGTCAAAGCTGGCAATGATCCGGATGTGATTTCTCGCAGTGATGAAGTGATCACACAAGTCATCCCGCTGCGATACACCGATGCAGCCAAGCTCAAGGATGACCTCACGCCGTTGCTGCCTGAGTATGCGGTGATATCCGCCAATGCTGCAAGTAACTCCTTGATTCTCACGGATACGTCGTCGAATGTGAAGCGTATCGTGCAGATCGTTCGCGAGTTGGATCAACATGTTTCGGGGACCACCAGCGTGCGCGTGTTCCCACTGCTTTATGCGGATGCCAGTAATGTCGCACGCATTATCAAAGATGTGTTTGCAACTGAAAACAGTAGTGCCCAAAACAATGCCAACCGCATGCGGCAGATGTTCTTCCGTGGACGACGTGGTGGCAATCAACAACAAGAAGAAACCGGCGAATCCGCTATCTCCAATAAGGTCCTTGCCTCGGCGGACACCCAAACCAACACTGTCGCGGTCAGCGGCCCGGCAGACACGCTTGCCGTCGTAGCGGACGTGATCGCTCAACTGGATTCCAATCCCACGCAACAACAGGAAGTCTTCATTTACCCGCTTAAAAACGGCACCGCCAGCACACTGGCTACGCGACTAACCAACCTGTTTAAAGAAACCACCACATCAAACAATCGCAACAACCGTAACAATCGAAACAATAACAATCAGGCACAAACAGAGACCTCAGCAACTGACCTAACTGGTGAAGTCACTGTGGTGGCTGATGTGGACACCAACGCTCTAATGGTGATGACCTCAGCCAAGAACTACGATCGTGTCAGAAAAATTATTGACGATCTGGATCGTCCAATCCCACAGGTTCTTATCAAAGTCCTGGTGGCTGAAGTCACGCATGACGGATCGGTGGACCTGGGTGTTGAATTTTCTGGTCTGAATATTCGCGACAGTGGAAACGGTTTTGAAGTGGGTACCAACTTCGGTGTGGCTTCTGCAACGGATGGCTTTAATTTCTCATTGATCGAAACCAATCTCAATGCTGCCATACATGCGTTGGAAAGCGTGGGCAAGCTTGACGTCCTTTCACGACCCTACATCCTCACCAGTGACAACAAGGAAGCCACCATCACCGTTGGCGAAGAAGTCCCGTTCATTCGTGACTCGCGCACGACTGACACCGGCCAAACCATCAATACCATCGAGTACGAAGACATCGGCATCATCCTCAGCGTCACCCCGCATATCAATCCCGATGGTTTGGTGATCATGGATGTCGCACCTGAAATCTCTACGCTAACAGGAAACACAGTACCAATCTCCGAGACAGTTGATGCCCCCACCTTTGCCAAACGTTCAGCATCCAGTCGTGTGGCGATCCAAAACGGACAGACCATTGTCATCGGTGGTTTGGTGCAGGATCGCAAAACCAGCACGATTGATAAAGTCCCTCTACTTGGTGACATTCCGTTGCTTGGTGAACTCTTCAAGCGCACCATCGACACCAAATCCAAGACTGAGTTGCTGATCTTCATCACCCCGCATGTTGCCGATCAACCTGAAATGCTCAAAGCCATCTCCGATGCCGAAGAGCAAAGTCAGGAGATCGTCAAGAACGCAATGAAAGGTGAACTCTACGACAAACACCTCAAGCGAATGGGCAAAGAAGCTAATGCGCAACCTGCTCCAACCGTGGAATCAACACCCACATCCAGGAGTCGAAAAGGTAAGTAATCCTAAGCGGATTTAACTCAATAAAAAACACCGGCATGCACATCACATGCCGGTGTTTTATTTTGGTTCCTACGCAGAATTTGTGGATGCTGGTGTTGAGGTGGTGTTGGTTTTTATGACAGCGAATCCTTGTGTGATCACTTCGTTGCCGACCCACAGATTTTGCGGAGAAGGCAATTATCTTTGTCCCCCGAGAATCACATCACCAAAAAATGCAGGACTCTTTGCACCATCGACTCCATCGAACCACTTGATGCGACAGCGTCCGCCGCTGTAGGGGGCTTGGGGGTTGTCCTTGTCATTGAGGACCAAAGCAAAACCGATAAGCTTTCCTGCCTTGGCATCCGTGACACCAAGATCCTTCCATGGCAATGCGACTTGATAGACTGCGTTACCACGCTTGCCGGTGGGTTTCACAGTTGCTTTCCAACCTGCGACCATCTGCACGGGCAATGGGAATCGGCGTGATGCAGCATAGCTATCCTCTGACTGCGGCAGATACAATTCATACTCAAAGTACGGCACTGCATTTTTGAGAATGTGATCCGGCTGCACTGCAAACTCAATGGAATCGCCCATGAATCCAGAACGCCCACGTTTGAGTTGCCTGACAAAATCATTATCCAGTGATTCGACTCCAAGGTAGAGATACTGCTGATCCCACATCATGCGAAACTGGCCTTGGATGTCTGAAGTCCCGTCATAGGTTTCGCCGGCTTCCTGTGGTTGACGAACTTGTGAAGCATCATCACCAAACGTGATGACTTTGGCGGTTTCCCAACCTGCCCATGTACCATCGAGTGCCGGTGGCGATGTGACTTGCGTGGCAAATGCGAAATTCAAATCCGCTGAAGTTGCAAACACCCCGCCGGTCATGGTGGTACATTGCGCTTCAAACGAAGTACGTTTACCCATTGGCAATGATCCCTGCACGTTGTAGGTGAGTTGGATTTGACCACCTGCTGCAACTGTTTTTTGCGAGGCGTCCACTTCTTTGACCGGGCCAGCCATTTTGACTGACACTGCCATCGGTGTGGGTGCGTTGTTCTTGACAGTCAAAAGAATCTGCGGCTGATTGGCATTTAAGCTGACTTGATCAATGTGTAAAGTCAGTCGCTTGCTGGGTTGCACATCACCACTGTCGAGGATGTAAATCGGATCACGTGAGATGGTCACCGGGACGACGCCATTGGTAGCTTGGATGGTTTTACGATTCCCCATGATGTCCATGACAATTATTCGACCCATGGGTGCTTCGAAAGTCACCACACGTTTACCTGCTTGCGTCCAACAGGTCAGCAGCGTGTCATTGGTTCGCTTCCACTTAAAGACCGTTGCATCACCGACACTGATATTCTTCTCTAATGTCGCATCCGCTAACGTGTCGGACATGACGGCATGGGCGACATACTGCGGACGTGGTTGTAGCGTGGGCGTGATCATCATGATGTCTTGTTCGCCACGGACATCAAAGCCCCACATGGTCACTGCTTTAAGCCTGGGATAGTAACTACCTGCAAGGTCAAGCCAGGTACGGACCATATTCTGAGCACCTTCGGCTTCGCCGTACCGTCGGGCGGGGCCGTCAAACGGTGACCGCTGGGCAGACTGCTCTTCGTACCAGATGTTTTTGTGATTGTCTCCATGCTTGGCAAATTCACTAAGTATCACATCAATGCACAGTCGCGGTCCCATGTAGGCATTGATGATTGCACCATCAAATTTGCCATTGCCTGGCGAGTTGTAAAGTCGGCGAACGGTCTTGCCATCGTGGTCGGTGGCGATGTTACCGATGAGTACCAAGCTATCAGGATCGACGGACTTGATGGCATCATAAAATGTTGCCATGATCGAATCGTATTCCTGATCGGTGATGCGTTTATCACCCCCACCGCGATAAGGTGATGCGGAGTTGGACTGTTCGATCCCCCAGTTGCCATAGGCGTGTGCCAAGCCTTTGAACTGGCGCGCAATTTTTTGGCCAGTCTGGGCGATACGTTTGTAATCATAAGGTCGGCTCGATGCCTTGAAATTCAGTTGCAGGATCGGACGTATCCCCAAATCTTTGTGGTATTGAAGCCGTAGCTTGGCCTGACGAATATCTTCGGCAATATCAGCTTCAGTCCCATCAAGGTTCAGATAAATCCGTACCCAACCAACACCAAAGCCTGCCCGTTGCATCATCTCGCCTAACTCGGCATAGTACGCAGGATTTTCCTGTGGCGTCTGCAAAGTCAATGACGTTACACCCCATATATTCTCCGCAGTGTGCTTGCGCGTAAGCTCTGGCAAGACGGCATAACGTCCATCAAACCGGCCAACCTCAACACCGTTTTCCAGAATCGTCACATCAAGGTGATACGAACCAAACGCTTTGCTTGCTGGTAATTCTGCTTTGATCATTGCCTGTTCATACCCCTTGACGGCAAAGACTGGCACGCTGATGGTTGACTCATCCACGCCGGTCCAATTGGTACGCACAACCTTCAGTGAAAGCTCGCGGTCTTCACCGAGAATATTTTGAATGGCAAAGGCAATTTCAATTGCCTTGTCGGGATTGTCATACAAGTTGCCACTACGGATATTGCGGGTTTGACCCCAGCAGGTTTCATAGGCAAGGGCTCGCTGTGGAGCTGGCATGTAGGGGGGCACGACTTTGCTAAACACGTTGCTCAGCCAACGACGCGACAAAGCTGTGTTGCCTCCCATATTGGAAATGACCTTGGGGTCAGGCAAAGGCTGCGTAAATTCCCAGACCGCTAAATTGTCTGCGTAGGTGCGACCCCAACCGCCCTTGGCAGCTTGCAATTCCTGCCCAAAAACCAGTCGCATGGACACTGCGCCCTTCGGTGCCGTCCAAGGTAAGGTCACCCAGTAAACCCATTGATTGGGAAGCGTCGTCGCATAGGGCGTCCGCAGATGATGAGCCGGTGCCAACTCCTTGCCTTTGGCGTCATAGAACTTCAACACCAATGGGCCAAACCACTCGCCGTTGATCACTGCACCGGTGCGTAACCAGGCACCTGCGTGATAGTGATGGCCAGGCTCGCAGGGCATTGCTGATGAAAGCCAGTATCCGTCCACGGGATTACGCCCATACCATTGATGACGACTCGACAGTGGTGGGTCGATGGAGATATTCAGCAGTGCGCCTTTACCTTGATAGGTCAGGTTGCGACTCCATTGACCTTGCCCACGTCCGATGGAAAAGTCTGGGCGGCCGTTGGTATGAAATTGTTCGATCTGATGATCCGTCCAATCCGGTGATGACTTGCCGTGGTAGGTCCATCCTGTGGGTGTTTGGCTTTCGCCTTGCTCGACATCCCCATTTTGAAGCAGGTTTTTGGAATAGTTCACCGTTTGGGAAGGTGCGGCTTTGCGTAAAAGATAGACTGCGTCTTTCATCTGTGTCTGTTCGATATCCAGAAACAGATCATCAAACCAGACATTACCTCGGCAATAGGTCAACCCCGCAGTCAGGCGTGCAAAGACCGCGCCGCTTGGCGGTGTTGCAGGACGTGTTGCGATGCGCGTCCAATCCTCATTAGCGCCCAATGCATTGGAGATGATCGGCTCACTGACCGGCTGTCCCAACCCATCAAGGAATTCAACACACATCGCACCGCCACCGATAAAGCCGTTGGGATTCAGATCACCACCTTTGGCCATCCCGCCGAAGGTGTACTTGCGATCAAGTCTGACGGGAACAATTGTCGACCAGCCGGAGAATTTACCTTCGGGTGCATCGGCTACGCGAACCGAGGACTTGCCGGAATAGGCTTGGGTATGATCCCATGTGCAATTGGCTGCGCCGTAAGGTGTCCAGCTTTCAGGTGCGTCTTCTTTGCCTGCTTCCAAACCGGTGTTGGGCAGTGACGGGTCTTGCGGATTCATGCGGATATCATCAATCCATGCGGTCGCTTTGGTGTTGGGATAACTGTTGGTTAACTGCACGCGAACCTGCACGACATCAGCACCTTGGGGCACGGTGAATGTGCGCTTCATCCCACCATGAATATCAATGGGTGTCCAACCCAGCGAGTTGGTTGATGTTAACTGTCGGAACCCGCCGACGAACTTGCCCCGTTGTTGGGTGCCTGGGACGTAGGCATGAAAAAACAGATCGATGATGATGCTGCAATGACTGGTTCGATCTTTGTTTTCCGATGCCAAACCTTCAGCACGATAGGTAAAGTCAAAGTCGTACTTGTAACCTTCCTTGACGGGAATATATGGTGATGCGACCAACCCAAACGCGCGTTTGGCGTGAGTGGTATCCGCAATCATTTTCAGCGAGCCCTTGGCGTCACCGGCTGAGCTGCTGTCCCAACTGACAGTGACATTGCGTTGGGTGGTAAAACTTTTAGGCGCTTGGGGGACGGCATTGCCATCACTTGCCCATGACGTGAGAATGCCATCGCTGCCCTGTGAAAAATCCGCATTGGGGACCAGGTTCGCCCAGGTCGTCGACCCGCAGATCAGCAGTACCATCAAAGCCATCAAACTCAACGTGCGATTCATCAAATACATCCTTCAAATTTGGGCCGATTCAAGTCGGTGATGTTGTGTGCGTGATAATCAGTTATTGCAATCGATATAGGACAGGCGCAGATTGGTGTTGTCGATACACAATCATGATTGACACCCGTTGCTGTTGTCAGTGGTTCAATGCGTTGGTAATGATGCTCAATGATTAGAACATCCAGGTATTACCGTTGACACCTTTAAGGTAAGAGCTGTCAGTCCAACTGCCTTTGACATTGGCAACATGGCCATCAAAGAAAGACATATTCATAACACCTTCCCTGGAACCACTTGCTCCACCATGAATCCAGCTCATGCGTTGGGGTGTGTATTCCCATTGGTACCCACCACCAAGAGTGTACGTATCTTCGACTTCGCAGAGCATACCTGCCAGTGAAGGAGAAATCAGCTTCAGTGAAGAGCGACAAAACGGGCTGTCAAACTTTTTGGTATATGCCCAGAAGTTGGGGTTGTGGTAATAGCTGGGATAGCGGTAACTGCCATTGGAATGCTTGCTGGCACGGATGTTTGAACCACCTGGCAAGGATGGGCAGATTTCAACTTCGACATGATAAGAACCACCCTTGGCTCCAACATATTTAGCCTGCCCCCGATGCACATCGTTTGGATTGTAGGTCGCCGTCGTCCGTGGCAATTCGCCTTTGTTATCTTCACCGTACATAAAGTATCCCATGGCCACCTGTCGCATCTGCGTTTGACACTGCATCGCTCGCGCAGCTTGACGCGCTTTACCCAATGCCGGGAGCAAAATGGAAATCAACAACGCAATGATGCTGATGACCACCAGCAATTCAATGAGTGTAAAAGCGTGCTGCTTTGCGATTTTGACAGGGGTGCGATTCATATCGAAACCTTTCGTGCGTTGAGAACGACTGGTGGTTTTTACGGGCGTTCAACCATCTGGGGTTGAAGCACAATGCGATGGGCGACGCCTTCAAAGAGTCGGTCTTCCATCTGTATTAAATTAAAGACATGTTCGGCAACCAGGTCTTCGCGTAACCAGACACTGGGAAACCCCATCAGCGAAGCCCAAGGCGTATTGCCAATACCGACGACCTGAAAGTTGTCGGGCAACTGGATATTGTTTTCTTCAGCGACTCTCAACAACGCTGCCATACGGACATCTTCGCCGATGAACGCAGTTGGACAGTCTGGCGAAGTAAGCCACTGGCGCATCAATTCACGATTCACAGGATGCGTCGGCGACGAACCGATGATGTCATCGATCATTTGGTGATAATAAACATGCATGCCTTGGCCATGGCCATGCTCTCGCATGCGCGTACCGGCACCAATAATCATGCTTGAGTGACCAGTCCAGCGTTTACGCGATTGGCTTGGCAGTGACGGATCAATTTTACGAGAGTGAACCACCACCCCAATTTGCTTATGTCCCTGATCCAAGAGTCGCTGAACCGCGATGGATGCCGCCAACTCAACGTCCGGTTCGACGCAATGCCAGTTTGCCGGCCGCTTGACGCGAGTGGTCAGGCTGCTGATCACTCGAATGCCGTGCTTGACCGCCAGCTTGTTGATCCGTTCGTCAGCGCGACCGTTATTGAAATATTGAATCACAATCGCGCCCGGCGGGTTCTGTTCCAACTGCTCAAGCACCGGCTGAATTTCTTTTTCCCCCCAACCATGACGCCAGGTAAAAACAGAAGTACCAAAACCGCCAAGCTGCAGACAGTCCACCAAGTGATCATAAAAACGACCATAGTGATGGACCTTGTTATCCAGGAGCAATGCCACCGACTTATTGCGAGTCTGTACCGTCGCTGGGGGCTGGACTTGGCTGGCCTGCCCGGTCTCCTGCCAATTTGCCACATAAGTCCCACTGCCTCGGCGCCGTTGGAGATACCCCATTGTTTCAAGCCGAGTCACCGCACTGCGTGCAGCATCAAACGTGACATCACATTTATCAGCCAGACTCCGCAGCGAAGCAATCTTGTCGCCAACACGAAATTCGCCTGACTCAATCGCCTGACGCAATTGAACAACCAAACGCCCCACCGACGTCGTGTCACCAAGTGTCTGAACCGTATCTGTTTTCGAGTTTGTTGAATTCATCAAAACAATCTACCCAAACTCATCACAATACACAATCACTTACCATCACCACCCGAACAATAGACACAATATCCACACAGTCAAGCCCGATTGATTAAATATTTTACACACAATTTCCAATCAATCAACACTCACGCGACTAAAACCAGTTAAATCAGGTCAACATTACAAGCATTGCCAACGCAAAGAATCAGGCTAAGCTATGCAAACCAAGCACCTATATGGAATAAACTGGCTTTAAAACGACTAGATCATTGCATCAACAAACCTTCAAACCAATAACAAAGAACGGAACGAACATGCAAACGCCCGCCCTGCTGCTCGTCAAACAATGCCCAAGCCGACACTCTTTTCAAAAACGCCCAAGCACACCATTTTGGATAAGCTGCTTTGCGATCCTCTTGGCCATCACACTCCCCGACTCACTACACGCAGAAGATGTCCCGATGGCCAAAACTCAATCGGATGGCTACTACCGAATGATGCTTGGCGAGTTTGAATTAACCGTCTTCTCCGATGGCACATCGCCCAAAGCGATTGATCAAATCATGAGCGATCCAGCCAAGGTCCGCGCGGAGTTTGAGAAGATCCACCTGCCGATGCCATACCAATCGTCTTACAATGTCTTCTTGATCCACACTGGCAAAAAGCTGGTCATGTTCGACACCGGTCGCGGCATCAAGAACGGACACCTTCAAGAAAATCTTCGCAAGTCCGGCTATGAACCTTCGCAAATTGATGCCATCCTCATCACCCATATGCACGGCGATCACGTCGGTGGGTTAAGCCATCAAGGTAAACGACAATTCCCTAACGCAACCGTCTACGCCAGCAAACAGGAAGCAGACTTCTGGCTTAAAACCAAGCCCGAAGATTTCAGCAGTGACCGATGGAAAGGTAACGCATTGCGCGCCCATGCCACCGTTGATCCTTATATTGAAGCTGGCAAGTTCAAAACCTTCGATGGTATTCAACAACTTTTCCCTGGCATCAGCACGCTACCAACACATGGTCATACGCCTGGACATAGTGCGTATCTTGTGCAAAGCCAGAATCGAAACATACTCTTTATCGGTGACACCATTCACTGCGCAGAAGTCCAATTTCCCCATCCAGCGATCACGATTCAATATGACTATGAGCCCGATCATGCCAAAGCCGCGAGACTCAAACTTTTAGCCACCGCAGCAGACAACGGCTATATCATCGCCGGCCCGCATATCTCCTATCCGGGGATTGGCCACTTAAGCAAGTTGGATGATGGCTTCCGATGGGTCCCTGTGCAATACCAGTATGAAGTAAAATCCCAAACAAAGTAAACCCGCAACCATACTCACCTGCACTTGATCCCATTCGCTCAACAAACGCCCCGTACTACCCAGCCATAAAAAAAGCGACCAAGTGCATCAAACACTCGGTCGCTTGGATATGGGCGTACAAGACTTGAACACTAGTGATAAAACACGGGAAAAACTGCAAACTCACAACACAGGCGCAGCAAAAAGCGCAGCAGATTCGAACCAAAGCAGTTTGGCCGATGCGATCCGGGCAATTATGTCATTACCATTAACCGACAATGAAAAAGCCGATGCGGTCCGACGACTGCTGCAAGCTGGACAGGGTTAACAGGCGGGGCAATTTTTCACAATGCTGCATCCCTGCTCTGCTGTCCGAGCAAGGTAATTTGATATTGCTGCAAGGAACTGTTGGGTTTGTCCGGGCGGGTCATCTGGATCAAGCCGGCTTCCAATGCAGGTTGAAGATACCGCTGGGCCAGTGATTTGCGGTCACGCAGTTTGAGCTTGGCCATAATCTGCTGCCGGCTTAGAGGCATATCCAATATCTTTAGCAGGCGGCGGACCTGGGGGGTGACTTGCGGGGCAACTTGGGGGGTAACGCTGGCCTTGAGCGTTTGCAGGATAATATTCAGCATCCATTGGATGAACACGGTGGATCGGGCATCCTCTGAGCTTTGGATAATGGCGTTGTAATAGTCCTGCTGATGGGCGTGGATCATGCTTTCGACGGGGATTGTGGCAAAGATCGGATTCCACCGGGATAGAATCACCGTCTGCCAGAGTCTGCCGATACGCCCGTTACCATCTTCAAAGGGATGGATGAATTCAAACTCATAGTGAAAAACGCAACTGGTGATTAACGGGTGATGGTCAGTATGTTTGAGCCAGTCTTGCAGGTCGGCCACAAGCTTGGGGACCAAATGAGCCGGCGGAGCCACATGCAGGACTTTCTTTTCCGAACCGACGACACCGACACCACTTTGCCGAAACTTACCCGGCGCATCCAGCAAGCCGGTCATGAGTAGCTTGTGAGCTTTTAGCAGGTGAGTCTTGGCAGTAGGGTTGAACTGATCCAGCGCGTCATACACCTTGATGGCGTTGCGGACTTCCTGAATCTCTCTTGGCGGCGCAATGACGGGCTTGCCTTGCAGGATGGTTTGAATCTGTTCCTGAGCAAGCGTATTACCTTCAATAGCCAACGTCCCCTGCAAGGTCTGTATTCGGCTAACACGGCGCAATGATAGCTCACGGGCCTGCTGCTGGGCATCCATGCGCCCCAACAGTTCCCCGATTTGCTCCACCGTGTTAAGGATGGCCGGCGTGATATCAAACGGCGGCTGATTACTCATATGCAGATTGTATCGCATAGACGGCGATGCGGTTAGATGATTCCACTATGCGAGCCAATCGTAGATAGCGGGTCCTTTGGGCACTAGGGGGTATCTGTCCGTAGGGGTTGGAGTCAAGCCAGTCAACTGCCTTTCTACCCGTAATGACCTACAGGGGGAGGGGGGACTAAATCTCTAGCGGTAATTAAGCAGTGAACGCCACCTAGCATCACGTAAATTTTCACGAGTTTTTCTATATGGGGGTATAAAACTCAAGACCGCGCTTGTTTGTAATCACCATATTCTTCACTTTACAGATACTCACGGATTTAAACCTAATAATAAGGGACCGTGGGCCGCTGGGTCCTGATATGGGGGTATGGGGGATGCGGTTAAGCGGTCGGTCAATATGCGGGGCTAGTGCAATCTGGAAA
Source organism: Phycisphaerales bacterium UBA7800 (assembly GCA_002480565.1). Classification (GTDB taxonomy): domain Bacteria; phylum Planctomycetota; class Phycisphaerae; order Phycisphaerales; family Phycisphaeraceae; genus UBA7800. Next base: position 29,377 of record DLCK01000073.1, on the reverse strand, counting down.
GCTAAATATTGGATGCATGTGCGGTCATGGGTCCTCCGGAGCGATGGGCAAACCTATGCGATACCCAAGACGTCTAATGTGCTACAGAAAGTTAGTCGCACTTGAATCCCAGTCTGATCAATGCAGCATCAATGACCTGCTTGTAATCATCCTTGGTGGTCCATGCGAATGCGGTCGATTTTGTATCGTCTTTGGCTTCCCACAATTCACCGATTTTTTTCTTGTCCTGCTGTTTCTGGGCTTCTTCTAAATGTTCGCCTTTGTGTTCGATGACCATTGTGTACTCACCAACCAATTGCACAACAAAATCAGGCCAGAAATTACCATGTGGCATAGGCAAAGAGTAAAAACCCGACTTGCGGTCCAAGTTACGAACCCAATATTCTACTTCGGGCAATGAATCAATGTACTGTGCAACCAATATTTCCTCTTTGTTCATCTCGCCAATATCTCGGTAAAAATGCTTATTGAATTCAAACTTACCCTGATACAGTTCATTGACTGGATAGAACGCTGGGAACTCCACAAAACAGTCTTGGTCAACCGTCGCAAAGTCCATTAGATTCTGATAGGCGTTAACTTCGGCATTAATCCGATGGGCTGAAATTTTCGCAGCAGCAGCATCTTTGAGACGGTGACGATGACGGGCAAGTTGTTCAATGGGATAACCCCGTTTTGCAATCAGATAGTCTACCATCTTGCGCAAAAACAAAGCCTTGTCTTTATGAACAATATGTTGCTCGCTGATTTTATGGCTTAACCAGATAGCCAACTCGCTCGGAGTCTTTGGCCCTTCCATATCAAAGGCAAAAATAAGTTGATCCATATCACTTTGAATATTTACCGTGATACCCGCCTGCTTATCTGCATCAACTTTTGCAACTTTGCCTTGCTCATTACTAATCTTAAATTCAGATTCAACCACTTCATGATTGCAAGACACCAAATCCCAATCGGCTTCCTCATGCTGGCCATCAAAAATTTCCAACTGCCCAGAATCATCTTTGATTGCCAGACCAGGCACGCGCAAAATCTTACCCATTGCTGCTGGCGAATGATCCTGATTACGTGACTTGAGTTTGAGAACTTGGACCTGCTCTTGATCTTTATGACCAGCAAATACACCCGATAAAGCCTTAGCAGCAGCATCAGTCATTGGGCCGGCAGTCCATGTCAGCTTGACGCCTTGGGCAGTGGATTCCACCTTGGTGTTTTGTGCAATTGCTTTAGGTAAAGACTGAACATTCGGAGCCGATTCAATCTCAACAGAGAATTCCTCATGTTGCGTATCAAATAACGGTAATTCTTCATCGGTAGGGTCTGGATTTTTAACAACAACCTTCTGAGCTTCAAACTTGGAGAAACCACTTTTTACAATGTTATCTACCAAACTATTTGCAGCTTGCTCAAAACTATCGCTCACACTGTATGCGTAAGCCACATTCAATTCATCATGTTGCTGTCGAGTTGCATATGGCATGCGTAGAACACGCCCGATCAATTGCTCCACTGCTGTTGAACTCGTCAGATTGCCTACACTGCAAAGGATATAGGCAAAAGGACAATCCCAGCCTTCGCGTAATCTCTGTACTGTGATAACGTGACGTACCGGATTATCCATTGAAAGCATAGACAAATCAGGCAGTTCATCCACTTTACCAACACAAATTGCAATGTGATCCTCAGGAATATCGTGCTGCTCAATGAGAACCTTTTTCAATTCTTCTGGCACAAGGTCTCCGCTATTTTTTTTGTGTGCTTGGTACAACACCACAGGACGAACATATTCTCCACCAGATTTCTGCTGCTCATTGGAAATGGCTTCAAGTTCCTGCTGTTTCTTGACCGCTTGGGCAATCACATCAAGATCCATCTTGCGCGTTCGTAGCATCACCGGCAGCTTTATCATTTCTTCAGCTTTGAGTTCCGCTGCCGACACACTATGCAAAACGTTACTGTTGTCATGTGGCGTTGCGGTCAGTTCCAAAATGCTGGCAGGATTGAATCGACGCAATGTATCAAAACTTAATTTGGTTCTAAAACCATGCGCTTCATCCACAATAACAGCAGGACAACGCAAACGAATAACGTTCTGCAATGTCGGCAAGGTAGGATCATCACCTATGGCCTGAATACGAGCTACCGCTTGCTTTTGTTCTTCACTCCAAGCATCAAAGTGATGTTTCAATTCACCGTTTACATCAAACACCTTACGCTTTTCCATATCTTCAATACGTAAGGATTGAGTCGTTGTAACAATGATCGTCAAGCCTGTATCCAACGTATGCTTGCGCAGATACAGTGCGGATTCCATGTCAAGAATATTGACCTGTCCGTACTGTGCATCCAATGCTTGTCGATAAGGATGTTTGCGGTCCTTCAAAGCATCCATCGTCTGATCAACAATCTTGGTAGTCGGCGCCAACCATAACACCAAGCCTGATTCTCGCTGTTGCCATGTTTCCAACAGGATTGGGATAGCATGACAGGCCATCAACGTTTTGCCACCACCAGTGGGAACACGTAAACAGACATAGGGCAAGGCTTCCAAGCCTTCAATCTTGTGGTAAAGTCGATGGGTCTGCTTGTAGAACGCAGTATCCGCATCACCCAATTCACGGGCTAACATCAGGTATTCATCGAGCTTACCCAGACAATCAGATTGATAGTTTTTAAGTTGTAATACCATCGGTTAATCCGTTTTGATCTGATAGGGAAGCTGTTTGAATTCAATGCCTAAATTTTTGAGCTTTGTTGTCCCAATCCGACAGGCTTCACCATAAATCACTTTGGGACCACTGCCAGCAGGATGATCCGGCAACAAAGCCAGCACTTTGCTGGTCAGTACATTGCCACCATCCGGGCGCTTGTCACCTAGTACCCCATTGTAAAGTAGATAGTAAGCAGTCCCCTGATAGACACCAAGTAACGGGCAATTCTTGCGGGGTTGCTTGGGAATCGGCACACCTGTTTCAGTGAAATAGACATGGCGAGCCAAATCAGAAAATCGAACTTCCCGGTCAATGTTGCCATGCTCATCGAATAAGGATGCACCGAGATGGCAAAAGCGAAAGCCACTACCCAATGGCTTGGTTTTTTCTTTTATCTTACCTTTTTTAACATACCCGTTTATTACGTGTCTAAGTCGATTTAAGGTGATATTTTGACTAACGTTTGTATCCATTTCGACTAAAACAAAACGGCGATTTCCCCCGTCTTGCTGGTTCAATTCCAATACCGCTTGACCAGTAGTCCCACTGCCTGCGAATGAATCAAGCACTATCGAATCTCTATCAACCACTTGATTGACAAGCATCTTGATTAATTCTGGAGCTTTGGGAAATGAAAAAACTTGATCGCCAAAAATTTCACGTATTGCGTGCGATCCGTCTGCGGTGTAAACCCCGTCAATAATACTAGGAAATCCTGTATGGGACGTTTGCAATTCTTTCAAAAAAACCTTTTCGCGGGGACGTCCTGATTTTTTTTGGGGAAATATAATCCGCCCCTCTGATATCTTTCCAGACATTGTTTCTTTACTATATCTCCATCCCGTGTTAGCCGGACAGGGATATGCAATATTTGTACTAGGATCAATTAAATCATAATGTAGATTGGGGCGGTCTTTCGCGTTTGCTAATCCCAATATGCTACGACTCATCCATACTCCACGAGAATCATTGTCTGGATTTTTATATTTTGTATCATCACGATCTTTCCCCTTGAGTCTCGCACCACCACGTATTTTTGAATAAACTAAAATATATTCGTGGTCTAAGGACACTCCTGTTAGAGACCTGCTATCTAAATACTGCCTTGCCTTCCAAACTAACAGCGCCATAAAATTTTGCGGTCCAAAAATTTCATCCATTAAGATTCGCAATGATGCAACTTCGTTATCATCAATACTCACAAAAATCACGCCGTCTTCCCGCATGAATTCACGTAACAGACTCAATCTTGGATACATCATGCAGAGCCATTTATCATGACGGCTAAGGTCTTCGGCTTCCTTGCCGACGGCCTTGTCTAACCACTTGCGGATTTCCGGGCTGTTGACGTTATCGTTGTAGACCCAACCTTCGTTCCCCGTGTTGTAAGGCGGGTCAATGTAGATGCACTTAACCTGTCCGGCATAGTATGGGAGCAAGGCTTTGAGGGCTTCGAGATTATCACCCTGTACCAACAGATTACCGGCATCGGGGTCCCCGGCAGACAGTTTTTCGTCGGTTTGCAGCAGGCGATAAGGCACCTGCCGATGGTGATTGACGACCGCGCTTTTTCCAATCCAATCAAGTGTAGGCATAGGGGTAAGTTACGACGATAATGGATCTGAATCAACTAAACTCGATATCTGATGGTCCATCTGTCGCTTTACATATCTGTTCGATCTGGTGAAAAATGTGAAATAGACATGATTTAGTTGCTTATAAAAGCTGTTATGGATTCGTCAATATAGTTAAGAGTCAGTCAATTCACGGGACTGGCGACAGTTTGAAAGCAAAAATTTCACCGGGAATTCAGGCAAAAAACTACTAACAACAACAAAAGACCGAACAATTACCAAAAAATACCATATATTGTGCTTTTATTGCCAATTTCGACTTGACTAGCACTTCTGATTGTGCCATAATCTGCCACGTGATAAAATTCATGCCTGACGGGGTGGCCTACGAACGCCGGCCCCTGCGCAAGGACGCGCGAATTAAAAAGTTCGCACATTTCGACACTTGGCTTAAGCACTCTACAGTGAGTCGCTTTGCATTCTGCGTCCAAGTAAATCATGCCATCGCATGCGATAGCTGTTATCCAATTGACATTACCCGTTGTTGTGCTTGCGTGAACACCAAGCACATTCTTTCCGATACTTGGCTTGCATTCATGCTGTACGCCAAGATTGTTCATTTCTACAGGCATGGTCCTCCTGCTTACCTAGCCTAACTGCATAACGAACAGCTCAAAGACTTAACACATACATGTTGTGATACCGGGGTATCACATTGAAATACTTTGCATAAATTGCCAAGGCAGTTGTAAATCAAACACTGTTAGTGGACTTGGCGCATCACGGAGGAAAGAGAATGAATACAGTTAGTAATTCAAAGCTGATAGATGTTAAGGAAGTTGCAACGATACTCAAAGCATCATCAAGAACAATCTATCGTCTATCGGACAAGGGAAAAATGCCCCGTCCTGTCAAACTTGGGGCTTTGGCTCGCTGGCGAGTCGATGAACTGAGCGATTGGATCAATTCAGGATGCCCTATTGTTGATAATGGGGGTGGCAAATGATCGTCGGAAATTTCAGTAAAAAATCAAGACAAGACGTATTGAATGTAAACCTGCTTGAGCATACGGCATTTCTACGAAAATCGAAATACGCTTTGCATGTCACTGATTATGATCAATTAAAGCTTGAGGATATTTTCCCAATAAAAAACCCCACATTTGATCATGCAGGGTTTTATACGAGTAACTGATTCACAGTCATATGCCCGGTCAACGTTGGCGCGTTGGCCGGGCTTCTTTTTGCAAGGCAACAATAATGATAACAAAAATAGATTTATTAGTCGACAGAAAATGGCCAATATTTCCATGCTTACCCGGCGAAAAAAAGCCGGCGGTTAAAACTGGATTCAAAGCGGCTACAACGGCCTCTGCCACCATCGAGAAATGGTGGACCGATTGCCCGGATTACAATGTCGGGCTTGTTACAGGCAAATCAAGTGGCATTGTGGCAATTGATATTGATCCCCGCAATGGTGGCGATGCAACACTAACCAATCTCATTGATAAAAACGGCGACTTGCCCAAAACCGTACAAGTGGCGACTGGCGGTGGCGGGTTTCATTTTTACTTCAAACATCCTGGTGGCAAAATCAAATGCCGAAACAATGCGCTTGGGCAAGGCATCGACGTGAAAGCCGATGGTGGTTATGTGATTGCCCCACCGTCAAAACTCAAATCAGGTGGCAGTTATGATTGGATTGTCTCACCTGATGATTTTGAACCAGCTTGCTTGCCGGCTTGGTTGCTTGCTTTGCTGACACAGAAAGACACAGAGGACACAGAGGACACAGATATATCTGTGTTTACTGGGTCTACTGAACATACTGTGTTATCTGGGGATACTATTACTACTGTGTCTACTGTGTCAATTGATTACACATACACAATTCAGGAAGCAATCGAAACAACCTTGCCACAAGCATCTGGCCAACGCAACAAACGGCTTTTTGATTTTGCCAGAGCATTGAAAGCTGTCCCGGAATTCAAAGACAAGCCACTGAGAGAACTCAAACCTTTTGTCCTTGAATGGCATCGGCTCGGCAAACCACAAATGAGTGGCGAACATGATGCTGATTCAACTTGGGCTGAATTCTGTACTATCTGGACGGCTGTGAAATTCCCACTGGGGCAAGGGCCATTGGCAGAATTCATGAGTCTTGCTGATGCTGAACCTGATCCCGTTTGTACTGCTGAATATGGTGAACGCACAACACGATTAATCAAGCTGTGTCGTGTTTTACAACAGCATTCAGGCAACAGACCTTTTTTTCTATCTGCTCGCGCTGTGAGTCCTTTGCTGGGCACCAATCGAACCGATGCTGCAAATCAACTCAAAATGCTTTGCGTTGATGGCATACTCGAACGCAAAACAAAAGGACATACCGGCGTTGCGAGTGAATATATTTATCTAGGGGATTGACATCGAATAGCATGTTGTTGACAATTGGCATCATGTCAAATCCCAAATCATTAACACAATTACTTCAAGAGTCGTTGGCGGACGCTGAATCCCTGCGCGCTGTCGCTAGGGAAACCGGACTTGATGTTGCTCAATTGTCGCGCTTCAAGTCCGGCCAGCGAACGCTAAGACTCGACATAGCTGAACGACTCGCTGAATACTTTGGAATTGAAAGCCGGCGAATCAAACGCCGGCAAAAGGGATAAACAAAATGGCTTCACTGGTGACTTACAATGAGAGATTACGGCGGATTGAATTCTCACTAACGCCAAACGGCAAGCGGCGAAACGTCCGACTTGGGCGAATCAATGCCAAGGCTGCCCGATCCATACTGGCAAAGGTTGAAGCGATCATTGCTGACAAGATGCAAAGCCGGCCACACGATGCGGACGTTTCCCAGTGGCTTGCATCATTGGATGAAAAGCTTCTCTCAAGGCTACGAGCCGTTGGGCTTGCTGATGGGATCGGCGTGACGCAAACAACGCTGGGCGACTTTCTAGGCCGGTATATGAAAACGATACACGGCAAGCCGGCAACACTGACATTCTACGGGCATACCAAACGCAATCTGCTGGATTACTTCACTGCCGGTCGATTGCTGGCTGATATCACAGAGGCCGATGCAGACGCATGGCGGGCTTGGCTGGTGGATAACCAAGGATTGTCGATTGCGACTGTGGCGCGGCGTGTGGTGGCTGCTCGGACCTTTTGGCGTAAAGCGATCCGATGGAAGCTTACAAACGTCAACCCGTTTGAAGGCGTGCATACCGGCTCACAACTGAACGAAAGCCGAAAGCACTTTGTGTCTGCTGACATGATCCGTTCAATTATCGACTCATGCCCTGATGTTGAATGGCGACTGTTGATCGGATTAAGTCGCTGGGGCGGGTTACGCTGCCCTTCTGAGCATTTGTCGCTGACATGGGCCGATGTGGATTGGAATGCCGATACGTTGCGGGTCCGGTCCATCAAGACGGAACACCACGACGGCCATGCTGTCCGAATCGTGCCATTATTCCCAGAACTGCGGGACCTGCTGATGGATGCGTTTGACGCTGCCGAGCCGGGGGTTGAGCACGTCATTACCCGCTATCGGGACAAAACGCAGAATCTTGGGACACAATTCAAGCGAATCATCAAACGGGCCGGCTATGAACCTTGGCCAAGACTTTGGCAGAACCTACGGGCAAGCCGTGAGTCAGAATTAATGCGGGATTATGACCTAACGACCGTCTGCCGATGGATTGGCAATTCGCCGGCTGTGGCTGCAAAACACTATGCAATGAGCATTGATTTAGATGCTGATTTTCGCCGGGCAATTGGTGAAAAAAAGGCACAGCAAAAAGCGCAGCAGTCACCGTCTGACGGGCATGGTCTGGATATGACAAGGGAACTAGGGGCGCATGAAAAAACCCCTGAAAAACAGGGGTTTGATCAAGGTTGGCAAGAACTGACCAATACTGTCAATTCTACTGAATGGGCCGTACAAGACTTGAACTTGTGACCTCGTCGATGTCAACGACGCGCGCTAGCCAACTGCGCCAACGGCCCGAAAAACCATTTCAATTCTCCTGACTGCCCGTGAGGTAGCTTGGACAAAGGCGACCAGCTCACACGTCAATCAGGCAGAACATTGTAACCAACTTAGAAAATGCTGCAAGTCCTTTGATCTTCTTCAGAACTTAAGCTTCCTGAGCCAACTCAGCTATTAAGCTTGGCGGCAGATTCGCGGCACTTTTCAAGCACACCAATGCGGCTGCGGACACTCTCGGGAGTGATCTTCTGCTGGGCACCATTGCGGATTACATCGAACAAGTTGCGGTAGAGCGAATGCACATATTGTGTGGCTGGCGCGGCACCGGCACCACCGTCGCCGCCGCCTTCGGCTTCCCAGCTTTCTTCAACCCATTCGATTTTTTCGCTGCAGTATTTGCGACCTTCGAGCGGTTCAAGCTGCAAGGGACGTTCGGGCATCTTGCTATAGTCCACGTGCTTCCATTCAAGCTTGTCGGTTGTGCCTCTGAGGCCGCCTTTATCACCACAGACCAACCAACGGTCTTGACCATAAGCGACATTGGAGTGCAGTTCGACTTCAACGGTCGGACGGCCCTTGCCGGTAAGGATGACCTTGAGGTAATCTTCAGCATCGCCAGAGCAAAGCACGCGACGCATTTCACACCAGACATCAGGATTTTCATCACCAAAGAGAATCATGGCATGATCAATGGGATGCGGGCCGTTGTTGTTCAGTGCACCACCGGAGGTTTTGTGATCGGTTTGCCAATCCCAGCGACGCCCAAAGCCGTGCCAGCAGATACGGACGAATTGAATCTCACCCAAAATGCCCGACTCACAGATTTCTTTGACCTTCTGGAAGTCGACTTCCTGGCGACGCTGCTGGAAAGGTTGAAGCACCTTGCCCGACTCCTTGGAGGCGGCGAGCATACCATCAACATCTGCAACGGTCAGGCCAAACGGTTTTTCGCAAAGCACATGCTTGCCAGCTTTGAGTGCGGCAGTCGCCTGTGCTGCGTGATGCGGATTCATGCTGGCCACGATGACCAGTTCAACTTCGTCATCAGCGATCAACTCTTCGAAAGAATCAACAACGCGACAGCCAAGGTCTTCCTTAACATCTTCGGTGCGTTCTTTAATCGGATCAAACACAGCAACGATCTGGAAAAGATCGGTGAGGTCTTTGAGGCCCTTGATATGAATTCCATGGCCGCTGCGGCCTAAACCGGATATACCGATTTTAATTGGGGTAGTCGTTTCACTCATGATTCATGTCTCCTGTAACGTCCGTTCCGGAACGAATGTGATATTTTTACGATTTTTAGCGATTTGTCGATGGACAAACCAATCGACTTTTTTGTATTAATGTTACATGGCACATTCTGACAAGATTTCTGCACATATCAACCACATCGGCAAACAACGCTGTGCCGAGGACTGGTCACTCACCAATCGCAACACGGTCAATTGGCCTGATCTGGACCTATGGTATCTGCTTGATGGGTATGGGTATTTACAGACGCCTGACGGGAAAATCACCTTGCAACCGGGCGTTTGCCTGGTTTTGCGAGGCGGGCAGGCGTATGACTTTACACGGACTTCACCGCAGCCTTTTATGCACTATTGGGTTCATTTCAATTTTCTGGATGACCATGAGCACCCGATCGCTCCTAACAAACCACCACACCTGCCGGTCTATCGACAGATGCACGAAATTGAACCCCTGGAGATGCTGCTGGATCGCGCTCGAGAAGTCCATCGTGGGCCATCAGAGTTGCGCTTTCAAGCCGATGTCTGGTTGCATGCTGCACTTCTTGAGATTCAACGCGAAGATCAACGTGCCCATACCAGCTCAGATGAGCGACAGTCGCATTACGATCATGAAGTCGAAAGTGTCTGTAAAAAAATCCTCGACAATCCTGCTCAACATTTGGATATGAACGACCTTTGCCAAATGCTCCATTGCTCAAGAGCACATGTCTATCGACGCTTCAAACAACACACTGGCAGGTCACCCCAACAATTTGCTATCGACATGCGCATGCAGGCTGCACACTTTCTACTACTCGACAGCAACATGAGTATTGCCCAGATCGCATCACAACTCGGCTATGTCGATGTCTATTTTTTCAGTCGTCAATTCAAGCAACACCATGGCGTGAGTCCGGCCTCATTCCGCAAATCGCCCGATACGCCTACCAGTAAACCAGCAACAAAAGAATGGCGGATGCCTTGCTAAGCCAAACCATTTGGCTAAACCGCAAGCGGTTCCCCCGGAACCCTACTCCCTACTCCCTACTCCCTACTCCCTACTCCCTACTCCCTACTCCCTACTCCCTACTCCCTACTAAGCATCATAAATATCCAGTGTTGCCTGGAGTTCCTGCTTCACCTCTTTGGCCAGACTCTTAGGCGAGATTACCGATGCATGACAACCAAACCCCAGCAGCCAGCGTTTAAACTCAATCGTACTGCCAAGCTCAAACGTCACCACCACCTCACACTTATTCTGCTCTACAATTTTCTGCGACGGGTGCCAATTCATCTCCATCACATTCGTCATCGCCCAACCACTAAATCGCGCTTTGATCGTGACCTTCTTCTCATTCTGAAACACACCAAAAGCAGACTGCATATGCGATGCAAGCGAAAAACCCTCGGGCTTATCAAAGGTCTGCTCCAAAGGCACAACCTTGCGAATCCGAGAAACCTTCAGCGTCCGCACATCGTCATAACATTGCAACGAACCGATGCAGTAAAGCGACGCGTGCAACAACACCATCCCATAAGGACAAAAGACGCTGGTCACCTGCTCAGCTTTACTGGCAGAAGCATACACCAACCGCACCGCCTTTTGCTGCATGATCGCATCATTAAGCGACCGGATCATTTGATCCTGCGATGAGTAGTCCGTCTTTGCCAAACTCTTAATCAGAAACGTATCATCAAGGTCTTCAAAATAACTCAATGCCTTGCTGGGCAGCAACGTTCGTATTTTTGATATCGTCGAACTTAATCCATCACCAAACTGCGTCCCTGCCAATGGCAACATAATCTGCTGTGACAAAAACAATGACAGCATTTCCGTCATCGTCAACTGAATCGGATTGGTATCTTTAATATCTAATTTAAGTAACCAGTACTTGCGTTTATCATCACGCGTTTGACACTCAATAGGAAATAAATCCTTAAGTACTTTCAGATCGCGTTGAATGGTTCTGACATTACATTCCAGCCGTCCGGATAGCTCTTCCAGACTCGCACCATAGCGTAGTGACGAAAGCGTCTTGATCAGATTCCACTGACGAAAAAGGGTATCGCCCCGGGCCATAAACTGTCCTTCCAATGACAACCCACCAACTGCCCATGAACCCGACTTCGGCTCATCACCGGACAACTGCTTTATCCATCATAAACGAAAAGCGACTGTTGACATACACCTTGTCGCACCCTTAAAACAATAGTCCAATGTCTCATTACCCAATGGACAATCCAACTGCAAAGCATCGCAGAAAGATGTTCCCAAGGGGAACCTTTTTTACCTTAAATCACCTATATTTCGGCTAAATCGCCCAGTATTTTCACAAAATATCGCCAATCAGAACACAGGACTCCCAAACCCCTGACAGGACGTGTCATGTGAACTGTGCCTGGCAATGCTTCTATCTGTTATCGACATTCAAGGTACAGGTTCAAACGTAATATTCCACCGGGGCTTGCATCTGCCATCTTCAAGCAGGCAGGAACTCTCCGCACTTTGGACATGTTTCAAAAGAAATATCATAAACTTCATCTGTGCATTGTGGACATATTCTTTTTCGTGTTTTGTCCTTAATACACGCCAGAATAATTAGACCAATGATGGATAAAAAAGCCAATAAACACCATGCAGGATTTCGCCCCTTGCCTTTTGTGTAATAAATCATACCAATTAGTAGCAGTACGAATCCCAACAAGATGATTATTGATGATGCCACATTCATCGCAGGATCACTGGTGCTTTCCTTTAGGAACTTACCACCAAATTGCAAAAGAATACCGGGCAATCCATATGCCAAACTTTTATTGTTGTATTTCGCAATCATTACTAATTCCTCCCAGACTACATTCTAAATAGGTTTTCTCCATGCATTACAACTTGTCAAGGTTTCATAACCGGTTGCAGCCTGACACCTGAATACATGGCGTTTAATACAAGAATCCAATATACGAAAATACGAGGAACGAACCATTCGACGTTTCTATATTGTCCTTATACCAATCATAGTAGCGATTATGTACACACATGATTCGTTCTTGAAAAAGTCCAAAGCAAAACTTTAAATCGTCACACTGCAGATGATATGCAAGCCATTGGATCAACGCGTTCGGGTACGTGAAGGCGGGGTTACCCCTGACAGGTTGTGTCGTGTTGGGCTTTTATTTTTTATTTCTGATTTTTTTTCGTGCTGGGCGACCTAGCCTGTCATGCCCCGGATTTAATATGTCTTGCAACACGAATGGGGGATTCATTGATCGCCTAAATGTGTGAAGCACAGTCAACGGGCATCCGGGGGGATATGCCTGTGCCCCGGACTCCTTCGTCGGGAGCTTGGGGGGCAGACTGACTGTGTTTCATGGAATGATTCCGGGGGGAAACATTCCGGGGGATTCCGGGGGCCGGGGGATATTTCCGGGGGGAAAGTTCCGGGGGTTCCGGGGGTTCCGGGGGCTGGGGGACTGTCGGATGGGTCTGGTTTCTGCGTTGACACACCGGGGGGTGTGATACAGAACCGGGGGAGATCCATTCCGACAGTTTTTTTATGCGCAGGCCACAGCAAAGCGGTTTGGTGTTGCGTTTGCCAAGTGAGCGTGCAGTGCGTCTGCGGATCAATTCGACCATCTCAATTTGAATGTGAGCATTTATCGATCAAGTGTATCGTGCATTGGGGAACGCGCAAGCTGTCAGCTCGCGGCTATTGAACCTGCTTTTTCAATAGCCGCAGCCAGACTTGACTGCGCGCAAACACGACACTTGAAAGATAAACGCTTTAATTGCGATTACCCGTCATGGCCAATCCCTTGTTACAGGCCGTATACCACCAATTGTTTATACATATTATTTGTATAAACAAACTCAAAACACATATTGCGATTAATTTTATTCAAAATTGATTGACTCTCCCAAAACCGACCCTATGATCCTAAAAGGCGCCAATGTCGGCTGGCGACGGCGTGATCCAAGGCATCAATCTTTCAATCTGAAAAACGCAATTTTCAACCATCACGTGTGACCATCTCATGCTGTGAGTGGTGTGGTTCTATCCGGGAACGGGGCTAAGACGTGTTGGGGTTTGCAATGCGTCCAAAAGACCGGGGGCAAAGTGTTCGCGCGTAAATGTCGGGCGTGTTGTACTCCCGTTTGTCTTTGTCCATTTCAGAAATGAGGGAACCATGATTCGTACTGCCACAGTGGTGATACTAGGTTTGCTTTGCGGTTTGTCTAGCAGTCTGCAAGCTCAGAGTCGTTACTACTTATCTCAGGAGTGGGACACGACCACGGTGATTGATGATGACGACTGGAACATTGAAGCCGAGGAACCAACGGCTCATACACTCGTGCAGACCACGGATAGCATTGTGCATTCAGGCAGTCGGGCATTGAAGATTGAGCTTTACAATCCAGACAAACTTTACAAGCGTGCGGAAGTCGCTCATACGCACAAAGCAACGATGGGCGCGCAATACTTTTATCGCTTTAGCATGTATCTGCCAACCGTTGGATTCCCGCAGAACAATACCGATGGCAACACGTTTACGATCATCACCCAGTGGCATGCCACGCCGGACTTTGGTCTGGGTGAGACGTGGCGTATCCCGAACCTGGCATTTCGGATTCAGGAAAACGGCCAACTGGGCATGATGCTTTGCTACAACGCCAAGCAAGTCAACGACAATTCCGACAGCACCAAGGTCAACTTCACCGACCCGGATGGGAACTTCTTTGACATCCCCAAAGGCCAATGGGTCACGTTTGAAGTCTCCGTCAAATGGACGCATACCAGTGATGGTTATCTGGATGTCTGGATGGATGGCGATCAAATCGTCAACTACTCCGGCCCGACTTCCTACAACGATGTCAACGGCACTTATATGAAGCTGGGTATTTACCGCACGCCCTGGATCACCGAGCGTGAGACTATTTACTATGACAATCTCCAAATTCTGCGCAATGGGTTAATCATCCATGCAGACGAGGACACCTACGTCCGCGGGGGCAGTTATGAAAACAGTAACTATGGTTCGAGTACTTCGCTGACCACAAAACATAATCTCAATCAACTGCAATATGACCGCCAAACCTATCTGCATTTTGATTACAGTCAGTTTGCAGACTACACCTTGGACACGGGCAATTTGTATGTTCAACCCTACTCAAGCAACACCACTGCGTCGTTGTATGTGGATCAGGTGGATAACACATGGGACGAAGCGACGCTGACATATTTGAGTGCTCAAAGTTTGAGTGTGTTGGATTACCAGGGGTCCGCAGCATGTGATGTCGAGCCGTTTGAAATCACCGTGCCGGACGTGGTGTTGGATGATGAAATTTCACTTCGGCTGAGCTTTGACGTGCTCAATGCCATGATGTCTGTTCGATCACGTGAGTACGGCACGATCACGGAGCGTCCGGTACTGTTTTTGGATTTGGATTAACACGCATCGCGGATGGTTCGAACCGTCCGACCGATACCACCTTCACCACAGGCAGGTCCTGGCTCACGTCATGGCCTGCCTGTTTCATTTTGTACTTCAAACGGATCGCATTTGCCTTTTAGCCTGTGGAACCTCAAAATAGCAGGCTAAATCGCTCGGAGCTGTTGTGGCTTTGAGTGGCCCCATCGTTTCAATCGTTACGGAACTATTCCAATGTCTCAGATTGACGAAAGTCTTTTCACGACCCCCGCTATCCTTACGCGCTGTCCCTCTAACCCCGTGCTGGCATCCAAGGATGTACCCGGCGAGCCGTCACTGGTCTTTAATGCAGGTGTCTGCAAGTACCAGGGCAAGTATGTCATGGTCTACCGCTGTGATGATGTCACGCAAGTCCTCAAACGCGAGGACGGCTCAGACTGGCACCGATTCAAAACATGGATCGGCATCGCCTACTCCGACGACGGCATCAAGTGGGAAGCGCAGGAAAAGCCCTGCTTTGCCCTGTCCAGCGAAGAAATCCTCCGTGCCTATGATCCAAGGCTGACGGTCATTGATGGCAAAGTCGTCATGTGCTTTGCAGTGGACACCAAGCACGGCGTGCGGGGTGGGATCGCGGTCACCGAAGATTTTGAGAACTTTGATATCAAGACCATGACCGTGCCGGACAACCGCAACATGGTGCTCTTCCCTGAGAAGATCAATGATATGTATGTCCGACTCGAACGGCCGTTCCCGGTGTACAGTCGCGGGAAGGATCGCTTTGACCTCTGGGCCAGCCGGTCACCTGATTTGCGATACTGGGGCGATCACGCATTGGTCTTGGCGGTCGAAGACGTGCCGTTCGCCAATGACAAGATCGGCCCGGCGGCGCCCCCCATTAAAACCAAGGCCGGCTGGTTGACCACCTTCCATGCAGTGGATCGTGATGACTCGCGTGGCAAAAACGGTTGGGAGCCGACCTGGAAAAAACGCTACACCGGCGGCATCATGCTCCTGGATCTGCAAGACCCCACCAAGGTTGTCGGCATTTACAATCGACCGCTGATCAATCCTGAAACGCCCTACGAAAGTGACCAAGGCTTCCGGCAGGATGTCATCTTCCCCGGCGGGATGGTGCTCGAAGACTCCGGCGAAGTGAAGATTTACTACGGCGCAGCAGACACCGTCGAAGCACTCGCCACCGCACATGTCGATGACTTGATCGCGTTGTGTACCACACCTGTTGCTGCACATGTGTAAGCTCAATGCATCGCAGACCTGCACCGGATTGACATCCTGTGCTAAACATCAGTCCACATCAACGATGCACATGTAAATAAAACTGACAGAAGTCAGCCAAATCGCCTTGCAGGTGACGCCCGATCAACACATGATGGGGCGTCACTTTTTTTTGACCCACAAGGGGACATCTCATGTCCAACGATTTGCAAGATAAAGTCGCCATCGTCACCGGAGCTGCCCGCGGGATTGGTAAAGCCATCGCCCGTCATTTACTCAAACAAGGCATGTCGGTGACCATTGCAGATGTCAATCAAGACACGCTCAACCAAACCGTCGAAACACTCTCAACCCTCGGCCCGGTAGCAGGTGTCAAAACCGACGTCACCAATGAAGATGAAATCAAGCAAATGGTCGCTGTGACAATTGAACGCTTTGGACGCCTCGATGCGCTGATCAACAATGCGGGGCTGGCCAACCCCAACTGGGGCAAACTCCCCGAACTGGAATTGGAAAAGTGGGAACGTGTGATTCGTACCAATCTCACCGGCCCGATGCTCTGCGCCAAACATGCGATCACGGCACTCAAAGAAAGTCATGGCAGCATCGTCAACATCTCATCGACCCGCGCTCTGCAATCCGAACCTCACAACGAAGCCTACGCAGCAAGCAAAGGCGGACTCATCTCACTGACGCAAGCCTTGGCGATTAGTCACGGCCCGGAAGTCCGCAGCAACTGCATCTGCCCAGGATGGATCGTCACCGCAGATCAAATCAGCAGAAAGACCGGCAAGATATGGGAACCCAGCCAGGAGATAAAAGCGATCCATCCCGTCGGACGACTGGGTAGCTCCGAAGACATCGCCCATATGGTCGCGTTCCTGATCAGTGACAAGTCCGGATTCATCACCGGCCAACATTTTGTCGTTGATGGCGGGATGACCAAGAAAATGATGTACAGCTGAAATTTCAACACAAGTTCCAAAAAACACATTACTTAAAGCGACAAATACCAATCCAAATGGTAAATTTTTTACATGCTCAGGTTGACTTCACTATCTGGCGTACTAATTATTAGCATTAGTACCACGGAGTAAAACATGTCCCAAGTCACCGCGGATCACAATCAAAGTCAACACCTGTCACTGGCCTTACGACAGACCCTTAGCCAAACCCCCTCGCAGGTGGGCATGCGATTACAGTCCGAGGAAAAGCTTGCCTCCGAACTGGGCATCGGCCGTCGGCAGATTCGTGAAGCAATCAACCAACTCGTCGACGACGGCGTACTCATCCGTCAACGCGGCAGTGGCACCTTTGTCCGCCAACTGCCCAAGCCCCCTGCTCAACCCGTGCAAGACTCCGACCGGACGCTGGGTGCGGACATCCTCTTTGCTGCTGACGGGCACCGCTCGACCCACGCACTGCGGGAACGACACAACGGCGCAATTGCCAACAAACAGGTGTTGCATTTTGGACTTTGGGGCGACATGCACTGTTCCACCGAAACCAATCAGGTCACCATTGAGGGGATCGTCGAAGCCACGCAAGCTGCCGGCCACCGCCTGAGTCTACACTCGATGATCAGCGGCCCGGACAACGGCATGGCGGCGCAAACCATTGCTGACGAATTGCACCGCCATCCCTGCGACGGCTACCTCGTCACCGGCGTGTGGTCTGCTTTGTTTGAAGAAGCAGCAAGCCTCGCCAAGCTGAGTCCCGATTGCCCGCGTGTCTATGTCGGTGGGGGTCGAAGCAGTGAAATTTTCGAACCTGCCATCTGCCCGGACTTATCACAGATCACGCATCGCGCGTTGGATCAATTCAAGCAACAAGGCCTCAAACGTTTAGCGGTGATGCTCCATGCCAACATCGCCCAACCGACGATGGATCAACTCCGCCAAGCCGTAAGGCGATATGAAATTCTCAACGACTGTAGCTGTCAGATCGTATCCCCGCCGCCCACTTTTTCAGGTGGTCTTAAAGCCAACCGCAAACTGTTTTCAGACAGTGATCCCAACACGCACCCCCAAGGCATATTTGTGTTTGACAATCGCTTGCTCGAAGGTGTTGCCGAAGCCTTGCAGATGATGGATCTCACCGCTGGCAAAGAGGTCGGCGTGATCGTCCTCTCGCATCGCGGGATTGCTCTGACGGATCACTTTGACTGGAGCCGCTTGGAAGTGGACATCATTCAAATGGGACGCCTGGCGGTACAGATACTGCTTCAACAACTCTCCGAACCGGAACAATATCCATGTAGCCTGATGCTTCACCCCCGCTGGATCGCTGCCCAGACGCATAGTATGACACAGGGGGCCCACGCATGAATCACCCCGTGTCACATCACTACGTCGCACGTGTGATCAAGTCCACCTTTGCCATGGTTACCGTGCTGTGTCTATGCGCCAACCTGACTGCTCAAACGCAAAACAGCGCATCGGATAACCTGCTGCTCGAAGGTGAAAAACCGCTTAGCCAATGCGTACCTTTTGACATGCCTGATGTGCAAACGCTCCGTCAATCACAGCATCAAGTCTTCGCGCATTACTTCGTCCCCTTCCCCATCAGCATCGACAACAAACCCGCTGACAAAGACCAATACGTCAAGCACATCATGAACCCCAACGGCTTTGGCAAACGGTATGTCAAGCACGGGGGCAAAACCCGTCAACGTCCATTGCCCCGCCCGGTTCGCAGTGATGACAACTGGTTGCTTGAGGACATGAAGCTTGAAGTCGCCCGTGGCATTAACCTGGGGCTTGATGGATTTATCACCGACATCGTCAGCGATTCAGGCATCAACTGGAAGCGCTTCCTTGCAGTGATGCAGGCTGCTGACCAGGTCGATCCCGGATTCAAAATCGTGATCATGGCAGGGATGCCCGCCCTGTTTCAAAATCCAGCTAAAGACCAATCACCCCAGCGTATGGCTGAGATGTTTCTGACACTTGCTGCGTATCCATCTGCCTGCCGCACCGACGATGGTCGTCTGGTGATCTCTGCGTTTCGAGCCAATGACAAGTCCGTTTCGTGGTGGCGAGAAGTCTTTGCGATCATGGCAGACAAAGGTGAGTCGGTCTACTTCGTGCCACTGATTCAGCCATGGTGGGATGATGCTGGCAAATGGGAAGTTCAGCTCAAAGCTTTCCTGCCGATCAGCGAAGGGATCAGCACATGGGGACCGCGTTGGGCCTCTGCTGCCCAACAGTGGCAGAACTTCCCCTCTACGGTTGCCCAGTACAACAAGATCAGCATGAGTCCCGTCGGCGCACAGGACATGCGTGCCAAGAGTGCGATTTATTGGGAAGCCAACAACACACAGTCCTACCGCAAACTCTGGGAAGCCGCGATTCTCGGCAAAGCCAATTGGGTCCAACTCATCACCTGGAACGACTACTCCGAAGCCACCGAAATCTGCCCATCCAGCGGCACACAATTCAGTCTCTATGATCTGACCGCATACTACGTAACCTGGTTTAAGCAAGGCAAAGCCCCGACCATCACACGTGATGTGATTTACTACTCGCATCGCATTCACAGCATCAACGCGACACCTGATCCTCATCGCCAACCCAAGCTCTTTAAAAACCTCGCACCGGACCAAGCCTGTGATGAAATTGAATGTCTCGTCTTTGCCAAAGCGCCTGCAATGTTAACCATCAAGCTTCAGGACACCGTGCAAACTTTCGACATCCATACCGGTCTCAACGAAGTACGTATCCCCCTGCAAACCGGCACACCGCAGTTCACACTCAAACGTAATGATCAAGTGGTCGCACAAGTCACCAGCGCTTTTGAGATTGATAACAACATCACCTATCAGAATCTGCTCTACCACGGTGGCTCGAGTAGTCGCCCGGTGATCGGTCAGACGACTAAGCCCACTGTTAAACAGAAATAACACCGCCCAAGCGATCACCCAAGTGATTATTGATCCATGCAAATGAGGACTCAAGCCATGCACGAAAAACCGACACCAGAAATCAAGGCTTTTACGCTCATTGAACTGCTGGTGGTGATCTCGATTATCTCACTGCTGATCTCCATTCTCTTGCCTGCATTAGGAAGAGCTCGCGTAGCAGCCAAGGATGTGCAGTGCAAAAGCCAACTCAAACAGGTCTGCATGATGGTGGTCAATTACACCAGTCTTCATAACCAATACCTGCCGGTGGTGCAGCGAAATGATGGCATCTCACACATCGCCACATGGGCTCGCCAACTCCTTGAAGCGATGCCTGAAGCAGGAGTCGACATTAATGCCACCGACTCGGTCGCCAAGGTCGCCATGCAAACCAAAGGCATCTACAAAATGATGTGGTGTCCAAAGTATGTCGACCGTCACAACCAGGAACAACATCGCAACGGTCGTGCAAGCTACTCCATGAACTGGTACTTTCGCGGCCCATATCTCAACAGCGGCGGAAGCTACGGCATCTACCGCCGACTCAACGATGTCGACAGCCCCGGTAACACCGAACCCTACATCACCGATGGCAATCCCAACAGTGATTTTATCGCCTCATGGGAACCGAAATTCGGAGCCTCATCCATGCTCCAACACACAGCCAAAGGACTCGTCGGATCAATGGATTATCGACACAGTTCCGACAGCTCCGCTCACGCCCTGTTCATCGCCGGACACGTTAAAGGCATGACTGTCCAAGAAGGTGATGCAGCCGAATGGGACGTGAATCACAACAAGACGTTTTATTGAAACAGGCAGTAAGCAGTAGTCAACAGGGAGTAGAGAAAGGCAAAATACAGCTGATAAATACCGGCACTCTTACCTGACTCAACCCTGGCCCCTAGTGGCTAGTCACTAGTCCCTCAACCAACACCAACAACACACCTGATCCACCAAGGAATCTCTCTCATGACATCGCAATCACGTTTGTCACGGGCAATGGCTTTAATGCTTTGCTCATTGCTATCACTCACACTGTGTTACACAGTCAACGCCCAAACCGATTTCTCCAATTGGCAGGTGTCCGGCCCCGGTGCAACTCTCACCGTGCAGGACGGTTTTGCGTTTGTCACTTACGCATCTGCCAAGCATGAGCCGATCACCTTGACGCCTGCAAAGCCCATCACCATCCGTGATGAGGCCCGACACATCACCTTCAACTGGGCTCGTCAATGGGGTGATTGTGACATGACCGTCACCGTCACCGATGCAGCAGGTCAGAACCATGACCTTAAGTGTGAAACCAGTCAGGCCGACCCCGAAGTGGTGCTCAGCAACTTCCGTCTTGCCCAGCAATTCTCCATGTGGCATACCGTCCAAACCATCCCCTTTGGCAAGCCTGATGTGAGCGAAGTGAACAAGCGATTCAACGCTGCCGATGCTAAAAAGGTATTGAATTTGGCGTGGCCTCGGCCCTTGAAAATCACAGCAATCAAGCTCAAACCCGTCCTCGCCAAACCCGGCAAGCGTTGGGGCGGACTCTACGCGCCTCCCGAACGTATTGCCATGAACGATCGCGGCGAAGGCAAACTCGTCTTGACCAATCTGTCATGGGATACCGTCGACAGCAAAGATGCCGACTTCTATTCCATGCTCAGTGACCGCCTGCGCTTTGGTCGCAATCTACCGGCAACGCTGTTCGTCGATGACCTTGTCGTCGCGCATCCCAAGATTCATGGCATCCAATCGCTTCGCTATCAAATCCAACTCTTTGAGGGTTACACCGGTCGGTTCCTCTGGTCGACTGACCAAACAATCGACATCGACCTGCGTGATCCGATCTCACTGTTTAAGCAGCGCATCGAACTGCCCCAAGTCCCTACCGGTCGGTATTACCTCAAGACGCTTGTCTGGAATGCCAATGGCGTGTTGCTCGACCAACGCAATCAACAATGGTGGGTCGCAAAAAGTCCCATCGCAACATTTGATTCAACACCTGTAAACAAGCTGGGCATCTGGTGGGAGAATGGCCAGGCAGCCACATCACGCAACACTGAAAAATCATCTGACACCTTCACACTGCATACCACCGACACCTATCGTCAATCGTTACCTTCAAACGCAAAGTTACACGTCACCGTCAACGATTTTAATGAGCAATCCATCACCACCAGTCAACCTCAATTGCAGGATCAGATCATGGTCCGTTTCGACGCTCAGCCGGGCGCTGACTACTTTGCCATCGCCGAGATCCGCCGTGGCAAACAGGTCCTGGACCAACGCATCCTCCACATCGGCAAGATTGGCGAAAACCCCTTAAACACAGCCGTCAACAGCCAATCACAATCGCGTCCAACACGTGATGCATTTTTGGATCACACCGTGCAGCTTCAGCCGGAGTATCGCGTCCCGACCACGTTTTATGATGGGTATTACCCGTGGTACAACCATGATGATGCCGATGCTTATGAGAAGTGGTTACAACAGGCCAAGTTGTTTAAGTCTCCGACGATTTGTGTCAAAGCAGGCTGGTCGGATGTGGAGGTTTTGCCGGGTGTGTATCGCTGGGAAAATCTGGATCGCCAGGTGATGGCGGTGCGTGATACTGGTTTGAAAATCATGTTCGCCTACACGCCCTACGCCAGCAGTCCATGCGTGCCGATCTGGTTACAGGTTCAAGCGCAGCAGGATCACCGCGGAGATTACAAAGATCGTTTTTCCTATCGCTACAGTTCCAAGAGTCCGGGCTATGCAGAAGGTCGTCAACGGTTTTGGCAAGCCGTGGCCAAGCGCTACGGACACCTGCCCTGGGTTATTGGGTATCGCATTTACACGCCGGCAATCACCAGTCATGTTGATCCCCATGCAGGTCGAATGGGTTACAGCGATGGTATGCAGCAGGCTTACGCCAAGTGGTTAACCGCTCGGAACCTGCCCGTCGAACCCATCGCGCCGCTGATGGTGGTTGATGGCGTGCCGTTGAACAAAGTGCCTGCGGACTTTTCAAAGAGTTGGCAGAACACGGTGATGTTTTTCTCCGACTGCATCATTGAAAGTGACATGTCACTAGCCAAAGCAATCCGAGCAGTTGATCCGACGAGTTTGATTCAGATTGATCGCAAGAACGAACCGTACGCCATTGAACGGATGATCCCGCAGATGGCTGAGTTGGATATTGCACTTAAAAATGAGGCAGCGCCAGTGTTCCGCGATGCGATGCTTCAGAGCATGTGCATCCAAGGGGGCGTGCCGTATTTGGAAGAGCTTCATCGTCACGTGCCCACGAGTCGGTCGATCAGTGATGCGACATCGTACTTTTCATCGCACTTGTCCAAAAGCATTTTCTGGTTACTGCGTTGGAGCACGCATTCGTTTGAGCATCCGGGTAATCATCCGGTGCATGGCAACTTCGCCAAACCGCATGGTTATGACTATGCCTTGCAGTCCGTAGGAGCGTGGCAGAAGTACATTCAAGGCGACTACCTTGAACCTGACGTATTGGTTTTTGGTTCACGGCTGAGCAATCAAATCACCGGCGAACGCCGTGGGTATTACCATGCCATCGACGGGTTGCTGACGTATCAGGCGATGATCGAACAGCACCAGGTGCCCGCTCATTTTGCCAATGAACATTGTGACTGGGTGGACTTGAGCAAATTTAAATTGGTGTTGTTATGTGGAGCCGTACAGGACAAACCAATCATTGAAAAACTCGTCTCCTACGCCAAGCGTGGCGGGCATCTGGCAATGGTGGCTGATGCGGGAACCTTGTTACCTGATGGCAGTACAAGTGACCTGCGTCAGCAACTTGCCAACATGCCCAATGTCACGACGCTGGCTGCCCCACAGCGCATGAAACTCCAACGCGCGGAGTTGGAATGGGCCTGGCCGTTTGAGCATGACCGCAAGCAGATTGACACGTTACTCGCCCATGCCAATGTCCAGCGTCCTGCCATTGTCAGCACTGACAGTGATCCGGCATTTCAAGTGCAGGTTCGCAAGACCGCTGATGGGCAGAAAGTCTACGTCGCGGTGATGCGCAATTGGCATGGCTGGTATCGCAATAACATTGAGTTTGAAGAACAACTCGCGGCCAAGTGGGGCAAGGCAACAGGCAAGCTCCAACTCAACGCCATCGCCTCTGGCAAATGGCAAGTCAAACAACTGCTCCGCCAACCCCGCGATCTGGGCATCATCACCGTCACCGATGCGCCGGTCATCATTGACCTGACTGCTGCGTTGGGTGGTGAAGTGCAGATTTACGAATGGGTCAAGAGTAAGTGATTGCGTAACGGAAGCTGTTGCCCAATAACCCGATCAGGATAAAGGTGGTTCGGATTCCATCACTGATGAAACGGATGGGTTTGCAGCTGCATAGCGGAGCTTGATCCAGGTACAGGCCATGATCGCGCCGACCATGTTGGCGACCAGGTCCCAACCGGTGTTGATGTATCCGCCGACGTTGGTGTCGGGGACGGTGAGCGTGGCAACGAATTCGACGATCTCGTTAAATGCACCAAAGCCCATCCCCGCCGCGCCACAGAGCAGCATTACGCCATAACTTGGGCGAATATCGCCAGCCAGTCGCCGGACACATTGCCAGCAAACCACCGTGGTCATGGCAAAGCCAAACGCGTGGACGACATGATCGTATTTGAGATAACCAGGAATCAACCACCACGAATACAACACGCGGATCTCCCCAGCAATCGGCCAACTCTCAGGGATATGCATCAGTCCGCCAGCCATGTGCATCGCACCCCAGAAGGATAGTCCCCAAAGCACTCCAATGGACAGCTTCACATGCCAATGCACCAGGCCGACCAATGCCCCCAGGACAATCATCACCAGACAATAGAACACGAACTCGCTGTTGCCCGAGGACCATGCGTACGGGACAGCAATCGCCATGTACACCAATGACACAGCTATGACCGTGCTGATCTTCTGATACCACTTGTTCATCTTGCCCTTACTCCTGACAGCGGGGTTTTTCTGTTGTATCGCGCCAGGATGATTCTGTCTATGAAAAGTTTAATCGCCTTGCTGTGCCAACCCTAAGCAGTTTTAATCAATCCGCCGGCGACCATGTACTGCATCACCCAGGACAGCTTTGCTGACACTATCGAGACTGGCACCCACGGGTAAGCCGCGCGCCAGTCGGGTCAGATGGACACCTTGTTTGCTTAGTTGATCAGCCAGATACAAAGCAGTCCCATCACCTTCGGAAGTGGGGTGCATGCCAAGGATGACTTCGCGGACCTTTTGTTTTTTGACACGTTGGATGAGGCCTTCAAAGTTCAGTTCACCGGGGCCGATACCATCCAGCGGACTGAGTCGGCCCATGAGGACATGGTAGACGCCGGTGTACTGGCCGGTGGTTTCCAGTTGTACGATATCGCTTGGTTTTTCGACCACGAGAATCGTCTGATGATCGCGTGATTCATCTGAGCAGATCGGGCACGGGTCGGTGTCGGTGGCATTACCACATTGATTGCAGATTTTCAGATTAACCGCAAAGTCCCGAATGGCGTCAGCCAACTGCACGGTTTGATCCTGCGGGTTTTTGAGCAGGTGAAAAGCGATCCGTTCAGCAGACCGCCGCCCGACTCCCGGGAGCGTGGAGAGTTGGTCGATGAGTCGATTCAGTGCAGGACTCTGCGTCGATGGTTTGGGTTGCTGAGCCATGACAGAAGTATATCTGA
Organism: Phycisphaerales bacterium UBA7800; assembly: GCA_002480565.1. Lineage (GTDB taxonomy): Bacteria > Planctomycetota > Phycisphaerae > Phycisphaerales > Phycisphaeraceae > UBA7800. The sequence goes on along the minus strand of DLCK01000073.1, from coordinate 3,592 downwards.
AATTGGGACGGTTGCTTTTTTGAAAGCGGTTCAGATGAAGGGAGTTGCCGAGATTTGGGTAACCAATGGATGACGTTTTGTTTTGTGGGACGCTCACCCACAAGCGGTTTGGAAAGTGATATTCGTTTATACTCAGGGCATGGAACCTGATGACAAAGTTTGCCTGTGTTTTAATGTCTCCAAGCGGAAGATTGTGAATTATTGCAAGCGTGAGAATCCGCCGGTGGCAAGTTTGATCAGTGAATGTCTCTCTGCCGGGACGGGTTGCGGCTGGTGCGTGCCGTTTATTCAGAAGCTCCACGAGCAGGTCAAAGAAGGTGTCAGCGAGCCGGATCTGCCGATTTCCCCGGAGGAATACTGCTCCAAACGTGCAGCGTACCGCAGTGGCAAATCGGACTCTGAATCCTGAATAATCTGTGAGAAATCATGTCAATTGTGCAAATTCACTGAAACTTTCTGCCGAAGACATGCGTAGAGATAGGAAAGAATGCCGTGTTGGGGTATGATGAGGTGTCCGCACATGGTTGCACCCACACCCCCTTGGCCGCAACGACAGGGAGTACATATGGCTGCCTTTGCCTTACATCAATTGATCATCGGTATCGCCCTTGCATTGGATTTTGTCTTTATGCTCTGGGCCATTCGTCGGTACACGCAGACGGGTGAGAACATGCTCCTCTGCGGCGCGATTGGCTCGACGTTTCTGACTGTCACGCTTGTGAGCTATCTGGTTTACTTTAACCGCCGTATTGCGTTGATCAATCACCTTTGCAGTAAACGCTGCGATCAGATCGCCAAGTAATCTCTGCGAATTGGCTATTGGCATTCTCGCGCAGACATGTCTGTCTGCAGCTATTGAAACCTCGCTCAACAAACACACCAACGATTAAACAGGCGATCGACCTGAGCTTGTCGATATCGCGTGATTCATCTATCATCGCGCACATGAGTGATCGACTTGAACAACTGAAAAAGCTTCACGAGATGGACCCCAACGATCCGTTTCTGACCTATGGCATTGCCTTGGAACTGTCCAAAGATGACCTGCTTGAAGAAGCAGTGACCTGGCTGGATAAGACCATCGCTATGGATGCGGACTACTGCTATGCGTATTACCAAAAGGCAAAAATGCACGGTGAGATGGGTGAAGACAAGCTTGCCACCGATGCAATCAAGCTGGGGATCGAAGCAGCCAAGCGAACCAACGATGGTAAAGCGCTTAGCGAACTGACCGAACTGCTTGAAGAAAATGAAATGTGAATCGTGTCACGCAAGTCGCTTAAGCCGCAGCACGATCGGTCAGATCATCTGCCACACTGTGATAGACACTCACGCGATTCTTGCCTTGACTCTTGGCGTGATACAACGCCTGATCCGCAAAGGACAGCAGATGCAGGGGCTCACTTGCAAGGGTGTGTCGCAAACAGGCCACGCCCATGCTCATGGTGACCGTGCCGTTCATTTGTTGGGTCTTGTCATATTGTTCAACGAATTCAGCAAAGGCCTGTTGGACACGTTGGGCGGCAAAGAGTGCCTTGTCATGCGAAGTGCCTGGCAAGAGCATCACAAATTCATCACCGCCAAACCGCCCCACCACGTCACTGGTGCGTCCCATTTTGGATAGGATTCGTGCGCATCCGACGAGTAATTCATCACCTGCTGGATGGCCCATCTGATCGTTGAGTTGCTTAAATCCGTCGAGGTCGATCATCACACAGGCCAGGTCCGTGCCATGTCGTTGCGCTTCGGCAAAGGCGCGATCCATGGCCTGATCAAACGCGCGACGATTACACAAGCCTGTTAACGGGTCAGTTGCAGCCATGGTTTTTAACTGCTCCACAGCACGTTCCAACTCGTGATTGGTGGCAACCAGTTCCTCGGTTCGCTGGACGACCTGCGCTTCGAGCTGTTGGTTGGTGCGATACATTTCATCGTTGGCATGCAACAGGCGACGACGGGTGGAAAACAGTCGCCGCGCCATTCGGTTAAATGACTCGGTGAGTTGTCCAAGTTCATCATGGCGTTGGACCGGCAATAACGGCGGCTCCTCGCCTCGCCCCAATCGCTCGGTTGCAGCAAGCAATTCACGCACTGGACTCATCCAGCGTTTGACACCCCAGATGGCCATGAAGATGGTTCCGATCACCATCAATACTGTCACTGTAAATTGTGTGACATAGAGATTGCCAAGTACCTGAGCCAACCCGCGATCGCGCATGGCAAGGAGAATGTAACCTTCGACCTTGCGGTCGGTCACGCGATACTTGGGCATTTCATCCGTGAGTAACGGTGGGTTCCAGATCGGTTGTTTGTAGGCGACCACTTCACCGTGTCGGCCGTGATAGACCGGCTGATTCAATTCAACGGGAGTGCCTTGCGAGATCAACTTGCCAGCCCAACGCTGGTGATCCAACCACGCTTGAGGGTCCGCTGTCCGACGATGAAGCAATTGATGATTGGCATCCATCACCGCAACAAATGCCAAACGGTCATCACTGTTTAGAACGTCCAGTAACTCACTGGATGCGGTGGCAAGGGATTCATCACCACGAGCGACCAGCGATGCGGCGAGAGTCTGGCCCAACATTGTCACATTACGCGCATGGCTTTGCTTAAGTGCATTACTCGTCAAACGCGTCAGTGAAATAGCGCACAAAAACATGGGTACTGCAATGAGGATCACAGCCCATATCATCAGTCGCCGCGCCAGAGTCCGGCGGGCGGAGCTTTTGGATTGTCTTTGTCTTGGCTTCATCGGCATAGATACCTGACTGGCCTAACTTCCTATTTCCCCCAAACAATAGAATCAGCATCGGCCATATTTGTGGGCTGCTTAACGTCTGAGGTTGTCGCTGATGAACTCCGTACGCTAAACTATGTCCATGAATCAGCTCAATACGACACTGCATCGTCTTATCGGACTTCTACTTGTCACGCTCGCGGTTCTCATGGGCGGTTGCTCAAGCATCAACGAGGTCAAGGACGCACCCAATCCGCTGGAAATTGATGTGTCTGAATACGACCGCATGTTCGATGCAACGATTGCTGTCTTGCGGGAACAGAAAATGGGCGTGCAGGTCAAGGACTACCGCATGGGATCGGTGATCAGTAAGCCATCCATCTCTCCTACTGCTGTGGAAGTCTGGCGAATCGAAAACGCAGTCCAAGGCAGTCGCATGCAATCCACGCTTAACAAGCAACGCCGCATTGTCTCGGTGAGTTTCAAACCGGCACCTGATGAACCTGCGGACAATCCGCAAACCTATCACATGGCTGTTCAGGTCGTCGTCGAACAGGAACAAAACCCACGCATGCAAATGACCGGATCGACCTCAGGGCATGATATTCTTGGGGTCTACTCCCAAACACCGGGGGAACTGGTCGACCGTGGCATCACCGGTCAATACTGGTATCCCATCGGCACCGATCCCCTGCTGGAAAACAAGCTCATGCGCACCATCGTCCATCGGTCACTGACCATCGACATGCCTGCGGCGGATACCCACGTCGATCAAGCCATCGACCAAACCCAAACGCCCAAACTCGACGGGTTGGATAAACAGTAAGCATTAGGGATTAGGGATTAGGGATT
>DLCK01000091.1:11378-71482 GCA_002480565.1 Phycisphaerales bacterium UBA7800 | reverse complement strand
ACAACACAGCCGCTCTGTGGTAAAAGCCATTTACTTTGGATCACGTCCAACCCAACGCATAGAAAATTGCGGTAAAGAGTAAGTCGCAGAAGATGATGGCGACGATGGAATGCACCACGGTGTTGGTGGTGGCTTTGCCGACACCTGCTGCACCGCCGGAGACTTTCAGGCCGTTAAAGCAGGAGATCGAGCCAACCAGTAACCCGAACACACCTGCCTTGATCAGTCCGGTGTTGAAGTCTGCAAGGCTCAACTGCGTGATGGTATTGTTGATGTAAATTGCAGATGGGATTTCAAGCTTGGTCACCCCCATAATCCAACCCGCAGTCAGGGCGACCAGGTCCGCGATAATGGAGAGGATCACCAGGGCAATGACCGTAGCAAGCAGTCGGGGGACAACCAGGAAACGAATCGGATTCAAAGCGTGAGCTTCAAGTGCTTCGATTTCTTCGTTGACCGCCATCGAGCCGATTTCCGCAGCGATGGAGGCTCCTGCAAAACCAGTGATGACAATCGCACTAATCAGCGGCCCAAGTTCACGAACCACGGCGATGGCGATGATGTTCGCCACTGTCTCGACCTGCCCGAATTCCTCAAGTGGTGGGGCCATCTGCAATGCAAGGATCAAACCAATACAGAAACTCACCAATACGATCACGCCCACAGAACGCACGCCAAGCCGGACGAGTTGCACATAAAGAGCAGGGCGACCAAATCGGATTTTGCGATTGACAATACTCCGCCAGACCCACCGCAGTGCGTTGACAATCATGAGCCAGACGCCACCGACGTATTCCAGGAAAGCGTGAGATGCTTTTACAGTGCTGATGCCTGCCTGCCCCAGCAGGTCGATCGGTTTTAGCAACAAAGGTGTCTTGCCGGGTGTTTGGCTGTCAGACATTAAATTGGCTCCTGGCACGTCGGAAGGGCGTTTGGATTTTAACTTGCTTCACAACGCGCTTGATGGTTTACGCTTCTTTAGCTTCATCCACAGAGTTGAAGATTTTGAAGACCATATCAAGCCGTGCGATTTCAAAGATTCCTTTGACTTTATCCTGCAGACAACAGACCGCGAGTTTGCGTTTGCCTTTGGTTTGTGCCTGGAGTGCTTCGACGAGTACTGCTACGCCTGAGGAGTCCATGTAGGGGACGTTTTGCAGATCAATGATCATGCGTTGTGGTTTCTTGTCCAACTCTTCGCGGATGCTCCCGCGTAGTGCCGTGGTGCAGCTGTAGTCAATGTCGCCAGCGATGGCAATTAGAACCCCGTCAGGCAGGGCAGTGATGGTTGGGGCGTTACTCATAGTCTGTTAACTGTTGGACAGTTTTCCTTGCTGGTTAAAAAGGCAATCAGTCTTGCTGCTGTTTATGAAATTTTCGCAGGGTCAGACGGATACCTTGTGCGTCTGGCCGTTGATCGTACTGCACGTGATCCATGATACGGTAGAGAATGTGAATGCCAAGTCCGCCGGGTTTAAGTTCACTTAAATCGCGTTTTTGGATTTGCTCGATTTTGATATCTGCGCATTGATCATCAAGGATGATTTCAATGCCCTGGCCGTCTTTGTCATTGATCGGGCGGATGCTGATGTCCACTTCTTTGTCCGGCTCATCCTTGTAACCATGCCGGATGACATTGGTCACCGCTTCATCGACTGCCAGGACAACGTGGTCGGTTTCGGTGCTGCTTAGACCACATTTGCCACCAATGACATTGATGACGCTGCGGATCACGCAGAGGTATTGGGGCTGACTGATCACGCGCATTTGCACGTGGTACTCATTTGCATCAAAAATCATGGCTGTGAACTCGCGGCAAATTTTCTGGTGTTCACCGCATCAACCCATCGGGCAATAGCGGCTTCACGTTGCTGTGGATTGGCGTAGGGGACGTAATCCAGTCGGCTGCCGGTGATATGTTCAAGTGACTGGATCACCAGCAAACGCTCGGTCGGGTCAGAACTGTCAAGCAACTCGACAAGCTTGGGGATCATGCTGCGGTCACCTTGCTGCCCGGCTCGACGGATGGCATAAAGTCTTGCGGCAGGATTGGGTGAATCAAGCGTACCTTCAGACAAGGGGGCCGTTGAAGTACAGCCATTAAGTGACATCGCCAACAGGATGACAAGTAAGAATCTCTGGACCATGTGCAAGATAGTAACCGGACAGGTTAAAGATGGAAAGGAACTTTTGATTCTGGCGGTTTATCCTGCCGAATATGACGTTGCCAAGCACGCCGCTTGTTGGTAGTTTGCACCTATGGATCAGACGCGAGAGCAACGAATTATGCGACAGCATTTGCTAACCGACCACCTGTTGGGCGTGGGGACGGTGCCTACGTCCTTTAAGCCGCAGATACGTCATGAGCAGGCTCGACAGTCTGAGCCAATGCAAGCACGCCAGGCAACACCACCGCCAAGGCGTCCGGCTCCGATACCTGCGTTTCGACTTGATGAGCAGGAAGCCAAACCCAAACCGGCTTCGATGGCGACAAGTGTTATCGAGTCCTTGTGGGATCGGATCACCATCCCCAATGCCGGTGGCAATGAATCACTGACAGTTGATGAAAAACAACAATTGCTTGATCAGATGAACCTGATGGAAGTTGCAACCTGCAAGCAATGCGACTTGTGTCGGGGTCGAACACAGACGGTTTTTGGTGAAGGCAGCGCGACTGCGGACTTGATGTTCGTCGGAGAAGGCCCCGGACAGAACGAAGACCTCCAGGGTCGCCCATTTGTCGGTAAAGCCGGTGAACTGCTTGAGAAGATGATTCAGGCGATGGGATTCAAGCGTGAACAGGTTTACATTGCCAACGTTGTCAAATGCAGGCCACCAAACAATCGAACACCGCAACTGGCTGAAGTGCAGGCTTGTGGTGGATACCTGCTTCGGCAGATTGCCATCATTCAGCCTAAGGTGATTGTCACGCTTGGTGGTCCGGCAGCACAATTGATGCTTAATACCCAGACGGGTATCACACGCATTCGCGGTCAGTGGCACACATTTGACGCACTTAAACCTGACGGCCCATCCATTGACGTTATGCCAACGTTTCATCCTGCGTATCTGCTTCGTTCATACACGCATGACAACCGCAAGAAAGTCTGGGCCGACCTTCAGGCCGTACTTGAGCGATTGGGCAAGTAATCAGGCAATGACATATTGCACGGTCTTATTTGCCTGTGTTGGAATTCAAATCAGATGAGGGTAAAAGCGGAATAATCACGCACTGCCAAAGAGATCCTGCAATTGCTTGCGTGATCCGATGCCGAGTTTGCGGTAGATGTTTTTGACATGCACATGAATGGTATGGGGTGAGCGGTGCATGCTGTCGGCGATTTTCTTTTCCGTCGCATTGGAGCGAAGCATCTCAAGCACGCGACGTTCGGTGCGTGTGAGTTTGGCAAGTAAATCGCTTGGCGGAACCTGCATGGTTGGACTGTAAAAATTCGTCGGCGTTTTGTTTGCTGCGTTTTCGGCCTGACGGGTAGGTGCCTGATTATTGTGCATCAGGGCATTGCGAATCGCTGGTTGATAGCGTTCAGCTGCCTGGAAGTGTTCATCAGTGAAATACGGTTCATGGCCACATCTCAAAAACGTGAACATGGTCCAGAGGCCTGTTCCCTGTGTCACGGTAATGCAGATGGAATCAACGACTTTGGTGAACGGTTCGATGGGATGGTAAAGCCGCTGTCTGGCAAAGGTCATTTCATCCATGATTTCACGTGGGCGAAAAACGTGATCAGTTAACTGCTTTCGCTGGACCAGTCCAAAGACAGACTCATCCTGGAGGGGCCAATCCTGTAAAGCGACATGGGCACCACTGGGCAGTTCCAATTGACGTGCATCAACCACGCATGGATTGGGTTGGGTTAATTCGTCAAAACAACGTGCAGCTGATACCTGTGCCCGCATGACGGGTGAGATCACACCCAGCACATGATAAAGCCCGGTGAATTGCCAGGAATTAAGCTGGGCAAAAATTGTTACATCGTCTGTGCCCACGGTTTCCCCGTTGAAGTCAGGATTGGATCGGAATTTGATGCCGTCTGCCCCATAAATTGCAAAAGGCACGTTGCTAAGCAACTAGGTTAGGATTATGTCGCATTTATTTTGGGTTGCAAGCCTCAAAATCAATATAGGTTAACGAGTTAGACAGTTTTTACAATGATGTCAGGTTTTATAAGATTATCTGGTGTTGTTTTCTATAAGTCTATATAAAAAAGTGCGATAAAGAAAAAAAGTTTATCTTTTGGCTGCCTGCCAATCTCAAAACATGAGCCTGCAATGCCCCTAAAAGGCTATCTCTTATAGGAAAACGATCTATATAAATTACCCTTTGGAGGGTATGCAAAATAACCAGAAATACTACCTGTTCGAATTCCCCAGTCGTCCAAATATTAGTCGCAACATTGATCGAGCGTCCAATTTTGAGCATTGAAATGTTACCGCATGGATTTCAAGTGAGGTGCGTTAAGTGGTCGATAACTTAAAAGTGGATGTTGTGTTGCCATCATTGGTAACCGATATTAAAGATTGATAGTTTTAGTTCGTCAGGTAGTCTGACGGGCCATGAGTTGATGACGGTGCAATTACACTGCCGTCTGACTAGGATAAATAACCATGTCCATAACCAGCAGTGTGGGATTGATCAGTGGTATTGATACCGCTGCTTTAATTGATCAGTTAATCGAACTCGATTCCCGCCCCATTACGCTTATTCAAGCTCGTAATGCCACACTTACGGCACAACAGGGCGCTTTTCAGGAACTTAATTCACAGCTATTGGCGATGAAACTCTCTGCCGACAGCATGGCCAACGTTAATACGTTTCGTAGTACTTCGGTGACTAGCTCTAATGAATCGATTATGACAGCCACGAGCAAGAGTTCGGCTGTGCCTGGTACATATGACTTTGTTGTGAGTCAACTCGTTTCGACACAGCAGATGGTAACCACTGGGTTTGCGGATTCTGATACCACACCAATTTCAGATTCAGATACCACTTTCACTTTTGAATTTGGTAATGGTGGACTGTCGACCAATACTGAGTTGAGCCAGCTCAACGGTGGCGACGGTTTTGCTCGTGGGAAAATTCGCCTTACCGACCGCAGTGGCACCACTGAGATTATTGATCTGAGTACAGCAACCACAGTGAATGATGTATTGGATGCAATCAATAATGCCACTAATGTCAGTGTCACCGCTTCGGTTAAAGGTGATCAATTCATCATTGAAGACAACACCGGCTCTACGACAACGAACCTGATTATCGCAGATCAAGGGACCACGGGAACCGCCACATCGTTGGGGCTAGTCGACTCTGTCGCTGGGAACACACTCACAGGCACAGCCGTTAACACCATCGGCAGCAATACATTGCTCTCAAGTATTAACGATGGCAACGGCGTGCGTTTTGGTTCCAGTTCTGACCTTCGCGTTTCATTGCGTGATGGTAGTACTGTCGATGTGAATTTCTCAGATGAACAAACCATCGGCGAAGTCATCGACACACTCAATACTGCAGGCGGAGCAAACTTTACCGCATCCGTGAACAGCGATGGCAGCGGTCTTCAAATCGTTGACAATACTGCGGGGGGCAACACAACTGAAATCACTGCACTCAATAGCTCCAATGCAGCTGTTGATCTTGGGCTTTTGCGAAGCGATATTGATAATGACGGCACCCTTGAAGGTGATCGTGTTATCGCTGCACTGAATTCCAAGTTACTCAAGTCGCTTCGTGGTGGTCAGGGCGTTACACAGGACTTTGCGTTAGCGCCACAGGTACTTGATGGCACGACACTGCTGAGCAGCTTATTGAACGGTGCTGGATTATCAACAACAGGTGATGCGACACCGGATATCAGAGTCAGTCCCAAAAGTACCCCCACCATCACCAATCTGGATATTGATACTGCCACGACAGTACAGGATTTGATTGATCTGTTTGATACCCAGTTTGGTGGGGCGTTGACACTCTCCATTGAAGGCACATCACTACGACTGACAGATAACACCGGCGGTGTGCAAAACCTTTTCTTTAGCAACTTCACCTCAGGCGACATTGCTGGCGAACTTGGCTTTGGGCCAGGTGTGATTGCCACCACAACTGTCCTTGGCAATGATGTGGATCCTGCACGCCTCCCGACTCAGGATTATGGCCCTGGTCAGATCAGTATCACCAATTCTGCAGGCACGACCACGGAAGTCGATCTTTCTGCGGTACGAAGTGTCACGGATCTGATTGACACACTCAATAACTCCGGTGCGGGTATCGAAGTTGCAATGAACACAGCAGGCAACGGTCTGGTCTTTACGGATACGGCAGGTGGTAGCGGCGATCTGACCATCGCTGATGTGGGCGGCTCCATTGCTTCGGAGTTGAACTTTGCCGGAACCTATAGCAGCGGTGAAGCCCAGACCGGTGATCTGGATGCTCAGTATATATCCGAAAACACTAAACTCGATAATCTGCGTAACGGCCTTGGGATCACCCGTGGTAAGTTCGTTATCTCTGATTCATCGGGGTCATCTGCAACCATTGATCTGACTCAGGGCGATGAAATCACCATCGGGGATGTGCTCAAAGAAATCAACAGTAAAGGCCTGCAGCTTAATGCACGTGTTAATGACACGGGTGACGGCATCCTCATTGAGGATACAGGCCCAGGTGTCGTGGCAATCGCAGTGGAAGAAAAAGGTTCATCCACTGCCAAGAGTCTGGGATTGTTGGGGACGGCATCGACACCTGGAGATGATCTGGATGGTAGCTTTGAAAAAACCATCGAGGTCCTATCAACCGATACGCTCCAGGATGTCGTCGATAAAATTACCGATTCTGGTATTGATGTCAAAGCATCCATTATCAATGATGGTTCGGCTAACAGTCCCTTCCGACTTAATCTCTTAGCTGGCAAGTCCGGCAAAAGTGGTTCTTTCATATTTGACGATGGCGGCCTTGGACTGGGGACTCAAAATCTTGTTGAAGCCAAAAATGCCAAGGTATTCTTTGGTTCATCCGATCCGGCAAAAGGTGTGGCGATCACGTCAACATCGAACACAATCACCAGTGTGGTTCCTGGTGTGACGATCAATCTCAAGAATGCCAGTACATCGTCAGTGCGATTGGTGGTGGATCGTGATAATGAGGCTGCGTCTGAAGCTGTAAATAAATTCGTTGAAGACTTCAATGCGGTTATCGAAATCATTAATACCTATGACGCATACGATGCGGACACCGAAACACGAGGCATCTTGCTAGGAGACAGCACGCTTAGCCGTGTCAGCCAAGCTTTGTATAGCATGGTGAGCAGTCGTAATTCGGATGTCAGTGGTATCTACAACACGTTGACACAGGTTGGTGTGAAGGTCGGTAGTGGTGGCACGATCAGCTTTGACTCTGCCAAATTCACCGAAGCTCTGGATACTGACCGCGATTCAGTCGAAAAACTGTTCTCTTTGCGAACCACTGAGACAGATGAGGACACCAACGAAATAACCGTTACTGCCAGTGGTTTTGGTTATGATTTCTCACAACTACTCAATCGCCTGACCGACACGGATGGCACAGTCCAGAGCAAGCTTGACACCATTTCCAATCAGCTTGAACTGAATAATGATCGAATCGACAATCTCAATGACCTGCTAGATGACAAACGTTTGCGCCTCCAAACAGAATTCAATGCCATGGAACTGGCATTGGCTGAAATGCAGTCGCAAAGTTCGGCACTGACCACATTGGCATCATTGGCCACGAATTCGTCATCTTCAGGTTGATCCTCACGGTTTTGATCCAGTTGATGGGCATAAATGATGCTTTATCCAGCGAATTGTGCGATGTTATTGCAGATTACCGTCCAATAATTATTTTTCTCTTAAATTAGCTTATAAAACGACTAACGTGACTTACATTGACTGGCCGATAAATGCCCATAGAAGAGCGATGTATTCCTGCTTTTAGAGGTTAGCTTCAAGAATGAGTAATGCAGCAGCCAATCCGTATCTGCGTACGAAGATCATGACCGCAAGTTCAGAGGAACTGCGTCTGATGCTTTACGAAGGTGCAATCAAGTTCACACGACAAGCAATGACTTGCCTGGAGTCCAAGGACTTCGAAGGAAGCTATACCGCCTTGATGCGGTCGCAGAAGATTGTTCTTGAATTGTCTACAAGCTTGAATTTTGACATCGCCCCGGAACTCTGTGACAAGCTCAGTGCGTTGTATACCTACATCTACCGACTACTCGTTGAAGCCAATATGCAGCGTGAAGTCAAACCTGCATCCGAAGCACTTGAACTGCTTGAGTACGAAAAAGAAACATGGATCATGCTCATGCAGTCCATAGGCAACGGTTCCGAAGCTGATATACCAGTTACAAAACCACGTCCTCAGTCACCCTATGCCTCAGGCCTGTCCACGCCAGCACCTCAGCCAGCCACAGGCAGCTACAGTGGTTTCTCAGCCAACGGTTAATCTGGCAAAACACTGTATCCCAATCCAATAATGATCGATTGGTCAATCGCCTTAAGCTAAGGCGACCTGTCATTCACCAACTCCTTTTCTATTTTTCTGCTAATCTGGTGTGATGGCTCAAACACTCGGTCAAATCAAACTATTACTCGACAGTTTTGGACTGCGTCCCAAGAAGCGCTTTGGGCAGAACTTTCTGCATGATGGCAACAAAATGCAGGCGATCCTCCAGGCCGGAGAACTCACTGCCGGTGAGTTGGTGTTGGAAGTCGGTGCTGGCACTGGCGCGTTGACCGGGCGACTGCTTGATGCCGGAGCAAAAGTCGTAGCCGTGGAAGTGGACAAAGATCTTTGGCCGATACTCGATCAGCAATTTGCCGAGCAGTCGAATCTGACTGTGATTCAAGGTGATGTGCTTCAAGGCAAGCATCATTTAAATCCTCAGGTGATCGAGCAGCTTGGAGACAAGCCTTTTAAGCTCATCGCCAATCTGCCTTACAACGTTGCTTCCCCTTTATTGATCAATTTGGTGACGCAGTTTCCTGCCATGTCCCATGCGATTGTGATGGTCCAGAAAGAGGTCGCAGATCGCTTGGCCGCCAAGCCTGGTTCGAAGACCTATGGCCCGATGGGGATTATCGTGGGAGCGACCTGCGATGTTCAGGAGGTCTGCACGCTATCACCTTCGTGTTTCTGGCCTCAACCTGGGGTTCACTCATCAGTGATACTCGTCAAGCGCAAACCCATGCCAATTACAGAGGATATGGGGCCGTTCGTGGAACTGGTTCACCTGCTCTTTGGCAAACGACGCAAGCAATTAGGCGCGATTTTGGGCCGTGATCAGGAACTGCCTCAAGGAATTACATACGAAATGCGTCCCGAGGTGCTATCTGTGGAACAACTTGCGGCACTTGCGCGTATGTGGAGTTGATGCTCAAGTTTCGTGAGCATACCATGAGCAAATGACCTCAAGCTGATACGGAGTCAGACACAATGCGCATCCTCATAGCCATTCCTGTATACAACGAAGAACGATACGTCACCAAGGTACTCGAACAAGTCCGGCATTATTCGTCGGATATTCTCGTTATTGATGATGGCTCCACCGATCAGACACCGATGCTACTCGCACAGCAGCCCGTGGATGTTATCCGACACGCAGTAAACCGTGGCTATGGGCAATCCATGGGCGATGCCTTCCGATGGTCCTCCTGTTATGGCTATGACTGGGTGATCACCATGGACTGTGACGAGCAGCATGAACCTGCGTCACTGCCCATGTTCTTTGATGCCATCAAAAAAGATGACGCAGATATCATCAGTGGCAGCCGATACATGTCCGACTCACGCAGCGAAGACCTGCCCCCGGCAGATCGACGTCATATCAACCAGATCATCACCAAGCAGGTTAATGAAGTCCTTGATCTGAAACTCACCGACGGATTCTGTGGCTTTAAAGCCTATCGCGTAAGCGCTATGAACAAGCTTAAACTCACCGAACAAGGCTATGCTTTCCCGTTACAGTTCTGGGTTCAAGCCGTCGCCAATGAACTGGTGATTCGCGAAGTACCAATCAGTCTGATTTACAACGACCCCAACCGTAGTTTTGGCGGTCCGCTCAATGATGCAGAAAAGCGTCTGGAACATTATCGACAGGTGTTCGCCAAGGAGCTCAAACAACATGCCGACCGTTTTGGGTGTGCTGATCTCTGTAGTTGCAATGGTCACTCATAAGGTTATTTTGTTCTCCAATGGCTAAAGCTCAAGACACACGGTTTTACGCTGATCCACTAATGATTCATTGGCATCCGTCCGGTGCTGTTTCGGCATTGGATCGTGAAGTGCTTGTTGATATCGTGGATAGCAATGCAATTCATCTGGGCACAGGCCGTCTGGATGTCGATGGCCCGATTATCGCCACCGGACATCAAGCGTGGTTTTGGCATCCGGGCATTCTGGCCAAGGACATGGCCATGGCTCAGTCGGCAAGTTATCACAACGGCCACATGCTCCACCTGGTCGTCGATCATGATGTCCATCCTGCGATGCAGATGCCCATCCCCATTCAAAACCATGATGCAATGGTCGGGAAAGTCATCCAGCTGGCCAAAGTCCGCGAGGATATTCCCATTGCCAGTCAGGAACCTGTCGACATTAAACAAGTCCAGGACAATCTCTGGTATCTCAAACAGGAGCAATCCGCGTCCCTTGGAAAAGCACTGGTCGACATCCCTGATTGTTGTAATCTTGCTCAGCAGATCACGGTGATCCTCACCCGATTGATGAAACAATGGGTCGGCGATGTGCCGGTACTCTATTCCACGCAGTTGATGCAATTGCCTACCGCCAAGCGTTTGCTTGATCAGATGCTCGACAATCCTCAGCAGATGGCACGCTGTTACAACAATGCGGTCAATGAAGTACCCAATGCCGGGATCGCTCATTTGTCCCTTGAACTGGATCGTGTGGAATTGCCGTTGTGGTTCATTCAATGGGGACAACCGCGGGCTCGTGTCTATGCAGATATTGCAGACAGCCAAGCGATACTGGTCAACGAAGAGGGCCAGGAAATTAATCCCCAAACCGCAGTGCTGGCTCCCAAAGCTTTATTTCTTTCAGCATTGATGCGCAGTGTTGTGAGTCAACTCTTTATCCATGGCAAAGGTGGTGGTGTCTACGACCAGGTGACAGAAATCTGGTGGTCCCAATGGGGGCAACCGACACTAAATGCCTTGGCCATCGCCAGTGCTGACCTGTACATGCAATGGAATGTCCCCTTCGCTCATCAGGAAGATGTCGAGGAGGCAGTCTGTTTTCTGCATCACCTAAAACATAATATTGACCACTATGCGGATGTTGACGAGACATTAGCGGATGCTAAAGCGCTGTTAATCAAAAAGCTCGCTGACCGTAAGGCTTCCCGTCAAGACAAGAAGGTCTGGTTCAAACAACTACATGACATCAATGATCACTTCTGTCAGCAACATGTTGATTTACTTAACACTGCGTACAATCGTGTGACGAATGCTCAAAAAGGTATCGCCAACCGACTGCTTGCTTCGCGACGGGATTGGCCGTTTTTCCTGTATCCTGATCACCAGCTTCAACACCTTCGCCAATTGATCAGCCAAGCTAACGAACATCGTTAACTGGTATCAAATCGTAATATGCTATCGCAATAATTATGCGCTAAAATGTGTATTTGAGACACCATTCACACTTAAAAAGCTTGCAACCCTCCAAAGACCCCCGGTACATTATCACCATGTCCATAAAACAAAACCAAGTAATCGTATCCCTGACAATGTTCTTGATGTGTCTTATACCAGCATCATTGCATGCAGAGGATAAAAACTATGACCATTGGTTTAGTCTCATACTTGCCGGCCAACCCGCAGGCTATGCGCATGAGTCTGCTGAAGTCTTGAACAATGGCAATCTGCTTTCACAAACACAAACGCAGATCAGTATCGCTCGTGGTGCGATGAATATGACCATCCGTATTGATTCAACTTTTGAGCAAACTGCTGATGGTCAGCCCCTTAGTGGTTCGAGTACTCAGAATCTTGGTGCCATGAAGATGGTTCAGAAGTTCAAGTACAACGCCGATGGATCAATTGAATTGACCAGCATCCAGAACGGTCAAAGTATCACACAGCAAATCCCAAAGCCTCAGCAGGATTGGCTCACGCCGATGCAGGCTCAGAAATTTGTCGAAGCCCAGTTGGCAAAAGGCATCAAGGAAATATCCTTTTGGACGATAGATCCCTCATCAGGCCCTAATCCTATTCAAATCACAATGAAGCACTTGGGGGAACAAACCATTGAAGTGATGGGGCGTGTGGTGCCTGCCATTGCATGGGAGTTGTCGACATCGGTAATGCCGGGGATGATTTCCAAAGCATGGACTGACGAAAAAATGCTACCTGTTAAAACAAGCATGACCCCGTTTCCTGGCTTTGAGTTGGAAGTTTTACTCTCGGATAAACAGCTTGCCACGCAGCAGGTGAATCCGCCGGAGTTGCTGGTTTCAACGATGGTGCATCCCAATCGGCGGATACCTGATCCTCGGAAGCTCAAATATGCAGAGTATGAATTGATCATTACACCCGCAGCAGATGGTCAGGCGCAAGTTTCCCAGGAAAGTCTGCTTCAAACTGCCAATCAAAAAGTAACATGGGTCAATAAAAATAAAGCCAAAGTGATCGTGGATCTTAATGCTGATCCGTTACCCAATGCCAAGCTGCCAGGTGAAAGTTATCTTCGAGCAACACCAGTTTTGAATCACGAAGACAAAGAAATTCAGAAGGCATTGGAACGGGCTTTGGGTAAAAATCCTCAGCGACTTCCAGTGATGCAGCGTACATTGCGTTTACGCGAATTTGTCAGTCGTGAAATTGCCAACAAAGATTTGTCGGTCGGTTTTGCAACTGCCAGTGAAGTGATCCGTACCAAGCAGGGCGATTGCTCTGAGCATGGTGTCTTGCTTGCTGCAATGCTTCGTGGTGCGGGTGTTCCCAGCCGTGTGGTGTCGGGTATGATCTATGTCGATCAATTCCTGGATCAGCAGAATATTTTTGGTTATCACATGTGGGCACAAGCATGGATTGATGGCAAATGGGTTGATATGGATGCAACAACACCCAATACGGTTTTTGATGCAGCTCATATCGCAATGGTGGCCAGCGATACAGATGATGGCAATACCATGAATGATTTGGTCAAACTTGCACCGCTAATTGGCCGATTAAAGATTAACGTTATCAGCGCTCGTTAATTATTTGTAACCGAACGTCAAGAAAATCACCTGTATGAAAATCAGTTCATTACCTGCGTTTCCAATTCGACAGGACACTGCTCACAAGGGTTCGTTTAAAACGCTTCTGATCATTGGCGGTCAATCTCACATGCCTGGCGCCCCGAGTCTCACTGCAAGAGCTGCCTTGCGGAGTGGTGCAGGATTGGTGAAATTTGTAGCTGACGAAAGTTTGCTGCCTCAGCTACTTGCACTGGAGTGTTCTGCAACGGGTATAGCGGTATCCGATAAGGCTCGTAACCTTGAACGTGTTCTTGCTCAGGTTGATCCTGATGAGTCGGCTGTGTTAGCCGTTGGGCCGGGGATGGGCAAAAGTGTGCAGAGTCGCAATCGACTTCTAAGTATTCTGGCGAGTAATCGTCCGATGGTACTCGACGCCGATGCCTTGAATCTCTTGGCAGAGTCGCAGCAGATGCTCAAGCCTGCTGGCAAACCGCGCATCCTTACACCACATCCAGGTGAGTTTAAACGCTTGGCCAAGGCCGCAGGCATCAAGCATGATCCAGTGGACCCCAAGCAACGTGTTGCCGCCGCGACGGAGTTGGCCAAGGCGCATCATGCGGTTGTTGTTCTCAAAGGACATCAAACTGTCATTGCATGCCGGACACAATGTTATGTCAACGAGACTGGTAATCCCGCCTTGGCCACAGCAGGGAGTGGCGATGTCCTTACCGGAGTCATCGCAGCTTTGTTAGCTCAAGGGCTCGATGGTTTTGAGGCTGCTGCGTTAGGTGTTCATTTACACGGGTTGGCAGCGGATCGATGGGTCAGCGACAACGGCCCGGTCGGACTCATCGCGCGGGACCTGGCGGACATGCTTCCGCGGAGTATTCGACATTACATCACTGCACTATGATTGGCTTATTGGGTGAAAACGATCAACTGTTTTTGCGTTTGTAGCGTTCGCCAAGACCTTGTTCCCAACGCTGATGATGCTTGCCAATGGGCATACTGCGAAATTCACTTCGGCAGTCATAGCAGATCAACGCTGGCTTTTTAAACAGGTAAATCAGAATATCCAAAACAATGACAACCGCGAGAACAATCGCCGCGGGGATGATCCATTTGTGGTAAATCAAAACCAGACAGACGACCGCAGCCAATGCGATACTCACCAGCGTGGTGATCTGCGGGAAGTTATTACTCACGTACATGTCTTTGCATCCACATGCAGGGCATCGCTTGAGTGATTTCTCATCATCCAACGCGCCGCTCCAGTCCAATGCGATCTGTTGTGGCACTTGGCCTGGAAACTTAATCATCGTCGGAGGGGTCGAGCCATCATCCGTTTGAATGATGACACGCTGCTGCGACTCTTTGGTACGGAGGGTGATTTTCAACGCTTTATCCTGAAAGTACTGGCTGACGAGTGTGGAACTATTCTAGCGTCAGGTTAGAGTCTGCGAAAGAACTTAGGCAACTTTCAATCAAATGTTACAATGTCCATACAAATATTGACCTATTGAAAAAGTTAAAAGGTAAATAGCCATGGCTGCCAAGAAAATTCTCATGCTCGTGGGCGACTTCGTGGAAGATTATGAAGTGATGGTTCCGTTTCAGATGCTCTTGATGGTTGGGCACATCGTTCACGCCGTCTGTCCGGACAAGCAGGACGGTGAACAGGTGCGTACCGCGATTCATGATTTTGAAGGCGATCAAACCTATACCGAAAAACCGGGTCATAATTTCACGCTCAACGCTTCGTTTATTGATGTCAATGCTGCTGACTACGATGCCTTGGTGATCCCCGGTGGTCGTGCGCCGGAGTATATTCGTTTAAACAAACGTGTCATTGAACTGGTTGAGGATTTTGCCAAAGCCAACAAACCCATTGCGGCGGTCTGTCATGGCGTTCAGGTGTTGGTTGCTGCCGAAGTGGTCGATGGCAAGAGCTGTTCGGCGTACCCGGCATGCGCCCCTGAAGTCAATCGTGCAGGTGGACAGTGGGTGGATATTCCCATGGACAAAGCACATGTTGACGGGAACCTGATCACGGCACCGGCGTGGCCGGCACATCCGGCATGGATCAAAGCATTACTCGACGCGCTGGGGACTAAAATCGAACTGTGAAATTCATCACCCTTACACGCAAGCAAGTCCGTGATGTGGATCGCATTGCCATTGAGCAATTTGCCATGCCCGGTGTGGTGCTCATGGAAAATGCAGGACGTAATGCAGCAGCTATCATTGCTCAACAAATCAGCCATTTGGATACAGTTACGATTCTCTGTGGTTCAGGCAATAACGGCGGTGATGGCTATGTCATCGCAAGGCACTTGGTGAACCATGACTTTACCGTGCAATTGATCTGCGCTAAACCGATAGACCAACTCTCCGGTGATGCAGCCATCAATGCAAACATTGCGATGAAGATGCAGATACCTTTGATCGAGCTTGGTGCTTTATCGCCTGACCATGTGGTGGTCGATGCATTACTTGGAACCGGTTTTGCGGGCGATGTCCGTAAAAATCTGATCCCGTACATTCTTGCATGCAACAATAAGGCATTGGTCTTTGCCATTGATTTACCGTCGGGGATGGATTGCGATAGCGGTATAGCTGCAAATGTGGTTGTTAAAGCGGATCACACGATTACGTTTGTCGGCCGCAAGGTCGGCTTTGATCATCCTGATTCACATCAATTAACTGGTAAGGTTCATGTTGTGGACATTGGTGTCCCAGAAGCTGCCATTGACTTGGCGATGTCATGATCTTGACTTACTTCTTGCCAATACCAGGCAGGTTGTAACGTGCTTGGGCATAGTACTCAAAGAGCATATCGTGAAGTCTTGCCACGGCTGGAATGCGATCATCATTGACCACAATATTTCGCTTACGTTTACCAACTTTTAACTGCAACTCATGATGTACCGTTTCTGATCGACTGCGACTCTGATTGCCTGACACCTTGGCTGTGAACAGGTCGGATTGATTGATGTAGGTTTGCAGTTGAAATAATTGCTCGGAGTTGAGTTGGGTTACAGGTTTGGCATTACGATTGATGGCGTTAAAGCCTCCGCCGTAGGATAGATCACCATTGGGCGAGAGTTCAAAATAGGAATAGCGTTTGTCGGTGGTCAAGGCCTGAATTGCGATGGTCATAGGCTCGATGCCTGATGGTGCCGTCACGCTTGGAGAGGTCTTACAGGCAGTGATCAGCATTGGTAAGGTAAGCAGAAATATGAGGTGTAATCGCAGTGACATTTTAATATCCTCGATGGGCGTCCATGGCACCTTCGGGAAGTTTCCTGCCTGTGAGCAAAATCAGGCGATCAAGCAGGACCCGTGTCGGCGGTGAATCGGTGGCAGTGGTGATGTAGTGATTGGTCTTGCCCCAACTGGTGATGGTGATATGCAGTAAGGGGCGTTTAGGATCCGCCGGATGCTGATGATTGAGAACTTCTTCGGCAAAAGGGCTGGTGGGTTCAGCCATCAGGTTGGCTTGTTGGGTCACGTTGACAATTTGCTGAAACTCACTTCGACGAAGTTTAAGAAAACGTGATGGATAATGGGTGATGGACGCTTGGTCTCCCAGAGACAGGTGCAGACTGAAATTGGGCTGAAGCAGGTACTTGCTGCGAATGAGTCGGGGGTCGGTGTCATCAACCTTGCCATCGACAAAAAATTCCAACGCGAAGTCCGGCGGGAATTGAGCGATGCGTTGGCGTTGTGCATTGGACTGCTTGTCAGCGCAACCACCGTTGAGGCAGACGCTCAGTAAAAGACAGGTAACTGAAAAGAAGCTCCCAATCAGACGCATACTTGTAATCTCCGCGGCTCGTTATTTTGTCTTGGATTTGTAATTTTTGGCCCAATTTTGCCAGAGTCTGGGTTTGTGTCGTCCCAGCCAGATAATCACTGCTGACCAGATCAACAATAGTGTAAAGCCCAGAGTCAATTGGTTCTTGAGCGATTGCTCAATGGTACCCGATTCCAAGGTATGTCGGAAGTGATAAAGCCTTGATGCCATAAACACATGAAAGCCGGGTATCCCCAACCCCAACAGGATGAGTTTTACCCGAACCCAACGCATGCGTAAAAATGTCTTGGGATGTTCGAGCCACAATAGCAGACCCATGACGATGGTCAGAAGTAATGCAGGAACACCAACACAGACCACCAACAGACGAATGGTCATGAGTTGCTGCATGAGTGTCGCGGCATCAATTTCTTCCATGGGTTTACAGCCTATCTGGACATGCCAGAGAACGGCTGCACAGACCATGGCACCAAAATATACGGCCATGGCCAGGACTTTAGGAATCAGCAGATAAGGGCGAAAACCCCGCCCGGGTTTGCGTATTACACGTTGAGCTTGAGAACTGGTCATGGGGCATAGTGTAGTAAACCATCAGACAATGTCATCTTCAGAGTCTGATGGTTCACTATGCCTGGGACTTTTAGACCTTGAATTGATTGATCATGGTCTGCAAGGATTCAGCACGACGGGAGAGTTGTCCTGCGGCATCAGCGGCTTGACCGGCAGCCTGATTGGATTCTTCAGATGCACTGCTAATTGATTCAAGTGATCGTGAAATTTCCTGCGTCGCTGAGGATTGCTGCTCGGTAGCTGCTGCAATGGATGCAACGAGTGTGCCAACTTCCTGAGTTCCGTCGACAATGCGAGATAAAGCTTCACCTGCCGATGAGGCTGCATTGACACCTTCGTCGACCAACGATGTGCCTTGTCCCATGTGTTCGATGGCAGATTGCGTCTGGGTTTGGATTGCGGTGATCAGCTGGGTGACTTCATCCGTTGCAGATGTCGTGCGTTCAGCTAATTTGCGGACTTCATCTGCCACCACTGCAAAACCGCGACCATGTTGCCCGGCACGAGCGGCTTCAATGGCAGCATTTAATGCCAAAAGGTTGGTTTGTTCTGCGATGTCATTAATCACACGAATCACCACGCCAATGGATTGGGAACGTTCACCTAACTCATGCATCTGGGAGGAAGCTTCGTTGACAATGTTGGCGATGAGTTGGATTTTCTGAACCGTGTCATCCACCACTTGATTACCTTCCTTGGCGGTATCACCTGAGGAAGTGGCATGATTGGAAAGGGTGGTGGTGCGATTGGCGATTTCCATCACACTGCACGAAAGTTCTTCCACAGCACTGGCGACTTGATGGTTCTGTGTTTTTTGATGAGAGAGTGAACCTGCCATTTGTTCGCTGGTGGCTGCAATTTCAGTCGCTGCCGATGCCACGTCGCGCGTTGCTTGAGCAACATGAATAACGGTCTGCTGTATTTTTTCAACAAACTGATTGAAGAAACCTGCCATGATGCCCAGTTCATCTTTACGACGGTCGTCGACACGTTGAGTCAGATCACCTTCGCCTTGAGCAATATCCTTCATGCGATCAGTCATGGCTTGAATGGGGCGATTAATTGAATGATAAGACCAGATACCGATGCAAATGGTTAAGAGTGCAAAGCCGCCGGCGATGAAACCAGCGTGATACATTTCCTGCTTGTAAGCTTCGTTGCTTTCGTGGATGTCATGGGCAACGTATTGGCTGACTTGTTCCTCAGCACTTTTGAGTTGATTGATTTTTGTGGTAATGGTACTAAACCAGTCAGAGGGGGCGACTCCAAAACCTCCGTCATTGGCTTTATTCATGGCTAGTTTGCGGTATTCTTCGACCTTGGCAAAGGAACTGTCAGCTGAAGCTTTGTGATAAATTTGAGACATTTTTTCTGTTGCCAGGTTCTCAAACTCGTTCATGTAGGTTTGCTGCTTTGCAAGATTGCCGATGAACTTCTGGAATAAATCTGGACTAAAAGCATCGGCAGCAAAGGCATTACTCAAAATAGCACGTTCAATGCCTGCGTTTTCCTTGGTTTTCTGAAGGTACAAATTGGCTGCAAGTTCAGAGGTGATTCGAGCATTTGTACTTTGGTCTGACATACTTTGAACAATCGAGAGCATGTCAGAATTCAGATCCGTGTAATACCCAATCGCTGTGGGTGCGTTGATATTCTGGGCACTTACCTGATTACGTACTTGGGCAAGTTGTTCAGAGTTTCTGATGGCTATATCCAACCGATTTTGTATACGCTTTGAGACTTTGTCTTTGGGATAGCTTTTTAAAGCAGTTGTCAGAGTTGCAAATTTTTCATCGGTGCTTTTGCGTTGTGTTTGCAATTCTGAGCTGAACTTTTTGCCTTGGCTTCCAAGAAAACCTGCAGTTCGACCCCGTTCTTTTTGAAGTTCGTGGACCAGATTGCTGATTTGTCCAGCAATTTCAGAGGATTGCAAAAGCAATTGGCCCTGAGTCATTTTGTTGTAACTGTTTTTGCATTGAAGTACCCCCTCGATACATATTGCAAAAATAGGAACAATCACCAGTAACAGTAATTTCGTGCGGATTTTCATTTTTGAAAAGTTCTACCCCCTGTTGGAACCTCTGAAGATCAGACAGGTTGCCACAAGTACGTGATGGCTTGCTGCCTGCATGAGATGTACGCCCAGATTTCTCCCGTGTGATACCCGGTCACACGTGTGCATGGAGAAGTGGTAAACGTAACAATCGAATTAAAAGCCTCAGTGCTTTATGATTCAGAAGCCAGATTGGTTAAAAACTAGTAAATTCCCGTTGATTATTCATACAAATAAACCTTGAAAATAAAACACTTTAGTATTTTTATGAGCGATATTTTCACTGAGTTTGATCGATATTTCTCCATGGTTGAGATTGGGTATCAACACGACAGCATCTAGCGTGATGATCAGAGAATGTGATCCTAAGGCTGGGGGTGGCCTTTTGTTGCAGAAGATCACGTTGGCACCTATCCTATGACGGTTTACGTTGATTGGTCTGTCTGTGACATTTCTATTGGAAGTGTTCGGCAGGGCGATCAGGACAATTTATAGGACTTGCCGCAGAGACTCCATTGGGGGATGGTATGTATCTGTTGGTCTTAGAATAAAGCGCAGACCTATGACAGCAGCGCTGTATTTAGCCAGTGTCGTCGGGGCGGTTGCCCTCTTTATGATGATGCCGCGTCGCGGGTATACACCCGTTCGAATCGGTTTTCTTCTAGGGGCTTCGTCGTTGGGCGGCTTATGGCTGTATTTATCTCAGTACCTTCCCAGTCTCACAGGCTTGCCTGAACCGGCGTTGGGGTACTACTACCTTTTTGCCGCGATCGCCATTGCCAGTGCAACTCGGGTGATCACACAGACCAAGCCAGTCTATGCTGCCTTGTGGTTCGTGCTGGTGGTGTTGGCGGTCTGCGGATTGTTTTTGACACTCGATGCCGAGTTCATGGCATTTGCAATGATCATCATCTACGGTGGCGCGATTCTTGTGACCTACATGTTTGTGATCATGCTTGCTGCTGACAGTGGTGATGCACAGCGTGATGAAGATACCCCCGAATACGATCGTCTCCCACGCGAACCGGTCGCAGCGATTGCGGTTGGCTTCTTGATGCTAAGCTTACTTTTGAGCGTCTTTGCGATGCACAGTAAGCCCGGCAGCTCGTACCCTCAGAATTATTATGCACGCAGTCAGCCTGATGCCTGGGTGATTGAAAACACATTAAGCAAACGTCCGGTCCTTGAGTTGGAAGCCAAAATCAAGGCCAACAATCCAGACGCTCAATTACCTGCCGACTTGGCCAGTAAAACCGAACTGGACAATATTGAAAAGGTAGGCTTGAATCTGTTTGACAGTCATCCGTTGGGGATTGAACTGGCTGGTGTGATTTTGTTGGTCTCGCTGATCGGGGCTGTTGTGATTGCCAAGAAGCGTGTGGACGAAGTTCCCAACGCTTGATGTAAAGGATGACTGCTATGGCTGACATGATGTTGACTCATTACCTGATCATCGGTGCGATCCTCTTTTGCCTGGGGATGATCGGTTTTATCACCCGTCGGAACCTGATTATCATGTTCCTTTGCACGGAAATGATGTTTCAGGGCGTGAGTTTGTCTTTGGTTGCATTTAGTCGATACCACGGGAATGTGACCGGGCAGACATTTGTCATTTTTGTATTGACGATTGCTGCTGCCGAAGCTGCCTTGGCATTGGGCCTGGTGGTCTTACTCTTTAGACGCAAACGAACTTTGGATGCCAATGCGTGGGCCAGTCTCAAAGGCTGATGCTTGTACGGCAGAAGTCACCAAAGCATTTGCCAAGATAAAACGGCCTTGCTGGTTGATTGAATTTAAACCCTACACGGACGAGCTTGTAAGCTTATGGAAATTGCGAAATTCATTCCCTGGTTACCCCTCTTAGCTGCGATACTCAGCGGTGTTTGCTGTATGAAGCGGTCACTTCGGGATTACGCGTCGTGGATCGTTTTTGCTTCGGTGGCTGCAAGTTTCGGAATCAGCCTCATGGCAGCAAGTCACATCACACCTGACAGCAAGGCGGTTACGGTTCCTTTCTTTGAATGGATTCATGCTGGCGAGTTTAAAGCGAACTTCAGCTACTACTTTGACACGTTGACCATCATCATGCTCTTTGTCGTCACCGGCATCGGCTCACTGGTGGTTTGGTACGCAGCAGGCTACATGAAGGGGGATAAAGGCTACGCCCGATTCTTCTTCGGCGTGGGCTTGTTCATCTTCTCCATGACGACTTTGGTGATGGGTGACAACCTGTTGCTACTGTTCCTGGGTTGGGAAGGTGTGGGACTCTGCTCGTATCTGCTTATTGGCTATTACTACGAAAAACCATCTGCTGTTGCAGCAGGTAAAAAAGCCTTCATCGTCAATCGCATTGGTGACCTTGGTTTTGCTTTGGGCATCTTCCTGACGTTCCGCGAATTTGGGACAATTGAATATGCTCTACTGTTTGAAAAACTCCATCACCTTACACCTGAAACGGCTTCGGCATCGGTTAAGGCGATCCCGTTTTTGCTGATGCTTGGCGCCTTTGGTAAATCAGCACAGATTCCTCTTTACGTCTGGCTGCCCGACGCCATGGAAGGCCCGACCCCGGTGTCCGCTTTGATCCATGCTGCGACGATGGTGACCGCGGGTGTGTACATGATTGCCCGTATGATGCCGGTGTTCGTGCTTAGTGAGTATGCCTTACCTGCCGTAGCAACTGTCGGCGCAGCGACCGCACTTTTTGCCGGTTTGATTGCCCTTTGTCAGTACGACATCAAACGCGTCTGGGCCTACTCGACGGTTTCCCAACTTGGATACATGTTCCTGGGGATAGGTGTGTCATCGAGTATCGGTGGCGTGTTCCATCTGTTTACCCACGCGTTTTTCAAAGCCCTGCTATTCCTCACAGCCGGTAGCGTCATGCACGCGATGACCGGGCAGCTTGACCTACGCAATATGGGCGGACTCCGCAAGAAAATGCCAGTCACCTGCTGGCTGATGTTCCTGGGTTGTCTGGCACTAGCTGGCTTCCCGATGTCCGCTGGTTTCTACTCCAAGGACTTGATCCTGGGTGACGCAATGGCCAAGGGGATCAGCGACCATAACACGTGGATCACCATCCTGGCATGGTCAGGTTTGTTCACCGCGTTCATGACGGCGTACTACACCTTCCGACTGTGGTTTAGAGTCTTCTGGGGTGCAGAGCATTATGTCATGGGCGACGATCACCACGGCGACGAAGCTGACGATGCCCATGGCCATGATGATGCACATGGGCACGGCGAGGATCACGGCCACCATGCACCGCATGAAATGCCTTGGTCGATGAACGCTCCCTTGTGTTTCCTGGCAGTGGGTGCAGTTGCAGCTGGCTTTGCCTGTCATCATTGGATGCAGGAGATGGTCAATGCATCGTCTGCTGCGGTACATTCCGTTGGTGGGCATGGTGCAGAGGGTGACCACCCGTCACTACTTGGGATGGATATTCACAAAGCGGTGATGATTATCAGCATCATCTGTGCCTTGTCAGGGATTGCGCTTGCTGCCTACTTCCACCTGATTCGACGTGAAGCTGCGGACAAGGTTAAAAAGAATTACGCAGCACTTTGCGACTTACTTGAAAACAAGTTCTGGATCGACGAGCTTTACGACGTGGCTGTTGTGCGACCGTTGAAGCTCATGGGTTCCGTGTTCTTTTTAATTGACAGACTGGTGATCGACGGCATGGTCGCGATTGTTGGACTGCTGCCCAGCCAAATGGGTAAATTCGTGCGTCAATCTCAAACGGGTGTGCTTCAAGGTTACGGCCTTGGCATGGTCCTGGGACTGGCGGGAATCCTCATCATGGTCACGTGGATGCTCTCACAGACTTATTGATCGTAACTGGAAAACCAACTGGCTGACTCGACATTTAAAGCCTGGAAATAAACAACGATGCCTGACTCCATTGCATTACTCCCACTGCTGGTGATCTTCCCACTGCTCAGTGGTTTGCTCCTGCCTTTACTTGCAGGTGACAACCCTGAACGTGTCCGGACGTTTACACTCATCAGCACGATCTTCACCTTTGTATTCTCGATCGGCCTGCTCATCGGATTCGACTTCACGCAATCCGCAGAATTTGGGCTGGTTTCACAGATCGAATGGTTCTCAAGTCTTGGTCTTACCTTTTCATTCGGCGTAGACAGTATTTCTGTCTGGCTGATCCTGCTCACTACGTTCCTGATGCCGATTGTGATTCTCGGTTCATTTAACGCAGTCAAAGAACGTGTCCGCGAATTCTACATCTGGTTACTGTTGCTTGAAGCAGCGATGATCGGCGTGTTTGTCGCCACCAATGTGATCTTCTTTTACATCTGCTTCGAGTTCACCCTCATCCCGATGTACTTTCTCATTGGCATCTATGGCTCGTCAGATCGTCTTAAAGCTGCACGGATATTCTTCCTGTATACCTTCACCGGCTCGATGCTCACCTTTGCGGGCATCATCTACATGGCTTGGTGTAATGCAACGCAGAATCCGTCGATGATCGGCATTTGGAATTTTGATTTTTCTGCTTTATCCACAGCCTATCTCTACATGACCGACACCCAGCAACTTTGGGTCATGCTTGCAATGCTCGCGGGGTTTGCGGTCAAGGTTCCAATCTTCCCGGTTCATACATGGCTTCCACTGGCACATACCGAAGCACCGACAGCTGGCTCGGTCGTCCTGGCAGGGGTGTTGCTTAAGCTTGGCACCTATGCTTTGGTGAGACTGGCGATCCCGATGCTCCCTGCTGCTGCATTGACTGTGGCACCTGTGATGGGCATCGCTGCGATTATCGGCATTGTCTATGCAGCACTGATCTGTTGGATGCAGAAAGATATCAAAAAACTCGTCGCCTATTCCTCGGTGTCCCACCTTGGTTTTTGTATTCTGGGCATGTTTGCCATCAACGTACAAGGTATCAGCGGTTCAGTGATGTACATGATTAACCATGGCCTTTCGACGGGAGCTTTGTTCCTGCTCATCGGCATGGTTTATGAACGGTATCACACCCGTGAAATGGCGCAACTCAACGGTTTGGCGAAGGTCATGCCGATCTGGGCGAGCTTCATGGTCTTCTTTGCCATGGCATCGGTGGGCTTACCGGGACTCAACGGTTTTGTCGGTGAATTTCTGACTTTGCTCGGTGCATTTAATACCACATTGATGGGGCCGGTTTACGCTGCCGTTGCAGGAACTGGTTTGATCTTTGGTGCGATTTACATTTTGTATATGGTTGGCAAGGTGGTCTGGGGGCCACTCAAGCTTCCAGCAGGCCATGACGATCCCAAACACGTGACCGATTTGAATCGTCGCGAAATCGCAGTGCTCATCCCATTGGCAGTTGCCTGCCTTTGGTTGGGGCTGTATCCCAACTGCATGCTCAAGACACTTGATGCACCGTCACAAGCCATTGTGGATCGCATTTACGTTAATGCTGACAAGCCACTTGTTAAGCCTATACATCACGGTTTTGATTCGACATCCAACCCCGCGCAACTGACTGTGCTTGATTCGCAGTCGTCCGAGATTGCCACTATCAAGTTGCAAGGAGTCAGCAACTAATGGAAAACCAGATTCTCTACAAACTCGGAGAACTCGGCCCGGAGATCGTCATGCTCATCGGGGCATGTTTCTGTCTTCTGGTAGGACTTCACAAGTCCGCAGAAATTCGCAAGCTCACCGTTGCAGTTGCAGCGTTGACACTCGTCTTTGCAGGCTTCTTTAACACCTGGCAGGTTGTCGACTCAGGCAATGTCTGGACGCTGGCAACCTTCACCAAAATGGCGGTCTGCGGCATTGGCATTCTGCTACTGGTGTTTGCATCAGGCTTGCCCGATAAACTCAAGATGTCTCAGGAAGCCGAAGCGCATCCTGAAAACTTTGATCCGGGTAATGTCATGCGAGGTGAGTTCTACGCGTTCTTCCTCTTTAGCCTCACGGGTGTGATGCTTTGTGGTGGGGCGAGTGACCTGGTCTGGCTGTTCCTTGCTTTGGAACTCACTAGCCTGCCAACGTATGTGATGGTTGCCACCGGTCGTGATTCAATCAAAGCCAGTGAATCAGGCATCAAGTACTTTTTTCTGGGCGCTTTGTCTGCTGCGGTCTTCCTTTACGGCTTTGCCATGATTTATGGTGCAACCGGTGTGACCGATTTTGTGAGCATTCGCAATTGCGTTTCTGAGACCGGCATTACACCGCTGTTTACGCTCGGTATCGTCCTGTCGATTCTCGGCATTGGATTTAAAATCGCAGCATTCCCCATGCACTTTTACACCGCAGATGTCTACGAAGGCGCCCCGACTCCGGTCACCGCGTTTTTAGCATTTGTACCCAAGACCGCTGGCTTTGTTTCGTTGATTCTTGTGGTCAGTCTGACTGCCAAGGTCAATCGCCAATGGGTTGGTGAAAGTGAAATGGAATACATGCGTGTATTCATCTCATTACCGGATACCGTCAAAGCTGTTCTCTGGGTGATGGCAGCATTCACCATGACCATTGGTAACGTGATGGGCCTGATGCAGACCAATGTCAAACGCATCCTGGCCTACAGTTCCATCGCGCACTCCGGATACATGATCGTCGGACTGCTGGGGATTTCAGCCTGTGTTTATGGTCAGACATCGTCCAATGGTGCAGCAGGGGTGATGTTTTACCTTGTCGCTTATGCTCTTGGGAACATGGCTGCCTTTGGCGTACTTGCATGCATGGAACGCAATGGCGATGAAGCCACGGAACTTTCAGACCTTCACGGACTCTCAAGTCGCAAGCCGATGCTCGCTGCCTTGATGCTTATTGCCAACTTATCGTTGGTGGGCTTGCCTCCCATGGTTGGCTTCGCTGGCAAGCTGTACATGTTTAGCGCAGCAGTCAACGCAGGCTTTGTGGGGCTTGTCATTATTGCTGTTGTCAACAGTGCGATCTCCGCGGTCTACTACCTGCGGATTGTTAACGCCTGTTACTTCAAACCGGTTGATGGGGACACACAGGTTGTCGCCCGGCAGAACCGTATCGCCGTGGCTGTCGTCGGAAGTGTTCTGGCGATATACCTTGGTCTTGCAGGTAATCAACTGGCAGGTATCACTTACAAAGCGACAGTAGCCGAACTGTTTAAAGGTCAGATTGACACTCAATCCGTCGAAGAATTCGTGCATGTAAGACCAGCGGATACAACTGTGACTGCAATTAAAGCACAAATCAATCACGTATCGCAGGATCACTAAACCACGACGGCTTGATGAATGTGACGAGAAAGAATTTAAAACCCACTGACTTTACCCGCACAGTATTTTAAGTCAGAGCAGGAAAGACGATAGACATGCCCACGATCACCATTAACGGTCAACCCTGTGAGTTTGACGGCAAGAAGATGATTATTCAGGTTGCTGACGAGAACGGCATCGAGCTTCCTCGTTACTGCTATCACCCCGGACTCTCTGTTGTCGCATCCTGTCGAATCTGTCTTGCTGAAGTCAAAGCTCCCAATCCGCGTAATGACAATAAGCCTGAGTTTATCCCCAAGCTCATGCCCACCTGTCAGACACCCGCAGGAGACGGGATGGAAGTCTTTACGACAACTCCTAAAGCAACAGCAAACCAAAAACAGGTGATGGAAGATCTGCTCATCAATCATCCATTGGACTGCCCGGTCTGCGATCAGGCTGGTGAGTGTAAATTACAGGACTACAGCTACCAATACGGTCGGGCTGAGTCACGTTTTGAAGAAGATAAAATCAAGCAGCCGGTCAAAGACATCGGCCCCAACGTCAAGCTCTATTCTGACCGCTGCATCATGTGTACCCGGTGTGTGCGGTTCACCCGTGAAATTACTGAGACTTCCGAGTTGGCGGTCTTTGGTCGTGGTGCCCATGAGCAGATTGACGTCTTCCCAGGCGTGCCGTTGGATAACGAACTCTCAGGGAACGTGGTCGATCTCTGTCCCGTGGGTGCGTTACTCGACAAGGACTTCTTGTTTACCCAACGCGTTTGGTTCCTGTCTTCGACACCTTCGATTGATGGCATTACCGCATCAGGTGACAACATCTGGATCGAACATAGCAAAGGCAAAATCTACCGCATCAAGCCCCGTGAAAATCAGGACATCAACAAGTGGTGGATCACTGACGAAGTCCGCTATGGCTGGAAATTTGTCGCATCGGAAGATCGATTGGCACAAACTCAACGCCAGCAACTCAACGAGTTGATCGACTGCACATGGGACCGTGCCTGTGAAGAAGCTCGGAAGGGCATCAAAGCTGCCGGCGGCAAACTTGTAGTCATGGTCAGCCCGATGCTCGCTACAGAGGAAGCATACCTTTTGGGTAAAGCCGCTTTAGCCATGAGCGATGATGTCGTGTTGGCGGTCGGCCCTGTTCCAGTAGATGGGCAAGACAAGAACTTTGCCAACGGCTTTACGGTCTCTGCTGAAAAGGCGCCCAACGCACGTGGTGTCCGACAGGCATTGGAAAAACTAGCTCAGACGGTTCTCAGCTACGAAGAACTCAGCGAACTGCTCGCTGATAAGAAGTCCGGCGTTTCGAGTTTTGTACTTACCGGTAACTATCCTTCGGACTGGGTCACCAAAGATTTTGCCAAGCTCATTGGTCGTAACTTCATGGTACTCATCGACACGATGCCCAGTGATCTGGTCAAGAAAGCCAACGTTTTGATGCCCAGCGTGACATGGACCGAAAAGGAAGGCAGCTTCGTGAATCACAAGGGGATTGCCCAGGCATTTGATGCTGCAATTCCTGCTGTGGAAGGTGCTCGCAGTGAAGGGCAAATCGCTTTGGATTTGCTTGCTGCCTGTGGTGAACAGCCCATGCGGTACAACGCTGCTGAGGTTCGTACCCAGATGGGGATAGAAACTCAGGTCAATGAACCCAAGGCTGATCGTGTTGAATCAGAAATGGTATTCGCGGAACTGTAAATTAATTTGATGGATACAGTTTCATTGACACTGGTGTTTGGGTGATTGCAAAATAATAACTGTTTATCCCAATAAAGAGGCCATATAGTGTCAAACAGAAGTATTTGGGTGGATTACGCGAAAGCCATAGGCATCATTTTAGTTGTCTATGGCCATGTCATTCGAGGTATATTCAAAGCTGGCCTCCCAATTGACACTGATTTCTATCGTCTTTCAGACAGTATTGTTTATAGCTTCCACATGCCTCTGTTTTTTGCGTTGTCAGGTTTGTTTTTTTACAAATCACTGTCCAAGCGTGGTGTTGCGGGGCTAATCGGCAGTAAAATTGACACTGTTATTTATCCCTATCTGATTTGGTCGATTATTCAAGGCGTGATCGAAGCATCTTTGTCTTCATATACCAACGGCAATGTCACTTATCGCGAAGTCTTTTCACTGTTATGGCAACCAAGAGCCCAGTTCTGGTTCCTGTATGCGTTATTCATCATCTTCGTGGTAGCTTCCGTCTTATTTTCCAAACTGTCTGTAAAATCGATTCTTCCTGTTTTTGTTTTTGCTGCTTTACTGTATATCTTTCAGAGCAAGTATTCATCCAATTACTTTGTGTTCTTTATTACCAACAACCTTGTCTATTTCGTATTTGGCATGTTGCTTAATCAATGGAACCGAATTGATATTCTCTCTTCAGGAAAAATGGTGATCGCAACGGCAGCAGGTTTTATCCTCTCGCAGTATGTGTTCCATTTTGTGCTTGAACTCACCTATGGGCAAAAAGGTCTACTTTCCTTGTTGTTGGCCTTGATCTCGATTTTATTTGTAGTTTCCCTTTCGATGTACTTGGCTCGCAAGCCAGCTCAATGGTTTTTGCAAGTAGGTGCGTCATCCATGGCGATCTATGTCATGCACATCCTTGCAGGAAGTGGCGTCCGGGTGATTCTGTCCAAATTTCTCGAAGTCAATTCGGTTTCTGTACATCTAATCGTTGGCTGTTTCATGGGGGTGATTGCTCCAATGATCGCGGTCTATTTCATCAACCGCTTGAAATTGACATTTTTTCTTTCATTGCCCATCAGTCAATACCTTGCGGTATTTTCAAAGAAGCAGGCCATTGAGAAAACGCACTGAAGCAATTTCAAATACCGTATACGATTGCGCGTTGGTTATTTTCTGAGCACTGGCAAATTGCGATTAGCTCACTTCATTGCAAACCGCCGCTGAGAGCCGTTAAAACAGATCACTTGGAATAGCTGTGCAAAGTCGACGGTATTATTCTACAATACGCTTCTGTTTTTAATACCTCATATTGAATTGCAGCTTACCGCTATGACAACGCAAACATCACAGACAGCCGTACCTGAAAATCTGGATCTTGACCAGATCAATGAGCAACTCAAAGACGCAACTCCCCAACAGGTCATTCAGTGGGCCTGTGAGACTTTTGGTGATAGTTGTGTACTGACATCCAGCTTTGGGATCAAGTCTGCTGTAATGCTGCACCTCTGTTCACAGGTTAAGCCAGATATCAAGGTCATTGCGATTGATACCGGTTATTTGCTGCCTGAGACCTATCGTTTTGCCAATCAGATGACCAAGCTGCTGAATCTGGATGTTCGCTGGTATTCGCCGCGTATCTCGACAGGGCATATTGAAGCGTTGCATGGCGAACTTTGGAAGAATGACGACGACGAATCGTATAACACATATTTCGACTACACCAAGGGTGAGCCGATGCAACGTGCACTTAAGGAGTTGGGTGTTAAAGCATGGATTGCCGGACTGGGCGCCAAGCAGACCAAGTTCCGCAGTACACTTCGTCGCGTCGAATTACAGAACGGCATCTTCAAGATTCATCCGATTCTCCCTTGGGGTTCCAAAGAGAAATATTACTATCTCAAGGAACATAGTCTCCCTGAGCACCCGCTGCATGATCAGGGCTATGCCACGGTCGGGGATTGGCACTCATCACGCCCGGTCACCGCTGACGATGGCAATGAACGCGACACCCGATTTGGCGGTAAACGTCAGGAATGTGGTTTGCACTTGCCTAAGGATCAGAACGAAGACGCCAGCCGTAATTCGTCGGGTCTGTAAGTTTCTTTCCAGTTGGATAAACCAGCAAGGCACAAAAACACAGAGCTTTGAAAACACAAGTCAGACAGCTTTTTGTTCTGTCTTGTCATGTATTGTGACTGTGTTTGTTTGATGCCAATTTAATCTGCATTACAGGGGTTGCTGCTTGGGGATACCCGGTAATCTTGGATATTCCTTGGGGGTTCGGTCGGCTTTTTCGATTCCGACGACGATGCTGTGATTCTCAAAGCTCTCAGGATACGCTTCGACAGCAACGATTTCGCCAGCTCCCAGTGTGGCTAACGCATCGCCGGCATCTTCGAGTTCCTGTTCCAATGCAGGTCCCTTAAGGGCATACATCCAGCCACCCACTTTCACCAATGGCAACATATACTCCATGAGAATCCGCATCGGGCCCACAGCACGACTCACGGCCATGTCGAACTTCTCGCGATAGAGCTTGTTTTGCCCCAACGTCTCAGCTCGGTTGTTGATGACGATGATATTTGACAATCCCAAGGCATCGGCAGCAGTCTGGCAGAATCGTGCCTTCTTGCCTGTGGTTTCAAGCAAGGTGACCTTCAATTGCGGTAAGACAATGGCCAGCGGAATCCCCGGAAGGCCGCCACCGGTCCCTACATCGACCAGACTGCTCCCCGCAGGCCATTCAATGAGTCCAGGTACCAAAGTCAGGCTGTCGATGATATGGCGTTTCCAGGCCTCCTGAGGCTCACGGATGGCTGTGAGGTTGAACTGCTTGTTGGTTTCAAGCATCAAATGCAGATAGGCAGCCAACTGTTGGAGTTGCTCATCGGTAACGGTGACGCCAATGGCCTGCAAGTGTTCAGGGACGAAAGTAGGAATATCGTGTGTCATAGACGCTTAGTGTAGCGAGAAAATTGGAATCGGGTTTCGTGATTGGAGGATGACGGTTCGGATAAGTCATCCAAAACCAAGGACGACATCACTGAAAAATCGCATCGGCATTGTCATATTCAAAACTCGGGCGGACTAGAATTGAACGTGACCGCGTAGCGAAGTTCATCACCAGTCCCACCATCAGGAAGGTGGACAGTAAACTCGACCCACCATAAGAGATGAGCGGTAACGTGATCCCCGTAATCGGTAGCAAGCCCAGAGTCATTGAGATGTTCATCGCGCCCTGGCAAAAAAGTAAACCAGCAAAACCAACGCATACCAACCTTGGGAATGGTTCCTTGAGTCTCGCTCCGACAAGCAGTATCGAACCAGTGAAAACGGTGTAAAGTCCAATTACAGTTAATCCGCCGATGAGTCCCCAACGGTTGACGACCACCGCAAAGACCATATCGTTCTCATTTTCCGGCAGGAAGTTGTATCGCATGATCAGCTTGGAACGGTCTTCACCGTAGCCCCATAGACCGCCGGACCCGACTAGTCGCATAGCCATTTGCTGCTGCTCAGGTTTGGTGCCTACGAACTGGGTGATCCGTTCACGCTGATATTTTTTGAGAATCTGCATGTCATTGGGCAACGTGTAAATCATGACAATATTCAAAGCGATCCCCAGCAAGCCGATCCCTACCAGGGTAAAGAGGTGGTTGAGTTTCGCGCCTGCTGCGATGAGCATGAAAAACAGAGCAGGGACAAACATCACTGCCGACCCAAGATCCGGTTCTTTGAGAATCAAAATGACCGGGATGAACATGATGAAAAAGGGCGGTAACAACCCCGCAAGAGTCCGGTAGTTATCGCGATGTCTCAAATACCAGGCCAACGCCAAGATGAATGTGATCTTGGTCAGCTCCGATGGTTGCATGTTCATGAATCCAAGGTTGATCCAGGACCGGGCGTTATTCCGCACTGGCACGATACTGTTGGGAATACCGGGTATCAGCAGAAACACCAGCAACGCCAGTGTCACCAAAAATAGAATGAATGACGTATAGCCGATGGTTTTAGGATGCGGTAACCACGTAAAAGCCATCATGCCCAGCGAGATCATCAACCACTTGGTTTGCTTTGCTGCTGCTGCTGGTTCGGTGGTGCCGGTGAGAACATTAATACCAATGACCGCCAGAGCCACGCCTGAGAGTAAAGTCACCCATGAAAAGTTAGGCGTCAGAAGGGCGGAGAGGACTTTGAAAAATGATTTCAAAGGTATCCCTCCTGTCGCAATGCCCAGATGATCTGGTTTGCAATTGGCCCGGAGACTGCGCCGCCGGAGCCTGCGTATTCGACAATGACGGTGACAATGTAGGCTGGGCGGCTTTCGTTTTTGCGATAGACCATGCCCACGAACCACGCGTGGTCTCCGAGCTTGTCACTTTTGGTCACTTCGTAGGATTGGATTTTCCCATCACCGTTATCGTCGATCCACCTTGCCGGCGGGGTGGCCGTGCCGGTTTTGCCACGGATGGTGACATCGGGGACGTTAAAGACTTTTTCGCCGTCGAGTTTAACCAGATGGTTGGATGAACCACGGCGGTCATTGACACTTT
The DNA here is from genome assembly GCA_002480565.1 of Phycisphaerales bacterium UBA7800. GTDB lineage: Bacteria > Planctomycetota > Phycisphaerae > Phycisphaerales > Phycisphaeraceae > UBA7800. Next base: position 38,337 of record DLCK01000091.1, on the reverse strand, counting down.
CATACATGCCTTGGATAACTTGCTTGAGTCCGGCTGCATCAAGTTTGACGGTGTGTGACGCTTGGGGGCTCGCAGGACTCAGAACAAAGGTGGGCTGAAGTGATTGGCCATTACGAGCAAGCGTTGCATAGGTATTGGCACACTGCAAGGGTGTCCATTCGACGGGGCCTTGGCCGATCCCCATCTGGATGGCATCCTGTACGCCGAGGTTGCGGTTGATGATCTGTCCCTTATTGTCAAGCTTGGGCAGGTATCCAGCATGTTCAGGTGTCAGACCGCAGTCTGTGGGTTGCCCCAGCCCAAGTTTGCCATACCAGTCAACAAGTCTTCGTAAGCCAAAGCGTTGGCCGATGGTGTAAAAAAAGACATTGCAACTCACACAGATGGCTTCATGGCCGATCAAGGGGCCATGACCAACCATACTGGCTTTGTAGATCCAACATCGATTGCGTCCGGGGTGATCCATGTCCAATGCGCCCTGGCAGTCAATGGCATCTCGCAGTTGCAATATCCCACCGGAATACGCAGCAGCAAGTGCGATGGGTTTCATGGTTGAACCCGGCGGGTAAGACATGGCAATAGGACGGTAGATCAAGGGGTGATTGACTTTCGCCCAATTGGATCGCCAGAACTCAGTGGGCTTTTCTTTTAAATCCACACGACTGTACCCCGGTACACTTACCGCAGCGAGGACTTGGCCGGTTTTGACTTCCAGAACCACGGCAGACCCATTAAGCGGCTTGCCCATGTTCGCTTCGTCCATGTCCTTGGCATGCCAGAACTGTTGACGCATCAGGCCAACACGTTTGTCCCGACTCATGAGTGCTTGAATGCGTGCTTGAAGCTGGATGTCGACACTGAGTTTGATATCCTCACCGGGGATGGGATGGCGGGTATGAACTTCACCTGATTCGAGATTGGTTTCGCGTTTACCACGCTCGCCACGAAGCAGGTTTTCCATCTCCTGCTCGATACCCCATGCACCGATTTTGTCGCCCGGTTGATATCCCGCAAAGTCAGGGACAGATTCGCCTTGTTCATTTTTAGTCCAGAAGGGCGGCAGGTTGTCCTGCTTCCAAAGTCGGCGGATATTCCCCACCAAGTGTGTGCCAACTCCTGCCACATCCACTTGAATCAGGGGTGTATCACCACCGCGTAAAGGTGAAGGAAAATGACTGCGGTCAATGGTGATTGACAGTTCGTCCAGTGGGTAGCTTCTTTGTGTGGAGTCGATGAGTCGGACGCGCCGCCAGACGGACTCTGTATTGTCAATCGCCTCAGTGAGTATCTTTTGCAAATGCAGACGGTTGGTTGAGGAGATGGCAAAGACAACGGCATGGTAGTCACGCTCTTCCATGATGTCGCTTGCAACGTCTGCCAGGGTGACCGGTTCGTCGGACTCTTCCTGGGCTTTTTTACGCCAACGTGACCAAAGGTAACTTTTAAGTCTGGCGACTTTCTCCAGTACGCCTGCTTTGGCTTCGGTCAATTCCATGGGCGTAACATTGCCAAGTCTGGCAAGCAGGTTCCACATGTTGTCGACTTGCTTTTGATATTCCGGCAGAAACTCAGCGGTACGTTCTTCACGTTCTGCCTTGGAGTAGTCATACCAATCACGCTTGTAGACTTTACGTGCCTGGCGGTATGCCATTTTGTATGGCCATTCATCTGAGATGACCGAGTAATAGACCGCCACGTCATAGGCTGGACTGTCCGCAGCCAACACGCGACCTTGTCGATCCAATATTCGACCGCGTACTGTGGGGATGAATTGCTGTGTGGTCAGGCGACTTTCAGCCATCCGTCGCCAATCATTGGCTTGCACCAATGTCATGTATGACATGCGGCTGGTAAGGATGATTCCGCCAATGATCATCATCAGTGCAAGTAATAGCAGCCGGCGATGAAACATGCTCGGGAACAGTCGTCTAATTGGATTGGTTAATCGCATCCCGTCACATCCATGCTAGTGGTGCGCTACGTTATCTATCTGATCAACTCGTAACTCTGCCCACAGGATGCAAAGAGATTCTCAGTGATCCACAATGGCCAACTTCGCACGAGCAGCATCAACCTTGGACTTTTTAAGTGCAATGGCATCTTCACCCACAGCAACTTGGCCAAGAACTGCTTCGAGTTCAGCCTTGGCAGTTGTCTTGTCGATTTTATCGGCAGCAACTGCGGCATCGGCGATGAGAGTCAGCTTGTTATCCTTCATCTGAGCAAAACCGCCAGAGACAAAGTACAAGTCACTCTTGCCTGACTCGCTATCCAGACGCAACGCGCCAGCACCGAGTTTGATCATCAATGGGGCACGTTGGGGTTCGACACCCATCAAGCCGTCCCATGCGGGAATGGACGCGTAAGTCACAGGCTGATCAACAAGTTGACGTTCGGGGGTGACCAGTGTGCATTGAAACGATGTTGCCATGAGGTTGGATCCTGTCGTTTTTGTGTTCTCCAGAACGCTCATCCTACCGATAACCGGACGGAAAATCAAAGTGTTATAACCGGAATAATCAGTCGAAAATTCTTTAGGTTTCTAATACTAAATGTAGAAGTCACAAGTTTTGAATCGTTGATTATGGGTGGAGAATAATGCTATGCAGACATCCTCAACTGGGTCCAGCCTGATGGGAACGCTCCATCAGATGCAAAAGATCAACCAATCAAGGCAGATCACCATGACCCGTCTGGCCACAGCGCAAAAAATCAACAAGGCTTCCGAAGCACCGGCAGCGTTGATCGCGTCCGAACACCTGCGCTCGCAAATTGCAACACTTGAAGCCGAGTCCCAAGCCCTTCAACGTACAAGCCATGTGGTTAGTACCGCTGATGCTTCGCTTGGTGAAATGTCAGATCAGATTATTGAAGGCCGCGCAGCCAATGTCGCTTTAGCCAATTCCGCTGGACTATCCAAAGGTGAACGTGAAGCTTTGCAAATGCAGGTTAACTCAGCAGTTCAATCTGTCGACCGAATCGCAAGGCAATCCAATTTTGCATCCACCCCGACACTTGATGGCAGTATGACTTTACATGCTGGTGATGATACGTTGACCATACCGAAAGTCGATGCAACCGAATTAGGCGAAGTCACCAACGGCAGTAGCACCTACAGGCTCTCGGATATGGCTTCCAATGATGTCTCAAGCAATCAAGCGCTTGGTCAGTCTGTCCTTGATGATGCCTTTAAAGATGTACTCACACATCGGTCGACGCTTGGTGGTTTTGATCGCTATGCTGTTCAATCACGGAACAATGCACTGCAAACTGAATTGCACAACACAGTAGCAGCAGAGAGTGAAATTCGTGATACCGACTATGCACGCGAAGTATCCAATCTCGTGCGTCAGAACATCAATCACTTTGCAGCAACCAAAGCCATGGAAATCGATCTGCACATGCGTTCAAGCATGTTCAGCCTGGTGGTGTGACTCGATTTATAGTCAGTACAAACAAAAACGAACCTGTCCGTGGCGCGGAACAGGTTCGAGGTTGTTCGCAGCACTGTTTACACAGGCGCGATCATGTCGTGTGATTTGTTATATGCATCTTAGACTTGAAGATCGGTTCCGGTCAATAGTTTGTATGCTTCAAGGTACTTACTTTTTGTTTTGTTGATCACTTCATCAGGCAATACCGGGCCTGGATTTTGTTTGTCCCACTTGCCGTCGTCACACAACTCCTGAAGGTAATTGCGTACGATTTGTTTGTCGAAGCTTGCTTGGTCACGTCCTGGTTCATAATCATCCGCCGGCCAGAAGCGTGAACTGTCAGGCGTAAGGACTTCGTCGATGAGCAGAATACTTCCGTCTTCGGTTGTGCCGAATTCAAACTTGGTGTCCGCGAGGATGATGCCACGCTCGGCTGCATAGTCATGTGCCATTTTATAAATCGACAGAGACAGGTCACGTATTTTGGTCATCAGATCACTGCCGACCATTTCGCAACCTTGTTCAAAGGTGATTGCTTCGTCATGCACATCGTCCTTGGTGGTCGGTGTGAAAATCGGCTCTGGGAGCTTGTCACATTGCTTAAGACCTTCAGGAAGGGCGACACCGCAGACGCTACCGACTTGCTTGTATTCCTTCCAGCCACTGCCGGTGATGTAACCGCGGACAACACATTCAATGGGAATGACCTTCGCACGCTTGCCAACCATCACGCGTCCCTTAAGCTGCGCCTTCTGCTCATCGGTAAGTCCAGACACTTCGCTGGCATCGGTGGCAATAAGGTGATGAGTGACCTGGTCGGACATTTTGTCTTTGATCATATCAAACCAGAACTTGCTGATTTGAGTCAGGACTATGCCTTTGCCTGCAATCCCGTTGGGCATGACCACATCAAACGCACTAAGACGGTCAGATGCGATAATCAACAACACGTCTGTGGCATCATTGAGTTGGGCCTGATAGATGTCGCGGACTTTACCTTGGCGACGACCAGGCAATGGCAAATCGGATTTGAGATATTCTTGATCCAGTAGTGTCATGAGGGGTGATCCTTGAAACTGTAAAGGTAAATGGAAATCATTTCATGGCAGTCATGAGTGTTTTGAGAATACGATTGTATGCGGTAACACGAAAAGCGTCATCCGCTTCGGTGGCTTCGACATAACTGGCGCGCGGCATGGATGGAGCTGAAAGAACCATCTGATCACGTGGGCCATACTTGATGCGTGTGATAGACACATTCGATCCGCTAACTGCGAGTAATTTTCCAACCGTATCCACAGTGAAAGTGCGTGAATCGAATTGCGGGTTGGTAAGTGATGGACTCATCCACTTGAGATTAATACCAGTTGCACTTTGAGAGGGCGTCGCTGGGAAAGCCCCTTTTTTGATCATCCCAACCATGAGTTTGCTTAAACCTTCATTGGTGGTCAGAAAATCTGTTGAGACACACTTTTGGATCGCTGGGGCCAGTTCAGCATATGGTTTAACACTAATGGCAAATTGAAACGCGAATTGGCCGGATTCGGGATTTTGAACCACATCGAAAATGGGGATCGGAACGGAGCCTTGATTGTTGAATTTGCGAGCATGTTTCTCAAGATAAATTTCACACATGTCTTTATCAGAGTGGTATGCTACTTGGACCCGGCCGTTTTCTTTGAGTACAAGATAAACGTTTTGATTCGAACCAATGCCCACATACAGATCAAAGGGTTTGTCGTCGGGCAGGGTGCCTTGCACGGTCATTTCTAAACCATCAAGGTTGGCAGCAAGGTCTTGAATCATGGCTGAAAAAATTTGGCTGTGTTGAGCGAGATTGGTCGGCAGGTTGGATAGTTGTCGTTCCAGTCGCTGAGCTGCGCCACGCCACGGTGCCGAGGGGACTTCTGATAATGTTACTTGGGCTATATCGGTCTGGCCTTGTGAAGCCTGACACCACCCAAGCCAGAAGCGATACTGCGATTGGTTGTCAGTGGTGATGAGTTGTTCAATTACCGGCGTTGCAAGGTCGTAGAGACCTTGTTGGAGTAGCTGCTGACTGCGGACTAAAAGCATGCGTGATGATGATAGCTGGGATTGATCCAGATCAACCATATAGACCATTTTTACGAAACGTGCAGTTTGATCATCAGGCATTTCTGCATCAAGTAAAGCAATCTTGTCAATCGAACTGAGGTCACGCTTAAAGCAGATGTCAGCGATTTTTTTCTCAGTGCTGTTAGCTTCGAGAAAACTATCCATTTGATCGATGAATGCTGTCTTAATATCATCCGGCGCAGCTCGGTCAACCAAGGCTGCACATTTGACCATGAATGACGGACTCTTGAGAAAATCCCAACCTTGCATATGGATCGAAGCTCTGATCAGATTGAACACGCGATCGCAGTGGGCCTTGTCAATCGATGGCAAATCGGAACTGATCATCGGCATGATAAAGTCATGTAACTGTTGAGGGGTCTTGAAAGTCGAAATCAGAAACGAACCGTAAAGTTGATTGGCACCACTGTTGAGAAGGAAACTACGCGAGGTGTTAATGAGATTCTGGTTTTTAAAGTACGTGCCAACAATGTAAAGATCCATGGCAACGCGATGAACAAACGGCGAATTCGGATTCTTGTCGATGAAACCAAACGCGTTTTTGATGTATGTATTGACCCCATCTTTTTGAATCAAATAAAACTCGGGCATGGGATAGGGCAACGCGATCTTCTGCTGAGTTGCTGCGGGCGCTTCTTGTGTGACTTCTTGGGCTGATACGGGCAAATTTATTCCTGCTATCAGCAGGCCAATGATCATTGTGGTCATTCGCATGGCAGGGAATCCTTTACTTGCCAGGTATCGATCGCCGGGGGCCGGGGGGGGCGGATCATAATTGTTTGAGGAAACGCGTGTCATTTTCAAACAGCCAACGGATGTCGGTGATGCCGTACTTACGCATGGCAACTCGTTCAATCCCTAGACCAAACGCAAAGCCGGTCCATTCTTCGGGATCGTATCCAACTGCTTTAAACACATTGGGGTCCACCATGCCACACCCGCCGATTTCGATCCACTCCATTTTGTCGCGGACCTGCATCTTGATGTACAACTCAGCGGAGGGTTCGGTAAACGGGAAGTAGCTGGGGACCAGGTCGATCTCCGCATCATCACCGAACATGGCTTTTGCAAACTGAACCAAGGTGGTCTTCAGATCAACCATATTGACCTTCTTGTCGACGTAGAGTCCTTCAATTTGATGGAACATCGAGTAATGCGTTGCATCATGTTCATCAGGACGGTACACACGACCAATCGACACCACGCGGATGGGTGGCTCGTTATTTTCCATCGTGCGAATCTGTACAGTACTGGTCTGTGACCGCAGCAGATGCGGATTGTCCGACGCGTAAGGATCGTCCAGGTAGAAGTTGTCCAGTGGATCACGGGCTGGATGTTGCTTGGGGATGTTTAAGGCAACGAAGTTGTGATACTCGTCTTCAACTTCCGGGCCGGTGACTGCATCAAATCCCATGCGACCGAAAACTTCCAACAGGTCGTCAATGGTTTGTGTGATCACATGTTCACGCCCAAGTGATGCGGGAACGCCAGGCTCGGTGACATCAATGGTGCTGGCTTTTTTCTTGGCCTTGCCAGTGTCACCCAGTGAAGCTTTACACTGGTCAAATGCGCCTTGGAGCTTCTGTCGCAGCGCGTTGGCCTGTTGACCAAATTGGGGTTTGATCTCTTTGGGGACATCCTTAAGCAAGCCCATGAGGCCTTTGACTGCGCCTTTGGTCCCAAGGTACTTGATACGAAACTGCTCCAAGTCCTCGGCTGAGTTTACAGCAGCAAGGTCGGCAGCGGACTGTTGATCGAGTTGTTCAATTTTATCGAGCATAGAGCGACAGGATACACGAAAACCAAAGGAAATTCACTGTCGTACCAACACCCACAAGTGTCCGATTTACCCGTTCTTGATCTTGCGAGCGACACGGCGGCGATCTGCTTCACTCAGTAGACGTTTACGGACACGAATCGACTCAGGTGTGATTTCCACCAACTCATCTTCCTGGATGTATTCCAGGCAGGTTTCCATGGACATTTCACGTACTGGTCGAATTTGTGCAGCATCGTCCTTGCTGGTGGTTCGCATGTTCGAGAGCTTCTTGGTGGTGCAGACGTTCACGTCGATATCACCTTCTTTGCAGTGTTCACCGACGATCTGGCCGGTATAGACCTGATCCTGAGGTTTGACAAAGAAGAAGCCCCGATCGTAAAGCTTATCCAGTGCATAGGCATTGACCGAACCTGTTTCGGTGGCAATCATCACACCTGCTTGACGCTTGGGAATTTCACCCTTCATCGGCTCGTAGGAATCAAACGAGTTATGGACAATCGCCCGCCCCTGCGTGGCATTGAGCATCCGAGTCCGCAGGCCGATGAGACCTCGTGCTGGAATTCGAAACTCCATATGCACATAGTCGCTGGTGCCGGCTTTGGCATCCATGCTCACCATCTCGGCGCGACGATCACCAATCAGTGCCATCACCGCGCTGGAGCATTCACTTGGGCAGTCCACGACCAGTAATTCAATGGGTTCGTGAATCTTGCCATCAACTTCTTTGAAGATGACACGAGGCTTGCCTGCGGTGAGTTCAAAGCCTTCACGACGCATGTTCTCAAGCAGAATCCCCAGGTGCATTAAACCTCGGCCTGAGACGGTGAATTCTTCTGGAGAGTCACCTGGCTCCACACGCAACGCCACATTGGATCGCAGTTCTTTGTCCAGGCGATCTTTAATCTGGCGGCTGGTGACGAATGTACCTTCTCGCCCACCAAACGGTGAGTCATTAACGCGGAAGGTCATGGTTAATGTGGGTTGATCGACTTCCACTGGGACAAGTGTGGTCTTGCCTTCAAGGTTCACGATGATGTCACCAATGTCGATGGGGTCCAAGCCAACCAACGCGCAGATGTCACCGGTTTGGACTTCCGGGACTTCCTTGCGTGAGAGTCCTTCAAAGCCAAGAGTCTGAAGCACGCGTTGGCGGGTACGCTTGCCATTGCGGCTGATGATTTCGACGGATTGGCCGCCCTTGATTGATCCTGCAAAGACACGGCCGATGCCGATACGCCCCACATAGTCTGAGTAGTCCAATGTGGTGATCATCATCTGCAATTGATCTTCATCAATATCATCCGCAGGCTTTGGCTTTTTGGGGTCCGGCAGATGTTGCACAATGGCTTCAAAGATGCATCGCATGTCACCACCAGTTGCGGTTTCATCCAGCGAGGCCCAGCCTTGTTTGGCGGAACTATAAATATGCGGGAAGTCCAGTGCGTCATCATCTGCATGCAGATCGACAAGCAGGTCAAAGACTTCGGTCATCACTTCGTCAGGCCTCGCGTCAGGACGGTCAATCTTGTTGACTACGACGATAGGCTTTAAGTGATGTTCTAATGCCTTACCCAGCACGAATCGAGTCTGGGGCATGGGGCCTTCAAAAGCGTCCACGACGAGTAGCACGCCGTCAGCCAATGCCAACACACGTTCCACTTCACCACCAAAGTCACTATGGCCTGGGGTGTCCACAAGGTTGATCTTGTATTCTTCGCCTGCTTCGGAAACGTAATGAACCGAGCAGTTTTTGCTTAGGATGGTGATCCCGCGTTCACGCTCCAGATCATTGGAGTCCATGATCAGACCATGCTGCCCGCCAGCAAGTTTGTTTAACTCTCCATCACGGAACATGCCCGATTGATAGAGTAACTGGTCCACGAGAGATGTTTTTCCGTGGTCAACATGAGCGATAATAGCAACGTTTCTGATTTTCATAGGCCGGGCATGGTACGTTGGAGTGTGCGTTTTGACAATTCCAACATACCAAGCCGCCTAAATAATGACACGATTAATATGCAATTAACAGCAGACATTTCTGTCACCTGATGTTGCTAAGTCCTCGTTAATCCTCCTCGTCTGCCTTTTTAAATCCATCTCCTGGGTATACCGTCAGGGATTTAAGAAGGTCCTCATCTGCTTTGACGGATTGGACATGGCCGTCACAAAAACCGTAATTGGAGCCGCCAAAGACGCGGTTGGTTGTGACGCCTTCCCACCAGTCTTCATCTTCTTCCCATGGGTGAAATGAAAAGTGAACTTCATCTCCATCCATACCATCGGTAATGAGATCGCCATCGTGAGTCATATCGCTGCGATGAGCAAAAAGGACCACTTCACTGGGTTTGTGCATGTTACGGATGTTGTTGCCTTCGACACCGAAGTAGCCATTGATGGAATAGCTGATGATCGCTTCAAGCTCACCTTCGTGATCCAATTGATAGCGGGCAAACGGGTCCAATGGGCTGCGCAGGATTTCACTATCCATTTCTGGAACTTCATTAATCAAGAGTTCATGCCATTCACCTTCGTGTTCATGAGCGTGTTGTGTCATTAGGCTTGCGAGGATGGCCATGAGTGCTTCACGCCCGCCAGTAGAAGCCAGTTGTGTGCCTTCAAGTCGCTCCATCCAAGACAAGGCTGGCTCGTGGATTGGGAAGAAGTAACCTTTATACGTGTTGAGATAAACTTCCATCGCCACGCCCATTTGCTTGAGTTGGGTCTGGTCTTTGACATTGCGTGCTGCTTTTCGGGCCGACGCCAGGGCAGGTAATAGGATGCCGATGAGCAGGGCGATAATGGAAATGACAACGAGAAGTTCGATGAGTGTAAAGCCGCGATTGGGCCGACGATTTGAAAAAAGTATGCTATTCATAGGGGGAATCCAATTCATGTGGCATGTATGTGTAGCCATACCACTTTGATGATTAATGTTTAAACATGTGACAACGACCACGTTGAAAAACGCAGGTTCAGAAAACAGTTGTTGGAATTGATTGGATTTACCCCAATGGGGGGCCGCGCGGGTTGACTGTACCTGAGATAGGGGATCGGTGAAATTGAATGTCACCGACAGGATCAATCAATGTGTATCGTAAAAAGCAAAGGCAACTTGGCACGGTTAGCGGCGGTGTCCATGTGCCTGCCATGATCAGACAGAATGCACACGGATGTTGATGCCTTGGTACTGAGTCAGGCTCAGAGGGTGCATGAGGTTCATGAGTTGGCGAACAGACGACGTCCGAATGCGCCGCTACGACATCAATCAATACATTGTCAGTTTGTTCATGCGTTCGATGTTGTTGCCAATGAACCGGAAAAAGCACCACCATCAATCCAGCTAACAACCAGCACACCATGCATTGCATGGCGTTCATTGATTTTGCTTTAGTCGAAGGTTCTGTTCGTTTACGCATGTCAGTACAAGTTTGATTTCTGGAATAAATGATAATGATAAATCAAACGCAAGTTTATCATGTCTCCTGTTATACGCCAACTATTAAGTTTTGGTTCACATGCAATTGACCTTTTATATGACCGCGCCTAATATTGCATAATGGTTTATGCAGCGTAAAGCTTTATGCACACCCAAATCCGTCTTAGGTATCTTTGAATTAGTATCTTAAAGTGAATTGATATGGTCACACTCAAGCAAATTGCAACTGAAGTTGGCGTTTCGATCCGAACCGTCTCCATTGCCCTAAATGGCGATCCAGTGGCGGGGCGGATCAGTGAAACCTGTGTTCAGCAAATCCAAAATGTAGCCAACAAGCACGGTTACCAGGTCTCTGCAGCAGCTCGTGCGATTCGTCTTAAACGCACCTATCACATCGGTGTACTCGTCCGTAATAGTCCGAATTTACCATTGATTGACCCGGCTGCTTATGAAACCATCATGGGCATCAACCAGCAGTTGGAAAAGGCTGGCTACATCCTGAATCTCATTCGATACACAGACATCGACAAGCAATTTGCCAGTGAGTCGCGCGTCTTTAAGGAACGTGTATTGGATGGCGTCATTAGTATTGGCAATATTCCGCCACACTGTACGCAGATCATTACCAAGGCCATCAAGACCTGTGTCTGGATAGATAACAATTCAGATTCTCTTCCCAATACGGTTAAACGTGATGAATACACCGCAGGCCGACTCGCGGCGCATCACGCCATTAAATTGGGTTACAAAAACATCTACTGGATCGGCGGGGGCATCAAAGAAGATGGGCATCACATTAGCGTCTATAAACGACTTGAAGGTGTAACCGATCGGCTCGAGCAGGCAGGTATTGAATTCAAAAATCAAAAGCTCCCACGCTGGAATCCTGAAATTGGACCGGAGAATCTCAAAGAAGTCTTCAAACCGCATAACGTTTTTATTGCATACAACAATGAAATCGCAACCAATGTCGGACAGCTTGCTACAAGCATGGGATATCGTATCGGCCGGGATTTTGGGCTGCTCTGTTGCGAAGACAGCAAATACATCCTCGATAACTGGCCCGGCCTCAGTCGTGTTTCGTTTGACCGTTTTATGATGGGTAAAACCGCTGCGGACATGATGCTCAAACTGCTGACCGATTCAGAAGCACATGGAAATGAAAACAGGATTCTTCCTGTTCGATGGATTCCTGGCAATACCGCCTGGGGTCCGGATTGTCGTTGATAATTTTCTGACGATCCAATTTTTTAACTATATTGCAGGCTAAATTACTATGTTGAGTCATAAACAATCCTTGATCCGAATTCTATTTTTACTCACATTCCTATGCACGACCAGCATGGCTATCGCATCAGATGAGCTTCATGCAGGTCGAATCTTTTACTGCTCATGGGATGCCGCACTTAAACCAGATATGGCGGCTGGTGCGGAGTCCTGGACAGGTGATTACCAATCACAGGCAGGGCACTCGGGCAATGCACTGAAAATTACCGACACGCCTGTCACGTACATGCCAAACGGCAACTTCACACGTGAAATAGGAACATTGAGTCTCTGGTTCAAACTGGATAAAAATGATCAGGCAGACCGAATGGGTATTGTCAGTGCGACCAACTTCCGTTTTCAAAACTATAGAAAGAATAACCAGGCCTTTTTCATGACCGGCAGCAAATTACCTGGCAAAAACTTCAAATGGGATTATTCACTTCTACTACACAATCGTGATGTCCCATTTGAACAATGGATTCATCTGGTACTGACATGGGATAGTAAAACCGGACAACGTCATGTCTATCTCAATGGTGTATTGGCTGGAAAAACAAAATCCAATCTGATTGAAACAGGGGCTGGCAGCCAATCGCTGAAATTGGGCATCAATGCTCCTGGACTCTATGACGAACTGAACATCTGGAACATTGTCCTTTCAGAAGAACAAATTCGCAGTATCTATCAACATGGTACACCTGCGGTAGAAGCAAGTAACGCACATACTAAAAATGAGAAGGCCGATTGGCTTATTGAACCTAAACTGGTTTACCTTAAGTACAGCGACAGTCTTGTCGATTCAGGCCAACCCATCGAACTGAAAATCCCTTTTGTGAACAACACGTCACAACAACAGAAAATGACTGCACGCTTGCAGATCATGGACACATGGGAACAACCCGTGGGGGCGTTTGAAGACATTACTTTGGACTTGGCACCTTCTCAGAAGAAAACTGTTAAACGCAGTTACACCGTGGATCGCTATGGCTGTTACAAGCTGCGTATCACCGATACTGGCAATCCTGATTTGTTAAAGGAAATTACCAGCTTTGGTTGTCTCCCCAAAGGCACACCACCGAACCATCCTTTTTTTGGTGCTCATGTTAACGGGACACGCAACATGCCTGAGATGGCAAGACGGATCGGTTTTTCTAAAAACCGTGTCCACAACATGACGCAGTTTACCTGGTGGGATCGCCTGGAACCTCAAAAAGGCGAATGGGACATCAAAGCAAATCAGCAAAGAGCCTATCAGCGTTATCTTGATCTTGGATTCGAACACTATGGCCAATGGTTTGGGGCACCATACTGGGCAGTTAAGAAAAGCGATGGCACCCATCCTGCCGATCCCAAAGGATATGCTTATCCCAATGGGATGAAACCTTCAGATGAAAAAGCTTTCCGTCAATACATTACACGGAGTATTGAATCTTTCCCTCAAATCAAACAATGGGAAATGTGGAATGAACCATATGTCTCACGGTTCTTTCATGGTTCACCTGATCAGTATTTTGAAATTTGCAGAATGATGTATCAGCAGGCCAAGAGCGTGAGGCCTGACTTGGAAATCTTCGCACAATTACCTTATGACAGTCCATGGCTAGACCGTGTTTTGGAACTGGGCATCTTAAACTACTGTGACGGGGTCGCGTTTCATAACTACTACAGTGCTTTGGCGCATCCTCAGAGCATTATAGTGTCAGTAAACAAGATCCGTAAACGTCTCAAAGACTATGGCAAGGAAAATATTCCATTGATTAATTCTGAGTCCGGACTCAGAGGAACGACATTTCTTCGCGGGTTGGACATCCCTGAATATTCGCCTGAACAGCTTAAAAAACCTTTCCAGTTCAGGGAAGCTGCATGCATGAATATACAGTCCAATGTAGTACTCATGAGTCTTGGACTTCAAGCCAGATATTTCTATTTTCATCAACCTGTTAATATTCAAAAAGGCCGTGCTTACCCAACCTACACGACATGTGAAATCACACGTTCACCCTTGCCAATGGCAATCAGTCAGGCTGCATTGGTCTGGCAACTTGACGGCGGGAAATTCGTCAAAGCACTTACCCCAACCGATGGCCTGCGTGTTTATCTCTTTGCTCGCAATGATGGCAAAACGCTTGCTGTGGTGTGGTGTGAAGATCAAGCCAAAGTTCAACTGACAGTTCAACAGATGCAGTCCTTGGATATGATGGGTAATCCCCTGGAAAATCAGCAGCAAATCACTATTTCCGATGAACCGGTATTGATGGTTTCGAATCAAAATGCACATAACGTTATAAATGTGTTTGAAAATATGAAACTGCAAGTACTCGCCGCACCCAAAGTCCATGCAGTCTCTGCTGAAAGTAACGTTGATCCCTTGCTTCCTCCGATGCCTGATTTTCAAGTAGCCACCGAAGTAGGGCTTTCGAAGTTAAAACCAGTCGATCTGTCAGCTTTCGTGAACATGGGTTTTGCGGACCCGATCCAAGGCGATGGCAAAGGTGGCTGGACAGACGAGGGGCCCAATAACGATGCCCGCATGATCAATCCTGGCAGTTACAATTGGTTCGGTGTGCCATTTGTGATCCCCGGCAAGACCAATCTTGATCCGTCCGTCGTCTCGCTCGGTGGTATGACTTTTTCCAGCGGCCCCAAATCTGTTGGGCCGATTCCAGTAAATCAATCCAAAGTCCGAGGTTTATTCTTCGCTCATGCTGCGAATTGGATGAGTGGCAAGATTACTGAAGTGCCCGTGATCTACACCGTGACCTATCAGGATGGAAGCACCGTGGATATCCCCATGCGTGGTGGACGTGAAATTAATAACTGGTGGTCAAAACCCGGTGAGGATGAAGAAGGCCGTGCCATCCAGATGACGCATCCTGATCCGATAACAAGAAGTCACGCCAGTCGATACCTGCGTATCTGCTACTGGGAAAATCCCAAAACAAGTGTTCCTGTTAGCAGTATCGCTGTTAGAACAAATGGTCAAAAATCGACCTATATTTTATGCGGTATTACTGTTGCTAAATGGTAAATTTAATCTTTCACGACAAGGATTGACACCTATGAAAAACATATCATCCAATCGCGCATTTACACTCATTGAACTACTCGTGGTGATTTCGATAATTTCTATTTTGATCGCAATACTGCTCCCCGCATTAGCTTCAGCCCGTGAAGCAGCACACAACACATTATGTGCAACACACCTCAGACAGACCGGAATGGGGTCAGAAATATATAGTAATGACTACAACGAAAACTATGTCCGAAGTCAGATGAGACCCATTCCTCCTGGATTCTTTGCTTCACAGACAAGTATCCGATGGGATGATATGTTGGTGATGCTTAATTATGCTACGGATGAACTGATGAGTTGCCCGACCTTTGCCCCCAAGATGAAACTTACCAGCTATCCAATCGGTGGTGGCTCCAAACGTGTACTTTTGCAGAATCATCGACACTATGGAATCGCGGTTTATGGGATCGGTGGCATGCGCACTAACGGTACGGATGATATCACCAAATATGTTAATCGTAACATGATCCTCAAACCTTCAAATAGCATTGGTTTTTGCGATTCAGACCCTGGATATTATAGAACGACGCTTAGTTATAACCCAAGTGGCGGCGGGGGTAACAATACTTTCCGCTGCAACGGCTACGAAGGGTCAAGTTGGGCAGGCACAGCAAGTCGCAGGCACAAAGACGGTGGCAACTATGTCATGATGGATGTCAGTGTCGTCAGTCGCCCAGTCGCAGAATGGAATACAAGTGCATCAACAACGGCCCAAAAGCGTTGGCGATACGGTCTGTAATTGTGATCGGTAAAGGCACCCGTATTTTATGGCAAGAAGCCTCAATAACTATTTGACGGTTTGGTTTTCTCAACGCACACATGTGAAACATCTGTAACAAATTGACGGTACTGTCTGAAAACCCAATATCTTTGCTTAAAGATCGGCCATGCACAGAGTCTGCAGCTGATATATTTTCAACTCCATAATCCATTGGCCAGACCTGTCAGTCTAAACCGCACAGTCTAGGTCTATGCTCTGTCCAAATTCACTTCTCACTGTTCTAACCCGGGGACACGGCAGGAGGATCAGATGTGTCGAACGGTTAATTGTTTGGTTTTAATGGTAGCTCTGGGATGTGTTACAGGAATAATAAAGGCACAGGAAATTTTAAACAACCCCGGTTTTGAAGGAACCTACACAAGTAGGGCAGCAAATTGGGGGAATATCTCGTGGGGGACTGGTACATCTGTGAGCTATGAACCGAATGCCACCAATGTTCATACAGGTGATACATGCCAAAAGATGACCATTAATCAATTGGGTTCAGGTGGAGGCGTTCTGCTATATCAAAATGCTGCTGTAGATTCAGGAAATGTATTTGAAGCAAGTATCTGGCTACGTGCTGATTCTGAAACTGATGTCGAAGTTTCTTTGCGTACCAGCTCGTCATCACATCATTACCGAACCTGTGGCATACACAGGGTGACATTGGATACCAATTGGCAAGAGATTCGTTTTCAAGCGGTTCCTGCTTATGACAACGCTCAGGCAAATCACCAGTTTACCATCGCTCCCAAAGATATCGGTGTTAGTATTTACATTGACGATGCAAGTTTGACGAATATTACAGATACAAAACTTGCTGATATTCAAGGTAAATTGAATCAACAATTACCAGTTCCCGACAGCTATTTTGGCCTGCATATCAACAAAGGGCATGAAGGTGTCTGGCCATCTATTGGGCAAAAGCTCATTCGACTGTGGGATACCGGAACTCGTTGGTCTGACATTGAACCGACAGATGATAATTACAATTGGTCACGATTTGATTTGTATGTCGATTCGTTGATTCAAAGCAATGATCCTGATTGCAAGATTCTCTACTGCTTAGGCATTACACCGACCTGGGCGAACACTGCATCAAGTAATACTTTGCCGCCTGACGATATGTCTAAATGGGATGACTATGTCCAGCAGGTAGTACAACGATACAAAGGTAAAATACAATACTATGAAATCTGGAATGAAACCAATGTCAGCACATTCTATACAGGCAATATTGAAGACCTTGTTGAATTGGCTCAACGTGCTCATGACATCATTCGACAGGAAGATCCATCTGCCGTTATTTTGACGCCTAACTTTGCATTCTATGGTTTGACGACTATGGCCAAGTATTTTCATGCCGGAGCAGGTGCGTATGCCGATGCTGTATCCTGCCACGTTTATCATCCGATGGAAAATGTCGGCACGCGTGATCGAATGTTGACCATGCTCGCTATGCGCAGTATTGCAGACCAATATGGCTTTGAACATTTACCATTTTTCAACACGGAGACTGCTCTCGTTCATGGTCAGACTGTTTACCCGACTGAGACTCAAATACGTGCTGGCATCGCACATGGGATGATACTCAACAGGTTATACGGTGCTCAAACCTATCCCCACTATTTTTGGGAACCAAGTGCAGCTTTACGAGTGGCACTGGCTGTCTATATCGATGATCCTGAACTAAGTGTTGGCGGGGAAGCCTATCGTGAATTAGTCCATTGGCTCAAAGGCAAGCGAATCAACGGATTTGAGAATATCAACAGTAGAAATACTCTCCCCGTCACTGTTAGCTTAGATCGAGGGCCGGGTTACAAAGCTATACTCGCATGGGCATGGTCAGGTAGCCCGACATACACACCTGATACGTCTCTAAATATCAATAAAATCAAACATCTTGATGGTACAGACGAGGTATATACGGGAGGGGCAATCACGCTCGACCAAGAACCAGTAATGCTCGTGTCCGATCCTGCAAAATGTGATAATCTCGTCGGTTATTGGACAGGCGACAATACATCCATAGACACCACGACATTTGCTCATGATGGCACGCTCAATAGCACGGTGTCATATGCCAACGGTCTGCACGACAAAGCATTCGATTTTAGTGGCACATCAGGAGAGAATGTTTCAGTAACTTCGACTGATCAACTTGAACCTGAAGCATTAAGCGTCAGTTTGTGGTACAAGATTACAAGTAATGCATCATGGGATCGTTACTTGATCGGTAAATCAAATTTTGGCACCAAGTCCGGCTACCAACTCTATCTCAATACTTCCAATCAACCAGTCTTACGGCTATATGATAGCAGTAATTGGGGATGGGTGAATGCCCAGATTGTCAGTTCTTCGGTGCCTATTCTCGACCAATGGCATCATGTCGTCGCAATATACAATGGTTCGGATATGTCGCTTTATGTCGATGGCGTATTAGAAGATCACAAAACACTCACAGGCTACACCATCAGTCACATTGGCGACGATCTAAAAATTGGTGGAAGTTACAATGGCATGATCGATGATGTCAGGTTGTATAACTATGCTTTAACAACTGAAGAAGTGGATGGACTAAATGGTTTGGTAGGACATTGGACGCTTGATTCTACTACCATCACCAACAACCTCTCAGAGCCGCAACTCAGCGGTTCATTGAATGGAAATGTCACGCAGGAAAACGGTATCATTGGAAACGCTCTGAAATTTGATGCTAGCCAAACCACTTACCTGACAATCAACAACCAACCCGAACTTGAATCGGATCAGTTTACTTGTGCAGCATGGATTAACTGCCAAGAAGTCTGGGATAACAACAGCACTTCAAGCTACAAATATCTCATGAGCAAAAGCAGTTGGAATGATCGAGCTGGTTTTCTACTGATGGGTAAAAATAATGGCACTCTTGTCTTCCGAACCTATGACGGCACATCATATGGCTGGCAATCCCGTGAGATTGTGATCCCTTTCTCCAACTATGTTGATTGGGTTCACATCGTGGCAGTCAACGATGCCACCCAATTGCGTCTGTATATTAATGGTACATTGGTTGCAGACAAAACCGTGGCAGATGATTACGTGGGGCATGTTGGTGGGGACATGAAAATAGGTCAGGACTTCACCGGTTTGATGGATGACGTCCGCTTTTACAACAAACCGTTGAGTGATCGGCAAGTGCAGACGCTTTACTTTGATGAGTCTCCGACAGAATGATCAAGCGGGGTTGGCAATCACTTGGCTTCAAGCCAGTCTTCACCAATTCCAATGTCCACTTTCAAAGGAACCGTGAGTTTCATCGCCGATTCCATTTCACGTTTGACAATTTCTTTCATAGCTTGGACATCCGCGTCAGGCGCTTCGAAAATCAGTTCGTCATGAATCTGACAGATCATCCGCAGTGGTAAATTTTCACCATAAATTCGGTTGTATAAATTGACCATGGCTTTCTTGATCAGATCACCGGTGGCTGATCCCTGCACAACCGTGTTAATTGCCAGGCGTTCACCTAATGCACGGGTGTTTCCATTACTTGAATGGATCTGTTCAATCGGTCGGCGGCGACCAAGAATTGTTTTGACATAGCCATGATTCAACGCTTCCTGAACACATTCCTGCAGGAAGCGATCAATGCCCGCAAAGCGTTTACGGTAGTCTTCGATCAGGGCGCGTGCTTCACGTTCGTTAAGGTCTTCAATACGACGTGCAAGTCCATAGGAAGTGATGCCATACACAATGCCGAAGTTAATTACTTTTGCACGGGCACGTTGTTCTTTGGTGACGTCTTGGAGTGGCGTACTAAACACCTGCGATGCGACTGCTGCGTGAATGTCCAGGTCATTGTTAAAGGCATCAATCAAAGCCGGGTCTTGGGACAGATGTGCCAGAATACGAAGCTCAATCTGAGAGTAGTCAGCAACGATGAGTTGGTGCCCCTTGTCAGCAACGAAGGCTTTGCGGATTTGGCGTCCAGCTTCACTGCGGACTGGGATGTTTTGGAGATTCGGCCCACCGGATGACAAGCGGCCGGTCGCTGCGCCAAGTTGTATAAAGCTTGCGTGAATGCGTCCGTCCTTTTTGTCTTGAGCATCGCGCAGGTTATCCAGATATGTATTACAGAGTTTGGAAAACTGCCTGTATTCCAGCAATAAAGCCGGTATTTTTTCTGACCCAACAGGCAGGTCTTCACGCAGGGCCAACTTTTCCAGGACTTCCACGTCGGTCGAGGGTCCGGTCTTCTTGCGTTTGAGAATCGGCATGCCCAATTTATGAAAGAGTATTTCACCAAGTTGCTTAGGTGAGTCAAGATTAAATGGCTCGCCAGCAACTTCGAAAATTTGATCTTTAATCTCCGTGAGTTTGCCTGTGAGTTCTTCTTTCTGTGCAGCTAATACCGTTGGATCAATGCGAATACCCAATGACTCCACATCACTGAGTACTTCCACCAACGGCATCTCCACCGCTTCGAGGTCCGCCATTTCCTGTTCGACAAGTTTGGGATGCAGCAGATGATAAAAGCGTAGTGAGATATCAGCATCCTCAGCAGCATAATCGGTGATCTGATCCAGCGGAACAGAATCCATCGTCGCCTGCTTGGAGTCCTTGGCACCGATGAGTTGGCTGATTGGAATCACGCGATGCCCAAGCAGTTCCATTGCAAGATGATCCATGCCACGGCTTGCCATCCCAAGTAATTGTGCAGCAATCATCGAATCAAAGACCACGCCCCGAAGATGTATATCAGCGTGTCGAAGTACCAGTGCGTCGTACTTGAGATTGTGGCCGGTCTTTTTGACGGTTGGATCTTCGAGTAATGGTTTAAGTGTGTCGATGACTGTTTGGGCATCAAGGTGTTCATCCTGTTGCGGACTGACCATGGGAACGTAGACGCCTTGTTTTTCTTCCCAACTCAGACAGATGCCACAGATAGGAACATTGCGTCCAAGACCGATGGTCTCTGTATCAATGGCAACCAGAGGGACTTTACGACATTGTGCGATCACATCTTCGAGTTGTGCCTGTGTCTTGATACAGGTGTAGCTGCCATCATTGGTGTGTTGAACATCCGGGGCCGCTGCTTGTGTGGTCCCATGTTCATTATTGCTTGATGCCTGGTCAAACAAACTCTCGCCAAACAGAAAGCCATCGGGAGCTGGTGATGCAGCTTGAGGTTGTGTTGGTTTTGATATTTCAAGTTCAGTGGTGGTTTCTTGAGGAGTCAGTTTTTTCAGATCGTTGATATGCCGCCTGAAGCCCAATGTTTCAAACAGATCAGTGAGCATGGCGGTGTCGATTGGACCGATGGTTGCAGCATCCAAATCAAGTTCAAAATCAAGATCATCTTTGAGTTTGACGAGTTGAATATTCAGTGGCATGCGGTCCTTGGCTGCTTGAATTTTCTCACGGCGTTTTCCCTTGATCTTGTCGATATTTTCATAAATACCATCAATGGAACCATAATCCTGAAGCAATGTCACTGCAGTCTTGGGGCCGATGCCCGGGATGCCGGGGATGTTGTCAGCAGTGTCACCAATCATCGCTAACGCATCGACGACTTGGTCAGGACGCAGCCCTTTTTTTTCCAGCAAGGTGTCGACGGTGACAAGTTCGTCTTTATGAATGTCGAACATGGATACCCGCTTGCCAAGCAACTGTTCAAGGTCCTTATCGCGCGAAACGACTCGAATATCCCAGTCTGTGCGATCAGGATCATCCAGAATCCGTTTGCAGAGTGTCGCAATGATGTCATCGGCCTCGGCACCGGGCACACCAATGATAGGGACACCAAAACCACGGATCATGTCGAAGATGCGTTTTTCCTGTTTGATGAGGTCTTCAGGCGTCTTCTCGCGATTAGCCTTATATTCAGCATAAATCTCATCACGAAAGGTTGGGCCCTTGGTGTCGATGGCCATGACGACCAGATCAGGTTTGACCTGGCCTAGGAGTTTGAGCATCATCCCCGCCATGCCGAATACCGCATGCGTCGGTTCGCCGGTGGTTGGCGAATTCATCCCGCCACGGATTGCAAAATAAGCACGAAAAATCTGGGCATGGCCGTCAATAATATAAATGGTTTTGGACATGCGGAGATTATAGTCCAACATGAGGATCATGTTTTAAACACCACGCGACGAATGGTACGATCCGGATTACAATGCACCAGGTAATACACGCAATGGAGTGCGATGGCTTTGATTGAAGTGGAAATGAGAATCCGTGCAGGCGATACCAATGTCTCAGATCGTGATCGTCAGCGATACAAGCTGTACCACGATGCACGAAAGGCTGCGTGGATCGGCCTGGTAGTGAATCTGCTGCTTGCTGTGATCAAAGTCATTGCAGGCGTGATTGGTCAATCCATGGCATTGCTGGCTGACGCTGTCAACTCACTGGCTGATACAGTGACGACGATTGTGGTATTGGTTGCGATGCACGTGGCTCGACGACCTGCTGATGAAGAGCATCCGTATGGACACACCCGCGCCGAAGCCATAGCCGGCAGCAGTGTGGCAATCATCATCGCGGTAGTAGCAGCACTGACCATATACAAGAGTTTTACCCATTGGCATACCGAGCATATCCTCCCGCCTGTCTGGACGCTTTGGATTGCTGGTGGGAATACGATCATCAAAGAACTGCTTTACCATTACAAAAAACGTATTGGCAAACGTACAGGTTCCAGTGCGCTGATTGCCAACGCTTGGGATCATCGTGCGGATGCCTTTTGCAGCTTGTCTGTCTTGATTGGTTTGTCATTCGTTTTGTTCTCAGAAGGCAAGTATTACTATGCCGATGAAGTGGCTGCCATGATTGTTGGCGTAGCGATTTTATTTTCCGCTGGACACTTGTATTTCAAAGGTGCCAATGAATTGCTGGACGCTCAAGGTGACAAGCAGTTGCTCGAAGATATACGAGTGACCGCATTGGATGTCGCTGGGGTTACAGATGTCGAAAAGTTGCGTGTCCGCAAAAGTGGTCTTGAGTATTTTGCGGATATTCATGTGCATGTGCCGCCGGACTTGACGATTGCAAAAGCACACAGCCTGGGGCATGTGGTTAAAGACGAATTGTTGACCACCTATCCCAAGCTGCGTGATGTGCTTGTTCATGTTGAGCCGGACAGTTAAGGCTGACTCTTTCTTTTAGGGTTTAAATTTAGGGTCGTACCAGTCCACGATGCGGTTGCCATTGGTGTTTGCAGTATCCCATGTATCACTGAAAATATGCTGCCCACCATGACCATCAGCAAAGGAATAGTTCGCAGCATTTTGATGACGTTGCATCGCCAGGCTTGCGGGTTGATCACTGGTATCCACTTCGCCACCACTGCGAACGGTTGAGGCCATCATGCCTGAGTAAATCGAACTGATGCCCCAGAACATTGGCATAAAGTGATCCTTGTCACGTTCATTGGCAATTTCTGCTACGTTAATTTTCTTCGATGGTTCTGCGATGTCTTCGAGGCGGATACCGTTGTATGGCATGTGATTGGAAGCAAAGTAACCGTTAAAGGCATAGCTGGTATCCCGTGTGCCGGCGTCCCATGTGCTGGAGGTATCGTTGGGGCATTTGTGAATGCCTGAGGAGAGATCAATGTAACCTTGCGTGTTGAGAAGAACGTACCATTTGGTTCCTCCCATCATGCCCACGGTGGGATAGACCGCAGATTTATTGTCGGTGGAAAAGGCCTGCATCCCAATGGCAAATTGCCGGACACTTGACAGGCATTGTGATGATTGGGCTGCACGTCGGGCGGATGCCAATGCGGGAAGCAGAATACCGATCAGTAGAGCGATGATCGAAATCACAACGAGCAGTTCGATCAATGTAAAAGCAAAACGCACATCAGTGCGCGTGTGAATAATCATGAGGTGTTCCTGTTACATGAGGTTTGAGTATGCACTTTGGGCGCATGCTCTTTGAGCTTCATCATCCATGATGAGTATTTGGCCATTAAGACGTTAGGCAACAGGAGGAGCACGACCGAGGATTGGGCCCGCAAAACCAGGCGAAGAAATGTCAACAGCTTTTTGTGGAGGCGTGATAGCCAATAAGCCCATGGGGGCAAGTGTCAGCAGGGGAGGGGTTGCGACCTGCAACGTGGCGATGAGTTGGCACATTGCGCAACGTTTTTGATCTTCACGTGATGGCTTGGGCTTCTCGTTGGTGGGGCACGTAAAATCCAATTGGGTCAAAGTCCCACCGCGCATGGCGCAGCAGGAGTTGACGACAGACTTGCCGGTGCCGCCGGGGAGTTTAATCTGCCCACGTTGATGGCCGGGAACAATGATTCCAAACCACAGACAGAGGAAACTCAGAAACAAGATGCGAAATGTCTTTGAGTGCATGAGGTAGTGATATGATAATTGATCAATCGCAACCCATGTCATCAATCTGCGCAAAATCACTGTAGCAAATTGCCACAACTAACTTAACACGACCATGTCGGTTGATTTAGGTTTGTACAATGTATTGATGAGCTTTGAAAAAATCCATGACGTCTACATTGCCAACTCCGCGACCGTATTAGGACAGGTCCACTTAGAGCCGGATGTGAACATCTGGTACGGTGCTTCAATCCGTGGTGATGTAGCGCCTATTCGTATCGGAAGCATGACCAATGTGCAGGACAATGTCACCATTCACTGTGACCATACCGTGGCCAACACCATCGGATCAAAAGTCACCATTGGACACAACGCTGTCTGTCATGGCATCGAAATTGGTGACGGTTCACTCATCGGCATGCATGCGACATTACTCGGTGGTACTCGTATTGGAAAGCGCTGTCTGGTTGGCGCTGGCGCAGTGGTCCCGCCAGGATTGGTGGTGCCTGATGATCACGTGGTGATGGGCGTGCCTGGTAAGATTGTCCGCCAAACAACGGATAAAGAAAAAGCCTATCTGCTCAAACTCCCACCACATTATCTGCGTCTAGTCACAGGGCATTTTCAAAACCCTAATGATGTAACAGTCAAAAAATGGGACGGAAATATGGATTAAGTATAGACGGTAAAAGATACATCATTGTCGTGAACAAGCATAGCTTTGGGGCGTTTAATATTGGTATTATTGTGGCGTTAGAAATAATCAGATGCCAATAAGGATACAAAAATATGTCCAACATTCGCCCCACGCATGGTGACTCAGACTGGTTTGTCAAAGATCGATTTGGCATGTTTATTCACTGGGGGCTTTACTCGCTTCCAGCTCGACATGAATGGGTTAAACAGCGTGAAGAAATTTCCGATGAAGACTATCAGAAATATTTCGACCACTTCGATCCTGATCTTTACGATCCAAAAATCTGGGCCAAAGCAGCTGCCGATGCAGGGATGAAATATTTCGTCATCACCACCAAGCATCACGATGGTTTTTGTCTCTGGGATACCAAACTCACCGACTATAATGCAACCAACACGCCCTACGGCAAAGATGTCCTGCGCCCCATGGTCGATGCTTTCCGTGAACAGGGGATCAAGGTCGGATTCTATCATTCTCTGATCGACTGGCATCATCCACAGTTTGTCGTCGATTCGATGCATTCGCAGCGGAATCATCCCGATCGTGACAAGCTCAATGAAGGTCGTGATCAGAAAAAATATATTGAATACCTTAAAGGGCAGGTCCGTGAATTACTGACCGACTTCGGCGATATTGACATTCTCTGGTTTGACTTCTCCTATCCGAAAAACGAAAACCACCCAAATGATTTTGTCGGCAAGGGGCATGAAGATTGGGGATCAGAAGAACTCAACAAAATGATCCGCGAGCTTGCGCCCAATATTATTCTCAACGATCGTCTGGATATTCCAGATATCTGGGATATCAAAACCCCTGAACAATTCCAACCTGTCGAGTGGCCCAAAGTCGATGGTACACCAGTTGTCTGGGAAGCCTGTCAGACATTCAGTGGTTCATGGGGTTATCACCGTGATGAATCCACTTGGAAATCCCCCGAAATGCTCGTCCGGATGCTCGTGGATACGGTCAGCAAGGGTGGCAACTTATTGATGAACGTCGGACCAACTGGACGTGGGGAATTTGATAAACGCGCTCTGTCTGCTTTATCAGAATATGGCAAGTGGATGCATCATCATCAACGCGCAATTTATGGTTGCACACAAGCTCCTGACGAATTCAAAGCTCCCGTCGATTGTCGATACACCTACAATCCAGATACCAATCGCCTTTACGTGCATCTGTTTGCTTGGCCATTCCGTCATGTACATTTGCCCGGACTTAAAAACAAGGTTGCCTACGCTCAACTGCTTAATGATGCATCGGAAATCAAGATGCCCAAACCAGCAGGAGTGCATACCAATGTGCAGGCATCAATGGAGCAAAACAATCTGACACTGGAATTACCCATCGTTCAGCCTGATGCTTACGTGCCGGTAATTGAGTTATTCCTCAAGTAAAGCCAACTGCACGAGCACAGAATAATTGAGTATCAAACTCCCGCGGGAATCTGCATCACGTAGTTTCCCGCGGCTTTTTTTTGGTATCATGCCCAATCTGTAATTTTTAGACACGCTATTGGAGCTTTGCCCATGTATCTCTTCCCAGCCATTGACCTTCGCGGTGGTAACGTTGTCCGACTCCTTAAAGGGGACTACAACGAACAGACCACCTATGGCAGCGATCCACTCGCTCAAGCTCAAATATTCGAAGCTGCTGGCAGTACATGGTTACATACCGTCGATTTGGATGGAGCCAAAGAAGGGCGAATGATGCACCTGCCTCAGATTGCTTCCATCTGCAAAAACACCAACCTCAAAGTCGAAATCGGCGGGGGGATTCGCAACACCGAAACGATTGATGAACTACTCGATGCCGGCGTCGAACGTGTCATCCTTGGCACCGCTGCGATGCAGAATTGGGAATGGTTTGCAGGTTTGATGGATAACGAAAAATATCACAATCGCATCGTCCTGGGTCTCGATGCTCGCAAGGGCAAAATAGCCGTCGCGGGTTGGCTGGAAACGATGGAAACCACGGCGTTGGAAGTCGCCATCAAAGTTAGCGATTGGCCGTTGGCTGCGATTGTCTTTACCGACATCGCCACCGATGGCACCCTTGC
>DLCK01000091.1:0-11087 GCA_002480565.1 Phycisphaerales bacterium UBA7800 | reverse complement strand
ACCGACATCGCCACCGATGGCACCCTTGCCGGCCCCAATGTCGAATCGACACTTGAAATGGCCAAAGCCACCAAGGTGCCCATCGTTGCATCCGGTGGCGTGGGTACATTGGAACATCTGCGTGCGTTGCGTAAACTCCCCATCCAAGGCTCCATTGTCGGTCGCGCACTCTACGAAGGCACCATGACCATTGACGAAGCGATCAAAACCTTGGAGAATTGATCCACCGCCGATGGGGATCAATCAATGCCAACAGTCAATACTGCCAAGCGTCCAACGTTAACCGGCCACGAAATGCTGGCTCGGTATGTTGCTGACAAACCCAAACAACTCAAAACCAAAATCAGCAAAGCCATAAATGCTGGCGGCGTGGTCTGGCGTCATCCTGCATATCCCAACCGTGAATCGCCTGAGATATGCACCAGAAAAGGCTTGGATTTTCTTTCCGACGGTAAAGTCAAAACCACTTGGCAGGAATTGTGGCAGGGGAGTCTTATGCCCTCTATCACATGGGATGCCATTGGCCGCGCACAGATTGGTGGTAAATGCTGGAGCTGGATGATGGTTTCAGCCATGTCACATCCCGATACGTTGTGTATCAAATCCGCCAAACGCCAAAGCAAACTTTCACCTGCAATGGCAAAATTCCTTGGCGATGCCAAAGAAAAATTCAAAGTCGATTCCAACGTGATCTGGCCTGTAAAATCAAACTACGTCCAACAACTTGCTACGTTTGCTTATCTCAAAAATCGAGGCAGTTGTGCTCAACTGCTCAACATTTACATGGTTAATGCTGACGGTGGTCCAACAAAACAAGTTTGGCAAGAAGCAATCGATTCGTCTAATCAATCATTGGGATTAACTGACCACGTGACGATACGACGTCATATGCATCAATTATTTTTGCCGGTGATTTGATACGAATTCAGTTGGACAATCGCATCCATCTACCAATCGCCATCACCGGGAAATACAGACGGTACAGGTGATACCGCAGGTAGAACACTTTGGGGAAGCCCGTGCCGGTGAACCAGGGTTCGTACCAACTGCCTGCTTTGTCGCCGCTGGTGGGATGGTCTTCGGTGAGTTGGGTATCGCAGAGCCATTGGATGCCGCGATGAACATCGGGATCGGATGGGCCGTAGATGGCTAAAAGTGACATGACTCCCCAGGCGGTTTGAGATGCGGTGGATGGCCCGGTGCCACGCAGGGATTCGTCTTCATAGGTGTCGCAGGATTCGCCGAAGCTGCCATCTTGTTTTTGATGGTCCTTAAGCCATTGGCCGGCTTTTTGAATCCAGTCTTCGTTCATGTTGTAGCCGATGCTGTGCAGGCCGCCGACGACTTGCCATGTGCCGTAGATGTAGTTGACACCCCAGCGACCAAACCAACAGCCATCAGGTTCCTGGCGGGATCGGATAAAGCCAATCCCGCGACTGATGGCAGGGTGCGTCTGGTCGTAACCCAGGTGTCCCATGCATTCGAGTGTCCGCCCAGTGATGTCCGGGCAGGAGGGGTCCTGGATCGCATTGTGATCGGCAAAGGGCACATGTTCGAGGATGGGGCGTTCGTCGGTCTTATCAAACGCAGCCCATCCCCCGTCATCATTCTGCATCGCCAGGATCCAATTCACCCCACGTTTTGCAGCCGCTTTGGCTTCGTCACTACCCATTCGCCACAATGCCATGGCAACCATCACCGTGTCATCCACATCAGGATAAAACTCGTTGCTGTACTCAAAAAACCAACCTGATGGTTCGATGGTTTTGTCTTTGACATTGGCAATCCAGTCACCGGCTTTGCGACATTCCTTACTGAGCAGCCACTTGGCGCAGCGATCGGCAGCTTCGTTGGACTCCCGCGTAAAACCCATCTCGGTTAATGCATAAGCCGCAATCCCCGTGTCCCAGATCGGTGAGAAACAAGGCTGAATGCGAATCTCTTCGTTGGCATCATCATAGATCAGCAGGTCGTCCAAATGCTTGTGCGCTTCAAGAATCTTGGGATGATCATCGGGGTATCCACGCGCACGCAAAGCGATCAAAATGTAAACCATCGGCGGGAAAATCGCACCCACGCCGGCACTGCGTTCGGTATGTTCAACGAGCCAATCTTCAACACGCTGTAAGGCACGCCGACGCAGGGGGGTAATGCCTGTTTTCTCGATGAGTTTGAGAATGCGATCCAGTGAGTAAAAGACTTTCGTCCACGTGCGATGCTGATTAAACGTCGTGGGTTTGAGCTTGTTACGGCGACTTTGATCGATGTACAACTCCCCTATCCCCTGAACGTCCGATAATTTTCGAACGGGGCGGTGAGATGTCACAATGCTAAGCGGCGTGATCATTGTCCGCGACCATGCTGAAACCTTATCCAAATGGAAATACGACCAGCGTGGCAGGAAAATAATCTCCGGTGGGATCGTCGGCACGGCGTTGTAGTCAATCTGCCCAAGGGCAGCCAGGTAAAAGTTCGTAAAGCTGTTGCACATCTCCGCGCCGCCGTGGGCCAGAATCTGTTCACGGGCCTTAACCATATGTGGCGCGTCCGGATCATCGCCAGCGAGTTTAAAGACGAAGTAAGCCTTGACGGTGGCACTGAGATCAATCTTGCCACCGGGATATTGAACGAAGCAGCCATCGTCAGTTTGCTGTTTGCGGAGATACTTGATGATCCTGGGAATCCGCGGATCGTCTTCCTGATCGATGATCCATTTCAGCAGCACATACTCGGATTGCAGAATCGAATCACCTTCAAGTTCAGCACACCAGTAACCATCAGGCTCCTGAAGATCCATCAGTGCCTGAACAGCGTGTTGATGTGCGTTACGTGCGGTAACAAGTAAAGCCTGCGAAGCGTCTGCTATATGCGTGTCGGACATGAGCAATGTATCCGTGGTGTGATTCAAAAAGTTTGATGGAATCTAAAGCTATTATTGTAAGCCATTACAGAATCAAAACTACCGCCCTGCCTAGACTGCTGTGCTGAGTTATACATAACGTATACTATTCCTTGTAAAATAAGGACTTACGTAACACCCCAAAGCTTGCAAAAGGATTTGACAGTGTAACCGGGAAAATGGAAGATGACTTTCAGTTAATAAAACGGCTCTGCGAGTAGTGAGATACTCCAGAGCCAGAGCCGGTATTACCTGTTTAACGAAACCGACCAGCTATGCAAATGATACAAAACATACAGCCAACGTCAAATTATTTGGTGTTGGCTGTTTTTATGTGAACATTGCCAAGCGACTGGACAGAGTAGGCCGGCTCCAAGGAATGGAGCCATTGCGTGCAGCAAGGATGTTGCGTAATACCGGGCGATCGTGTTCTAGCTTTTGTCTGCTTTCGCGGGCGTTGGCTCAAGCGTCCATGCATCGTCTTAGACGTCGATACCCGTAACAGGTGCTTGACGGTCTTGGTCAAGATGCCTGACGGCTCAGAGCGGCGGGATACCCACTACGAACAGACCAGAGGCGGGCGGCTCAAGCGTGTAATCGTTCAATATCCCCATGGCGATGTGGTTGAGTATCGTCGGGAAATCATCAAAGACATTTTAACAATCAGTTGGCCGGGCGGTAGGTGCGTATCCATCGAACCGGCGGCTATCCCCAAGCTAAGGACGGCAAGATATGAGAGCCAAGAAAAAGGCGGCGGCGGTAAGTCTGGAACGGACAAGACAGGACGTTATCAAAGACCAGTGCCGGAAAGTAAAGCACGGTCAGCGGCTAATGGTGGAGCATATCGGAAGCGTTCCAACTATGCCCATGTCGGATAGTGTTCCTATTGAGTCGTTGGCGTACGTGTGCTACCGATCCAGTGTTGACGGTGATGAATATTGGCGTTTGTGCAAGGTTCAGAGCGTCGGTCTGACGTGTCGGATTGAGTTGTGCGATACCGGGGAGATTCGCTGGAATGTGGATCGTGACGCGGTGCGATTGTTGCTAGCAGGTAAGGCACGCAAGCCGAGCAAAGGTGAAAAGAAGTGTGCATGGTGCGACGGTGTAATCACTGGCAAGGGCCGAGTGAGGTATTGCAAGATTTCATGTCGTGCAGCGGCGGAACGCCAGCGACGAAAGGCGGTGAAATGATGGAGCGTGATTTAGAGACAGTGACATTTGTGCAGGGCGTTTTGTGGGCGGCGTATTTGGCGTTGGAAGACGCAGAGGAGCAGATGGTAGGAATAGACAGAGGCAGGGCGAAAAGGATAAGCGAATTGGCCGGTGAATTGCAGGAGCTAAGGGCAGACCTGCAAAAGATCGAAACCGAAAAACTACTTGGATAAGGAAAAATCATGGAAAAAATGATGTTAGAGATAATGAATCGTGAGGTTGATTTGGTCGTGAGGTTGACAAGGCTTAGCGACAAAATGAAAGCAGCGAACGAGGAAGCGGAAAATTGTGATGCGACCGGTATGGGTCGTGGTGAATACTTGGATGTATTGATCGAAGTTGACAGAATTATCGGTTTTTTGTGCGGAAAGGAAGCGGGGTAGTATGCATTTGACAGGTTGTGCAAAGTCTGCATTGCGTCGTTATCTGAATCGCTGGCGTCGTGAAAATCGGCGGTTGACGTTGGATGAAATCGTGCGCAATGCAAAGCGTGAATTTGATAGTGAAATCGAAGCGGAGCATATATTGGCCGCGTTTGAAAGTGAGGGCGGCGAATGATAGAAGATGTTGCCGTTTTGTGTGTGGAGCCTGGCGGACGATATCCGGAGATCGTTACGGATTGGTACGACGTCGGTAGGGATGCCAGGACGTTTAGCGGCGGGAAACCGGTTGTTGCGCATCCGCCGTGTGGTCCGTGGGGGAAACTTTCGCACATGTGTAAAAACCAGGACGAAACGTTGGGGCCGTGGTGTGTCGGCCAGGTTCGGAAGTGGGGCGGAGTATTGGAGCATCCGGCGCATTCAAAATTATTCAAATTGTGTGGTATGCCGTTGCCAGGAGAATTTCCAGATCGTTACGGCGGCGTAACGTTTGAAGTTCGTTTGTGTGACTTTGGCGGAGTGGTTGAGAAGCCGACGTGGTTGTATTGCGTCGGCATAGGAGACTGGCCGGTTCTGCCAGCTCGTGGAGTAGCTACTAGGACGGTTGAAAGTTTGCACAGTAAGAGCCGCCAGCTCACCCCTCCGGTGATGGCTGATTATCTGGTTAGGCTTGCAGGGCAGGTGAATAAAGTGAAAGGTGGCAAGGATGCCAAAGGCGACGATTGATCGGGAAAAAAACGGGGGGCTGATTGACTATCAGCCCCCCAGCAAACGGGCATCGGGCTTTGCTGGAGGGTGTGTCTTGCAGGATGACCAACCGGCTAAAGTCCTTTGCTCAGGCGTCGACACCTTATACCTTACCGTAGATGTTGAATGGATACCATCGGCGTTCAAGGCCGGTGGAATCATGACCACCAATTGGTTTAAGCGATTACACGATAACAAGCGTAGAGCAAGTAATGAGCCGGGGAATGTCTTTCCCGACGTGATCCGCGTCGAAGACTTTCCCGCGTGGCAATTCAACACGTCCAGTTATGGCATGGGCGGTTATTCGTTCATGTTGGCCAGTCGTTTCATGACGTGGAAACTAGGCGACTGGATGGAACCAAACAGCCGTCCATCAATCCTGATTGAAATGCGATCCGAAACACTTTGGACGTTTGGCGTGTTGGAGTGCATGCGATGGATCAGGGGCATCATTCAGACGATGGGCGGCGTGGTCAAGATCATGAAGCCGTCGCGTGTGGACATGTGTGTTGATGTTTTGATCCGCCAGGGTGATTGGAAGATGGGGATACAGGATCACGCGATAACGAGAACGCGAGATTTTCAGACATACCAGCAACACCGAAAACTGTCAGGACTCGGATTTGGCGGTAAAACGGCAAAACTGAAATGTAGGATGTACGACAAGCCAAAGGAAATCGCCAACGCAAGCGGAAAGTATTGGATGTATGACGTTTGGGGAATCAAGCCGGAGGACTTGACCGACGATTACCGGGTGATCCGAGTTGAGTTCCAGTTGATGCGTGAAAAGGTCAAGGAATTAGGCATCGACACAATAGCCGACATGCAGCGCAAACAAGATCAGTGCTGGTCATATCTCACGCGGAAATGGTTGCAGATCGTAACGCGGATAGATAAGCGGGATCGGCGGGATGATGCGGGATGGTGGAAAGCCGTTCAGCGTGGATACAAAGGCTCACAGTTGGCATGTCCCTTGATCCCTGCCAAAGCGGTGAGCAAGGATAAGAGACAGCTAAAAGCACAAGCAAAGGGCATGGTGGTGTCTCACATGGCTTGCAGTACAAGCGACATTGAGGACGGCGAGCCAATAACGTTCCGTCAGGCAATGGAAAATATGATTTCAGAGTATGAGGACGCGGACGAAGATATCAGCCAGCTAGTGTTAAACCGTCGTGCGAAGTATGCACGGGCAGAGATGAAGATTCAAGAGTCTGAAAGTGTTCAGGCATACCAGCGGGTTGAGTTGTCGCCAGTTGGTCCATATCCACAACGTCCGAAGCTCGAACCGTGGAACGGTGAGCAGTTGGATTTTGCCGACATACCAACCACAGACCAGCGGCTACCGTGATTAACGGTGCAGCGACGGTAACGGCAAGACAAGCAACGGCGACGGTGACGGCGGCGACGGTGATTCCAACGGTTGCGACGGCAATTTTACGGTAGTTGTTCAAAGTATCTACTCCCAATGGTACGGTGGTTAACGGTCACTATCACCGTAACACAGGGAGTAGATACTTTGAATGATTTAGATTCATTACCGTTGGATAACCCGTCAGAATCCGCGTCATCCGTTGCGGAAGCATTGACACGAAACAAGGCATCGGCAAAAGCCGTACAAGGCGGAGATACACCGTCTAGCGACGGTAAACCAACCGTTAAACGAGCAGCGGTCAAGCGGTCACAACCACGGGGAAAGGGCGGTAAGTTCGCCCGTA
This sequence comes from Phycisphaerales bacterium UBA7800, assembly GCA_002480565.1. GTDB lineage: Bacteria > Planctomycetota > Phycisphaerae > Phycisphaerales > Phycisphaeraceae > UBA7800. The sequence continues at coordinate 4,134 of DLCK01000091.1, read as the reverse complement.
AAAACACGGCTGAACCGGTAGAAAAACCGCAAAACACCGAAAAACCGCAACCGCAACCGCAAGCCGACAACGGCGGCGGCGATGGTTTTGTCCGTGTGCCGATGGATCAAACGGCAGAGCAACCGTCAGGCGTGGCCATGGGGCCGGAAGCGGGGCGTGTGATTACCGACGGCGTTTTTAACTTTGCAACCAAGCGAGGCGGCGACAAGTGGAAGCCGTCCGACTCCGAGCGTGAAATGATTAGCAAGGCGGCGGCGGGTGCAACCGACGGTCGGCACGTGCCGTGGTGGTTGGCGTTGGTGTTGGCCGTTGGTTTTTATGCAGCGGCTCGCGTGGGTCTGGACAAGGTGAAAAAAGAAAAGCAGGGGACAGTTAAAAATGGCGTTGACAAACACGGTGATAATAGGGCAGACGCAATCGGGAAAAACACTTTACGCAAGGCGGATGGCTGGACTTTTGAGAAGTCGTTCTAAGCCGGTCATCGTGTACGATCCGACACAGCCAGCACGCGGGCAAAATGTTGGCGGATGGAACGCGAATTATGTGACGCCAGATTTTGAGGAATTTCAGCAGGTCTATTGGTCAAGCCGTTTTTGCTGCGCAATCATTGATGAAGCGGTGGTAGCGTTCCGAAAATATCGTAATGAAATGTTGGAAATGTCGGTACGTGGTCGGCATCTTTGCCCAGAACGTGGCGGTGGTGGTCATAGCAACGTTTTGATCGGGCAGGGTTGGAAAAACTACCTTGAAAAAGCGGCGAGATCACAGTGTACAAGGCTGGTTTGTTTCAACGTCGAACGTGGCGAGTGTAGGGACTTGGCGAGCGAGTGGAATTGTCCAGCGTTGGCCGATGCGTGTCTCCTGCCAAGGTTTGAATACATCAGGTTGGATCGAATGGAGCCACCGGTAAAAGGCCGTGTTGAGATACCACGGTGAAAAAATATTTAACAAGAGGGTTGTAAGTATCTCATTTTCGGTTGATCCTGAAAGTTCAGAGCAAATGTAAAAAAGTCAAAAACCAAGGGAGAATATCAAAATGCTCGGACTCAAGAAAACTGAAATCAGAACTATCGTCGTTACCGGTCTGGCACTTGCCGTCGGTACTGTCTTTTTCATTCCCGGTATTGCGTGGGCTAAGTCCAAACTGTCCGGTATCACTGGAAACGTCATCGGCTAATTGATCCGCCAGGGCGATCATTAACCAGTTAGCAAGGAAGCTGAAATGCCAACAATTACCGATCTTGAAGATATCCGCACTTTCCGCCAACAGCGTGTCCCATTGGACAATCTGGAATACTCAGACGGCAACGTGAAGTCTGTCAAACTCCCGGTTGAAAACGTCATTGACCGAATAGAATGTACATTGTCGTTCGATTGGACAAGCGACACCGGAACGCTCAAGTCTCCCAAGGGGCTTGGCTTGATCCGTTGGCTTACCCTCAGAGCAGCGGGTACGAACAACGTCATGCGTATTCCCGGTCGTTTCCTGCAATACCTGCATCAGCAGTATTACCGCAAAGCTCCATATGCAAGCCATCCCGGTACAAGCTCAAGCGGTACGGCGGTCTATCATTTCACCCTCCCGATCAATGCTGCAACCGCGGAAATGGGCGGGGCGTCTGCGGCTTCGATGCTCGATTTGTCGCGTACAAATGGTACGTTGGAGATTGATTGGGGCAACAAGTCCGACATTTGGTCGGCTGGCACCAACACCGTGAGCAACGTACTTTTCAAGTCCCGCGTCATGCAGTCAACCGCAGTCAAAACCGGGCTTCCCGGTACGGTCGGTTATCCCGATTACCTGCTGCATCTGATCACCACCGACGAGCAGAGCATCACGGCAACCAACAGTGCGGTTCGTGTCGATCTGACTGAAAATCACATTTTCAACCGTATCACGATCATGACTGATACCGATGACAATGCGACGAATGACATTCTCAACAGTGTCAGCTACATGTCGGGCGAATCGACTCACCAGAAACTCGAACGCGATGAAATGCTACACGAGAACTATTCTCGTTACGCATTCACTCAGCTTGAAACCGGCTTGTACGTGGCGGACATTGCAACCAATGGGCAGTGGCAGCAGATGCTATCTTTCCTCAGTTCGCAACGTTTCCGCTTGTCCATGGATGTGACCAAGCCGGGCAGCGGGTCGGCTCATCGTGCGTATGTGATTTACGATCGTTTCATCAAGCCTTGATTCTCTGCTTTCCTGAATCTAAACCGGCTGGCATCATGGAAGATGCCAGCCGGGGCGGTTCCTCTTGACGATGAAAGGTCGGGCTATGGAATTCGATTTATTCTCATATGGCAATTCACCAGCAACCAACCCGAATTACTTTATTGAAAATCGGGACACGGTGGGCAGTATCGCAGAGCAACCCAAGGGCAGTTTTTTAAACGGTGCTTTTGACGGCTTGCTCAATACTGCCGTTGGTGCTGGACAATCCTATCTCAATGCGTGGGCATCCGGTCAAGCCAATAAAGCGACGTCGGAACAAAACGATAGAGCCGTCGCCAGTGGTGAAACCACCGGCGGTAGTTTCTTTGGTCTTAACAGTACCACAGGAACCGGGCTTGCTTTGGTTGTGGCTGGCATCGTTGGATTGTTCGCTTTGATCTTTGTTACTCGAAAGTAGTCAGCTATGGCAACGGTAACGCTTGCAGATGTCGAAGCGGCTCACGGTCGATCACTCTCGTGGTGGGAGCGTGTTGGCTTCTGGTGGGAGAACCTTACCGCATCGACTTACCTTGATCCAAGGGGATTAGAGGAAGATCAATCGGTATGGTTGTCAGGGTTGATCGGTAATGAAGTTGGCGACGTGTCCGGTTATTTGATGGATACAACCTACGGCGGTTTTGGGGCGGAGTTGGTGGAGACAGGCGTAAACACAGCCGAGCAGGTCAGCAAGGGCAATAAGCTCTATTGGGTTGGTATTGGTGTGTTGGTGGTAGTGGGTGCGTGGTTGTGGGGTAAGTTGTCATGAGTCAAATACCATTTAGTTTTGCATCGGGGCCGATGATATCGGCAACGGGGCCAGCGGCTCAGGGTGACAATATCAGCGGCATCAGCGGCGGCGGTATTGTCGAATCAATCAGCGACATAACAAGGCGGTCACCATGGGTAGTGATAGCGGTCATCGGACTGGCGGCGGTGTGGTTATTGACGGGCGGGTCTGGCCGACGGACAAGGCGTGGCCGAAAACGGTCATAGATGGATTTTTGTATCTGTCAGATTGGAAGCACGTTTATTGGGACGTGTACCGAATGATGGAAGCTCACGCGGCTGGCGAGTTGGGTTTGATTGTCTGGTATGAGACGGCGGAGATTGTCGGGGCGAACGTAATTAAGTTTGTCGATCAGCAGGGCGGCACCGATATGGAGTTGCTCAGCAGCTACGCAAAGGCAGACGGGCGAATCAGGGCGGCGGGTGTGTTGGATCGGCTCATTGAGTTAGCCAGGTCAAAAGGATGTGCGAGCGTATCGGCGGCAAGTGGGCGGCGGATCGACAAGATACTGAACAGGCGTCGGAAAAATAAACGACAGTTTAAGCCGGTAGAGACGTTGTACCGGTTGGAGATAAACGGCGATGGGCAAGAATGACAGCAAAACCGAGCAGAGCCAAAAAAGCCTGACGAATAACGATGAATCAATTTTATCGGTGTCCGGCGGTTCAACGGTGTACGACTTATCGCAGATCGACGGCAATGCAAGCTTGACCGTGAACGGATACAGCGGCTCGGACGTGCTGAATATCTTCAAGGCGTTGGCGTCACCGTTTACCGCGGTGATTGGCGGGATACAAGACCAGTTCAAGAGTCAGACGGACAGCATTAACGACATAGCGACAACGGCAACCGGAACACAAACGGAAATGGAGCGATTGATTAATAAATTGATTGTACCGGGGTTCCTGCTTGTGGGCGGTCTGGCTGTTATGAATTTTTGGAGACGAAAATAATGAGTTTTGGAAGCATTTCACAACCTGCACGACCAATCAAGGTGACGCTTGACGATGCAAAAATTGCGTACAAATATGAGGTCGATTGTCATGTCTGGCGATTCGTCGCGGCGGACGATGCCAACCAAGTGATCCGCGTCAAGTTCAATGAATCCACAAGTGAATGG
>DLCK01000077.1 GCA_002480565.1 Phycisphaerales bacterium UBA7800 | reverse complement strand
TTCACGGCATTGCCAGGAAGGGCGTTAGGCCATACTGGTCTGTCCCTGTCACATTGGCAAGACTTGAAAATCGCTGTTGCAATACGGTTGTGAAATCTTGCCTGCAACATCCAATGACACATATGGCTAAACGCCCTTCCGTGGGGGAGTCAGGTGGTTTGGAGGGCTGACGGCGAAGCCCTCCAACTCGTATTGTCTTCAAATCCTTAACTGCCTTAACGGGGGGCCGGGGGTGAGAACAGCACAGCGGTGAAACCGCGAGCAGCGCAGCACTCCTGGTCAGCAAAATGGATCTTTGAGCATCGAACACCGAAATTGAATTTGGACAGATTAAATCACTTTGCCGATCGCTTGAGCAACCATTTCAACTCATCAGCCTTGAGTACCCAAGCGCCTGCAAGGTACACGCCGATACCCACCGCAACCAGCACACACAACAGCCCTGCGGACTCCGTGCGGCTAAGTGCTAAGAGATCCACCATGTTGATCAGCGGGTACAACACCACGCCCATGATGACACTCAGTACCAGCGTCCGAAACCATGACCAAAGTACCGCGTCATCCAAGGGCATCTTCACATACCGACGCATCGCGCGGATGAGTAAAAACATCTGCCAAATAGCGCATAGTGCAGTCGACCATGCCAACCCTGCTGCGCCCATATACCAAATTAAAATGCAGTTGAGTGACAGGTTCAAAAGGACATTCACTACGGTGATCCGAAGTGGTGTCCGGGCGTCTTTGATGGCATAAAAACCACGGGTCAAAACATGCGTTGCCGAGTAAGCCCAGATCGCAATCGCGTAGCCTCCAAGGATGGTCGAGACGCGCGCAGCATCTTCCAGATCAAAACGACCGTATTGGAAAATCAAACGTGTCAAAGGCAATCGCACCAGGATCAAACCGACACTTGCTGGTAAGCCAATGAAGACCGTTAATCGCAGTCCATTTCGCAGGGTCTGTTCAAAGCTGTTGCGGTCGGTTATGGCATAGCGGGACAGGGCAGGGAAAATCGCTGTCGCCACTGCGATACCAAAGACGCCCAGCGGGAATTGGTAAAGTCGCTGCGACCATGCCAGGGCAGCGACCGCACCACTTTGGATCGGGTAGAACAGTTGCTTGCCCGCGATGATCGCCATCACGGAACTGCCATCTCGTGAGCTGAGCAGATAGCTGAGAAACGTGTCCATCGCGGAGTTGATCTGGAAGACTGCAAGGCCGGCAAGCATGGGGAGCATGATCTTGAAAATGCTTGTAAGGTGTTTGCGTGAACCTGAAAAATCCAGCGTTGGTGGCTCGCTGCTCCAGACCGCAACCACCTGCCAAAGCAGTTGGAGTAATCCTGCGCCAAGGATGAACAGTCCGACAAGGTAGACGCCTTGCTGGGGGCCGATTTTCCAGATGCTCAATGATGCAGCGGTGATCATGGCAAGGTTCAGCAGGATTGGTGCCGCTGCCGTGGGCCCGAACTTGCCATGCACTTGAAGCATGCCCCCAACCAGCGCAACCGCGCAGACCAGTGGCATGTAGGGGAGCATCAACATGATGAGTTTGATGGCAGTGTACGACGTGTCGGTGAACTGTCCCCAGTGAAGCATCGCTGCCAACACCACTTCGCCCAGCAGGACAACGAGGCTCAACGCGACAAGTAGCAGGCTCACCATCGCCCACGCCAATCGCCTTGCCTGGGGTCGGTCCGACTCGACAAGCTGAGTATATTGCGGGATAAACGCAGCAGACAACGCGCCTTCGCCAAAGAGTCGGCGGAATAGGTGGGGCAGTAAAAATCCCATGTGAAACGCATCGGCCAGGGCACCTAATCCAAGCAATGCCGCCAACGCCGTATCGCGCCCAAGACCAGTGATTCGAGACAGAAGCGTAAAGCCCATCACCGTCCGCGCATCACGGACAAAGCCTTTTTCCTTGCGGGTGTCGGTTGGAGGTTTCGCTGGTAAGTCGATGGCTTGCAACACGGTTTGGGGTTTATGCAAGCTGATGGCAATGAGGTATCCCCAACCGGTGAGCAGTGCCAGGGTCAATCCTGCAAAATGGGCAACCACATCGCTAAGCTCAAAACCTCTGCCGGTGTAGCGTTGGATAAACTCGACAGCCACGCCAGCGAGTCCGACGCAGATGACGGTGAAAATCATGCTTGCACGCGGTCGTTTGCGTCCCAGTGGCATGGCCCAAGCCAGCAGCCAGGTCCCGAATAATGCGACACAGATATGCACGATATGATCGCCACGCATTTCAATCCGGTCTGCATAGACTGGCCCCATCGGTAAGCCAAAGGGGGCTTCAAATGTCAATCTTGGGACGAATGCCGCCAGCAAACACAGCGGTGTGATGGCGATGATCGACAACCTTGCAAGGAACGTATTATCCGGCGGGGCAGGATGGTCATCACGTACCCGTGCGACACTCAAGCCCATCGCAGCAAGGATACCGAACATGTTAAACAGCAGGTCGGTTGTCGAAAAGTGTCGGTCGGTGAGGATCTGCGTGTATTCATCCAGATACGCATAGGTCGAACAAATGAGAATACTGCCCAACAGGTTTAAACGCAGACTACACGCCCGACCCATTGGCAAGGCCCGAAAGAGCAAACCTTCTAGCAGTCCAAATGCCAGAAAATGAATGGGTTTGTCCAGATATAAATCGCCAATGGACTTGCCGGCGATCTGCGGATTTAAGCGCGGCCAATGCGTTGCCACCGCCAGCATCGGCCAATAGATCAACAGCACCAGCCGTGCAAGCAACGGGTCATGATCAAACTGCGGATTATCCCCATCACGGGTAGGCATGCGGTCCATCGTCAAGATTGTATCGGCAAGACGGGGCTTTAACCGCCATGAAGTGATGATTGTCTTTGGCTTTCACCACAGAGTCACAGAGACACAGAGTTAAGACAGATAAAAAAATCATTTGCTTTCACAAGCCCAATGCTGAGGCTTTGCGAAGCATGGGATATCTGCGTCAACCCGTGATCGTGCGTATCCCGGTCTTCGCAAAGCTTCAGACCTGGGCTTGAGATTGTTTGGATTACTCTTGTCTTTCCTCTGTGTCTCTGTGGTGAAAGCCAATGAGCAGCTTACTGAAACACCGAATGACCAATCACCGCGCTGGCAAGGTTTTCGTAGTCTCGGGCGCCAGGACAGGTCGGAGCGTATTCGAAGATGGTCTTGCCAAAGCTCGGACTTTCAGCGAGTTTGATGTTCCGGCGGACGTAAGGTTCGTAAATGATCGCGTCCTTCCAGGGCACATCCGAATCACGCGAGCCATCGAGGAAGGCTTTAAGGTCGTTGACCACTTCGCCAGCAAGGATGGTTTGAGCGTCGTGCATGCAGAGGATCACGCCTGAGACACTGAGCTTGTCGTTAAAGCCGTTGCGGATGAGTTGGACGGTTTCCAGGAGTTTGCTTAGCCCCTGTAATGCCAGAAAATGGGCCTGCATCGGGACGATCACTTCGTTTGCCAAGGTCAACGCGTTGATGGTCAGCAAACCCAGTGATGGCGGGCAGTCGATAATCACAAAGTCCGGGCGATCCGGATTATTCTCGCTGAGGACTGCTTTGAGTTTGTCTTTGAGGACGCGCTGGGCCTGGCCGGTGATGACCTTGGGGGCTAGTTCACCTTCGACACCTGCGAGGTTGACTTCGGAGGGCAGCAGTTCCAGACCCGGATAGATTTCGCAAATGACATCCGCTGCATCCAGATCATCATCACAGAGCAGGTCATAGAGGCTGTAGCTTTCCTCGTCGATCTCCACGCCAAAGCTCAGAGACAGGTGGGCCTGAGGGTCCATGTCGATGGTCAGAACGCGCATACCTTCCATGACCAGAGCGGCGGCGAGATTAGCAGCGGTGGTCGTTTTGCCAACGCCACCTTTTTGATTCATCATCGCGATGATGCGCGTCTTGCCTGGCCGATGGGGTGCTGGAACAAACGGGGCAATCGGCACAGGTTCGGCGCCGGTGTCCTGTGGGCTGGACTCGGACACTTCATCAGGCTCCGATGTCTCCGGAGTTTGTTGGGCTTCCGGGACTTCCGGGGTTTCCGGGGGGGTGTAGTAGGGACTGTCGTTCAAGTCAGACGCTCCATGGGGTCAGGCAATGCAATTTCAGCTTACCAGTATAAGTCAGTCACCCAAATTTATCTTCAACCGAGATTGGTATAGCGAGCAGGGATTCGTCGATCACTATTTTTCGGTTTGATTGAGCACTGCATGTTAATGCGGTGCAGGCGGTTGATGTGTTTTGCGTGCTTGCACCGGATTAACATCCGGTGCTCAACAATTCGTAGACCAAAAGTACAGGACAGATAAACCACTCGTGGTCACGCGCTAGTCCCTGCCGGTTGTTTGGCTTATCATACGCCTTATGACCGAAAATCATGACATCTGTGTGGATCAGGCGATCCGTTTTCTGGACCGTTGGCCGGCTCCTTCGCGCGCCAAGCGCATTGTCGTGGCTGGCGATTTTATGTTCGACCACTACGTCTATGGCAACGCTCAACGCCTAAGTCCCGATGCGCCGGTACCTGTTCTGGCCATTGAAAGTGAAAAATGGGTTCCCGGCGGGGCATCAAACGTCTGCCTGGATCTCATTGCCCTGCGATGCAAAGTCTCCTGCCTGGGGATCGTCGGCAAGGATCGACATGGGTTTGACCTGAAAAAATCACTCAAAACCACCGGCTGTCAGACCACCGGATTAATCGACGATCCAACACGCCCGACCACCATTAAACAAAATTTTGTCGGTCTGGCTCAGCATCGCCATGCACAGAAAATGTTCCGTGCTGACATCGAAGTCAAAACACCGGTCAACGAAACCATTGCCAAAAAAATCATGGCAGCAGGTGACAAACTCATCGCCAAAGCCGATGCCCTGATCATTGAGGACTACAACAAAGGGGCTTTGACCCCTGCGGTTTGCCAACACCTCATCAAGACCGCCAACAAGCATGGCGTTCCCGTATTGGTGGACCCTGCTGCGATTGAGGATTACAGCAAATACACCGGCGCGACAACAATCACGCCCAACAGCACCGAGGCCTGTTTAGCGACGGGACTCAAGCAGTCGCAAGCCGATGCGATGGCACGGAAGCTCATGCGTGATCTGAAGCTTCAGACGGTGGTGCTCACGCTGGATAAGTCCGGCGCGTTGTTGTTGGAAAAGGGCAAGAAACCCATCGCGGTCCCCACCGAAGCGCGGAGTGTGTATGACGTGACAGGTGCTGGGGACATGGTGATTTCCATGTTGGCTGCGACCCTTGCCAACGGCGCGGATTGGCCCATGGCGGTGAACCTCTCCAATGTGGCAGCAGGATTGGAAGTCGAAAAGTTCGGCGTCGTCCCCATTGAACTGGACGAAATTCTCGTCGCACTGTTGCAAAAGCAGCATCAAGAGCTTGGCAAGATTCGGACGCTCGACCAACTGCTCCCTGAAGTCAATGCCTACCGCAAGCAAGGTAAGAGCATCGCGTTTACAAATGGTTGTTTTGACATCCTCCATGCCGGACACGTGGCCTATCTGCGACAAGCCAAAGCACAAGGTGATATCCTCGTCCTGGGCGTCAACTCCGACCGCTCGATCCGCAAGATCAAAGGCAAGGATCGCCCGGTTAATAAACAGGATGACCGCCTGATGGTGCTCAGCGAACTCTCAAGTGTGGACTATGTAATCGTCTTCGACAAGGACACGCCTATGAACCTGCTAAAAGCCATCAAGCCCGACGTGCTGGTTAAGGGTGGCGATTACACCAAGGACAAGGTCGTCGGCCATGAATTCGTTGAATCCTATGGCGGGAAAGTCACCGTCGTCGGACTCGTCGAAGGTCGCAGTACCACCAACATCATCCAGAAAATCGAAGCGACGAAGAGATAAGACATTTTTTACCGCAGAGGCGCAGAGGACTCAGAGATAGGAGAGGTTTCAAGACATCTTTTTATTTGATATCAATTCAATACATTTGAAGGGAATCAAATATCTAATCTTTATTTCTCTCTTAACTCTGAGTCCTCTGCGCCTCTGCGGTAAAAAACAAAACCGAAAACAGAAAGGCTCAACATGCCCGTACAACATATGGTTTGGATTAAGTTTCACGAACAGGTCACCGACGCTCGCAAGGCTGAACATCTGGCTGGACTGGAGTCCTTGGTCGAAAAAATCCCCGGTATTCTGCATCTGTCCGTGGGTAAGAACTTCACCGACCGCGCTCAAGGTTTCACGCACGGCTTGTTGGTGACACTTGAAAGCAAACAGGCGCTGGAAATCTATGCACCGCATCCAGAACACGTCGCAGTGGCTGGGCCACTCCGCGAAGATGCGGTGTTGATGGCAATGGATTATGAATTTTAAATCAGTCAGCACATGGCTGAACCACAGAGTCACAGAGGCACAGAGAAAAGACATTTATTTTGCTCTGCCTTGAACTCTGTGTCTCTGTGGTAAAACGTGAATCAATTGAATGCTCGACGCTGCTGTCAAAATTATCTCCATCCTCAAGGATGCCGGTCACGATGCGTACCTGGCAGGGGGATGCGTGCGCGATCGACTCCTTGGGATTGAGCCCAAGGATTTTGATGTGGCGACTTCAGCAACGCCAACGCAGCTTGGGGAGATTTTCCGAAACACCCAGCTTGTCGGTGAAGCCTTTGGCGTGGTGTTGGTGCGACTGATGAACTGTCACATCGAGGTGGCAACCTTCCGAACCGAGTGGGGCTATACCGACGGGCGTCGGCCTGATGGCGTGTCGTTCACCGATGCAGAGCATGATGCCCAGCGGCGAGACTTCACCATCAACGGTTTGTTTGAAGACCCCATCGAACACCAAATTATCGACTACGTCGGTGGGCAGGATGATCTCAAGGCAGGCATCATCCGAGCCATCGGTGACCCGGATAAGCGATTCAATGAGGATTACCTGCGACTGCTTCGAGCAATCCGCTTTGCTGCACGGCTGGGATTTGAAATCGAACTCAAAACCGCACGGGCGATCCGAAACCATGCTCGATACCTGGGGCAAATTTCCCGTGAACGCATCGGCATCGAAATCGACTGGATGTTTGGCCCGACTGTTAAGCCATCCCAAAAAAGCCTAGCAGCAGAATTGATCCAGGAATTACATCTGGATGGCCCGGTGCTCAACGAAGACCACCTGATCACCCCGATCCCGACGTTGGCCGGCCTGCCTGATGATCCGGATGTGGATACCCCAACCTGTCTGGCTGCATGGATGCTCGATCGACATGCACGACATGGCGTGGAGTTATTGGTCTTTCTGGGCAGACCCTTTGACCGGACGGTGACCCAGTGGCGAAACGCATTGGCATTGAGCAATGAACAACGTGATGCCTTGGTCCATACCCTCAAAGTCACTGCCAGAATCATGCAATGGGACGAATTGGACGTGGCAGGCAAAAAACGTCTGCTCGCATCAGCCCGTTGGACTCAAGGTCACCTGCTGTTTGAGGCGATGAAAGAGGTACAGTTGGTCCCTGTCATTGCCGATGAACTTAAAAAGCAGGTTCCGGCATTATTGGACGAGGGTGTGAACCCCGAACCCTGGGTGACCGGTGGTGATTTGATTAAATTTGGACTCAAACCCGGCCCGCAGTTTGGCGACTGGCTCGATCAAGCCTACGATGCACAACTCGATGGCACGGTTTGCGACCGTCAACAAGCCTTAGACTGGCTCAAAACCAAAGTGCTAAGCAACCCGTCAGACGACGATGGGTAAAATGGAAGTAATATGGAAACCTTTTTGGCTCACTGGTCTTATTTGGGTGTTTTTCTGATTCTGATGATCAGTGGCTTTGGCGTACCCATTCCCGAAGATGTCCCACTGATCTGGGGCGGATACATGTGCGGTTCAGGTCAGGCCAATATCTGGATCATGCTCCCTGTGGGGTTGATTTCACTCATCGGAGCCGACTTTATTGTGTATATGCTCGGTCGCAAATACGGCGAACCCATCCGCAAGCTCCCGATTTTCCGACGCTTTTTATGTGATAAAAAAATGGCCAAAGCCAAAAAGTTCTTTGATGAACACGGTGGCAAAGTCATTTTCATCGCACGGTTCATGCCCGGACTGCGAACACCGGTGTATTTCTCAGCAGGCAAACTCCATGTGCCTGCCTGGAAAATGCTGCTCTTTGACGGGTTGGCTGCATTGCTCTCAGCACCGGCTTTGATGCTCGCGGGGTTCTACTTCTGGAATCACCTTGAGAGTGTCTGGAAATGGGCCAAGCAAGGTCAGCTCGGCGCGGTTGGCGTGCTGGTTGTCGTTGCTGGTGTCTACTTTGGTTTTAAATATTGGCGTCACAAAACCAAACTCGCCCGTGAAGCTGCTCAAGATGCAGCCACCAAACCCATCAAGTCCGGCAGCAAGTCGCTGGGCAAGTGTGCGTAAACCCATCCAATCCTTGAAAAAAATGTCGATTTCACCAGGCGCGTCTGTGCGGCTTGTGACGGTTGTCTGTTTTGCTGAAATTGCATTTTTCCATTTGCAGAAACAGTTTAAAAACGAAGCTAAACAGGTAATTACAGGCCTATAAAATCTACATTGATTCGTTCACATCTCTTTTTCCACAAGTTATCCGACAAGATACTGGCATCGCGTCCGCGAGGTGTTACAATCGTGCCATGTTCAAACGCATGCTGTTATTCGTTGCTGTCCTAAGCACGATCACACTTTTGACCGGTTGTGAGAAGTCCTTGTTTGGTCAAGGCGCTCAGCGAACCCCCTACGACCGTTACCAGATGCTGCGTGGCCAAAGCCGCATGGCGACGGAAACCAACGCGTATGGCAACGATCAACCGGCATTACGTGATCGGCTTCGCCCACTTGGTGAGCAATAAATGCCACGATCCAGAACGCAAAGTCGCCGGTGCCCCGAACCCCTGGTTCTTACCGGATTTGACGGAGCATTAAGCTGGAATGACAAATGGGTCTGATAAGTTGTTGTACAGTAAACGGATTTTTTGTCTTTTGAGATTGAAGTAATAGGATCGGTCTGGCCGATGAAAACGATACAGTCGTTATATTCCAAAAAACCCTCTTCCAGCAGGAAACGGTGGAAGTTGAAGCCAGATCGCCGCACCATCATCGTTCTCACTACCCTCGTCAGTGCCATGACACTGGTCAGTGGTGTGCTTCTGCTGATGGAACCCGGCCCGATTCAGCCACTGACGATTGCAAGTCTCCAGGCATTTGAAACCGACAAAGCCCCCGTCAACCCATTGGCAACCGATGCACCACTGCATCCCTGGTTGGGGATCGTCATTCATGACAGTGGCACCATTCAAGGGACCGCTGATCAGATCGACGAAGCCCATAAACAATTCGGCCTGGGCAGTCTCGGATACCACTTTGTGATTCACAATGGCAACGGTGCTCCCGAAGGTCAGCTTGTTTCCAGCAGCCGTTGGAAAGGTCAGACCAAGGGTGCCTACTGCGGCGGTCCTGATGCGGATCAGTTCAATCAGAACGCACTTGGCGTTTGCATGATTGGCGACTTTGACCGCTCTGCTCCCACGGAAGTCCAGATGCAGGCGTTGGTCAATCTTGTCCGTGCCTTGCAGAATCAATTTGCGATCCCTGCTGACCGCATCTGGGTTCAAACCGGCGGTCGAACCGACTCCTCAACGGGCAAGCTATTCCCAATTGCCACCTTCCAACGCCAACTCCGTCAGTTCTAACCCCTCGGCCCCCGGAAGTTCAATACAGATCAAATCAATCACCGTGAGTTTTACACTCACGGTTTTTTTATGCTGCGACTTTATGCATCGGCGTCCCATGTGTGTTGTGAAATGTCACCAGCGAGCCGGGCTGTGTCAGCCCGGGCAGAGCGAAGCTCTGTATAATCATCTGCATGAAACCGCATCTTGATCCGGCAAGATCGACATGGCACATCACCTTCGGAACCTATGGCACACGCCTGCAGGGTGACATGCGGCCGACCGTGGATCGCAAGCACAATCAATGCGGGCACCCCTTCATCGGCTCGCAACCTCAACTCCAACTTAAAAATCAAAATGACATGCGTGCTCAAGCAGTGATTCTCAGACAGGATCAGCAGCTTTTTGTACAACAGTCTGCGTTGCATATCTGCCAACGCGGGCAATGGAATCTGCACATCATCGCAGCAGCGGGCAATCACATTCATGTGTTACTGGATGCTCAAAACAACGCGCAACCCAAAGATATCCGCAAGTGGTTCAAACGCTGGCTTGGTGAATCACTCACAGACAAGTGGGGCAAGCCAGAGAGTCAAACATGGTGGGCAGAAGGGGGTTGAACCAAACCGGTCAAGGAGCAGACGTATTTTGAGAATGTGTACGGGTACATTCTCAAACAACGAGCGACGTAGGTTATTCACGACAGACCTGCGGTCTGCCCGGGGCGACACGCCCCGGCTCGCTTGTTGGATTCACGGACAGTTATTGTTTTACGGACGAGCATTGCACAATAGCGAGCCGGATCGTGCCGATCCGGGCAGACCGCAGGTCTGTTATTAAACCAGAGGATCAACTGAAAGTAAGCATGTTTGAAAATCACAAACCCATCAAACGGCTTGGCCCGCATTGCCCGCAATGTGGCAAGCGACCATCTCCGGTGACATTGTTGCATGATTATGCGGATCAGTTCGTATGCAAGAATTGCAAATTACCGATGCGGTCGATCAGCGGCATGTCACGTTTTGCATTTTTCCTGTTGATGCTGGTGACGATCCCAATATTGATGATTGCAGTCATTCCAGCGTCTATTTTTTTGGTGAGATTGTTATTTGAAAATAGTGGGCAGGGAGCGGAGATATTGGTATTACTCTGCGGCATTGGTTTGCTGTTGAGTTTTGTGGGTTGGCCGTTGACCGTGATTTACTGGACAAAGCATATCGAACCCTGGGTGCCGACTTGTCACAAGTGCGGTTACAACCTCACGGTCATGACCGACAACTGCTGCCCTGAATGTGGGACGACCTATGACCCGTATTACATTCCAATTCTCAAGCGGGATATCACACAGATTCGATTCAATCGCAAGGTTATGATCCGGATGGCGACCATTAGCTGCATGCTGTTTGTCGGACTCACAACTGGGAGTTTGATTTACAGTATGGTGTATGAATCAGCGGTGATCCGAATCGGTTGGCCGACACCTTTTGCAAGTTATGGTGTGCATCAAGGTGTTGTGGTCAAAATGTGGAGTAGCGGCGGATTCATTGCAGACTTGGGTAGCTGTGCGATTTTTTCATGGGTGATCGAATGTTTTCGCCAGAACATTTGTCGAAAACTGGGTCAACAGGTCAAGCAGATCGACCAATCGACATCTGAATGAAACATTCCCAACCGGCATCGTCAATATTTTAGAGACAGCCATTGTGTTGATGCGTTATCATGGAGGCACCTTTCTTTGACCCATTCGGGGAGTATTGGTTGATGGCTCAGGATTCGCTTCATATTTTGCCTCGTTGCCCGTCGTGTGCTGCACGTTTGCCGATTGGTCGACTCTTGACGTTTGATACCCGTCAGGTGGTTCCTTGTAAGCAATGTGAATTGCAGATGCAGATTGATTTGCGGATGACGGTGGTTGACTGGTTGATTCAGACACTGATCTATGTGCCCATTGCGGTGTACAGTTTGTATGCATCGATTGCGTTGATCCAATGGCTGGAGATGTTGCAGACGACGGTATTGGTGAGTTGGTTTTTGCTGACGGTATTGGTGGGGCAGTGTGTCTGGCGGATTTATTTCCCACGTGTCACGCCATGGGAACCGGCTTGCCTAAAGTGTGGTTACAACCTCAAGGGGCTATCAAGCGAGAGTTGCCCGGAGTGTGGCAAGGGGTTTGATCTGGCAACGTACAACGCGCTGGACCCTGGATTTCGTGTCTATGCCAAGACCGTCGCGCGGGTGACGATGACGCTTTTTGTTTTGATTACGCTTTTTGATTTTTTGATCCTCAGCGTGCTGATCCCCTATTCTCAGAGCAAATTCTTGCCCATCATGCACGTGGGTTACCCTTTTCATATTTTCAAATCCAATGGCAACACGCTTATCACCAATTGGACATGGCATTGGCCGGCACTGGTGGACAATCTGACGATCTGCCTGTTGGCTGCGTGTTTTGTGAGTCTGTATCTGATCCATCGCCGGATTACTGCCAAGGACAGTCAAGTGTCCAACTAATTCATGTCTGAGCCTGCTGGTTTGGATTAGGTCTGTCAGTCAAATGGATCACTGGCATTGGCACACCCATGTGTCAGGTTCGCAGATGATCAAAATAATTGAAGATTAAATCTGGAAAGCCACATTCAAGCCGGGTGCTGGATTGTTAATTTACGGTTAATTAACTTGCTCTGCGCCGATCCCCAAAATCGCAAAAAGCTCATATGAAGCCTATAAACCCTTGATTTAACGGCTAAAAACGCCGTTTTAATCTCGAACCTGGATCATGTACTTTTGATATACAGGTAGTGACATTCTTAAAGCTGACTGGCTCCTTACACGCCGCTCACATTACGCTAACAATGTGAGGATACCTTTTTGGGCGTCTCGAACGTGACTGAGAACTCAAGGAGCTACTAATGTCCAAAATCCGTTCTATCGTTTCAGCCGTGTTGGCTGTTGTCCTGGTGTCGGCCCCTGCTTTTGCGCAGGTTTCTGTCGATTCCAATCTTCCTGATTACACCCCCGTTCAAGGCGTCACCGGCAACATCAAGTCCGTCGGCTCTGACACCATGAACAACATGATGACGCTCTGGGCTGAAGGTTTCAAAACCATGTACCCCAACGTGCAGGTCGAAATCGAAGGCAAGGGTTCATCTACTGCACCCCCAGCATTGATCAGCGCCACTTCCAACTTCGGCCCCATGAGCCGCAGCACCAAGAGCAAGGAAGATGACGCATTCGAAAAGCGCTTTGGTTACAAACCCACGCAGCTTCCCACCTCCATCGACATGTTGGCTGTCTATGTCAACAAAGACAATCCCATTGAAGGCATGAGCTTCCCCCAGGTGGACGCCATCTTCTCCAAGGGACGCAAGCTTGGTTTCGCTTCAGAAATCAACAAGTGGGGCGAAACCGGTCTGACCGGTGCATGGGCCAACGCTCCCATCAGCCTCTACGGCCGTAACTCCGCTTCAGGTACCTATGGCTACTTCAAGAAGCACGCACTGGGCAAAGGTGACTTCCGTGACTCGGTCAAGGAACAACCCGGTTCATCCGCAGTCGTTCAAGGTGTCGCTTCTGACAAGTACGGCATCGGCTACTCAGGCATCGGCTACAAAACCGCTGACGTCAAAGCCATCGCACTGTCCAAAGATCAGGGTGGCAAGCTCATCCCCGCAACCCCCGAATATGCATACTCAGGCGATTATCCCCTGTCACGCTTCCTGTGGTTGACCGTCAACTACAAGCCCGGCAGCGAACTTGAACCCCTCCGCAAGGAATTCATCAAGTACATCTTCTCCAAGCAAGGCCAACTCGATGTCGTGAAGGATGGCTACTATCCCATCACCGCACCCATCGCCAAGAAGGCTTTGGCATCAGTGAACATCCACTGAGATTCAACCAAACCTGATTCTCGCCTCAGTGTCCAATAGAGAATCAAACCAACCAGCGGGTGACGGTTTAACGACCGTTACCCGTTTTTACCCCCCGGAAGTTTCGCTGGATTTAATTTGAGTTCAACCCAAATTCAACTCAGCCCACAACATTGTCCAGTAGGGACAGAGACATAAAATGACGCAAACACCTCAGACATCTTTCACCGGACGACGACGCACCAGACGCACGTCCAAATTAGTCAAGTACGGTGATATGGCTGCACGCTTCTGCATCACTGTCGGTGGTGTGGGGACCATTCTTGCAGTGGCACTGGTCTGTGTCTTCCTGGCATGGAAAGTTGTCCCGCTCTTTCAATCACCTTCAGTGGAATCCGAAAAAATCGTCAAAATCGACGGCGAGCATGGCAAAATCATCCACCTGGATCTCGACGAATTTCGCAACATGGCGGTCGTCGCCTACCAGGACGGCAAAGTCGTCACGCAGGATATCAAGACCGGCCAAGTCCTGGCTGAATCCACACTCGACCCTGAAAACCAAAAGCTCTCAGCATGGTCCTTTGGTGTTGGTGGCAAGCATCTGATGCTCGGTTACGCGGACGGCTCAACGCGCATTGGTGACCTGGGCTTTTCCGTGAGTTTCCTGGAAAAAGCAGACGCGCCCCAAGCTGCACAGGAATTGGAAATCGGCCAAGTCACTGCGGTCGACGGTGTGATCTACAGCCTGACGCCTGAAGGTCAGCTTCGTAGCCAAACCGCCAAACTTACCCTCGAAGATCCGATCAGGCTCGACGGTGATAAGGCCACCCCAGCCATCCGACTCATCGACCATACGATCTTTAATGAAAGCCCCATCTATGTCACACTCGATATGGATGGCAATCTCAAAATCAATCGCATTACCCGTAAGGAAAACTGGATGACCGGCAAGGTTACCTTCGAGGTCTCCGACGGTGTCCTGCCTTACGACAAGACGTCTCACACGGATCATCCCAAGTATCTGAAAATTTCAGGACTCGGTGACAGTGTCCTGGTTGTCTGGGAAGATGGCACCACGCAGCGATTCGACTGTCGAAATATGAAGCAACCCGTGATCGCTGAGACGTTGGATTTGACGCCTGATTCAGATCACACTGTCACCGCGTTGCAGTATATGAATGGTCGCAACACGCTGATCGTCGGTGATTCATCAGGTGAACTTTCAGCATGGTTCCGCGTCAAGCCCGAAACGGATGATGTTCAAACGTCCGATGGTGCTGTGCTGGTCAAAGGTCACAGCCTGCCCGCGGGCGATGCTGCGGCAACCGCCATTGCAGTGTCCAGTCGCAGCCGCATGATCGTGGTGGGCTTTGCTGACTCTTCGGCAGCGATATACCAAGTCACCGTTGAGCATCAATTGGTCCACACGAAAATCCCGGACACCACGTTACCTGTGCAAGCCGTGGCGATGGCCCCCAAGGACAATGGTCTGATGGCCGTCACCGCCAAGCAGATCGGCATGTGGGATATCGATCCCAAGTTCCCTGCCATTACTGCCGGGGCGATCTTCACACCTGTCTGGTATGAAGGCTACGTCGATGCGACACACGTTTGGCAGTCCTCTGCGGGTACGGATGACTCTGAACCAAAATATGGTTTGTATCCGCTGATTTTCGGTACGCTCAAAGCGACGTTTTACTCGATGCTCTTTGGCTTGCCGATTGCGATTCTCGCTGCGGTGTACACCTCTGAATTTCTGCACCCACGTGTCAAAGCATGGGTCAAGCCAACCATCGAATTGATGGCATCATTGCCTTCGGTGGTGTTGGGCTTTTTGGCGGCATTGGTCTTTGCACCATTCTTTGAAAAGTTCGTCCCTGAAATGCTTGCATGTGTCGCGACGATCCCACTGAGCTTTCTCTTGGGGGCTTATCTCTGGCAACTGCTCCCGCATGAGTTGACGATCCGCCTGGAAAATATTGGTGATGTGGCACCTTCGCCAGCTGAAAAACGCAATCCGTTTCGAACACTGCTCTTTAAAGTCGGTGGCGTTCGACTGGTGTGTCTGTTTGTGATGTTCGGCTTGTCACTGGTTCTGGCAATGCTCCTGGGCAACCCCATTGAGTACATGCTCTTTAGCGGTGACGTGAAGCGTTGGTTGGACGGGCAAATCGGCAACGGCATCGGGGCGTGGATGATTCTGCTTTTGCCTCTCTCGGGTATGACAGCTGCCTTTATCATCAGCCGATTCATCAACCCGTTGGTTGCGGCATACGGTGATAGCAGAACACGTGGCAAAGTCGCGATCCTGGATTTGTTTAAGTTCCTCGGTGCCTGCGTGATCACCTGCATCATTGCCTACGCAGCCTCGGCATTGCTCAACGGTATCGGCTGGGACCCGCGTGGTTCGTATGTGGATACCTATGTTCAGCGTAACGCTTTGATCGTCGGTTTTGTGATGGGCTTTGCGATCATCCCGATCATTTACACCATCGCCGAGGATGCCATGAGCGCGGTGCCCACGCATCTGCGATCCGCATCACTGGGTGCCGGGGCGACTCCCTGGCAGACGGCGACACGTATCATCATGCCCACCGCGATGAGCGGTCTGTTTTCCGCGATGATGATTGGCCTGGGGCGTGCCGTGGGTGAGACCATGATCGTGCTTATGGCAGCGGGTAACACCCCTGTGATGGAAATGAATATCTTCAACGGGTTTCGAACCCTTGCTGCCAATATTGCGGTGGAACTACCCGAAGCGCCCAAAGACGGGACGCACTTTCGCATGCTGTTCCTTGCTGCTTTGACATTGTTTGCGATGACATTTGTGGTCAATACCATTGCCGAGGCCGTCCGCCTGCGGTTCCGAAAGAAGGCGATTCAGTTATGAGTACCACGCTCACCGAACCGAACAACAAACCTGCTCTGCCGCGCGAGACCATTCGCCAATCCATGAGCAGTCGCAAGAAAACCCGTGGCAATCGCGGTGGACGCAGTCTGCTTGCCAAGGGCGAACCGATGCTCTGGCTCACCGGCGGCGGACTGATCGTGGCGGTGGTCATGATCATCGCGCTGTTGGCTTTGGTCATTGTGCAGGGCATGGTCACATTCTGGCCTAAGCATGTGGACCAGTTTGTCCTTAAAAACGGTACGGTCCATATGGGTGAGATCACACGTGACGACACCTATAAACCTGAAGTAGGCGTCCTGGATAGTCTGCCCGCTGAGGTACAGACGGATATCGCCAACAATGAAGGCTGGGCACATCGTGAACTGGTGCGAACCGGTAACTTCGATCTGACCAATTCGCACTTTCACTGGGTCGAAGATTTTTACATTGAATCCAGATCCCAACCCCAATGGGCTACCGTCATTGAACGTAATGCCTGGGGCCGGTTCTATGGGATGCCCAAGGCATTTATGATTGACGGCAAAGTGGTTGCCGACACTCCCGAAGGAACCTGGGCTGAGTTTCTCAAACATCACGATCAAGTCCGCGAACGTTGGCATGTCCGTCGCGCGTTGGAAAAACATGACATCGGCTACGAATCCCGCAAGATCGATGATGCTCGTCTGGAACTTAAGTCCGCCAAAATTGAGCATGGTGTTGACTCACCGCAGTACCGCGATGCCCAGACTAACTACGATGCAGTCGATGCAGAAGTCAACGTGGCCTATGGCAAGATCCGTGAAAAGATCAACGCACTTAATGCTGAAAACGACAAGTACCAACTGGTCATGGTCACCACACAGGGACAGGAAAAACAACTGGGTCTTGCTGATGTCGTCCGTGCTTATCAGCCTAATCAGATTGGCTTTGGTAGCAAGCTTGGCATCTATGTTTCTCGCTGGTGGGAATTCCTCACCGACGAACCCCGTGAAGCCAACTCCGAAGGGGGTGTCTTCCCTGCGATTTTCGGCACCGTTGCCATGACCTTGATCATGTCACTGATGGTGGTTCCTTTTGGTGTACTCGCTTCACTGTACCTGCGTGAGTACGCCAAGGCCGGCCCGATGATTTCGGCGGTTCGGATTGCGATTAACAACCTTGCCGGCGTGCCGAGTATTGTGTTCGGCGTGTTTGGACTGGGTTTCTTCTGCTATGTCGTCGGTGGCACGATTGACGAAGTGTTCTTCAAAGCATCACTACCCAACCCGACTTTCGGCACTGGTGGTCTGCTTTGGGCAGCGTTGACTTTGGCGCTGCTGACTTTGCCAGTGGTCATTGTCTCCACGGAAGAAGCTTTGGCTGCCGTGCCCGGTTCGATGCGAGAAGGCAGTTACGGCTGTGGTGCTTCCAAGTGGCAGACCATTCGCCGGATTGTGCTTCCGCGTGCGATGCCCGGCGTGATGACGGGTGCGATTTTGGCCATGGCACGTGGTGCCGGTGAAGTCGCACCGTTGATGCTTGTCGGTGCCGTGAAGTTGGCACCGGAATTACCCATCGACGGTGTCTACCCCTTTCTCCATGCTCAACGCAGTTTCATGCACCTGGGTTTCCACGTGTATGACCTTGGGTTCCAGTCCCAGAATGCCGAGGCCGCCAAGCCCATGGTGTTCACGACGACCCTGCTGCTGATTATGATCGTCGCTTTCCTGAATCTTTTCGCCATCTGGTTGCGGGCCCGCCTGCGACGCAAATTTGTGTCCAGTCAATTTTGATATGACCTTAGGGAGCATCAACTATGGGTACCAACCCTGTAATGGATAAATCAATGTCAACTACCGAATCCGATCTGAATAATGCAAACACTGCGACAGTCACACAACCTGATGACCGTGATCAGTTGACCCTTGAGCAGATTGCTGCGACGGACAACTTTAAATCAGAGACTCATGACGCGCTCTACCAGGAGTCGCCGATTATCAATGTCAAGAATTTCAATCTCTGGTACGGCTCCAAGCAGGCATTGTTCAACATCAACATGCCCATCGCCGAAGGACAGGTCACCGCGCTGGTCGGACCCTCAGGTTGTGGTAAGTCCACGCTGCTTCGCTCGGTCAACCGCATCAATGACCTCATTGACGGACTGCACATAGATGGCGAGATGGATCTCAACGGCGCACCCATTTACGACAAGTCCGTCGATGTCATCGAACTGCGTAAACGCATGGGCATGGTCTTTCAAAAGCCCAATCCGTTTCCCATGAGCATCTTCGAAAACGTGGTCTATTCACTGCGTATCGACGGTGAACGCAACAAGGGCGTCCTCGAAGAAGTCTGCGAACGCTCACTGCGTGGTTCTGCACTGTGGGATGAAGTCAAAGACCGCATCCATGAATCGGCACTGGGACTCTCCGGCGGTCAGCAACAACGCCTGTGTATCGCACGAGCCATTGCAGCTGAACCTGAAGTGCTGCTCATGGACGAACCCTGCTCGGCGTTGGACCCCATCGCCACCGGCAAGATCGAAGACCTCGTCGAAGAACTCCGCGGCGAATACACCATCCTCATGGTGACTCACAATATGCAACAGGCCTCCCGTGCAAGCAATTACACCGCCTTTATGTATCTCGGACGTCTGGTCGAATACGGCCCGACCCGTGACATCTTCACCAACCCGCATCTGCGTCCGACTGAAGACTACATCTCCGGCCGGTTTGGTTGATCCATTAATCACTCATTTACACTTTTGAAAAACGCTCCACAGAATTAGGAATCGAACAATGAACAAGCGACAGGTTCTCACCGGTATTCTCACCATCACCACCATCTTTGCATTGGGTTGTGAAACCGCTCAAACCACCTCCACAGCCAACGCAGAATCCACCAAGGTTACAGCACACCAAGACCCCTTCGACAAGCCCGGCTTTAAAACCGAAATCGAAGACGGTCGCCTTTGGATTCTCAAGGACGGCGAAGAAATGAGTGAAAAACACATCTCGCTCATCGGTGCAGGCCCCGCTGGCATGACCATTCGTGCGCTGAGCAAAGATACCGCCAGTGAATACATGGCCGCCAAGCCCGGCTTTCATACCGAACTTGAAGACGGTCGTCTCTGGGTGCTCAAGGATGGCGAAGAAAAGGCTGAAAAGCGTATCAGCTTCATCGGTGCCGGTCCCATGGGCATGACCATTTACGGGCAGAGCAAAGACACCGTCGTCGAATACCTCGGCACCAAACCCGGCTTTGAAACAAAGATGATTGATGGCCGTCTCTGGGTCTTCAAGGATGGCCAAGCCCACAGCGAAAAGCACATCACCCTTATCGGTGCCGGTCCACTTAACACTTCTATCAAAGCGTTGGATCGTGAAACGGCTCAGGAATATATGGCTGCTGCTCCGGGCTTTAAAACTGACATCGTCGATGGTCGCATCTGGGTCTTTGCACCCGGTCAAACCCACAGCGAAAAGCACATCACCCTCATTGGTGCCGGCCCCATGAACATGACCGTCAAGGCCATTGATCGTGCGACTGCCTCAAAGTACCTTGCAGCAGTCAACTAATTAAAACGGGCGTAACCCGAAGTATGCACGGAATGATATGCGTGCTGATAAGTCCAATATTTTTATGAATCAACCGCGGATGATCCGTACCAATTCCGGGTTTAACAGGTAAAGGCAGGATGCCATGTCGATTCACTTTCGCAGACAGACTGAAAAACTCAAGAAGATGGTGCTGACGCTCGGTGGCATGGTCGAACAGGCTCTGCGCGATGCCATCAACAGTCTGGATCAACGTGATCCTGAATTGGCCCAACGCGTCATTCGTGGTGATCGACAGATCAACAGCACCGAGGTCGAAATCGAAGAGGAATGCTTAGCCACTTTGGCATTGCATCAACCCGTTGCCTTTGACCTGCGGTATCTGATTGCCATCCTCAAGATGTGTAATGATCTGGAACGTATCGGCGACCTGGCAGTCAACGTCGCAGAGCAGGCCAAGTTTCTCTGTTCCGAAGAAGAGATCATGCACGTGCCTTATGACCTCACCGCCATGGCCAGTCGCGCACAGATGATGCTCAAAAACGCCCTTGATGCCTTGGTCAACGTGGACACCACTTTAGCTGAAGGCGTCCGGGCTGCGGATCGGCAGGTGGATGCGATTTACCGTGAGATGTTCGAATTGATTGAAGCAGCCATGCGTGAAAATCCGCATCAACTCACCCAATTGATTCACTACTTGCAGATCGGCAGGCAAATTGAACGTTTGGCTGACCATGCCGTGAACATTGCCGAAGACGTGTTGTATCTATCCAACGGCGAGTTCTTCAAGAAAAATGCTGGTGATGAAAACGACACCATCGGTCGCATCGGCCATGCGTAAATTTGAACTGTTTTGAATAAGCGATTTTGAACCCCAAGCCGCCAGATGAACGACTTTTTTGAGAGTGAATCTGACGGGTCATGTTTGTAAACCACAAGCCAGACCCGCCAGATTCGTCCACAAAGCCGGACTCATCTGGCGGCTTGGTTTTTTTTATTATCCAAACTTTATCACTAAATGATTTCTTACGCTTCGCCTGAAGCGCTATCTGCATCAATGTCATTTTTCATCAGTTCGCGCAAGACGACAGTTGCAAACGAACCTTTACTCAAGGCAAATTGCAGACGCACGTAGCTGCCATGCTCATCGACGCCGCCTGCGATATCGGTGTTCTGGATGATGACGCGCATTGCTCGACGTGAACCGCGGGTCAACGGGCAGGTCTCAATCAACTGGCGTGGGATATCAAATTCATCCAACACGCCCAGCTCCATGTCTCCGACGGACTGCTGTGCAAGGAGCAGGTCACTTCCCCACATGGGACCCGAGGGTGAAATGACACATTGTGAGACGCGACCATGGGGGGCGTTTTCAGTCTCTGTCTGTTGAGTGTCGACTGGGAAGACACTTTGGTTTTCATGCTTCATGGCCAAGTCACCGGGAAGTAGCTTGGCAAATGTGCCGTTGGCAACGCGTTGGTTGAGGACCATGTTAAACAGATGACTTTGAGCAGCGGACCCATAAAACAATCGCTGCGTTTCAGCGATGCTGTAAATGGCTTTGCTGATGGACCGTCCCTTTGCCAGGGCGCTTAAAGCTTGTCGTTCATAACGCAGCGTCCGTGGCCAGTGTTCCAAAGCGGTGACGTAATCACCTGCATCAAAGGCTTTGCGAGCCTCAAGGGTTTGCTCATGTTCACAATGTTCTGCATCACCGAGGAGTTGTTTGAGTGCTGCTTGAAAATCCCGTTTGATCAAAACTCGGCCCACGAGATGGTTATCCCCTCGATAACCAAAACGTTGCGGGCCGAAGTAGTTGGGGACGCCGGACGCGACGAGTTGATCCAATATTCGTTTGGCACGGATCACGGCAGTGGGCTCCACATCACGGATGCGAATGTCAAAGCGATTGCCAGCTAGATGCCCACGGCGGAGTTTATTGTTGTGACGGTCTGCCCAGAGGACGGAGTAGGGTTCGCCTTCGAGGAAGGCGACGCGTTGGGCGTCCTGTGATTCGCTGCCAGGCAAGTGGATGGAGAACATTTGCCGAGAGATGGCATGTTTGTCTTTGAGACCTGCGTAGCTGATTTGTCTGTTGGTGACACCTAATTTGCGTGCAAGTTTGGCGACCACATCCAGCGTTGTGAGTCCGGTTCGTTCGACGAACAGGTATAGGTGTTCACCTTCGCCGCACGGTTCATACAGCGATTCTTCGGTGACGATAAAGTCATCAGGGCGCTGTTTAATCTGCCCACCGATTCCCGGCAGGTCAGCGGTGAGGTAGGCAAGTGGTTGTGGGGCAGATGGGTTTTGCATAGGTGGCTCAATTGGATGAACCACAGAGACACAGAGTCACAGAGTCTGAAAAAGTCAGAGTTTGATCTGGACTTGTCTTTGCTCTGTGTCTCGGTGTCTCTGTGGTTAAAGCCATAATGTTCTATTGGTGTGGTGCGATCAATCTTCCGGGGCGTTGGCGACCAGTTCGCGGAAGGCAGCGAGGAGTTGGTTGGTGACCGGGCCGGGCTTGCCGTCGCCGATGACACGGTTGTCGACCTTGGTGACAGCGATGACTTCGGCTGCGGTTCCGGTGAGGAACATTTCTTCTGCGATGTACAGGTCATGCTTGGTCAGGTCGGTACGCAGGACAGGGATGCCGGCCTTCTTGGCCAGTTCAATCACCAGGTTCATGGTGACACCTTCAAGCGTACCAGCATGCAGCGGCGGGGTGATGAGGGTTTTGACACCTTCCCAATCGCGGATGATGAAGATGTTATCGCCGGTGCATTCAGCGACGAAGCCCTGGCTGTTGAGCATGACCGCTTCCATCACGCCGTTGTCGATGGCTTCGATCTTGGCAAGGATGTTGTTGAGGTAGTTCAGACTCTTGATGCGGGGCGAAAGGGCAGCAGGATGTGTCCGGGTGACGGAGCTGGTGATGATCGCCATGCCGTTGTCGTACATTTCCTTGGGATACAGCGTGATGCTGTCAGCGATGGCATAGACACTGGCACGTTTACAGGTAAAGGGATTGAGTCCCAGTGTGCCTGCGCCACGTGTGACTACCAGTCGGATATAGCCGTTGGTGATGTCGTTGGCTTTGCAGGTTTCGTACAGTGCGTCGGTGATTTCTTTGGCAGTGTAGGGGATGGTCAGGCGGATGGAGTGTGCCGACTCAAAGAGGCGTGCGACATGCGTAGCGCATTTGAGGATGCGATTGTTATAGATGCGGATGCCTTCAAAGACACCATCACCGTAGAGTACACCATGGTCAAACACACTCACTGTGGCATGCTCAGCAGGTACCAGATTACCGTCTAGCCAGACTTTTTTGGACATCGGTCACATCCTTCTTCTTTGAGCCACCGAATAATGATTTCCAAAACACTTCCGGGGCGAGTCGAGCATTATAGCGGGATGTGACAGAACGTGTGACCCATGGGATGTAAGCATGCCCGACACCGAAAAAAAACAGGTTGGGGTCAAGGTGTTGAGGCATGGATGTTATGAATCGTTCAAATGGTCAATGTTTTTATTGATATCAATTGATATGGCATTTAGACTGCATGATGCAGTGATCAACCCTTTACAGGTTCAGGTAACGCAACATGACAATCCAATGCCGCGTCTGGGGATATGCAAGGCTCTGTCTGGGGCTGGTTTTGCTATTTGCATTTGGAGTTATTGCTCAAACGCAACCTTCGCCATCGGCTGATATCTCAAGTCCGCCCCTCGAACTGACTGCTCAGGAACAGCAATGGCTCAAGGATCATCCAGTGGTTCGGTTTGCCATCCCCAGCGATTTACCTGCGCTGACTCAGGCTGATGCAAGCGGTAAGCCCCAGGGCTATTTGATCGACTATTTTAATTTGCTTGCCAGTCGAGCCGGCTTTCGCTTTGAATACCATCCGATGCTCTTCCCGGAGATGATTGACGCGACCAACAACGATCAAACCGATGTGTATGTGGCATCGGTGATCCCGTTGGAAAAAGAGCATTTTCTCATTGCCGACCCGTTTTTCAGTTTGCCGTTGGTGATTATTACGCGGGTGGATGTGGAAGGTTTTACCGGTCACTCCTGGTTGGCTGGCAAGAAGGTCGCTGTCTACAAAGGGATGGTGCCCGAATACCTGGCAAAGAACGACCCCCTGGGGCTTGAGGTGGTGCCGTTTCATACCATCCCCGAAGCACTCTGGGCGGTGAGTTATGGGCAAGCCGATGCGATGATCGCCGGGCAGGTTGTCACCAGCATGACCATTGCTCAAGAGAAAATCACCAACCTGAAAATCGCAGGACGAACCGATTATCCAAACTACGATGCGTCGGTTGCCATCCGTAAAGACTGGCCTGTGTTTCTGGGGATTATCAACAAGGCCAACGCCACCATCACCCCAACCCAGAAACGGCAAATGCTCGAACAGTGGCTCGTCCCACAAGAGCAAAACACCATTGACTGGATACGGTTCCTGAAAATCGCCGGGAGCGTGGTTGGCGTACTGCTGTTTTTACTTCTTGCCAGCATCATCTGGAATCATCAACTCAAGCGACAGGTCGCTCGGCGTACCGAAGAGTTACGCGTCTCCAACGAAATTCTCAAAGTCAGTGAAAAACGGTTCCGTGATACGTTCGAACAGGCTGCGGTGGGTATTGCTCATGTGCTGCCTGAGGGTCGAATCATCCGTGCCAATCAGCGACTCTGTGAATTGCTTGGGTATCCACTTGAAGAATTGATCAACAAAAATTTCCGGGACATCACCCATCCCGACAGTCTGGCAGATGATGTTCAAATGGCCCAACGCATGATCAATCGTGAGGTCGAGATTTACCAGAAAGAAAAGCGCTACATCAAATCCGATGGCAGTTTCTTTTGGATACATCTCACGACCCGATTAACTTTCGATGATGACAATAACCCACAGTATTTCATCAGCGTCATTGAAGATATCAATGAAACAGTCCTTAACCGTGACCGAATCGTCGCCGCACATCGACAATTGCAAAATGTACTTGATGCATCGTTTCTGTCCATGATCATTGCAACCGATCAGCAAGGCACGATCACCATCTTTAACTCCGGTGCCCAACGCATACTCGGATACTCGCCCCAGGAAATGATTGGCAAACGTACGCCAATGCTCTTTCATCTGCAATCAGAGATCCAGGAGCGAGCCAAACTGCACAGTGAGCGATTAAACCGACCCATCAAGGGGTTTGAAGTCTTTGTCGCCCAGGCCGAGTTGGCCAGCTACGAGGAGTGCCAATGGACACTGGTGCATAAGGATGGGCATCATATCCATGCGAATCTTGGTCTGACCTGCATCCGTGACGAACAGGACAAGGTGGTTGGCATTCTTGGTGTCGCGCAGGATATCACCGAGCAGATCAAAGCCCAGCAGGAACTGCGCGAAAAAGAAGAGCGTCTGCGGATCACACTCCGATCCATTGGCGATGCGGTCATTGCCACCGATAACGAAGGCGTGGTCATGCAGATGAATCCGGTTGCTGAAAGCCTCACCGGTTGGGCTGCCGATGATGCAATTGGTCAGTCGCTTCAAAACGTCTTTCAAATCATCAATGCCCAAACCCGTTTACCGGTCTCCAATCCGGTGCAGAAAGTTCTCGAATGTGGCGAAGTCGTCGGGCTGGCCAATCACACCGTACTTGTCTCATCCGATGGCACCGAATATCAGATCGCAGACTCCGGCGCACCCATCCGTTCGGACACCGGGCAGATTGTCGGCGTCGTGCTGGTCTTCCGGGATGTCACCGGCGAATATGCCATGGAACAACAACTCCGACAATCCGAAAAAATGCAGGCCATCGGTCAACTCGCTGGCGGGATCGCCCATGACTTTAACAACATGCTCGGGGGCATCCTCGGTTCGGCGGAGCTACTGAGTGAAAAATTACTTCACAATCCAGAAGCAACCGAGTTGATGAAAATCATCATGCAGTCAGGCAAACGCGCAGCAGACCTGACAAGTAACCTGCTTGCATTTTCACGCAAAGAACCCTCCGCATCCAGAACCATGGACGTGCATCGTGTGATAGGTGATGCCATCACATTGCTCAAACAGACCATCGACCGGCGAATTGATATCGACTTTAAAACCACCGATTCAACCGCGCTGATCAACGGGGATGCTTCACAACTGCAAAATGCATTTTTAAACCTTGGTATCAATGCGTCACATGCCATGACCAAGGGTGGGAAACTGACCATCCAAACCCAGCCTGTGACGTTTGACGATCACGACCGCTATATCGACTTGCAGGAAATCAAACCCGGCAAGTATCTGAAAATCGACATCACCGACACCGGCATAGGCATCGCACCGCAACATCTTAACCGTATTTTTGAGCCCTTTTTTACCACCAAAGAACATGGCGAAGGAACCGGTCTGGGATTGGCAGCAGTCTTTAGCACCATCAAACAACACGATGGCATCATCACCGTCAAAAGTGAATTGAGAAAGGGGTCATGCTTTAGCATCTACCTGCCACTGGCTGGACAGGACAGTCAACTGACTGAACCTCACGTTGACGATTCGCGCATCGCAGGGACCGGTCACATCATGGTGGTCGATGATGAAAAAGTCATGCGCGTTACCGCGCGGGCGACTCTCGAAGACCTTGGCTATCAGGTCACGCTTGCCGAAGATGGCCTTGAAGCACTTGAACTTTTCAAACGCAATCCTCAGGGCTATGACCTTGTTGTGTTGGACATGATGATGCCCAAGCTCAATGGCAAGGATTGTTTTCTGGCCATGAAAAAACTCAATCCTAGTATCCGTGTGATTCTCTCCACGGGCTATACCCCGGAGTCGGAATTACTTGCCATGAAAGCCGCCGGCTTAACCGCCTGGATCACCAAGCCATACCTCAGTGGCCCGCTGAGTCAGAAAATTCAGGAAGTGCTTTCGCAAGTTGATTGACGATCATTGGCCAGAGATTTTTTTTCGCAAGAGACTCATTGAGGTAATTTGAACTTCATGCTTAAACCGTCGCGTGTGAGTTTGCCGTTTTGGGTGGTGCTTTGCCCGTCTGCGGTTGTCACGATGATTTGGTAATCGCCGTTAAAACCTCGGAGTTGATAGATTCCATCGGTGTTGGTTTTACCGGTTTGGCGGGTCCACCATTGTTTTTTGACCAGGTCCATCCACGCTTTGCCGTTGGGTTTGAGGTTCCAGTTTTTGTCGTACATCGCGCGGGCCGGTTTCCAGTGGCGTTGTGCCCATATGCCCCAGACGATGAAGGTATCCACCGCGGGATGACTAAAACAGGCGGTCATAAAATCGCGGGTGTAGTCTGCTTGATACTTTGCATCAAAGCCATCAATGTCGAACTCAGTGATGTCGACATGTAAACCCATCTCTGCATATTTGTCGATGAGTGAAAGTATTTTGGGGATGTCCGGCCCGGTTTGCCCAAAGTGGGATTGGAATCCTACGGCGTCGATGGGCGCTTTGTGATCCACGAGCATTTTGATGGTCTTGTGGAAATAGCGGTCACTGACGACTGTGCCGCCGGTGGTTTCGTTGAGGACCAGTCGCGCGTGGGGGGCAGCTTTGCGGGCAGCTTTGAACCAGTCGATAAAAATGCGATCACCGCCGAGATAGTCGGTGAGGTCATGGTGCAGGGTGGGTTCGTTGATGACATCCCAGGTGCTGACCTTATCGCCGTAGAGCGTCCCAATTTCATGGATGTGATCAATCACCAATTGGGCGACTTTGTCCCGATTCGCAGGGTCCTTCGTCAGATCAATGATGTGTTGGGGGACATGTTTGTACTTACCATGGGACCAGCCTGGCCAGACCATGGCATGGCCGCGCAAAGCGATGTTCTTTTCCATGAGCCAATTGACGAGTTGGTCGGCCGCCTTGCGTCTTGCCGGTTGAATCCATGCCGGCCATTTGAAGTTGGTTTCATGGGTGACAAAGTTAAAATCGTCCTGGATGATTTTCAGGAACCGTTCTTTGTTCTCTGGGTTTTGTGTCCAGAATTTAGCGTTGGGATCAAAGACCGATGAGTGGACCGCGGTCCCGAATTTAAACGCATGCTTTGTCATTTGTACATCAACCGTCACGCCGCTGACGGGTTTGCCATCGTGATCTGTTACCGTGATGGCAAGGTCACCTTTGCGGTAACGCTCGATATTCTGAGCAGCAACTTCCCGCCAAGGCGCATCGGCGGCGCGTCCGTCATAGTTGTTTAATCGATCACGATCCGTGTTGGGCAAGGTGTCCAGATCGACATTTTTACCCCTGTTTTTCAGGCTAAATCCACCTGCTTCAATGGTCTGGACATAGTCACCGATGCAGATACAGAAGTTGGTTTGACCTGCGGGGTAATCTTCTTTGGAAGCAAAGGGGATTTCGATGCGCTGCCAGTCTTTGGACAAAGGCAATCGCGTCATGAGCAGTTTGGTATAGGGCCTGCTGTTTCGCTGAACTTGAATTTGAGCAAGGCCTTCGCCGGATTCGGACTTGGTATCGATGAGTCGGATGTAGCCGGTGAGTATCAGCACATCGCCTTTGGCAATGGGTTTATCAATGTCAATGTGATACTGAATTTCATAGCTATGTCGCATGGCCCGATTGCTGGCAAGTCGCGCGGCTTTTGTAAATTGCGGGTGGTCAACATCAACCCATTTGAGCGACGAAAAGTCATTGTTGACGTTACTGCGTTGAAGTGTTTGCCAAATCGAATTGTCGATGACGGATTGTTGTGCTTTGATACCTTGAGTCAAGGCCAAGATCAAGGCGCAGGACAGGCTGAGGATGTTGACAGATTTGCGTTGCATGTTCGTTCCAAGGAGTTAAAAAAACAGATGCGTGATCAGGATTGGCGATTAATTGATGTACCACATTTCAGGTTTGGCATGGGCGTCTTCCTGACTGATACGCTGGACGTGCTGGTCGAAAAAGACGGCATTGAATGTGGTCCCCAGATGTCTGAATGCTGAGACATTGTTTTGCTGAGGATTGTCTGAGACGTAGTTGTTGACGTAGGTATAGCCGATCTGTTGGTCCAAGGCGTCGGCAAGGTTGAGGTCTTCACTGGGTTTGATCAGCTCAGAGAACTTGATGCCACTGATGGTGCCGGTGGACCAGTTGCTATCCGCCCCGCGTAGTGATCCGACATGATAGTTGTGCCCATAGACTCCGCGAATGATGACGCCATCCGTGTTGGACCAGGAACTATTTGTCAGCGCAGTTGCTTCAGGACAGGCAAAGCCATGTGCCCAGCGTGCGCCGTAGTCGGCGGTGGTGACGTTGAGTCGTTCGTGGATGCCGGTGTTGGTCACAAAGTAATAGCGCTTACTGGCCGATGGACTTTCACGCCACCAGTTGGGTGCGGCCCAGTCTTTAAAGTCGTTGGCATAGACGACATTGACGGTCCCCATCGCCCGAAGCAAGGTCGCGCATTTCATGGCATTGGCGGTCTTACGTGCCTGCCCCAATGCAGGAAGCAGGATACTGATGAGCAGCGAAATGATCGAGATCACCACCAACAGCTCAATGAGCGTAAAGCCCTGTGATGCCGTGCGGTTTGTGTGATGTATGAACATGTAAACTCCAGTCTGTTTCTAACAAACAGTCGCATTAGCTCAGGGTTGGTTGGGTCGTACTGCCTGCGGATTCGATCTTGCCATAGGCGATTGTTTCACTGGCAACTTGATGCGAAGGATCTTGAGTGAGTTGATGGGTCATGGTTGCGACTTTTTCCCCCAAGGTGCGAAACGGGATGACCAGGGTATCAATCGGTAAAGCGCAGACATCCAAAATGGGCTTGTCACTGAATGCCACAATCGACAAGTCCTCAGGGACACGCAATCCCAATTGCATGGCTGCGGCATATGCACATGTCGCATCGGCTTGCCCGCGACAAATCAATGCTGTGGGACGATCCGGACGTTGAAGCATGCGTAACAAAACCGGCATGCCCGACTGATCAATCTCACTACCGCTGGCCAGGTGTCCGTCGAGTCGTTGAGCTTCAGATAAACCCGATGCTGTTAATGTCTGATTGATCCCAGCAAGCCGGTCATTTGTGCTGAAATGATCAGTTAAATTCAATGCTGCATATCCAACTCGGCGATGCCCGTGATTGATAAAATGCTCAGCTGCGATTTTCCCGCCTTGAATTTCATCAGGGTAGACCGCGTTGTGTGTCTGACGGTCGTTGATCCAAACCGCTGGGAGCCGTTGCTGCTGAATATGATTGGCCAAAGCAGCATTGGGGCCGGTGTAACTGACCATCAAGCCATCGACACAGGCATACTGCAAAAAGCGGGGCAGGTAAGACGAATCGTCGGCCTGCTCCTGGGTGATTGAATCAATCTGCAGGTGTAAGTCGAGTTTTTCACAACCATCACGAATCCCGCGCATGAGCATGCCCGGCAGGTAGCTGGTGATACTTCCTGCCAGTAATCCCAGCGTCCCGAATTGTCCCGATCGCATGGATCGCGCCGAGGCATTGGGCCGATACCCCATCTTCAACGCCGTATCCAACACGCGGTTACGTGTCTTTTCCGCCACCGCAGGATCACCCTTAAGGGCGCGGCTCACGGTCATATGACTGACGCCAAGTTCGGTGGCAATGTTGTTGAGTGTCACGGTCATCAAATTGTGTCCAATAGTTGTTCACGTGAACAATTGCGACTGTTCACGTGAACATTGTAGGCGGCTGATTGGTCAGGTCAATGCAATGTGACAAAAAAAGTGTTCGCAACCCATTTGTGAATCTAAGGTGATGCGCCACAGAGTCAGTGGAAATATGGCTTAAGGATTGCGCGCCCTGGCAGACTTTGGCTGGGCAATTGCACGTGTTCAGTGGCCAGTCAGACGGCTCTAGAGTCTATGTGTCTTGGCATGCCCACTGGTCTTCGTACAACTATTAAAAACAGAGGTCAATAGCCACGAGTTGGGAGTTTGAGCGTTAGGTATAGCGATACACTCGAACGGCAAACGCTCTAAACTGGACGTTGTTATGTTGATTTGAACTTTATGAGGCGCTTCGATCTAACCGCAACCGCATCTTGTTATCGCGTTTGTTTTTGTACATATACTTATCAGCCAACTCGATTAACCGGTTGGCTTCCACGCCATCTTCCGGGTAAACCGACACGCCAATTGAAGCAGCGATGTTCACGATGCCCTTGGTTGTTTGAACAGGTACACCCAGTTGTGCATCGAGTTTTTCACTGATACTGATCGCATCGTCTTTGTTTTCAATTTCTGTGAGGATGATTGCAAATTCATCCCCGCCCATTCGAGCAACGGTGTCAGTTTGGCGAAC
This sequence comes from Phycisphaerales bacterium UBA7800, assembly GCA_002480565.1. GTDB lineage: Bacteria > Planctomycetota > Phycisphaerae > Phycisphaerales > Phycisphaeraceae > UBA7800. The sequence goes on along the minus strand of DLCK01000077.1, from coordinate 44,976 downwards.
ACACTGGAGCATGCGCCCTGCAACTGTTGCTAATAATTCGTCACCAATATGATGACCATATTGATCATTGATAGCTTTAAAACCATCCAGATCAATATAGAGCAAACCGCAGATTCGTTTATATCTTTGTGACATCTGCAAGGCATGTTCAAAGCGTTCGTTGAACAACACGCGATTGGCTAGACAGGTCACCGTGTCATAATGAGCATGATGCGAAAGTTCGGCTCGTTGTGTGACATAACCCACAAAATAGGCTGCGATACCCCAACTGGGTATTAATGATAATACAACCCAGATCAGAAAAATGATCAAGCATTGTTTTACAATTTTAGTTCGGTATTCAGCAATCACGCGGGTTGGCAATAGCGCAATATGTTTGATTAAAGTGGAATGATTGATAGGGATTTCACTGTCAAGCCTTGAGTCTCGAGGGGATACAAAATGGTAATTTTCCTGTAAATCAAGCGTGTCAAAGTCATAGACTTGATCATTCAATGTGAATTTGCCTTTTATCTGAGACTGTATTTTTTGCCATGCTTGAGGGTAAAGAATGGCAAAGTTCTTGTCTTTATTTTGTTGAGAATACTGTCCCCATTCGTATTCACGTTTGGGATGCATTAACCAGTATCCATCTTCATTTACCAGCATGAAATCAGCTCGTTCTTGATCGGATGCCTCGCGTAACAGATCGATATAAGACTGAGTGTTGTAGTTGATTACCAGGCTGCCTGTTCGGATGTTCTGCGAGTTGTACACTCCGATGCAAAAACGAATTGTTGGTTTGAACGGGACTTCCGGAATACCATTTTCAATATTCAGGTCTAATTTTGAAACATAGATATAGCCTCGCCGTAATTCTGCTGCTGCGTGAAAATAATATCGATCAGACTTGTCCATCAGCTCATCGTCAGGGATACGCAAAGGGATTTTGTTGTTGTATTCGACACGAATTTTTTCCATCCCGTTTTTATCAAGCAGGCGGATTTGTTCATAGGTTTGCTTTTCGCAAATCATGCGATCCCACATCGACTCAAGCAATTTCAAGTTGTCATCTTGAGGGTTATCCAGAAACTGTTGCATGAAAGGATTGTCAGCTAAAAACCGAATGTCACTGGCAACTTCGTTGAGCTCACGATGAAGAATCGTCTCATGCAATTCGATTTCAGACATCGAAGATGAATCAGCTCGATTGTAAAATTCATTGAGCTCTGAATGGTAGTAAATGCTGACTACAATTCCGACAAGTAATAGAGAAACGGCCATCGCAGCAGCAAATAGATACCATTGCAAACATTTTTTTCGATGACTGCTGATCATGACTTGTCCGGCGGGTGGAAAGGACCATTAAAATACTAATTTATATTTATATCGGCTGTTTCGCTTCGATTGATTAATTATGGATGAGGAGATTCGAGATATTCGCTAAAAAACATTCTTGATCACAATGCCCCAATGCATGTCCTGACACTGCAAATTGGACATTATCCACCTCATCAATGAAACGATTGTCTCAACAGAGATTTGGCAATGATCCATCAATTCAACACTGACGAACCCCTAATCCTGTTTGGTTATCCTGGAATACTTCAATCGCTGCAAGTATTGATTACCATATCTGCGTCTGTTTATGCAGATGAAAACGAATCACCAAACGACACAATATAGAGCAATAAAATCATGACAAAGTTGTTTACCCCGTTTACGTTAAAAGATGTGACCCTGCGCAATCGAATAGCTGTCCCGCCGATGTGCCAATATTCAGCGACCGATGGTCTGCCCAATGATTGGCATCTTGCGCACTATTCCCAACTTGCTCGAGGCGGCGCGGGCCTGGTTATCGTTGAAGCCACCGGCATCTCGGCAGATGGGCGTATCACCCCTGGCTGCACCGGAATCTGGAATGATCAGCAGGCGGCCGAACACGCCAAGATTGCCCATGCCATCAAGAAAGCCGGATCGGTTGCCGGGATACAAATCGGTCACGCAGGCATGAAAGCCAGCGCCAATAAACCCTGGGAAGGCGATGATCATCTCCCGGTCGACGATCCGCGTGCCTGGCAAACCATCGCGCCCTCCGCCAAAGCATTTGGTGCCAACCTGCCACGCATCCCCCGCGCCATGACCAAAGATGATATCCAACGGGTCAAAGCGGACTTTGTCGCCGCCGCCAAACGTTCACTCGATGCCGGCTATCAGTGGCTCGAACTGCACTTTGCACACGGTTACCTGGCGCAAAGTTTTTTCTCGGTCCACACCAACCAGCGTGATGATCAATACGGTGGCAATGCCCAGAACCGAGGCCGCTTCCTGCTGGAGACCTTGGCAGCGGTGCGTGAAGTCTGGCCGGACAACCTGCCGTTGACCTTGCGTTTTGGCGTGCTCGAATTTGATGACCGTGATGAAGAAACGCTCAGCGAGGCTATTGCCCTGACCAAACAATTCCGCGCCGGCGGCCTGGACATGATCAGCGTGAGCATGGGTTTTACGACACCCGATTCAAGCATCCCCTGGGGGCCGGCATTCATGGCACCCATCGCCCAGCGTGTCCGTCGTGAGACCGGTTTACCCGTCGCTTCGGCCTGGGGTTTTGGCATGCCCCATGTTGCAGAAAGTGCCGTGAGTAATGAGCAGCTTGATCTGGTGATGATCGGCCGCGCCCATCTGGAAAACCCCCATTGGCCCTACCACGCCGCCAAAACCCTGGGCATCGACAAACCCTCATGGACCCTACCCGCCCCCTACGCCCATTGGCTCGAACGGTATCGGATGTGAGGTTAGTATTTATTGGTGGGTGATGAGGGTTGGGAAAGACAAATTTAAGCCATGAAATTGAATGTCCCCTTTTTCTCTTCGTTTTCCCTTTTAGTGAGAGTTAATGTATGGAAGTAATCACCAAAGAAGATCTGATTCTAATTAATGAGCTTAGTTCGAGGTCCTATTCTGGAAATAGACTACTTTCAAATGCCAGCAACAATGAAAAGTCTCATCTGGCAGAGATCAAGAGAAAACTAAAGACTATAGCTGAATATTATTCAAAGCATTATAGTGAATCGTATGGTGAATTTGATACCAGCGTTTCAACTGGTAATGATATTGCCATTGGCGGCACAAGCTTTAAACGTATTTGGTCTGGTATTTTTAAAGGGGCTGAAAACAAGCAATATGCCGCTCAAATTAGTTTTGTAATGGACCCAATTAAACCTTGCTTAAATGTAGGGTTTTATTTTGGAAGAGCCTCAGGTCATAGTTTGAACAAGACTCAGAGAAACAACCTTGAAAGCCAGCTTCAAAAGCTGGCAGACAATCTTGTTAAAACAATAGAAAGTAATGAGCCATTTCGGAGAAAATATAATTCTCTTCTAGATTTTGGGTTTAAGGCTTATGCAGGATCTGAGGAACTACAAGGCGCCGAATGGATGAAAAGGATTAATTCTAGCGCTAAATCCTCACAAATATATGCCAAAATATTCCCAAACGATTTCGGAGTGATTGATAATTCAACTGTAGATTCATATGTTGCTCAGATAGTATTCCTAATGGGTGGAGTTTCTCCAGAAAACGTTTCGAGCGGGGTTGTTCTCAGACCTCTAAGCCCTGAGCAGCGAGCTAAACAAGCAGAAAGAAATGCTGAGATTGGCTTGAAGGGAGAATTGTTGATTATGGAGAAGGAAAGAAAAAGGCTTTTATCATTACACTTAAATAATCGCAGTTATCCAAAGCACGTTGCGTTAGAGTCTATGCACCACGGATATGACATACTCTCACTGGATGAAAAAGGTGACGAAATATACATTGAAGTAAAGACAACAACTAGGTTAAAAAAAGACCCATCTTCTAAAGTTTTCTTTTTGTCAACAAATGAACTGGAAACCTTTGAGAATGAAAGTGGTAAGTATAGGCTCTATAGAGTTTACGATATCGAAGGAAGACCTGATTTAGACATAGTAGATCTCAATAAAGTAGAAAAAAGACCTGATGGGTATATCTGTAATTACATGTAAAATTGTATAACAATCAAGGGAGTAAAAGAGGCACATCCAACTTCTTCGATAATCTATCCTGGAAAAACAGAATGCCTTCCTTTTCCGTTCCATGACATTTTTGGGACAGGTATCACTCGACGCAACGTGACGGCCTGTTTGGTGTCGACTTTTCCCGTCAGTAAAATTTGTGAAAACTTGAAAACACATATTCATTTAAAAATAAAATGCTTATGTGTTGTTTTCATAGAATGTAATCTTGCGCGCATAAATCTGATTGACTGAATATCAGTGCGGTATAGACTTTTTCAGTATGACGGGGCATTTGTCGTTAACTGATACAGATCACATTAAAGCTCAAAAAGAATGATTGCTTGAGTGCATGACGGACGAATGTCCAACTGCATTTTGTTGATCGTGATGTTGTGGCAAGGCCATTGACATGATGCTGATATTTTCAAATACCGGAGTGACGCAATGTTGAATCTCAGTAAAACAAACAATGCTTTTACGCTCATTGAACTGTTGGTGGTGATCAGCATTATTGCGATTCTGATTGCTATTTTGCTGCCTGCCTTGTCCAAGGCCAGGGCGTCGGCACGTAACGTGATCTGTCAGACCCAACTCAGATCGATCGGCACATGGGGTATCACCTATGCCACCGACAATAAAGGGATTCTCCCGACACATGGTGACCCGGGGTGGTCTACCTGCTGGAAGTTGATAGATACTTTCTGGTACTTCAAAACCCAGGAAGCTAATCTGTACAAAGGTTGGGGAACCACCACTGGCCCGTTGATCTGTCCCGAAGCGCGTCTGCAAGTCTCCCCTTTACGCAGTCTCCCGTCGGGCAACACCTATGGCATCAATCAATACATGGGCGGGCAAGCGGAAAACTGGAACGGCACCATCAAGTACCAATTGCCACGCATTGAAATCCTCAACTCCAAAGGTTTTTGGTTTGCCGAAGCCAGTCTGACGCTCCACAACTCGGCGACCGAGTTTGATTTTCTACCCATCATGTTCCTGAATTACACCACAACCGCATCAGGTAATTGGCCTTGGACTTGGTCCAATCCCTTATTCCCTAACCCTACCGGGCATCCCAATGAAGCTGGTGGTTTTCTCTATGGTGATGGACATTGCAACACCGTCAGCCGCGAGCAATTTATCAGTCTTTCAGAAGAACAACGCAAAGCCATGATCTTCTATCCAAGCAATTGATTGATGTAATGAGCAGAAAAGGGCAGTGGGACGTAAAGCCCCTTTGTGCGTTTTTCGTTCACGTGTATCGTCATCAGCGACGCGCGAGCTATCAATTCGTGGCTGTTGAACCTGCATTTTCAATAGATTCATTTTTGCCAATCATGCGGGATAGAATGTAAATCGTAAACATTCTTGCAAAACTTTCATTTTGATTTTCACTTTTAAAATAATAGGTTACAGCTGTTTTACATTTGTAAGGGCGTGATAGTGCTTCTTTGCATTGACCTTAAAATTTGGATTCCTATAGTTCATAAGTCATCTTTGTAATGGTTCACACAGGAATGCATCATGGGACAATCACCAAGTACGCTTGCGCAAGTCAGTGCCCGGGCAGGATGCTCGGCGGCGACGGTTTCACGCGTGCTTAATAACTCGGGGACGGTGAGTCCCGCGGTTCGCCAGAACGTGCTCAAAGCGGTCAAGGAGTCGGGGTATAAACCGCGACGGACTCAGCGAACGGTGCGTGATCTTGTCTCTGCTACCCACCCACGGACCAAAACAACTGAGAGTCGCTTTGAGGTGATCTTGCATCGCCATTCGCCCATGGAGCAAATCTCCACCAATGACGGGACGATGCATCTTGGGCCATCAAGCGAAGTAACCGGCAGAGACCTGATCAGTCAGACCTACTCTCTTGCGTCGGACTTTTACATGCAGATTCTCAACGGCGTCATGGACGAATTGGCCTTTGCTTCCAATCGGGCGATGGTGCAGGCCAGTGTGGATTTGATGGATCCGCAGATCATCAAATCAGTAAACCGTTCTGAAATTTCAGGCGTCATTCTCATCGGTGAATACAGTCCCAGCCTGCCTGATTTTCTAGAGCAGTGTCACAAGCCTGTCGTTCTGGTGGACATTATTCACACAGGGCGTGCCGACGTGGTGACCACTGACAATCTGGCGGGGATTGAATTGGCGATGGATCATCTTCTTGAGTTGGGACATCAAAAAATTGGATATGTCGGTGCCCCGCGCAACCGCAGTTTTCAGGAACGTTGGGCGACCTGGCAATGGAAGATGGCCAGTGCCGGGTTGGCGGTGAATTCACAATGGGTTTATCACGGGCCTGAAAGTATTCATGACACGGTTGAGGATGTGAAAAAGATACTCGCCGGTGAACCACAACGACCCACAGCCATGGTCTGTGCCACGGACTGCGGCGCGATGGGGGTGGTCCGAGCGGCTGAACAGTGTGGGATTTCGATTCCTGATCAGTTAAGTGTGGTTGGTTTTGACGATACCAGTGCATCGGCTTTGGTGACCCCGCCGTTAACGACGGTGCATGTGCCGTTGCGCGAAATGGGGCAACGTGCTGTTCGACAGCTATTGGTCAATGTTTCATATGAATCGAATTTGTCCGGCTCGATCATTCGGATGTCTCCGGAACTGGTCGTTCGTCAATCAACCGCCAGGTGTCCTTCTTGATTTTTAGGCAAGGAAAACCATACATGAAAACTCAACGAAATAATGCGTTTACTCTGATTGAACTTTTGGTGGTGATTAGTATTGTCTCGCTTCTGATCGCCATACTTCTGCCAGCATTGACCAAAGCACGAAAAACATCGCGGCGCATTGCCTGCCTGTCGAATGTCCGACAATTACAGGTATTTAACCAAGCCTATTGTGCGGATAACAAGGGATGGTATATCCCGCCGTTTCTCAACTTTAATAGAGTGACCTGGCAGCATGACTATTGGACTTCCAATTCCATCACACGCCAGTATACGGGGCTCAAACCATCTGCCCCAGTGTACAAGGACAGTGCGCCTCATAATCGTATCTGCCCGGATGCAACATATGCTACGGAACACGCCAATGCAGATGGTACGTTGAATATGCGTTATTCCTATGGCATGAATTTCAGCGAGTACTACAGCTACCGTTACACTAATTACTATATTTACTTTAAACCCGACCCCTACCTTTTTGTAGGGTATCGCGATTCGCTGATTCGCCGACCCAGCACGGTCTTTACTTTCAGCGATGCTCGATGGGCTGCGGTAGCCATGAACTATTCAAACTACTATGTTGATGAAAATACAACGACGCAGTTCCTCATCGCCTACCGTCACGACAATACAGTCAACATGGTGATGTATGACGGGCATGCCAAGACAAACGCCCGTGAGTTGGTCGATCATACATACTTGACAAGTGATGAACAAACCAAGCTTTGGTATGCCTACGATATCACCGATTGAGATCAGTTCCCCGACAGAATTGAATCGGAATATTGCAAACAACCTGCACTCGTTAAACGGCTAGACTACAACGATGTGATTGACAATGTGTCAGCCAGCCGTCATGACTACCGGTCAAAGGTGCGGTGGGTCAATATACGGTCTGTATTAATACTTATACGGTTAATATGAATATCCCCGGTAACACATTCTGGGGTTAATACGATGACAATACGGATTTAACCTTCGCTAATTTTGTGCCTGATTTTACTTTTAGTATTGAACCTGCTTTTGTAATCCGGTTCATATGTATCAATTTGTTACCAAAGGAAGATATCAATGAAACGCTACGATGTGTTTTCTCTAATGTTTATCATTACCCTGTTGCAGGGTGTGATGGCAAGCGCTCAGACACCGGCGCCCAAAGTCATTATCGATGCTGCGAATTTGCAGATTCCCGCACGCATCAAGACCACCTCCGATCAGGTGACCTATAAACATGATCCAAGCACGCCACTGGTGCCCGGTATCAATTTGACTGTCGATCCTGGTAGTGATCCATATCCCACGATCACGTTCAATCCCGACGAATCTGATCACTGGGATTTTACCGGCTATGACACCCTTGAAGCACAAGTGACCAACACCGGTCAAAAGCAATTGCTGTTGTGCATGCGACTGGACAATCCGCACAATTGGGGTAAAAGCCCGTGGAGTAGCGAGTGTCTGCGAATCAACGCAGGACAATCCACGACCATCAAAGTCAAGTTCGGCCGTTCCTACGGGTTTCAACCCAGCTATCCTCTGAAACCCGAGAACATCATTGCCATCCTGTTTGTAGCTGGTAAAGCTGAACACGCACAGACATTTCGTATTGAAAAAGTCTATGTGTCCAAGGGGGAGGAAAAGAAAGCGCAATCCAAGCCAAAGATGCTCCGCGTCAAACCCAAGGACGGCATTATCCTTGGCCAAGGTGTAAATATTGATAGCACTAAGCAGATCAAGTCGACAGGCGGCGTTAAAGCTGTCATCAACCAATCTGCACTGGCTATTGAATTGCCGTCAACAACCGGCAAACAGGAAGTGACGCTTAGCCCCGCAGAAGGTTTCTGGCATCTGGGTGATGCAACACAAATCGCCTTGAGTATTCGCAACACCGGCAAGACGCCCATCACACCCAATGTCGCATTGAGCAGTTGGGGTAGACGCTTTGAACCCCGAACAGGCAAGACCATCATGCCCGGCCAAACCGCTGAGATGGTGGTGCCGTTTGCCGCTGATATTAGCTGGGAAGGTGTACCCGCTGCGCAGATCAAAACAACCCATGATGCCAAGCCCGGCACAGGAACGCCCTACGTCAGCGATAAAACAAGTGCAATCACCATCGGCTTTGAACACACCGGTCAAGCATCCGTACGTATCGAATCGATCATCGCTCAAACCGGGGACCCCGCTGTGATTCCTGATTGGGTCGGCAAGCGTCCGCCGGTAGCCGGAGATTGGGTCGTCACCTTTGATGAAGAGTTCGACGCGCCTTCGGTGGACTTGAGCAAGTGGCGCAACGAAGGGCCTAACCACTGGGACAAAGTCAGTCGCTGGTCGAAGAACAATATCATCATCAAGGATGGCAAGGCGAGCCTGCATTACGAGAAAAAAGCCGGCTATCACAACGATAACCCCAGCCAACCCTACCGGGAATATACCGGCGCTTACCTGGATACCTTCACCAAGTGGTCCCAATGCTACGGCTACTTTGAAGCACGAATGAAATTACCTACAGCCCATGGACTCTGGCCTGCATTCTGGATGATGCCCGACCGTGGCGAAGCATTCAACTTACCTTCGGGTAGCATGTCCAAGCGTTGCGAAACCAGCAACAACGGCATGGAATTCGATATCATGGAGCAATTGGGCGTCTGGGGACCGCACCGCTACAACGTTGCCATGCACTGGGACAATTACGGCCCGGAACACAAAGCCATCGGCACCGGCGGTATCTATGTCAAACATGACAAGGACGGGTACTTCACCGCGGGTCTGCTCTGGTTGCCCGGTAAAGCTGTGTTCTATTGCAATGGCGTGGAAGTCGGCCGTTGGGAAGATCCACGGATTTCCACGATCCCTGGTTACATGATCGTATACATGCCTTCAGGCGGTTGGGATGGCAATGAACTGGACGATACCAAACTGCCGGATGATTTTACCATTGACTATGTCCGCGTCTGGCAACGCAAGGACCTAATGAATAAATAAACAACTTATTAACCTGATGGCCATTTCGGTCATCAGGTTTTTTTTTAGAAATATTTAATTTGGAAAGGAAGTATCGGAGCCTTGGTTTTTGAATCGGGGGGTAAATCATGACGGTGTGAACCAACCCATTTCCCAAAGAGAGACCCCAAATCATGAAGTGTACAAAGCTGTTTAACGTTTTATTGTTCTTTGTTGTTTTGGTAGTTACTGCGTTGGGGCAAACTGCCTCTGCATACACAGATGAGATTCTGTCATTTCCTTTCCCTGATTCAATCACGACCGATGGTACGGTCAGTATTCCCTGCCAATGGACGACTTCGACAGATCGAAAAGTCGTCTTGAAAATATGGAACTATAACTGGACGAAGCTCGAAGGCAGCAGTCAGATCATCGTTCCTGCCGGTTCCTATTCACAAAATATCACTGCCGAAGTATCCGGGATGACTGATGGTGATCTTTGTCATATGTATCTGATGATTGAAGAAATCGACAGTACGACTTTTGTGGATCGAGTCTATCAATTCAGTATTCCCGCGGTCACCCCTCAGGTGTACACCGATGAAATCTTGTCATTCCCTTTTCCCACATCAATCACTACGGGTGGTACGGTCAGTATTCCCTGTCAATGGACGACGTCAACGGATCGCAGGATCGTATTTAAAATTTGGAACTATAACTGGACGAAGCTTGAAGGTAGTAGCCAGATCATCGTTCCCGCCGGTTCCTATTCGCAGAATATCACTGCCGAAGTATCCGGGATGACTGATGGCGATCTTTGTCATCTTTACCTGACGATTGAAGAAATGAGTAGTCCAACTTTTGTAGACCGAGTCTATCAATTCAGTGTCCCTGCGGTCTCGTCGGGGGCTCCTGTTATTCTTAGCAGTTTGACCGCGACCGAGCGGAAAGCAAAAATTGATGAGATTATTACTTTTCGTGAAAATCAAATCCGAGATCGCTTTGTAGAGCACGCTCAAACCTATGAACCCAATCGTGGGACGGTGTATTACTACAATTTAAACGCATCAGTCAACGGTGATGGTTTGAGTCCCCAAACGCCACGTAACCGTCTTTTGCTTAATCCCTATACCCCCACGGTCACGCCAGGTGATACGCATTTGTTTTTAGAGGGGGTGGAGCATGATCTGGCGGTTCATACCAACGGTTCGATTGATATTCCCAATAGTGGCCCCGGCGTTCAAGGGCCGTTGCTTGGTACCTATGATGCCCTCACCGGGCAACGCGTTCTGGCCCCAGCAAGACGAGCAACACTCACTTCATCTTCGCATTACAGGATCATTCAACCCACCGGCTGGCTGGATAATGAGAACTTGCCTGATGATGTATGTATCAGTGGATTAAATTTCCGCATGCAAACAGTAACGCGTGTTACAGGTGGTTCATTTAATGAATATGATTACGGGCGGGCGATTTTTCTTAACGCTGAAAATACTTTAATCGAACATTGTCAAATCATTGATGATATCCCGACCGTGACGGACCCTGCGTTGAAAATTAATTTTTCGCTGATCATGGGAATTGAACTTTACGGCCGAAATAGTATTGTTCGCAATTGCAAAATTGTGATGAAAGATGGCGATTGTCTCTATCTTGGGGGTGTGACCAATCGTCCAAGAGCTTATAGTATCAACCCGCAAATTTACGGTAATGAATTGATCATTACCGGCCCGGTCCGAAACCTGCGAACCGGTGGCGATTGCCTGCAAATTACCAATACGAAATTAATGGATGGCGGCTTGATTTTTGAAAATATCATGCACAACAGCATCAATGCCAAAGGCGTGTTGATTATCGAGCCCACAGACCCGGTGGACCCTCAGAATCCCAATCCAATCTGGGTTTCTGACAATCTGCTCATTGGCTGTGATCCGGGATCGACACCGTATTTCTTTGCGCCGACCCCCGAAGGTGATTGGATTAACGGGACGGTTCCCATGCCTCAGAAAGCGCTGAGCATCGGAAAATATGTTAATGCGATTGGCAATATGATCATTGACGCCCAGTATGGATTACATGCCTTTGAGGGTCACAACGATGTGATTGGTAATGTCTTTATCATGCGTGACGGCCAGGTTGTTCCCGGGTCGACAGAATCTTTCCGGGCTGCGATTAATACCTATTACGGGAATATGCGGATGATTGGCAATACGTTCATCGGCGAGTTTGATCAAGGCAGTGGGACCACCTATGCCATTATGGATCAAACCTGGCAAACGAATGAAACGATTGGCAACCTGGCCACGGGTAATTTCAGTATCGGCTTTCACGTTAACGGTCCGATGTCCTTTACACGCAATAATGCGTATGGTCTTCCTGTTGCGTATCAAGTCTATGACGGCAGCGGTATCCCCGGCAGTGGAACGCCCCAGTCAATGCCCGCAGGTAACAGTATCAGCGATCCACAAATCACAACCAAACTCTACCCATCATCCAGTCTGGGTTTACCCTTGGAACCGGCAGCTTTTGATTTTGATATGTTCGGCAACACCCATTCAGGCGCGCAAGGCGCAATCCAAGCTCAAATACCCGACTGAGCATTGTTGGGGTTAACGGTTGCTTTGGGAAAGTGGATGCAATAATCAAAAACTAAATACCAAAAGCTTCATACCATTTAATTAAAAACGCACCTCAAAGCATTTGCTTCGAGGTGCGTTTTGTAATTCGTATGTTTTTTTGTTGAATCCGGCACCAGGTGTCAGGCGGGGATATTTTTCTGTTCCATTTGGGCGGTGGTGGGTTTGACGATGTCTTTGGCTATGCCAACCAGTCCCAGCAGTCGGATGGTGATGTAGGTGATATCAAACTCCCACCATTTGAGACCATGAGCAGCGGAGCGTTGGAAAGCATGGTGGTTGTTATGCCAGCCTTCGCCGAAGCTCAGCAGGGCGACCCACCAGCTGTTGCGGGAGTCGTCGGTGGTCTTGAAGTTGCGGTAACCCCAGGTGTGAGTCGCGGAGTTGACGAGCCAGGTGCCGTGATAGGCACAGGCTGTTCGCAGGAAGATGCCCCAGACGATCCATGATAATGCCAGCAGGTGACCTTCGGTACCTTGCCCGCCATAGAAGTATCCGCCTGCATAGAGACCTGCTGCGAGGATGAATTGGAAGATGACGAAGTACTTGTCGATCCAGACCATGACTTTATCTTTGGTCAGATCCTTGGCAGCATCGTAAGGTTTGAAGTCTTCGTGATCCTTGAACATGCACCAGAACATATGAGCCCAGTTAAAGCCATGTTTGGGGGTATGGGGATCTTCTTCGCCGTCGGAGTGTTTGTGGTGCAGGCGATGGGTGCCAACCCAGCGGATGGGACCACCTTGCCATTGCAGACAGCCGCAGATGGTCACGAAGTAGTAAAACCACTTGGGGCATTTGAAGGATTGGTGAGTCAGCAGCCGGTGAAAGCCCATGGTGATGCCCAGTCCGCCACCCATCCATGAGAGGATCAGGAAGACGACCAGGCCTGACCATGAAAAGGTCCACGGGCTGGCAAGGGCACCAAGATGGATGGCGCCAATAAAGCCAATGACCGCCCAATCGGCTCGGCGGTTCTCAGGATTGATCTTTTCAGCGAACGGAATTCGACGGGGGATCGGGGTAGCAGTCAAGTTAATCTCCAGGCCCGCTGCATTGTTGCAATGGGTAAATTGCTTTCAAATTTGAGTTTATCAACCAACGCGACAGGCATGAGGTGTGGCTTGGTTGATGATCCATACAAAGTGTTTAACTGTTATCGGCACACAAGCCGACGTTACTTCGACAATCTCGATCTCAAAAGGGGAGGCATAATACATTGGGTTTTAGAAAGATTCAATCTTTTTGTTGATGCACGCTGTCAATTTTGTCCTGCATGCTCTGGTCACGATCCGTCCGAGTGCCGAATCGCATGGACGAAGTGATCCGTGGCGCCCCCATCTCATGGACGACTTCGTGACAGCGTTTGATCGCAGAAAAGACCTCGTCCCAAGGCCCCTCAATGTTGGTGCCATAGGCATGCAGTTGATGGCTAAGTCCTGCTTCCTTGAGGACTTTCTCACATGCAGCAACATACTTCCCAACAGAAACACCCACCCCCATGGGCACGACGCATAGATCAGCAATGACATGCATGAACCACGTTCTCCTGATTCATTTTAAGGTTTCAACCCTTGTCCTGGCGGGACACTCTATTTACCCCAAAGATTGAGACTGGGTTGCAGGTAGATGGCGTTTATGAATTGCCAATACGAGGTCCACATCGTGATTTTGGATTTTTTTCACGATGTGCTTTGTCGATATAAACTTGATGTTCTGGATCCCACCACAATACAGAAAACTTATCGTCTGGTGTTCTAATTCCCCAAAGGCGAACACTTCCTTTGAGCCTTAATCTATAAATTTCTTCAAAAGTGGTTAACTGTAAATACTCTAATCGATCAATGGCTTCTGGCTCTAAACTTGACATTGGCATTGAATGATCGTGTCTTGTTTTAAGATCATTCCAAGTGTTACCTTCGAAGCCACGTAGTTTTATTAAGAGATCGGTTACAGAATAAGTTTGACTATTTTTTGAGCCCCATTCCCAAGATGTGTCAAAATTTGAAAACGAAAATACCAAACGAGTGTTTGTTTGAATTACCGGGTTGTTTTTTGCAACTTTGTCTGTACTGGGGAAAACCGTGTGTTTAGCTTGACGTTGAAAGTCTTGTCTTTTTAGTTTTTTTTTAGCTTCTTTTTTTTCGCGCTTTTTGCTCAACTTTAAGTTCCCATTTTAAAGCGAGCCGTAGTATTCTGCCATTGAAGCGTTTGTAATTTGTTCGCTGGAACGTTTACCTGGCGCAGTGTCCTTGCGTGCAGACTTCCAAGGTTCTTCTTGATGTGTAAGATCACTAAGCCATTGAGATTGCTTATTTCCATAATGTTTTAAAACAGCGTCTATTGTTTGTTGTTCTTTGCCATGAATCGTGCCAGCGTTGCCAGAGATATCTCCCGGTTGAACTTTGAACTTTCCTTGATGCTCGCGGTACAGATGAGGAACTACTGGACCATTCGCCCAAGCTTCAATGCGAGCGCTAAACAGTGGTTTTTCATCCCAAACAAGTGACCAAGCCTGCGAATAATAGACAAGCTTTTGAAGCTTCATAGCGGTCATGGAACCTTGCTTCTTGAGAATATATGCAGCTACATCTAATACACTAGCCATTATTGTTTCCCCAACATAAGTAATCGTCACCATAATTGTTATCGTAAAAATGATGGATGTAACTTGTGCTTGATCGTTTAGTTTATGCAAACGGTTATTTTGTTATGTTACCCGATTTGTTCATTATTATGTATCACTAAAATTTTGTCAACAAATTTTAGGTTTATGTTAAGTGTTTTTGCACATGACAAAACCGTGCGGCTTGTGTGATCCGCACGGTTGGGTCAAGGTTTTTTCAGGTGTCGGTTACGGATGTTGCTTTACAGCGTGGCCGCAACGGTTTCGATTGATTCAATCACCTGGCGAACATGGAACGGCTTCTTGAGGTAATGGTCAAAGCCGTTGTTCATCAGGTGTTGAGCCTGACCGTCGGTGAGTTTGCCGCTCATGGCGATGACTTTGGTCATCTGCAAGTCGGTGTTATCACGGACAAGTTTGAGGACATCTTCGCCGGACACATCAGGCAAGTGCATGTCCAGAAGGATGACGCTCGGACGGAATTTTTCACATTCCAGACCTGCTGCAAAACCGCTATGTGCGACTGCAACATCATAATTGGCCTGTTCTGTGAGTACCTTCTGAAGGACTTCCACAATTTCCGATTCGTCATCCACGATGAGAATTCGGGTGCGTCCTGATTGGAGCGCATCCATTGGAATGTTGTGAGCCTTCATGAATTTGATCAGGGCACTAAGCGGAATTCGACGGTCCTTTGAACCGGGAATCCGATAGCCGCGTAGCTGGCCTGAATCAAACCATTTGCTGACGGTACGGGGGGCAACGTTGCAAATCTTTGCAACCTCACCAGTGGTGAGAATGTCTTTTTGACGTGACATAAGCTTTCTCCATATCTCCATGTCGGGATTTGTTCCTCCGACCCGACGTTGTATTCATCGTCGGTTTACATAGTCGGATTAACTGTTACGACATGAAAAAATGACAGAAAATGCTCAATAGGTGTCCCCGGCATAGGAGTAGCAGGTATTGCAGGCGTGATAAATGTGCCTCTATCACGTGGAAAATAGCAATTGTGAGCGCTTTGGGAGCCTGACAAAAAAATTCAAGGCTTGGTTATAAATTTCAATTTCAACCTATATATGCCAGCCAAAGTCCATATAGAAACCGTTCAACCACCACTTACAGGTGGGATCAAGGCAACTTCATCATCATCGGTTAATACATCCGCAGTACCAACGTAAGCCATGTTCACAGCCACACTCACCGACCCCAGAAGCTCCCCCAAAGATGGATGTGATACGGAAAGATGCTCAAGCAAATCGCCCACAGTCGTGTTATCGGGCAGCTCAACCGACACCGTTTTGGCACCAACGGCCTGCGACAGTGCGGCAAAAAGTTCAATCGTCAGTCGCAATCTATAACTCCTGTTATACGTCAAATGAGCCAATCACCCATTTAAGGTCCGGTAATCAATAAAATCGAAAATATCCTTCAAGTATACTCAATAACTTGGGGGCAATAACCGATATTTTTAGCAGGCAGTCGGAAAACAATCCTTCCTTTTACGTGGATAGGCAATCCACTTCCGACGACCTGTACTTGTCCACTGAGGTTTAGCAATGAACCTTGGCACAAAACAATGCAATCGTACTTGTAACCGTATCATTAACTCCAATTAAAGGGTGGGTCCTTATGAAATTGTCTAAAACATCAGCACAGGCTGCATTGGCGCTCGGCGTCCTGGCAGCACAACCCGAAGGTCAATACCTTCAGGCTCGTTTTATTGCCGAAAAGCTCAACATCCCAACAGTCAGTGCCCTGAAGATTCTTCAGTCACTTACTCGCGGACACCTTATTGAAAGCCAGCTGGGACGTTCAGGTGGTTATCGCATGGCATGTCCGGCTAACGAAGTGTCACTGCTGCGTATCGTCGAAGCCATTGATGGCCCGGTGCGCGGGCAGATGCGCATCGACGGCGCACCAGCAGGTGTCGCCCAAGGTGTCGAATGCCTGCGTGTGGCTTGTGATTCAGCAGCCCATGCATTGCGAGACCAACTCCAGCGAACCACCGTGGCAGATCTGGCAATCGCGGCATAAAACGCTATGACCGGATAACTGTGCATTGCACATAAATCTGGCTAAAAACATTCCAAGAAAATCAGGGCGCACTAAAGCGCCCTTTTTTTTTGACCGATCAAACAAACTGACCGTTGCAATTAGCCCCGGCTAAAGCATCGTCAGAACATCAGGTTTGTAACTAGCCTGATTGAATCGCATAGTGTAAAGGTGGCAGCACCGAATTTTTCTGTCAGGACTGTTGACCCAGTAAGGAGATCAACGTGGATCATTCCTATATCCTCCCGTTCATCAAGTCGATTACCAATGTGTTTGAAACAATGCTTCAATCACATGTGAGTATTGGTAAGCCAGCACTCAAAGATTCAGGAACGCCGAGCTTTGATGTCTCTGGCATTATTGGTATGTCCGGTGATGTCGAAGGAACAATCGTCTTGAGCTTCCCGACTCCGGTCGCAGTGGCTTGCGTCAAGAAGTTCGTGGGCATGGAACTACCCGCTGAGCATGAAGACTTTGCTGACGCCATTGGCGAGCTGGTCAACATGGTCACTGGTAACGCCAAAGCCGAGTTCCAGGACAAGAAGGTCAATATCACCTGCCCGTCCGTTGTCGTCGGTCAGGACCACATTGTGTTCGGTTCCAAAGAAGTCGTCTGCATCGACATTCCCTGTGAATGTGACTACGGCAACTTCGTCGTGGAAGTGGGCCTCAAGCAAGGTACTGGTGCCGCCAAGGATTCAGTCGCCGAAGTGTCGGCAGCCTGATATCCAAACGTGAATTGATCGTCGTGTGCGATTGATTCACCGCGGACCCACTGCCACACCCAGGAGTGGCTTTCATGCCTCCATCAACCTCTCAGACCGATGTCAAGATCATCATTGCTGATGACGCGACCCAGGTTCAAATGATCCTGCCGCCGGCATATGGTCAACAGGAGATGGCTCGGCAAGTCTGTCACGCTTTGCTGCGCGATCACAAAGTCGAAATCAGTGAACCGGTCGTCAAAGCGATTGATCAACTGATCCTAAAATCAAAAAATACACCGTCGGCCCCCGGATCAGAACCGATTCGTGGGGTTGTCGCTATGGCGCAGAAGCCAACGGATGGGATCGATGGCAAAGTCGAATGGCTCATCGAAACCAAGAAAACGCAGCCGGTCCCCGATGAAAAAGTCCAACCCGGCCAAGCACGCAACTACTACGAAGACTCCATCTACACCACCGTCGAAACCGGAACCTGCGTGGGCATTCTCCATCAGGCAACCACCGGCATGGATGGGCGCGATGTCTTTGGGAAAACCATCAATGCTCGTGATGGCAAACCCTTTGATTTGCAGTTTGATGAAACCATCATGTGCGATGCCAAAGGAAAACTCATTACGCAAACCGATGGTGTCCTGGTCAATACCAGGCATTCGGTCTGTGTGCGAAAAGTCATCGAAGTCAATAGCTATGTCGATTTCTCCACAGGCAATATCGACTTTTCAGGCGATGTGATTGTCCACGAAGGCGTCCGTGATAACTTCATTGTCAAAGCAGAGGGTGATGTCACCGTCGATGGACTCATCGAAGCTGCCAACATCATCACAGGTAAAGACCTTAACGCCAACGGTGGTATGGCCGGACGCGAACAGGGAACCGTTAACATCGGTCAAGACCTCAAAGCCAAGTACCTGGACAACATCACCGGTACAGTCAACGGCAATCTGAAAGTCGAACGTGAAACCATCAACTGTGAACTGACCGTTCTGGGTGACGTTGAATCCAAATCCGGATTCATCCTCGGTGGGAAAGTCGTCGTCGGTGGTAAAGTCAATATCCACACCATCGGCTCAGATGCCAATGTCCGCACCGATGTGGTCATTGGATCAGTCCCCGCGCTGGATCCGATTCTCAAAAATCTCGAAGCATTTATGGAAGATTTGAACAATAAACGCAAGAAATTCGCAGAAGAACAGGAAATCATCAGCAGGGCAGGTAAACGTCTCACCGCAGATCAAAAAGAACGCCAGACCGAAGTCATGTTTGAACTGATGACCATCGACACGCCATTGACCAAAGCCAAGGATGCACATTTTCGTGTCAATGCTCGCGCTGAGGAGTTGCGAACCGTGGATGTCACCATCACCAACATGCTCTATGCCAAAACCGTGTTGACCGTCATGGGCACCTGCTATCAAATCCGCAATGATGTTAGGGGACCGGTGCACATCTTCAAAGATGAAAAAAACGAAATCTGCTTCAAGCAAGGTAACGGCAAAACCAAACTCCTTGCATCCATCTCAGACAACATCGGCACCAAATAGTATCCGCTGGTGTGAGTCCATCTCTTGCAACCTGAGTTTGGGATAAACCTTTTCACAACCAAGCTGCCAGATGAGGCTTGGCAAATCTGACGGGTCGCAAATTCAAAACGCAGGCTTACAACAATCCTGCATCTTCGGCATGACCGAACATGATGTTCATATTCTGAATCGCCTGACCTGAAGCGCCTTTGATCATGTTGTCGATCGCGCTGATCACCACGATACGCGTAAAGCTCTCACGCTTGACCATCCGCACGGTCACATCACAGTAATTGGTGTTGGCGACATACTTCACATTCGGCAAATCCTTGCGGACACGCACAAACGGTTCGTCGTCATACGCTTCATGCAATGCTTCAAACAACTCGGACTCTTCAATGTCATCCGCAGCTGGTTCAAGATAGATCGTCTCCAAAATGCCCTGACTTAACGGCAGCAAATGAGGGACGAATAGCACACTCGAATCCTGCCCCCCCATGATGGCTAAAGTCTGTTCGATCTCCGGTTGATGACGGTGACCACCAATCGCGCCATACGCACAGTAGTTTTCGTTGTGCTCAGGGAAATGGGTCATGAGCTTGGGGGTCCGGCCGGCACCGGTGACACCCGATGCAGCGTTGATCATGATGTCATAGCTTTCGACCAAACCCTTGGCCAGCAGCGGGCCGATCCCCAAAGCCGCTGCCGTGGGATAACAGCCAGGGTTGGCAACCAGGTGTGCGCCGGCAATTTTATTGCGATTGAGTTCCGGCAAGCCATACACCGCATGCTTGAGATTCTCGACATCACAGTGAGGCGTCGCATAAGTCTTCTCATACAAATCCACATCACTGATGCGATAGTCCGCAGACAAGTCGACGACTTTGAGGCCTGCATCAAGTAACGGCCCGACATATTCCATGGCGACCTTGTGAGGCAAGGCCAAAAATGCCACGTCTGCTTCGGCAGCCATCCGTGCCGGGTCGATGGGTTTGCACCGATCCACATCCGCAGGCAAGCGGTCAAGCAGTTGCGGGAAGATGTCGGAAATGTTGGGCAGTTCCTCACGTGCCGAGGCCAGGTATGTGACATCCGCCCCAGGATGCTTGGCAAGCAGTTGGATCAAACAAAGTCCGGTATAGCCCGTCGGGCCCACGATAGCGACGCGAGTATTCATAGGTCGTGATTATCGGTTCATGGAAGTTCATGTCAACAATGTCTTATTGTTTTGTCTTGGCATCAACCACAAGCCACAGAGACACAGAGATCATAAAAGACCGAAGTGACATCTCATTTCTTCGATCCTCTGTGACTCTGTAGCTATGTGGTTCTTCCATGGATGTCCTATTGACGTCAAACGTCAAACCTGCAGCATATGACATCCGTCTTGCCAAATTGACAGCCATTACCCTGTAAAACAAGCGAAAAATAAGCAGTTACAACGCATCGTGCTGGCATGGCAGTTGTTTTATATTCCAGTGAACGTGACAAAAAGCCAATCTGCCAAGTGAGCAGATCATGCCAAACACAATGGAAGAAAGGAGCACGGCTATGTTACCTACTCGTCTTGTCAATGATGCACGTCTGTTTAATGATGATCCGTTTGCTTTCATCCGACAGCAGTTCGGTCGAGCAGCCAACGACTACACCAACACGGATTATCCTGTGGATGTCCACGAGTCCGAATCAGCGGTGATGGTTGAGGCAGAACTCCCAGGCTTTGCCAATGACCAGGTGGAAGTCACCCTCGAACAAGGTGTCTTGACCATTCATGCCAAACGTGAAGCAACCCAGCGCCCTGAAGGAACCACCACGCATGTGTCGCAACGGCGAACCCTGGAAGTGACTCGTCGATTCACCATGCCCAGCACGTTGGATGAAAACAACGTTGATGCAAACATGCAAAACGGTGTCCTGCATCTGACGCTGCACAAGAAAGAAGAAGTCAAACCGCGACGCATCGAAGTTAAATAAGTCAACCCCTTGAGCATGTGTCGCACTCCTTACCTACGCCGCGACACAAGCTCACCCCATGCGAGAGTCAGGAAGATGACCGTATGAACTTCAAACGCGTGATACCTTCGGGTGTCCCGCGTTTTTTTGGATTCATTTTTTTACCGCCAAGGCGCCAAGGTCGCCAAGGTCAGAGAGATGTCAATTAGATTTATAATCATTGCCGGTCTTATGCGTCAATCAACACCTGCACCGGGTTGACGCTTGGTGCTCAGCAATTAACAAGCTTCGCGCCAGTGGTAGAGGTGCGCCGTATTGGGTTTGCGTCAGATTAAAAAATCTATGTCTTGAAAACTTGGCGTTCTTGGCGCCTTGGCGGTGAAAATGCCTTTTAAAAAAAAGCTCAATCCAACTTCTCACCCAAGACATATTTGCGGATGGCATAGGCTGCGCCGCCTTCGTCGTTACTTGGAGCAATCACATTGGCGACCTGTTTGGCGACGTCCCAACCGTTGTGCATCGCAACACCCATCCCTGCCCAGTCGAGCATGGTCACATCATTGGGCGCATCGCCGATACACATCACGCGTGACGGATCAATGTCATACAGGTTGGCGACTTTTTTCAGCGCGATGCACTTGTCGGCATCCTTGTGAATGTACTGAAGCAGATGGTTGTCACTCACTGCGGCAGTGACCTGACCGGCGAACTTCTTCTCCACAGCCATGCGGATATTGGGAATCCGATCCGGTGGTGCCAATGCCAGAAGCTTGGTCACTGGAACTTTGAGAAACGCTTCAAGCGGCCCCACGAAGTCCGGCGAAAAGTTACGGCTGATTTCCGTAGGCAAGCTTTCATCCACGTGGTCGGTATACCACTTGTCCAGAATCTCCAGACTGATCACGCAATCCTTATCTGCCTTACGCGCGGTCTTGACGATCTTGCGTGCCAGGGCCGAGGGTAGCGGTTGGTGATGAATATGCTTGGCTACCTGCGGGTCGTAAATCAGTGCCCCGTTGTAGGTCACCCAGTAGGTGTCGAGTTTGAGTGCTTCGGCAATGTGACGCATCCCACGCGGCGGACGCGCGGTGGCAATCACAACCTTCACGCCCAGATCAACCACCTTGCGAATCGTGCGAACCGTCCGCACCGTGATCTGTTTGTCTTCACGCAATAACGTGCCGTCCAGATCAATTGCGATCATGTCAAACGGCAAGTTGGTGTGGTGGGTACTGACCCCTGATTCCATATGTCGTATCCTGGCGGCATGCGTACGTTTGTTGTTCAACACATCCACGAGGGATGGCTGGTCAATGGACGGTCGCTTCCATGATACGATCCCGGCAAGGGATGCTCCAGCAAACATGAGGGTATTTCTTTCATTTCACAGCAAGTAGGCGGTACGTGCGTGGGCCAAGACTTCGCTACTGAAAGTCTCGACTTTTCAAACATCGTCTAAGTTAACCATTGTCTTTGTAAACCAAAGTAAGCCATGAAAGTATCCGGTTGGTTTTAATTATCGGCTAACCGGATAATTGATACAGATGGTAAAAACCGCTTGCGGTTTAGCGCTCAAAGATCTGTCAGACATCAACGGTTTTCGAATCTCGTCTTCATCGCTAAACCGCAATCGGTCTGGAATCCAGACAAAATCCTAATTTATTCGCCCAACTCTGCCTGTATTTGATGCAGTAAATCCATCGCCTGCATCGGCGTCATGTTCATCACATCTGCTTTGCGCAGCATGTCCATCGCCGGATGTTCGATGTATTCCGTGAACAGCGACATCTGCGGGTCATCACGTTTGGACTTCTTCTGGGAAACCTTCTCCATCGACGGGGCAGCATGACTTACCGCCAGCTCCCCAAGCAGTTCATTCGCACGCTCAATGACTTGCGGGGGGATGCCTGCGATCTTGGCCACATGCGTACCAAAACTCCGATCCGTTGCCCCAGCGACAATGCGATGCAGGAACACGATTTGATCCTGCCATTCACGAACGGTGACGCGCAGGTTGGTCACATTGCTAAAGCGATCCGCCAAGTGTGTGATCTCATGGTAGTGCGTTGCAAAGAGTGTCCGACAGTTGCGCGCGGATAAATGTTCTGCGATCGCCCATGCCAGACTCAGTCCGTCAAGCGTACTCGTGCCACGTCCAATTTCATCTAAAATCACCAAGCTTCGGTTGGTGGCATGGTGACAGATATTTGCCGTTTCGGTCATCTCAACCATGAAGGTGGATTGGCCGGTGTGCAGTTCGTCGGATGCGCCAATGCGGGTGAAGATGCGGTCGCATAAACCGATGGTTGCGGACTGTGCGGGGACGAAGCTTCCGGTATGCGCCAGTAACGTCAGCAGCGCTGCTTGTCGGATGTAGGTTGATTTACCTGCCATGTTCGGGCCGGTGATCAGAGCCAGCGTTTTGTCTTTATCCAGTTGGACATCATTGGGGACAAACTGTTCGCCGAGGACTTCGTCAAGTACCGGGTGTCTGCCATTGACGATTTCAAGGACTGGTTCGTCGCTGATGGTTGGTCGGACATAGCGATGTCGAATCGCACGTTTGGCAAAGCTTGCCAACACATCAAGGTCTGCTACCGTCTGAGCAAAGGCATGCAACTGCGGCAGGTGCGTTTGAGCCTGCGCACAAAGGTGATTAAACAGTTCCAACTCTCTCGCGTTGGCACGGTCCTGGGCGGTGAGTACCTTGCCTTCGTATTCCTTGAGGGGTTGGGTGATGTAGCGTTCGACATTTTTAAGTGTCTGTTTACGCGACCAACTTTCGGGCGCCTTGTCTTTCTGAGCAGCGGTGACTTCAATGTAAAAGCCAAAGACTTTGTTGTATCCGACCTTCAGTGTCGGGATGCCGGTTTCGTCGATGAGCTGTTTTTGATACTTGGCAAGCCACGCTTTGGAGTCGGCTTTGAGGCTGCGACATTCATCGAGTGTTTCATCCATGCCATCAGCAATGAGTCCGCCATCTCGCAAGTGTGCCGGCGGCGCTTCGACACAGGTTCTGGTAATCAGTTCACCGAGTTGTGCCAGCGAATCGTGGATGTCTGCAATTTGCTGGTGATACGTTTTGACTGATGGGCGTTGGTCGAGGAGTTGGGCAAGTTGCTGAACCTGCGTACTGCTTGAGCCAAGTGCAACAAGATCACGAGGCGTCGCGCGTCCGACTGCGATTCTGCCGGTGATGCGTTGGATGTCCTGAATGTTGTCCAAGGCTTCGCGGAGTTGTTCTATGAATCGGCTGTCATCAATAAGTGCTTGAACAAGGTCCTGGCGTTGAGCGATGGCTGCCTTGTCACAAAGCGGGTAACACAGCCAGTGACGCAGTTGGCGTTTACCCATTGCGGTGACGCAGTTTTGCAGGGTTGCCACCAGCGAGTGACTGGCTGATTCGGATCGCATGGTGCGCTGGACTTCCAGTGACCGCAGTGAGACCTGGTCGATCACCAGATACCGATTGCGTTCAAACCGCTTGGGTGGCAGCAAATGTCGGATGCGCCCCGGCGTGGCAGTGGAGGCTTCCAATCGCGTGGCATCGGTTCGCTGGGTTTCAAGCAGATATGCAAGCACACCCCCTGCAACGCCGATTTCCGGCGCGGTATCTGCGATCCCAAAGCCGCTGAGCGTTTTGACTTCGTATTGTTTTTGAAGCATCTGCAAAGCGTCCGCGGGTCGGAACTGCCAGGCTGGACGCGCGGTCAAAATGCAGCCAAGCGTCTGCTTGAGATTCAGCAACAGTTCCGGCGCTTCGTCGACATTACGCTGTTGTTCGTAGAGCAGTTCCGAGGGTGCGATGCGTGCAAGCTCGTCGATGAGTTGGTTGTTTTCGAAAGTAGCCACATGGAACACGCCGGTGCTTAATTCGACCCATGCGACCGAGGCGCGGTGGTCTTTGTGCAGTTGGACGGCGGCGAGTGGATTTTCCTGTCCCTCTTCAAGCAGATTCTCATCCGTTAAAGTTCCGGGGGTGATGATCCGCGTCACGTCACGTTTGACAACACCTTTGGCTTTTGCAGGGTCTTCAACCTGATCGCAGACGGCTACGCGGTAGCCAGCTTTGATCATGCGATTCATGTAACCTTCGACAGCATGGTACGGGACACCTGCCATGGGGACGCCAGCGGTGCGCTGAGTCAAGGTGACGCCTAAAACCTTGTGGGCAAGGACAGCATCCTGGTGAAACATCTCATAAAAATCACCCATGCGAAAGAATAAAACGCAGTCAGGATACTTCTCCTTAAAGTCGTGAAACTGACGCATCGCAGGCGTTATTTTGGGTTCTTTAGCCGTCTTGGACATAGCGTGTGAATGTACCAGAAATCGACGTGTTTGGCAGGTTTAGTTCATGTCTTTTTACCACAGAGACACAGAGGCACAGAGTTCCAGACAGAGAATTCAACTTTTAATCATTCTCAGACAGCAAGTCATTCACGTCCTGCACGATTTTCAACTTAAGAAGTTATTGACAGATTTATCGAGAAACTCGGAAGCTAAGTGTCTTATCTCTGTGTCTCTGTGACTCGGTGGTTCATCCATCCCAACGCACCTATGCTAAACTGTCGGCATGTCCGATTTGTTTGTCACGCCTGAGTCGATTGTTGCTTATGCTCAAGTTGCGCCCGAGCAGGGGGTTGATGTGACAGCCAGCGGTCTCACTTATGCGATTCCTCAGTCGCTTAAGGACATCGCGGTGGGGGATCGCGTTCGCGTGCCGTTGGGGCGAGGCAATAAAAATGTACCGGGCTTTGTCGTGCAGATTGATCAGACGACGACGCTAGCTGCCAAAAAGATCAAGCCAATTACCGAAAAAGATGCAGCAGGGATTCGCTTACCAGCCGATCTCATTGCCTTGGCGCGATGGCTTAGCAGCTACTATTGCTGTCCCATCGGGATGGTGTTCGGCACGATGCTCCCCGCTGCCGTCAAGCATGGTATCGGCGCAACCGTCCAAACCCTCGTCTTTCGCAATCCCGACAAAGACCTCAAAACCGTCAAGCTCTCCAAATTGCAAAAGGTCGCTATCGCTGAGTTGGATAAACTCATCGAGCAGGGGCAAACGCACATCGAAATGCGACAACTTGCAGAACTGGCTGGCGCCCAAACCATCAGCCCCGTCAAGCAACTCCTTGCCAAAGGCGTGCTCAAATCCAACACGCAAACCATCATCAAAGCCGCTGCGTCAAGTGATCTGCCACAAGGCGAAAAGACCGCAGCACTGACTCTCAACGACACGCAGAAAACCGCCGTCGAACAACTGGCAAGCAAGGTCGATCAAGGTGGCTTTGGGGTTCACCTGCTCCACGGGGTCACCGGCAGTGGCAAGACCGAAGTCTACCTGCAAATGATCGAACACGTCTTCGCCCGTGATCCGGATACGGCTGCGATCGTGCTTGTCCCAGAGATCGCACTGACTCCTCAAACGGTCAGCCGCTTTACCGCGCGATTTGATTCCGTCGCAGTCATGCACTCGGCGCTCACCGCTGCCCAACGTCACGAACAGTGGCGACGTATCAGTGCAGGTGAAGCGAAAATCGTCATCGGCGCGCGATCCGCCATCTTCGCACCCTTGCCCAAAGTCGGCATTATCATCGTCGATGAAGAACACGACTCGAGCTACAAACAGGATCAACTGCCTCGGTATCACGCACGTGATGTTGCCGTCAAACGTGGCCAACAACTCGGCGCTCAAGTCATCCTCGGTTCAGCGACGCCTAGCTTGGAAAGCTATTACAACGCCACCGTTCGCGGCAGCTATGACCTGCTGACGCTCCCCGAACGTGTCAGTGGTTTTAAGCTTCCGGTGGTGCAACTGGTGGACCTGGTCGAAGAACGCAAACATCGCAAAGGTGTCCATCTGATCAGTCGCAAGCTCGAAGAACTCATCAACTACGTCAAGCGTCAAAACGGCCAGACTATGTTACTGCTCAACCGTCGCGGTTATGCCAACTACGTTGCGTGTCCGGATCAGACTTGTGGCTGGATACAAAACTGCGAACACTGCGATGCGACAATGGTCTATCACAAACACCATTTGCCGCAGGGGTCAACTTCCGGGGCTTCCGGGACTTCCGGGGGGGGCGGTTTTATTCGCTGTCATCATTGTGATACCGAGCAACTGCTCCCGCCGCTATGCCCGCAGTGTGGCAAAAAAATCACGCTCTTTGGACTAGGCACCCAACGTGTCGAAGAAGAACTCGAACGCAAATTCCCCAACCTCAAATTTGCCCGCATGGATGGCGACACCATGCGTCAGCGTGACGATTACCAACGCATCCTCGGCGAATTCCAACGCGGTGAACTGGACCTGCTCATCGGTACGCAGATGATCGCCAAAGGTTTGGATTTCCCCAATGTCCGACTCGTCGGCGTTATCAGCGGTGACACCTCGCTGCACATGCCCGACTTCCGTGCTGCCGAACGTACCTTCCAACTCATCGCCCAGGTCGCAGGACGAGCAGGACGCAGCAGTACGCCTGGCGTGGTCGTGGTTCAAACTTTTTCAATCCTTGATCCCACCATCAAGCTCGCATCGCAACATGACTTTATTGCTTTTGCTCAACGTGAATTGGAAATGCGTCAGCAAATGGGCTTACCTCCCCACACGCGCATGGCAAGGATCGTTGTGCGCGATGTCGATCATGAAAAGTCCTACCTGCTATGCAAGAAACTGTCCCAGGAACTAGCACGCTGCAATCACCAACTAGGCAACATCGTCCGACTCCGCGGCCCAATGCCTTGCCCCATCGCGCGCATCGCTGATTTTCATCGGCATCAAATTGAGATGATCGCCCCCGACGCCAGCACATTACAGAAGATCATGACGATGTTACGCAACGAAAAATTACTCATCTCCGACAACCGCATGGCCGTGGATGTCGATCCAACGGTATTGTTGTAAAAACGGTTCTTGACACCGTTTCTTCCCATCTAGAGTAAAAATAGTTATGGACAATACAAGGTATGATGGACGGCCACTTCTGAGATTTGTTGAGTGCTATGTTCTCAGGGTAATTGGAGAGCTGCCAACGAAAGATGAGAGGCATATGCAGGAAGCAGAGCATATTCTACAGGAAACAGAGCATATTCTACAGGAAACCTTTTCGTCGAAAGATAAGTGGTATGATATAATTAAGGATGAGATTAGAATATCTGCAACTGATGATGACGAAATTAAGAAGATGTGGTTTGATCATAAAAAACTTACCCAATATCACAAACAAGTTTTAACATCTGAAGAATTCGCTCGCATAATTGTTGACCAGAATTTCCCAATTGACCCGGTGTAGCGGGGGAACCGATAAGGTGTCAGGAATGCTCTGAGGACGGGAAAGGTGAGGACGGGAAAGGTGTCAGGAACCTTTTTGTTGATTCGCTCGCTTCAATGCCTTGCCCCATCGCGCGCATCGCTGATTTTCATCGGCATCAAATTGAGATGATTGCCCCCGACGCAAGTACCTTGCAGAAGATCATGGGGACGGGAAAGGTGTCAGGAACCTTTTTGTTGATTCGCTCGCTTCAATGTCTTGCTCCATCGCGCGCATCGCTGATTTTCATCGGCATCAAATTGAGATGATCGCCCCCGACGCAAGTACCTTGCAGAAGATCATGACAATGCTGCGCAATGAAAAACTACTCATCTCCGACAACCGCATGGCTGTGGATGTGGACCCAACGGTGTTGTTGTAAAGACCCTTGGTAACCAGATCAAAATACGATTTGTTCCGAAAAATAGTTCGTGGGATATTGATATCTTCAATGTCCAGTTCAACTTTAAGGGGTTCAATGATGAGTCAGTTTTTCTGCCGTGGATTTCTGTCTTTTGTGCTTATGTTGGGTTTGGGTTTTCAAAGTGTCCAGGCGCGCGAGATGCCCAAGCTGGAGAACGATGAGCAACGGGCATTGTTTCTACTCACCGGTGCGGAGCGGATGGCTAAAGGCGAGGCTGAGCACTCCAAAATTGCTGAACTCTATGCCAAGCTTGGCAAGTGGGATAAGGCGAAGTTGAGCTTGGCACGCATCCCCAAGGACAAGCGCGCCCTTGCCAATACAGATGTTGCCATTGTCATGGCCAAGGCAGGTGAGATTGACCAGGCGCAGGCCTTGCTTGATGAAGTCGGCGATCAACCTGCGGTTAAAGATTACGGCTTTATGAAGTTCGACAACAAGCAGACGCTTCACCTTGCGATCATGGAAGCGAAGCTCAAGACCGGGCATTTCAAAGATGCGATGGAGCATCGCAAGTTCCTGACCACGGATGAAAATTTAAACACAGCTACGCGGACCACCGTCAAGCAGTGGGCGTTGACCGGCGCGATTGATGAAGCGGTGGAAGTTGCCCAACAGATCAAGGATAAGAACACCAAAAAATGGGCGATCCGTGACATTGCCCTGGTTTGTATTGATCAGAAAAAATATGACAAGGCCATTGCGATTTACCAGCAGAACGATCAGGCTGATGAGGTGAACCGTGCATACAGTCAACAGATTCGGGGTTTGTACAAAGCTGGCAAGACTGACGAAGCGTTCGTTATTGCCACGAAGCAAAAGCTTTTGGGTGTGTTGATTCCATTGGTGACTCAGGAGAAGAAGCTTAAAGTTGCGACCTCGTTGTATGCGTTGCTGCCAACTTTTGAGCAGGATCAATATGCCCGTCTGACACCTGCTAAGCAGATTGCACAACTTGCAGCCGAGCTTGGGGAGATGGGTGTTGCCGAGCAATATTTGGAGTATGTTCCAGCCAAATTGCGCGATGTGGACTGGATGCATGCTTCGGGGACGATTGGTGGATTTGCAGCAAGTCGTGGCGATGGGGCAGCGACAGCAAAATACATGGAGAAAATCACGGCGACTGGCAACTTCAATCATCAGACCATCTTTATCATGTACCTGATCAAGAATGCGGTCGCTGCTCATCAAGGGGGTCAACTCAAAATGTCCGAGTTGTTATTGGATCAGGCGATTAAGGAGATTGATGCGCTGCCACAAAAAAGCTCGATGGAACAAGCAACCTATAGTAACCAACGCAAAGCTTTGGCTGTGGCATACATCCGCATGGGTGAAGACCAGCGCGCCTTTGCATACATGCAGGCGTTGGCTGGGGAGGATAAGAGTCAATCAGAATTTCAAAATGCACTGGTTGGCAGCACTTTCGATGAGGGTGTCGGCGTGATACTGGTCAAGCAAAACCGGATTGATGTGTTGATGCAATATCTCACACTCTTCAAATCCCAATCAGATTTGGCATGGACGATGGCAAGTTTAGCAGGTCGTTTTGTGCCAGAGCAAAATAATTGAGTCTTTGAAAAACTCAATACTTTTTTACCGCCATGCAGCGGTGTTGTTTGCCAACGGTTTTGCCTCAAGCCCCGGAGGCTTTTCCACCGGAAGGGCTTGGGCTTTAGCGTAGAGCGAATTCAAGTGTACCAGACGAAAAAGTTGTCAGGATGAATAAATTGTCGCATCTTTTCTCATGGCTATGTTAGACACAGCTTTCGTTTTGATTGCCTTCTCCGCAGAGCATGTGGTTTGGTATCGAAGTGATGAGACAAGGATTCTCATGCCAGGGAGCTTGGGCTCCCCGGACCCCTTGTCGAGTTCATAGCATCACCGTTTAGAGATCGCTTCACACAAGGCAAACAAGGCATCGGTTCATGATGGGCGATGTCAATCCTTATGCATCTCAACCCCGTCCGCGCCATGCGGCATGGATGGACAAAAGAACCTTGAGCAACGCCGGCCACTCACCGGTGAATTGCAGGAGACCTGTACGCCCCCGGAAACTCCGGAAAGTCTCAGGAACTCAGCCCCGCGATTTTCTGTCCGCGTCCGGGGCTTCCGGGGGCGTTCGCAGCGTACAGGTCTCCCCGGTCAATCGGTGAGTGGCCAGCGTAACCGCACTTCGGACAGGTGTGTGACGTTCATGGCATCAGTTCAGCCCAGAATATCATCGGTGCAACTCACCACTCTTGAACCGATGCCTTGTTTGTCTTAAACCAAGCGACCGGTTAACGGTGACTCATGAACTGGCAAAGGGTCCGGGGAGCGCAAGCTCCCTGGCATGCAAAACAACACCGACAAAACACCATCACCCACAGAATTTGTGGAGGAGCCGTTTTTTAAATCATCTTGAGTTTGCCCAACTCTTGGCGCAGGTAGTCGAGTCCGGTTTGGACGGCAAAAGTGGGTTCTTCCATGCCTTCAAATTCCAGTGACAATGCGCCTGCGTACTTGGCTTGCTTGAGGAGCTTAAGTTGCGCGGGGATGTCGATGATGCCGTGGCCGACGATTGCGCCGCGGAGGGCATCTTTGCCTGGGGTCATAAACCAGCCGTTGGGTGGGGCGAGCTTTTTGGGTTTGCGGTGAAAGTCTTTGACGTGCACCATCTGGGCATAGGGTAAACATTGCTTGACCGCAGCGACAGGATCAGCACCGACACATAGGAAGTTACCCATATCCAGCGTCAGGCCGAAGTTGGGATGGTCGACGGCTTGGATGAGTTTGCAGACGCGATCGGGATGTTGCATGAAAAAGCCATGGTTTTCCAAGCTGGTTTTGACACCTAGCGTCTGGGCATAGTCAGCAATTTCTCGGATCGCTGGGACGACGATTTTCAGCGCTTGAGCGAAGGTTCGCGGACCTTTGAATCGACTGTAGCCTGCTTCGAAACCACGGGTCACATCATGTCGCATGGACGGGGCACCAAGTGCAGCTGCGATGTCCACCTGATCCTTGACGGCTTGAATCGCTTGCTTTTGCTTGGCAGGTGACAGCAGCAATTCGGCAGCGGTACAGTAGCTGGCAATGCTCAGTTGGCGTTTGTCACACAGTTTTTGGAGGAGGGTAGCCTGTTTTTTGCCGTTATGAATCGCTTTATCGGATATGCCGCTGAATTCAATTTGTGTCACACCCATTTTGGTAATCTGGTCAACCGTTTGAGCCACGGATTTGCCGTTCTGCTGACGCCATTTGAGTAGGCTGTAGGTGCTGATACATAGGTCGATGGACATGATTCAGATGACCTCCGTCGATTTTGGACCACTGAAATGCACATGACGGTAGCAGGTTATCTTGAAATTTACAAGTCATTTATTCATAGAATGAATTAAAAGAATCCATAACTAAGGCTATACCCTGTTTGTGGGTGAATAGGGTTTGTCCTTGGTGTTCGTGTGTATGTAAAACCCTACATATCATTAATCTACAAATACTGTATAAGCAACAGTTGTTCTAATTAACTGTTGTGTGCATGTCAGCAAAAAGTGACCGTTATTGTGTTTGGAAACATCAACTGTTGCGTCTTTATGATACTGGTAATTCGCTGTTTGGAAATTTTGCGCATAAAAAAGACCGGCGACGGCGGAGGCGGGGGGGTCCGGGCAATTTCCTCCGCCGCCGTACATTCCGGTCAGTACTTGTTGAAGTTTTTGAACACAGACGTGTTATCGTCTCACGTACTTACATTATCGTCTGGGTAGTGGTCTGAAGCATATAAGGGGTTGGGTATATATTTAGGGTTTTTATAGTGAATTGGGTATTAATACCTAACCGGTTTAGTCTTTTTATAGAGTATTAGAATCACTGTCGTGTCATTTTTTTAACAACGACACGATTGGGCCAATCTTCACAATTATGCTTTCATATTTTTGGGGTCAGACGTTTTCCAGATCATCCAGATCGAATTCAAGTTTGATCATGCGATGGACCAATTCATGTGCTGAATCACATGCCAGTTTTTTCATGATATGCGCACGGTGGAGTTTGACGGTCTTTTCACTGCGGACGAGTTTGTAAGCGATTTGGCTGCTGCTTAAACCGTTGACGACCAGTTGCAGGATTTCTTTTTCCCGAGGTGTCAGGTCATCAAGTCGATTTTTCAGATCGTCTTTTGCTTTTTGGTGTTTGAGGCGTTTTTGATCACTATGGATAGCTTGGTTGATTGTATCACTAAGCTCGTTTTTCCCGGTTGGCCAAGGCAGCACATCAAAGGCACCTTGTTTAATTGCCGTCACTGCCATGGGAACATCCGCTGCTTCGGAAAGGAGAATCACCGGGGCGCCGATCCCCTGATTGACAATGGTCCGATGTATGTCGATCCCCAGATAATCTGAGGCACGCATGTATGCCAGGACACAACTGGCTAATCCCGGGTCATACAGATCAGTGAGTCGTGAGACACTTGCACAAATTTCGACCTTTATTTTGGCCAATGCAAGCGTGTTGACACATTGATCTGACAGTCGCGCGGGTTGATCGGAGATGAAATAGACTTTCGAGTCTTTCATCGTGTGCTCCTTTCAACCTTAATGTCCATTGTTTTCGCTTGACCCATAGAACAGGGCGGGATTATGAAAGGCAATTTCATTGCATGAACGGCGAAGACGAATTCAAACGAACAATGGACAGAAGATAAAGACGACCAAATTCCCAGATGCATCCAAATCATAGGAGCATCACTACTTAAATTCTAATCGAACAAATGTCATTCATTAAGAGAATTTTTGCTCCGAAAATAAATAATTAGATTTATTGGTAAATATACCTATTGGATTTGCTTCTTGATTTGTTTGTTGATTCAAGCCATTAAACCCTAATTGAGAGTGTTGACACGGCTAAGCTTTCCACTGCCAGCAAGCTTGGTATGATAGGCGACACATGACTGCAAAAACAGCTGTAAATTTAGATATTGGTCACACCGGCAAAGATCAGACCCATTTGGATGCGTTCGGCTCGTTTGAAGACGGCCCGTATGACTTGTCCCTTTGGTTTGATGTGTCAACGCGCAAACGCCCCATGGAACTGGAAATCGGTTCAGGCAAAGGGACTTTCCTGGTCAATCAATCGCCCGAGCATCCGGACATTAACTACATTGGCGTGGAATATGCCAAGGCTTACTGGCGTCATGCTGCGGATCGCATCCGCCGCCATAGCCGTGAAAATGTTCGCATGGTTCATGCCGAAGCCGGATTCTTCGTGCGAAATTATATCGCCGATGGCGTTTTCCAACAGGTTCACATTTACTTCCCTGACCCGTGGCCTAAGGCAAAGCACAACAAACGTCGTCTCGTCCAAGCCCCGTTTCTCCGTGAGCTTCATCGCATCCTCACGCCAACCGGGCAGATTCGATTGGCAACGGATCACGAAGACTACTTCCATTGGATGGAAGACCATGCTGCCCAGGTGGATGACTTGTATGAACGGCTGGCATTCATCAGCCCTGAGTCAGCAGGTGATGGCGAACTCGTCGGGACGAATTTTGAACGAAAATATCGCCGTGAAGGTCG
This sequence comes from Phycisphaerales bacterium UBA7800, assembly GCA_002480565.1. GTDB lineage: Bacteria > Planctomycetota > Phycisphaerae > Phycisphaerales > Phycisphaeraceae > UBA7800. The sequence continues at coordinate 10,532 of DLCK01000077.1, read as the reverse complement.
GCCTTTTAATGCTATGATCTTGCGAAAACGGTCATAACCTCATATAACCTCACTTGGTATATTCCCCCGTTATTTATCCCTTGTTTGATGACTGCTCCTGGAGGCCGGATTTAATGCGTATCGCTCATCTTCCCATCGTTGCACTCTGCACTGTCATGGCTTTAACCATCACCGGTTGCGGAGAAGTCACCATCGTGAATTCCAACCAGCAACAGGCAGCCGAAGTGATCGCAGCAGACACGCTTGCCATCCAACAGCAAATCACCGGGCAGAGCATGGCACTCAAACTGCCCAACGTGTTCCTGATCAATTCCGAAGATCAAATCAACGCAACGCGTTCACGCCAACTCAAAGAACTCACTGTCGACTTTAACAGCCAATCCATCGTCCTCATCGCACTTGGTGAACAGAAGACCGGCGGATACTGGGTGAAAATCAACGGCATCCAACCCGGCGACAACGGCGATGTCTTCGTCCAAGCCACCGTCAATAAACCCTCCAAAGATCAAATGACCACCCAGGGCATGACCTATCCATTCGCTGCCATCATCACTGGCAAGATCACCGGCACCGTCATCCCCGAAATCGAATCCGTCGAAGGCCAACCCATGCCTTGATGCTTGGCATCTATGGTGATTCTTTTCAAGACATTTTTTACCACAGAGACACAGAGATCTCAGAGGTAAGAGAGACAAGACAGGTTTTTTGTTTTCAATTCATTGATAAAACTCACACCACCGGAGACCAATCGTCTCCGGTTTTTTTATGCGCACGAACCACATTACAAAGCCGCCAGATGAGTCCGGCTTTGCGGATGAATCTGACGGGTAACATGTCCCCGTTACATCCTCCCCGAACCCGCTAGATTCGCCATGCCTCATCTGGCGGCATGGACGTAAAACGTTTATACAAGTCGCAGACTCAGACTTGGGCTTAAGCTTGTCTTAGCAAAACAAAATGCCTTAACTCTCTTAACTCTGAGACCTCTGTGTCTCTGTGGTAAAAAAATGTCTTAACGATTTTCACCTCTCTTAACTTGGCGGTTGGTGATTCCAATCCAGGCCATCATGAAACCTTGAATCACCCCACAAAAATCATCCGATAACAATTTAAACATTCCCTGCTACAGTCCGGCGATTTTCTGTCCGAAATAACTATTGAAGGACGCATGGCACGCATCATTGCGCGCTGGAGGGAATGGACGGATGACGGCGCAACAGCAAGAACAATCCAGCAAACTCAAAGCCCGTTGGCGAATCCGACGGCCGATTTTATCGGTCCTGCTCGCTGCGATGGTTGCTGCTGGCTTACTCTGGGCCTCACTGCTCTTACCGCGCACATTCCAGGCATCGGGCATATGGACCGGTAATCCTGATCCGATGCTCAATGAAATCGACCATCCGCCGTTGTATCAATTGGCTGGCGAACTGCTCAATGAGCAACACGTTGCCACAGCTAATCTCACAGTTTCATCTATCAACACACCCCCCGGACCCCCCGGAATCCGGGTCACTGCCAAAGCGGACTCCGTGCAGCTTGCGGTGGATCAAGTGGATGAATGGCTCGCTCAGCGTGCTGCGCATCTGACTGTTCAACTTGCCGATCAGCTCAACATGCTCTCAAAACAGCATCGAACTCAGATCAACCAACTCACGCAGCAGCACGATCAACTCACCACACAGATTGCATCCGCCCAATCGCTCATCGCGGTAACTGATTTGCCAACCCATGAACAATTGGCAGTGCAGTTGTCGCAGACCCAGCAGAAACTCGATCAACTCAACCGTCAGCAGGCGGTCTACCTTGGTGCCAATCGCACGCTTAAGGGACTGCTCTCACGCAAGAAACTCCTTGAGCAGGACCTTGCCATGCACACGGATCGTTACGGTCGTGGCGAAGATGATCCGTCGGTCGTGCTGGTCAAGGATCAGTTGGCCAAGCTCAACGTTCGGATTGATGTGATTTCTCAGGCGTCCAAACTCGATGCGGATGCCGATGCCAAATTAGCTAAAGTATCCGGCGAAATTGATACGCACAAAGAGACGATGACGGTTTTGCGTGGCAAGCAACAGCAACTTGTCGAACAGTCCAAAGCAGCGGACACCCTTGGCAAACTCGCCCCCCAACTCCAAACACTCAACAAGCAGTTAAGCGATCATCGCCAGCAACTTTCACTGATCAGCGAAGTTCTCACCGGACAGATCGCATGGGGGCATATCCAACAGGCCAGCATTGATCAATCGCACGTCATCTGGCCGACACTTGGGCACATCATCTTCTTTGCGATTCTTGGTGCGGTGTTGTGTTGGGGTCTGCTTCAACTGTGGTTTCGGCATGCCGACCGGACGATGGATCATGGGATGGCCACCGAGCAGTCGCTTGCCATGCCGATTTTAGGACAGGTCACCTTTGAGCGTCGCCGTCATTGGTTGACTGGCTTATGTCGCCTGACGGTTTACCCGTTGGTGTCGATTGCGGTGGTGTTGATGCTCTGCGTCTCACTGGCAGCGGCATACGTGAACCTGCATCAACCCAAAGACTCAACGCGACTGCTTGAATTGTTGGCATCACCTGCGTCACTTCAATCACTTTGGCAATCCCGTCCCATGCGACATGCCCTGCCGCGGCGCGTCTTGCCTGTGGTGATTGAATTGCCTGATCAACCTGTTAAACAACTTTCTGACAAGTCCTCGACGGACCGGATTTAAAGATGTACGAAGCGTTCTATGGTTTTGATGTCCTGCCGTTTTCCAACACCCCCAATGCGCGCTTTTTCTATCAGTCCGAACAGCACAATGAAGCCCTGGCTAAACTCGTCTATACCGTGCAGAACCGCCGAGGTATCGCCCTGGTCACCGGGCAGATTGGTTGTGGCAAGACCATGCTCATCCGCGCCATGATACAGCGCCTTGGCAAACATGCGTCGATGGCATTAATCAACAATACCCGCGTCACCGGCGAACAACTGCTACGAATGATTACCAGCGAGCTTGGCCTTAAACTGCCTCAAAACAGTGATAAGTCAGACATTTTGACCGGTATCCGCCGCTTTGCGACGTCCGAGCATCAGCAGGGGCGCACCGTTGCCATCGTCATTGACGAAGCCCAGGCCCTGCCCGTTGAAGCGTTTGAAGAATTGCGACTGCTCACCAATCTGGAGAACGAAACCCAGAAACTTGTTCAGCTGCTGATCCTCGGTCAGCCGGAGTTGGCAAACGTGTTACGACACCCACGTCTGGGCCCGTTGACGCAGCGCATCGGCATGTACTGTCACCTTGAACCGATGACCGAAACGCAGATGGCCCAATACATCGCCTTCCGACTGATCCGCGCCAGTGGCCAGCGACCCAATGTCGATTTTTCGACAGCTGCATTGAAACTCATTTACAAAAAATCCCGTGGCATCCCGCGAATGATCAATCTCATCGCGGATAACGCCTTGCTTGTAGGCTTTTCCGAAGAGACGCGGTTTATCGATTCGAAGATCGTCAGCCGCGCGATTGAAAAACATCTGCCCGCTTTTGAAGCTACCGTGGTACATCTGGACGATGTATTACATGGGACGCGGCAGGAAATCGCCGCACGGGCCGGCCTTGATGCAGAAGTGGTAATTGAGCAAGCCGACAAGGTGTCGGAGGTGGCCCATGGGTGATGTCTACAAAGCAATGATGCGCAGCAGTCAGGGAACGCTGCTTGCCGATCCTGAAGCGCCGGTGTCTGAAACGCCGCAGGATCAAAACTATCACTGGCAACCCGTCGCTGAAAACGCACTTCATCTCAATATCCAACACGATGGCAAGATCGCCCAGCAATTCGAAGAAGTCCGCGTCAAACTCTTGCAACAAGCTGCTGAACACCGTGTGCAGATTCATGCGTTTTCAAGTGCTTTACCTGGCAATGAAGAAGGACGAGCCAGTTGTGCATTGCACCTTGCACTAAGCTTCGCCCGGATGCCTGGCACGCGGGTGCTGCTGGTGGATATGGACAGCTCATCGCATCAGGCATTGACCAAATGCTTTGATGGGAAAGTCGAAAACGGACTGTGTGAATTTCTCAATGGGGCAGTCAATTCACTGGATGCGGTCACCTTACCAACCGATGTATCAGCTTTACACGTGATGGCACATGGTCATGGCACGATCAGTTCAACGGAGTTTGACCATCCAAGACTTGGCCAAATGCTTCAGCGGTGTCGCGATTTGTATGACCACATCGTCATCAACGCGCCTGCGGTACTGGGTCATACCGGTTGCACGCAACTAGGCCAACACTGTGACCAAATGCTCCTGGCTGTAGCCATGCGATATACACCAACACATGAACTTGAACGGGCAAAACGTTTAATGACGGAACACGGATGTCAGATCACGGGGGTGGTTCTGACGGAGCGGAAGTAGAGAACAGGGATTAGTGATTAGGGAGTAGGGATTAGGATTAAGACATTTCAATTCGATATTTTCAACCTGCGTTGGAATAACGATTCAATCATTGCCTTTGGCCTAATCACTACTCCCTCAAAATTGAGGTACCCACGATGTCCACCACAGCTTTGCCTCGCGTTTTGATGTTGACGCATCGACTGCCGTATCCACCGGATCGCGGTGATCGGATTCGCAGTTATCATTTGCTGAAAATGCTCAGTGAACATGCTGATGTGTCACTTGCATCATTGACCCAGGAAGATGTGTCCGACGAACAGTTGACTGTGCTTTCATCGTTGACGACGGATCTGGCCATTGAACCGGTACGCGGTTTGCCCAGCAAGTTCCGAGCGCTTGGTGCAGTGCTTAGGCGTCGGGCGATCACACCCGCGATGTTCTATGAAAAGCGGTTGGCCGACACCATTACACAGTGGCATGCTGCCCAACCCTTTGATGCGGTTCTCACGTTCTGCTCAGGGATGGTGCGTTATTCACGGCTGGTTCCCGGTGCGCGTCAGCTTATTGACCTGGTTGATGTCGATAGCGTCAAGTGGGACAGCTATGCGATGAATACCTTGCCTCCTCGCCGCTGGGTGTATCAACATGAAGCGACCTATCTGCGAAAAATTGAAGCTGGTGTCTACGACAAGTTCGACGCGTTGACGGTGGTCAGTGAACGTGAGTACAAAACGTATCAACACTATGTGGGATCGAATCCCAAGCTCCGCGTGGTGGGCAATGGCGTGGATATGGATTTCTTTTCACCGTTGCCTGATGCGACAGGTTCGAAAAAGATTCTGTTTGTGGGGGTCTTGAACTATCGACCTAATATTGATGCGGTGCGTTGGTTTGCCCAGAACGTCATGCCCTTGGTGCGCGAAAAGATGGCAGATGCAACGTTTGAAATCGTCGGCCGACACCCCACTGCGGAAGTCATGGATTTAGCCAAGCTTCCGGGGGCGGGGGTGAATGTGATTGGCCCGGTGGATGATGTGCGGACACATATGGCTGATGCCGGTATCGTGGTCGCGCCATTGCGTATTGCTCGTGGTGTCCAGAATAAAGTCCTCGAAGCGATGGCTTGTAAGCGTGTGGTGATCTGCTCTCCGCAAGCTGCTGAAGGTGTCCAGGCAATGGACGGTTCGCATTACCTCGTCGGTCACGGCCCGGATCAATGGGCCAGGCATATCGAGTGGATGCTCAACGACGAACATCGTCGCCAGCAGATGGCCAGCAGCGCCCGCCAATGGGTTGAGCAGCAATACACATGGAATGCGCAGTTGGCGCCGATGGTCGAGTTGTTGCTTGGCAAGCAAGTCGCCGGTGAGTCGGTTGCGCGCCATGCTGCGTGAGCGATCTCCTAGGCTTTCACCACAGAGTCGCAGAGGCTCAGAGTTAAGACAGAGCAACACAAAAAAACTCAAGCCCAAGTCTGAGCTTTACGAAGACTGGGATGGGTATCATGCCAATCCCATTAAGACCTCGTGTTTCATTGAGCACCGCATGTCAATGCGGTGCATGTCATAATAATGTTGATCAAGGCACTTGCACCGGATTGACATCCGGTGCTCAAGAAATTCTCAACGCACGTGTCATTGGCGGGATGGGTATCACCTGGTTGTCATAGGTATCCCACACTTCGCGTTGCTCAGTGTTGGGCTGTCTTAACTCTGTGTCTCTGAGCCTCTGTGGTTAAGACAAAAACGCATGTTCATCTGTCACCTACAACGGCAACCACTCAATGAGCAGGGGCGAGTATAGGTCGCGACCCCAGACGTTGTACCAGGCAGCCCATGCGTACATCACCGTTGTGGTAAAGAACACATAGCCAGCAAGCCGTCGGGCATAGACTGTCACCAACACAATCGCAGCCAACTGTGCGAGCTTGCCAAAGATCGGGCCAGCCAGAGGCCCCAAAGCCCAAGAGACCAAACGGATTGCAGGATGCAGTTCGTGTTCAATCCCATCAATGTGCATAAAGCGGATGGTGGTCATCAAGTCCGCGATGGCTGCCAGGGTTGTCGCCAATAGCAGCCATTGGTATCGCTGCCAATAACCGTGATAGTTGGTGATCAGTCGATCACTCACCGGCCGACACCAGTTAATCAATGCGTGAACCATTTCAAAGCACCTCGGAAGTACAGACAACGCAAGCGACATGTTGGTGCATCTATTTTACGACCAAGGCGCGAATTGCTGAACAACAATTTTGATTACGCCGCCAACGCGTACGGTTTGCCGTTACTGGCCATCGCATGGAAGTGATCCAGATTCGAGGACATCGTTGTCCACTCTCTGCCGGGCAGACTCAGGATGTGGTCGAGTTTGCGTAATGCAGATTTGAGTCCCAGGTACGTTCGCAGTCGCCCGGTCAACGGCAAAGGTAACCGCGGGATGTCCGGGTCGAACTCCCAGGGATGAAAGTACAACACTGCTGGACGATTTTGACTTAGCGATTGCTTAAGGCCACGCTTCATGAACCACAACGGCAGCAGTCGGAAGTAACCCCCACCTGCGACGGCGACATGCTTCTTGCCAACCTCCCAAACCAGTGGCGGGACTTCGAGGAGTTTGCGACCTGACGGGCCGGTGACATAGAACGGCGTGACCGGGGCATCGGGGACGCCATAAGCCGGATGCATCACCGGGAAGATTGACGCATCATAGTCAAAGCCTGCGTTGAGCAGTACATCAATCGCCCATGCGGTATCCGGAACCACGCTGAATGTCGGCGCCCGGTATCCGCGAACGGCTTGGCCGGTCTGGTCTTCGAGAATCTTCTTGGAGATGGTCAGGTCTTGAGCAAAGGTGATGCTGTTGAGTCGGTGGAGTCGATCATGGTTGGTGCCATGGCTTGCGATCTCATGTCCGGCGTTGGCAATGGTTTTTGCGATTTGGGGGCATCTTCTTGCCACATCACCAAGAATAAAAAATGTTGCGCGACAATTATGTTGGTCCATAAGCTCTAAAAGCTTATGAACACTGTTCGCAACACGGGAAGGCATTGTATCCCATTGTGATTTAGAGACATGGCCGTGCGCCGCCTCAATGTGGAAGTATTCTTCGACATCAATGGTCAAACAGGAATGTAACTTTTGTTCGGGTGGTAGGGTGTTCATAGGTCTCGATTGACTGTCAAAAGCATGTGTTTATCGCCTTTAGGCTCGTACCCAAGGCCGGTTCCTATTAGAATCTTCGGCGTGATACCCGCCAAACCTTTCATCTTGACCAAAATCATTGCAACTTTGGGTCCGGCCAGTTGCGAGATTCCCGTGCTCACCCGACTCATTGAAGCCGGTGTGCGCGTGTTCCGACTTAACTTTTCTCACGGTACGCCTGAGAGTCACCTGCAATTGCTCACTGCCGCCCGAACGGCAAGTGAACAGGGAGGCATCCCAGTGGGCGTCCTCGGAGACCTATGTGGGCCTAAAATCCGCGTGGGCAAAGTCATCGACGGTGGCGTGGAATTGGAGATGGGCCAACCCGTCTATTTCCAACGCGATCCCATTGTCGCTGGCGCTGATCCCGAGGCACCGGTGACATTTAACGTCACCTACGACCGACTCATCGACGAAGTCGAACCCGGCCAACGCTTAATGATCAACGATGGCAACATCCACGTGCTGGTCATGGATAAGTCCGAGGACCGACTCATCGGCACGGTGACGACTCCCGGCAAGGTCACCTCTGCCAAAGGTGTGAACCTGCCTGAGACCAAGCTCTCGGTCCCTTCGGTGACTGCCTATGACTGGAAGTGTGCGGATTGGGCGATGGAACATGGGGTGGACTTTTTAGCCTTGAGCTTTGTCCGCAAGGCTGAGGATGTGATCAAACTCCGTCAGTACATGAAGCGGAAGCTCAAGGGCCGTTTGCCCATGCCGATCATCGCCAAGATTGAAAAGCCTGAAGCGATTGATGATTTGGAAAACATCGTTGATGCGTCGGACTCGATCATGGTCGCCCGTGGTGACTTGGGCGTGGAGATGGATTTGGCAGCGGTTCCGATTATCCAAAAACAGATCATTAACATGGCTCATGCATACGGCAAGCCGGTGATCGTGGCGACACAGATGCTTGAGTCGATGATTGAATTCCCGACACCGACCCGTGCCGAAGCCTCGGACGTGGCCAACGCCATTTTCGATGGCACCGATTGCGTGATGCTCTCGGGCGAAACGGCAGTGGGTAAACACAACGTCAAAGCCGTTGATCACATGGCGCGGATCGCATTGAAGGTTCAGGAAAATGTCGCCTCCGAGCAGCGTCGTTGGGGAACACCGCCTGCCAAGCTTCAGGCCGATCGTTCGCGTATGGCGGCATTGGCGCACGGCGTGATGACCATCGTTCGTGACATGAACGTCAAGTACATCGTCGTCTGGTCCCAAAACGGTGGCGCTGCAAGACACTTATCAAAGAACCGCCCGACCTTGCCAATCCTGGCATTCAGTTCCGACCAGCAGTCCCTGCGACGCATGACGCCTCTGTTTGGTGTCAAACCCATGTATATGGAACAACCCGCCGACACCGAGGACTTCATCTGGCAGGTCGACCAACTCATGCAGGAAAAACGCATGTGCAATGTCGGCGATGCCCTGCTGGTTGTCGCTGGCGAACCCATCGGTAAACCTGGATCGACCAGTAATATCCATATCCACTACGTCGGAGACTACTTTGGCGGACGTGGAGCGTAAAAAGTTTTATTACGTTCACTGGTCGAAGTATTTGCTTGGTGTAAGTATCTGTATGGGTGTATCTTGCGACAGCATGTCACAGAGACGATGATTGTCTAACCTGTTTACTGGTGCTTTATTTGTTATTTCGGATAAAAGGATTTTTAGTTATGTTATCGGCATAGCTATATCTATACGGGACTTACGTTCAGACTACAATATTGTACTAGGTTACAATGTCTGATAATAAAGACACTCGAACGGGTTATATCGCATTTTTTTTAAAACTGGACTTAATTGGGACGTTCCAATGCCCGATACTTTGGGTGTCAACGGCAAGTACACCAACATGCTTGTTGCGGCAAAGTGGGGTCCAGGTTTTTATAGCACTCGAATCCTTGATGATTCAACGTGTTCCCACCTATCAGGCTGATTCATGGGGAAACAGCCGACTGAAAAATATAGTTGGAAATGATCCAGCAAAAATGACTCATTTGGCTTTGGCATTTGCCTGATCTGAATTGTAGTTTTTGCTCAGGGTATCATTGGAACTGATCAAGGAACGACACATGTTGACTCAGGGCGATTTAATTTACATTCAGAAACCAACCCAAGGCCAGCAGCGGGTACTTATCCCGTTGGACATTGTGGCTTTGGAACAGGGGCAGATCATCATTGAGACCAGCCAGGTCTTTGATTGGCTCCCCGAAGACGGTCAGGTACTTGTCTATTACGACCGACGACGTGATTTTCTCAAGCAGTCAGCCAAGTATGAAGTGGTCATTCACGAAGAAGACGAAGATCAGGTTGATGGCGTGATGCGTCTGTCCATTGAACTGCTCGGTGAACCAGTCGATGCTGAAAGTCGTCAGACCTTCCGCGTTTCCACGGTCATCTCCGGTCGGACAGCTCACTTTGCTGAGGAAGGTGAAGTCTCCCTGGTCGATGTCTCCGCCAGTGGTTATGCCGTGATCGCATCGGGTAAACACAATGTCGGTGAAATTATCAAAACCACACTGAACCACGACGGCCGGCAATTCACCGGGACCGCGTGCGTCCAAAGCGTCTGCGAACTGGACACCAAGCGAACGCGCTATGGCATGTTCTGTGTCGACAAACGCCAACCGGGTAACAATCTCAATCAAGGTCTGCTGACCATCAGCATGGCGGTGCAACGTGAACAGTTGCGGCGTCTGTCTCGTGCCAGCTGAGCCGGGCAAAGCTCAGGTACACACCAGCGGTCAAATCGACTCTTGATTTGGGTGCGGTAGATTGACTTGAAGTGATCAGTCCCCGGGGGGGTGACTCATCATTATGGACACGTCTAGCCACCCAACAATCCTCCGACCCGACGCTGCACGTTGATCAGGTGAACAGCCTGCGTGCAGCGTTTTTTATGCGCGCATTTAAAGCCGCACGAAATCCAACTATGTCACTTATG
>DLCK01000006.1 GCA_002480565.1 Phycisphaerales bacterium UBA7800 | reverse complement strand
GTGTTGATGAGGCTTTGTTGGTTGGCTTTGCGAGCCGGATCGTGTCGATCCGAGCAGGCCGCAGGTTTATCGAACAACCGGATAAAGACTCGAAACAACAACTCTCCAAGGCACCCCGGGGACTCAAGTCCCGCGGGCTTTAATGTGTCGATGAGGCTTTGTTGGTTGGCTTTGCGAGCCGGATCGTGTCGATCCGGGCAGGCCGCAGGCCTGTTGAGTCGCGTTGCAGTTGTGAAAGATCAAAGCTTCGCTTTGCCCGGGCTGACATAACCCGGCTCGCTTAAAAGGTGTGTTAAAACCTCATTAACAAAATTGTCATACTTCCCGGGGTGTCCATGAACGGCGTTCGATGTTAAACTTTGCAGTCAATATGAGCAGCCCGATTTATATCCGTCAAATTCGCAAGCAGTTCGGCAAGACCGTCGCTGTTAATCATGTGGACCTGGAAATTGAGGCAGGGTCATTATTTTTCCTGCTTGGCCCCTCAGGCTGTGGCAAGACCACGCTTCTGCGCATGATTGCAGGCTTCTATGAACCGACTGCCGGCTCGATTCACTTTGGTGATAAAGAGGTCACCCATGTGCCTGCCAACAAACGCAATTGCGGGATGATGTTCCAATCCTATGCGTTGTGGCCTCACATGACGGTTCGTCAGAACGTGGCGTTTGGGCTAAAGGTTCGCAAGATCGAAGCCAAGGAACGTGACCGCCGCGTGGATGAAGCGCTGGCTCAGGTTCAGATGTCCGACTATGCCAACCGCAAACCCAATCAGCTCTCCGGCGGGCAACAACAGCGCGTCGCTTTGGCGCGGGCGATGGTGATTGAACCCACCGTGCTGCTGTTGGATGAACCGTTATCCAACCTTGATGCAAAGTTGCGATTGGAAATGCGAACGCAGATCCGCGACATCTGTCATGCAGCGAAGATCACCACGGTCTATGTCACCCATGACCAGAAGGAAGCGCTTAGCATTGCTGATGGGATGGCTGTGCTAAAAGACGGCGATGTCATTCAGGCTGGTGAACCGCGTCGGCTGTATGACCGGCCATGCAATCGGTTTGTTGCCAACTTCCTGGGTGAGACGAATTTTATCCCTGCCCAGATCATCGGCCGAGAAGATGGTGCGGTCGTGTTGGACAGCCCGCTAGGTAAGCTGCATTCGACTACGTACACTGACAACCTGCCTCAGACAGGTAATGTGACCTGTTCGATTCGTCCAGAGACGATCACGGTTGCAACAGGTGAACCCAACTCCGCCTTTGCCAACCGGTTCCAAGCCAAGCAGCAGCAGACCATTTACCTTGGCGAATTGGCTCAACATTTGATGGGCGTCAGTGACGATTTAGCCATCAAACGTTTTGAACTCAACCCGCGGACCCCTAGACCTGCTGGCACTGATATGAAGCTTCAGGTAGCCAGTCAGGACGTGGTGATTCTCAGCGACTGAACAGTGCACAAACAAAAGACCATGCAGTGAACGCGATTCATATGACCGCTTTATCTATCAACTCGTAAAAAACTTTTTGATCACTCACATTTATGCAACAATATTAAGACATAAATGCTTGAATTTATCGGTCGTTGAACCTACGCTGATAGTTAAGCAATTGGGATTTTATATATTCGCGATCCATCAGATTCATACTCCCCTTCGCTTGGCTGCGATTCGTCGCTCTAAACTGAATCATTAACAAATCAAGCACGTTTCACCCGGGCATGATTCATGGTTAACGAACGGAAAAACGGTTTTCTGTTTTATGACTGTCAATCAGGTGCAGCGCATTGCTTGAAGTGCAATTGTTTTTTTCAAAAAACGGTGGCCGCCGGGGGGCGACTACCCGTTCGTAGTTTTATCTTAGGAACGGAGGCCTCATTATGATCCATAGTCCAGAAGCTGAATCGGCCACGCTGTACATGTTGCGTGAATCTTGGGAACAAGCTGTCATGCGTAAGCAGGCAAACAGTCTGCCCAATCCACTGTTGGATGATCTGAATGATCGCATTGCCCATGACATGCTCCCGATGCTCGTGCATCTGCTTCAAGAGCGGCATGACTGCGACATCCAACTGCTCATGCATACGGTCAAAAGCATCGTCGTCGAACATATGTTCTACGAAAATGCGGTCAGCCAGGTGCAGTGGCAACAGAACATCGATGCACAGGTCAAACTCATCACCGCTGTCGTGCAAGGTGCACGTGAACGGCTCATCGCTGAAGGTGAATGGTGCAAAGACCCCGTCGCACCCCAAATGTTCGGCTAACCCCCCCCGGAAGTTACTCCGGTAGTTACTCCGGTAGTTCCGAAGTCTCGAACGTTTCTGTGGGAGTCATCGACGGTAAATGATTTGCGTGACCTGCTGGCTTTGAACGATAGGTACAACAGGGAACACAATTGAAAGTTCACCCGGCAACATTGTCATTTTTCATCTATTAAACCAATATCTTTTGTTGCCGGGAATTGACGAAACATCACAACAAGACACAATACATCGGCTGGCGCCAGCACGTCAGCCGATTGTTTTTTATCTGAGTTGGGGACGCGCAAGCTGTCAGCTTGCGGCTGTTGACCCGTAATTCAATAGCAGCTGACAAACTTGGATGCGCGTAAACGCAACATTTAACAATAAAATGCACTAATCACTAATCACTAAACACTAAACACTCAAGATCATCAAAGATACACACCATGAATCAAACACATAAACCACCAACTCCTCACCCGACGCTTGCTGGGGTGTATGTGCTTCTTGCCGGACTGGTGGGCGGGTTACTCCTTGGGCCGATGGTGTTGGGGCATTTCAATGCTCAGATGTATCAAGGCTTATTCCCTAATCCGACGTTACTCAAAGCCAAGCGAAATGACATCACCCGGACGCGAAAAGTCCTTGAGCAGACGGATGTGACCTATGTAGCCATGCAGGAGTTTGATCAGCAGCGTCAAGCTGAACTGGATGCCATCGAATCGGGATTGGATCAAACCCAATGGACGCAAAGCCTCATGCAGGCGTTGATCCTTGGCGCGTTGACATGCCTGATGGTGATGAACCTCACTGACCGCAACGGCGGACTCTTTGGGCGATTGCATCTTGGGGCTCATGTGGCGTTGGCGATGTGGTTGAGCCTGTTTGTCGCTCAACCGTATTTGATCGCAACCTTGCCGACTGTCGGATTGCTCTTGCCGATCGCCATTGGGGTTTTGCTTTGCCTGAGTTTGGTTTGTACATCAAGCAAGTCCCAACCTCATACCGAGGAGTCCGACGTTGCCCGGTGATCCGTTACATCCTCTTGCGTTGTATCAGGCTGCGGTGCAGCATCCGTTGTCCGAGGCGTTCTTCCTGGCAAGGGCCTACGAAGAGAATAACGACTTTAAGCAAGCCAAAATCTTGCGTGAGGATTTTTGTGGCAGTGCAGCTGTGAGTCTGGGATGGGTATTGACTGACCCGCAGCGTCACGCCATCGCCATTGATCTGGACCGCCCCACCATTGACTATGCCAGGCAGCAGATTGATGCCCAGCCGGACAACACTGCTGACAATGTCACCTTGATCTGCGATGACGTATGCAGGGTCTGCCCACCTCAGGTGTCTGCTGCGGACATCATCGCATCCTTGAATTTCAGCACGCTGATCTTCCACAGTGAAGAAACACTACTCGCCTACTTCCAACGGACTTTGAACAATCTGGCTCCGGGCGGGATTTTTGTCATGGACCTTTTTGGCGGAGACAGTGCAAAGCAAATCGGCATGCAGACGCGCGAGTTGGAAATCGATGCCATCGGCACGGTCACCTATCACTGGGAGCAACGCAGCTACGACCCATTGACCCAGCGAATCGACTGCCGCATCCATTTTACGCTCCCCGACGGCTCCACCCTTGACGATGCCTTTGTCTACGACTGGCGTCTTTGGGGAATCCCCCAACTCATGAACCTGCTGCGACAAGCGGGATTTGAGCATCGGCAAATCTGGAGCGACACCCTCGATGAACACGGCCAACCCCAAGGCTACTACCAGCCGGTCAGTCAGATTGACGCGCAACATGAATGGGTTATTTACCTTATAGCTCAAAAACCGAACAAATAAGCCTGTCGTATCACCAAAGCAATACAAAATCCAACTTTGACATTTTCGTAACTATTTGAAAATACGAGTGTTTAGTCCGCTTAGACGTGACGATCTGTCACTTGCTTCATACGCTCCAGTAGCGCAAAATACAGGTTCCCACCTAGCCTCCAACAGGCACTACAGGCCTCGAATACAACACCTCCATAGATGAAAGGAACAATCATGAAGGGGTTTCAAATTGCATTGTGCACCATGTTGATGTGCGCACTTACCGGACTGGCCAAGGCACAGGACACCGTCGGACTGACGATGTACTTCCCAACAGGCGTCAGCTCCACCAGCGTCATCAAGCTCGACAAAAAGGCACCTGCCAGTGTCGTGCTCAACAAGGATTTCAGCTACTCACTGACGGTCACCAACATCAGCAAGAACACCGTCAGCAACGTCAAAGTTGTTGAAACACTTGCTCAAGCTTTTACCTACACCAACTCGTCACCTGCGGGACAATTGGCCAGCGGCAAAGTCACCTGGGACCTGGGAACCATCCCACCCGGCGGCGAAAAGACCGTCACCGTCACCGGCACAGCCTCAGCTGTCGGGAGCATCGAAAACTGTGCATCCGTCACGTATGACATGGGTGCCTGCCTGCCCATCGCAGTCGTCAACCCGGCGATCAAGCTTGCCAAGACTGCCCCTGCACTGGCAATGCTCTGTGACACCATCCCCATGACACTCACCATCACCAACACCGGCGTGGGGACTGCTCACAACGTCATCGTCACCGACACCCTCCCCGAAGGTCTCACCACACTCAACGGTCAGACCGGCGTGAAGTACACCATCCCCGTACTCCAACAGGGTGAGTCCAAAACCTTCAACCTTCTCACCAAGGCAACCAAGGTCGGCAACTACACCAACACAGCCATGGCAACCGCGGACGGCGATCTGTCCTCACAGGCTTCGGCATCCACCACCGTCCAACAACCCGTGCTGAGCATCACCAAGGCCGGTCCCGACAAACGCTTTGAAGGTCGTCCCGTCAAGTACACCATCACCGTGTCCAACACCGGTGACGCTGTCGCCAAGCAGGCCACCATCATGGACATCGTCCCCGCAGGTTCACGCTTCCTCAAGGCATCCGACGGTGGACAGCCTCAAGGCAATAACGTGATCTGGAACATCGGCGACCTGGCACCCGGTGCAAGCAAGACCGTGGACATCACACTCGTGGGCACGCAGCTTGGCACCATCGTCAATACTGCGAACGTCACCGCCAACTGTGCCAACTCCGCAGTCGCCAAGGCACCCACCATCATCGGTGGTATCCCCGCTATCCTCCTGGAAGTGGTCGACGAAGAAGACCCCATCGAAGTTGGCTCAAACGTCACCTACATGATCCGCGTCACCAACCAGGGTTCACTGGCTGGAACCAACATCAAGATCGATGTCCAGCTTGAAGATACCATGCAATACATCAGCACAACCGGTGCAACCACTGCTACAGTCAACGGCAACATCGTCAGCCTTGCCCCACTGCCATCACTGGCACCCAAGAAGCAGGCTGTCTGGAAACTCGTCGTCAAGGCAGCAAGCTCCGGCGACGTGCGATTCGGTGTGAACATGACCTCCGATCAAATCGATCGCCCGGTCCGCGAAACCGAATCCACCAACTTCTACGAATAATCCCCCCCCCGGAACCCCGGAAACCCCGGAAGTCCCGGAAGTTGCCCTTGGAAATCATTCCTGTGGCAATGACTCAGACATGATTCCTCAAGGGATCGACAATTAACTGAACCACTACC
>DLCK01000029.1 GCA_002480565.1 Phycisphaerales bacterium UBA7800 | reverse complement strand
AAAACAACTTACAAGGCGCAGAGGACTCAGAGTTAAGAGAGCGAAAACATTTTTAATTTTGTGTTGAAATTTAGCGGCCATATTTATGAAGCGAAGTTTATGTTTCAATTGCAGCATTGATTAGAATAAACGCATCGCAAACGATGTGGCTTGATATGATAAAAAATTAAAAAACTTCTCTCTTAACTCTGAGTCCTCTGCGCCTCTGCGGTAAAAATGTCTTAAAACAAAAAAAACGGGACGAATCGCAGTGATCCGTCCCGTTGAAATGATTTGAGTTGTCGTTGAATCAATCAGGCTTGTGAGGCTTCGATGGCCTGTTTGAGATCCGCGATGATGTCGTCGGCATCTTCGATCCCCACGGACAAGCGGATGTATTCGGGCACCACGCCGGTCTTCTGCTGTTCTTCAGCAGAGAGTTGCTGATGCGTGGTGGAAGCGGGGTGAATGATCAGGCTCTTGGCGTCGCCGATGTTGGCCAGGTGGCTAAGCAGCTTCACGGAGTTGATGAGTTTCTTGCCAGCTTCCATGCCACCCTTGATGCCAAAGCCCATGATCGCGCCTTGGCCGTTGGGCAGATACTTCTTGGCCAAGCCGTTGTATGGGCTGGATGCCAAGCCCGGATAGCTGACCCATTCCACAGCCGGGTGTGCTTCGAGGAACTTGGCAACGGCCAGTGCATTTTCGCAGTGACGGGGCATACGCAGGTGCAGGGTTTCGATACCTTGAAGGAACAGGAACGCCGCAAACGGACTCATGCACGCGCCGGTGTCACGCAGCCAATGCGTACGGATGTGAAGGATGTAGGCGATGTTGCCCATCGGACGCAGTGCTTCTTCAAACACGCAACCGTGATAGGAAGGTGACGGGGCGCAGAACTCAGGCCATTTTTCAGGGTTGTCCGCCCATTTGAAGTTGGCACTGTCGACAATCAAGCCGCCGACGTGGGTACCATGTCCGCCGAGGAACTTGGTGGCTGAGTAGACGACGATGTCCACGCCATGTTCGATGGGCTTAAGCAATGCAGGGGTCATCACCGTGTTATCACAAATCACCGGCAGGCCAGCTTCGTGAGCAATGTCGGTAATGGCCTTGAAATCAGGCACATCGTTCTTGGGATTGCCAATGGATTCCATATAGACACAGCGTGTGTTTTCGTCCACGAGGTCTTTGATCTGCTCAGGTTTGTTCGGATCGTAGAAGCGAACTTCAATGCCCATCTGCTTGAAGGTCTGGGTGAAGAGCGTCCATGTCCCGCCGTAAAGGCTGGTGGAGGAGATGAAGTTCTGCCCGCTGTGACAGATGGTGAGAATCGCTGCGTTGATGGCTGCCTGACCGGAGGCAAATGCCAGACCTGCTGCACCGCCGTCAAGTGCTGCAATGCGTTTTTCGAGCACATCGGTGGTGGGGTTCATCAAGCGGGTATAGATGTTGCCGAACTCCGCTAAACCGAAAAGGGCAGCAGCATGATCGGTATCGTTGAAGGTATAGCTGGTGGTGGCGTAAATCGGAACCGCGCGGCTGTTGGTGGTGGGGTCAGGTTCCTGGCCGGCGTGCAGCGCCTGCGTTCCAAATTTGTGGGCAGTGTCAGACAAGGTAATGCCTCCATTGAGGGTCAAAGTGAGTGTTCAATATTCCAGACCGGCAATGATAGCAGCAACCCCGTAGGGAGAACAACTCTGAACAACATAAGTAAAACAGATAGAAATGTCTTTAAATCAAAGGGTTATTTGATCCTGTTTTCTTGCGATACAATAGGGCATGTTTCATTCAAGTGTAGGGTGACGCGCATGCAAGTATGCATGGGGCTATTGAAAATTCGCAGATCAATAGCCGCGAGCTTACAGTTCGCGCGTGCCTTGGCCGTTACACTTCAATGCTAATTGCTCTAGTGCCGTCGATTGGGGAATGGAGTTGTACATGGCATGGGAATGCCCACATCTCGATCAGTCCGACGATAATTGTCGCCGACTCAAACAACCGTGTGTGCCGGGGCGCAAGGGTTGTACGCTGCCCAAAAATCTGAAATTCGCTGTCCCCCCGGAAGTACGTGTGGCTGAGGTGAATACCCCAGCTATCAAATCCGACACGGATGACTCAAGCCACTAATCCAAATCGTTTTGAACGTTCAACCATTGCAATCTCTGGCAGGTTGCAGGTCAACTGTCTGTATCGGTCCCGGCCAGGATGACCGGGCTCTGTATATGGAGCCGATAGAGCCGAGTCATATTGGCTCGGTTGGTTTGGAACACGACCGTTTAAATCAATTGCAACAGAGCACGAGATGCATATATTTGCCTTCATCGGTGTCTATCTGTGGTTCCCAATGCCTTGAACACGTCAGTTCACGTAGGGTGGGTAGAGTGAGTTTTCGAACGAAACCCACCAATGCCTTGTTCATATGCGATTCAACCGGTGGTATCGCTTCGTTCCACCCACCCGACGGCAACTGGTGCAACGTAACATTTTCAACCTCTGGCTTGACTCTGTGAACCTATGGCCTATTATTGAAAATTCAATGAAATTTCAACAGGTTCAGTGAATGCCAGAGAAGACAGTCACAATCAAGCAGGTTGCTCAGTCCGCAGGCGTGTCCGTGGGGACCGTCAGTCGCGTCATAAACGGCTTTGATAACATCAGTTCAGATAATCTGGACAAGGTTCGCAAAGCGATGAGTTCGCTGGGGTACCAGAAGGCTCCTGCCAGTAAATCGGTCTCCGGGACGCCTCATGGTTCGCGCAAGACGGGCAATATTGGTGTCTATTTCCAGAATATGAATTCCGACTGGGCCAGTCATCCGCTTGTCGTTCAATACATGAACGGCATTGAAAAGGCTTGTCAGGAAATGTCGTTTCATCCCATTGTGGAATTTGCGGATCAGCAGGATGAGTCCGTTTTGCCACGCTTTGTTCGTGAAGCAAAGGTCGATGCGCTGCTGGTCAAAGGCAACTCCGCTCAGATGCAATGGCTCGGTGAGTTGCCTGATGGACTGCCGCGAGTGGGGTTGGCGATGCAGGACCCGAATCTTGATTTCCCGCAGGTGATGCCCGACAACCATGCTGCCGGTTGGCAAATGGCGTCGCATCTTTGGGAGATGGGGCATCGGCGAATGGCGTGTCTGATGCCTCAGGCTTATCACGTGATGTTCCTGCCACGCCGTCATGGTGTCGAAGATTTTCTGCGTCAGAAGGAGGCTTACGACCCGCAACTGGATATCTGCCTGGAGTTGCCTGACTGCGTGGATGAAAAGGGACTCAGTCACCCCGAAGCGGCGCCGCCTGACTTGGAGCCGGTCATCGAAAAACTCTGCGCCATGCCCGATGACCAGCGACCTACAGCTGTGATCGCGGTCAATGACTGGACGGCTGCGGGTTTGTATATGGCCATGTTCAAAAAGGGAATGGCCGTCGGCAAGGATTTGAGCATCGTCGGGATCGACAATGCACCGTCCGTCTACAATATGCTCAATCCCGGCCTGACAACATACGCGATGTCATTTACAGGTGCAGCATACGTTGCAACGCGACAGTTGATCCAGAAGGTTCAAAATCCGTCGCAAGGTTTTCATTCGTCCGTTCAATTGGTCACCGGGGAGATTGTGATCCGTCAATCGGTTGCAGATTTGCGCTGATCGACATGATTGGAATGGTTTGATTTTTATTGTTGATCTTCAACTGATCTTGAAGGAAACGCTATGGTACGTTTAGACATGATGCCCCAAACACGACATCAAAAACAGACTGCATTTACGCTCATTGAGTTACTGGTGGTCATTTCGATCATCGCGTTGCTCATTGCGATTTTGCTGCCTGCCTTGCAAAAGGCACGTGAGGCTGCACGGGACATGCAGTGTCTGACACAGGTTCGCCAGATTGGTTTTTCGCTGACGCAGTATGTTCAGCAGTACGATGGCTGGATGCCGCCGTTTCGCTATTCCTATCCAGAAAAAGGCAACTGTTATTGGCCGGTACACCTGTCCGAATTTCTCGGACGCCGAGCGGAAAACAGTGGGCGAACCGCACGGGTGTTTCTCTGCCCACGCGATCCTGCTCCCTTTGCACGCACCGGTGGTGTCCCCAATGCATCACCCAATTTTTACTTCGGGTACACCGGCACAGGTAGTTATGGTGCCGAGGCTTCACTGTTCCCCTACAACAGTGGGCTGGGTGCAAAGCATGCGACCAATAAAGGTTGGTATCGCTTTGATCATCGTGTGGTACCTGGCATGATTATGATCACCGATGCACCTGAATTGACGATTGATTTACGGGCAAAAACCAACGCTAAATTCCCTTACGTCAGATGGCATTCCAATGATACGGTCAATGCCTTGCGTTCGGATATTTCCACATCAGCTCAGACGGCGGATTCGCTTGTGGAGATCGCTTCACGGTATCGCCCGTAAATTGCGTTTCGCTGGTTGTCTTCATTTTTATCTTCATTCTATTCGGAGTTCGTATTGTGAACCGTTTGTATGGTCTGTTAATTATCGTATGCCTGTGGGGCTTCGCTGCATCTCCGTTATCTGCTCAATCAACTGAGCCGATCAAACCTGATGCGAAGTTACTTAAGCAATTGATTTATCACGCGACCGATGCAACGAATGACAATTGGTTGGAAGATCATTGGGAGCATACATCCAAACGTAAAGCTTCCAAAGACGGGGCGATGAGTTATGTTTCGGCAATGTATTGGAACTTTCTTGCAGCTCAAATGCTCAATGACAAGCCTGCTGCTCAACGGTCATTAAAGCACTATCAATACATGGTCAAAAACTGGTGGAACCCGGACAAAAAACGCTTTAACACCGGCTATGACTTCCTGTTTAACACGCACATCGTCATCAGCTTTGCATTATCACTTCGCGATGCGCCGGACGTGATCCCTGCTGAGATTCAAGATGACATGCGTGAAAAAATCTGTGGCATGTGTGCTTATCTGCCAACCTATACCACTGCGCTTAAGAACACCAACGATGACCTGCGTGCCAACAATCAAGATGCCTTTGCAGCATACGCGTTGATCCTTGCTGGCAAACTCCTCGATGATCAGAAAATCGCAGACGATGCAATGGTCAAGTTTCAAAGTGTGCTTGATTGTGTGGATGGTCCGTTCTGGCGAGAAGGGGGTGTCGATGTCGGCTACCAACTTGTCGGTGAGCCGGGCATGATGGGCGCAGCCGATCTGCTTTGGGATCAGTTGGACTACACACAGAAAAAACAAATCTCCGACCTGTCACTGCTGGGGCGCATGGTCAATGGCTTTACCTTTGAAAATTGTCGATCACCCAGCCGATACTTCCCGGACAGTCGCACAGTTTCCGTGGGGCTGCTTAATCATCTGTCCAACCCACTGCTTGCCTACGATGCCTATGCGCGGGTTTCAGAACTCGTCAGTAAGCCCTTTAGCAATTGGGAACTCTATGACCTGAGTCCACTTTGCTATCACGGGGCGTTGGTCAACAATTATCAGTCACTGCTTAAAACAACCATGGAACCGGGCAAGATCAGTTGGGGCGGTATCGGCACGCAGATGATGAAAATCGATGAAAGCAAAAAGCCCAACACCGGCATGACCCGCGCAATGTTCAGTGATCCGACTGGCATGGTTTTGATCGCTGGTGATCACAGTATGCAAAACCCAAGACAGGCATTCAAAAAACAAGGTGCCACCGAACCCTTTGACGAGTTTGAC
The DNA here is from genome assembly GCA_002480565.1 of Phycisphaerales bacterium UBA7800. Taxonomy (GTDB): domain Bacteria; phylum Planctomycetota; class Phycisphaerae; order Phycisphaerales; family Phycisphaeraceae; genus UBA7800. The sequence continues at coordinate 103,447 of DLCK01000029.1, read as the reverse complement.
CCAGGTGGGATGCGATATCTTGGGCTCAAGGAACATATGTATGTCTGGGTCGATGCTCATGACGGTTTGCCTGCGATCACCAATGGGCAAAGCAAACTCAAACGAAAGCTCGTCGAGTCCAAAGCCTATGTCGGCTTTGCTGCCAGCCAATATCAGGTCAAGCAGGAATTAACCGATCAAGACGGGCGGTCGCAATCAGTCACGCAGCTTTTCGTCCCAGTACAAGGCATGCTGCTGATTATCACACAAGCTCAGCCCGGCCAGACGCTCAAAGGGCTGCGGTACTCAATCCCCGTCCCCGCAGTATCGTCAGAAGCCTCAGGATCAAGTCTGCACATCAAGCAGAATCGACTCAACAATAAGCAGCAGGTTTCACTGTCGATTAACTCACTGGTAGGTGGCATGCCAGTGATACGTGATGAAAAAGTTGAACCCTATCATCGTGCTACGGTTCAGATTGGTTCACCTCGTTTTGACACCCCCAAAGCATTGACAGTGGTCGATATTCCCCTCGGAGATCAGGCAGTCAGCGTTATTGCACTGGTTCCCGATGCCAATGCCAAAGCATGGCAGAGCCGCCAGGTCAAAACGCAGTATGTTGGTAATAGACTGCACATCACTTGCATGACACCTGAGAATCAACAAGTCGATTTGCACATGGCTTTCGAACCCATCGCGGAGTTGGCAGGTGTTGAAAATCCACTGCCGGGCTTGGCTCAAATTTTTATCCAAGATCAAAACCAACTCACCGGTTTTACGGTCCATGGCAAGGCAATGAAGCTCGAAGGCCAAACCTGGTTTAAAGCTGCATCTCCCATCAGTATCAGTGGACTGCAAATGTCCCAAGGCAGTATTTTGCAAGTCACAGGCAAAGCGACCTTGTATCCATTCTGGTCAACTTCAGCTCGCAGTCTTATCGATAACCAACAAGTCATCTTCCCCCATGAGCAAACGCACCGGGCCGGTCGCTGGTGGCTGAAGTCTGCGGATTAAAGTGCATCCTTACCTGCTTCGTAAAAAAAACAACAGACCGCCACGAATTCAATCGCGGCGGTCTGCTTTGGAAAATGAATGACACAGTGGTTCATTTGATTTGCATCTGAGTCTGAACCACCTGTGGTGTGGTTTAAGGGTTGAAGTTGTTACGCGATGAGAATCTCCTTGTGTGAGTAAATGGACTTTTTAAATACATTCCGCAAGTCAGCACGCAGGCTAAAATCAGGGACAATTGGATTGTCTGGTGGCAGTTGGGCCGTCTGTGAAGTCGGGTCACAACTTGCTATTTCAGGATGTCGCTTATTCAGACTGGTGCTGGCTTGTGCGGAATGGAAGTTTCGTATTCATAACGTTACGTTAATTGAAATTCCGTGATTTGTATTTCCTCCAGTTAAACAATGGAGTGGTTTGCCAAAGCCTCGTGCTTCGGGACTAATTCATCATGGCAACGTGACGCATCTGTGCGCGATGGTCGCGCTGGCGGCTGCGAGTTTTAATCAGCGACTGCTGAAGTTTCCGCGTGGCCTGGTTAATGACGGCGTACATGTCATTGCCATGTTGTTCGATACTCATTGGATCCATACCTGCCAGTCGCATCTCAATGGTGCAACGCTTGTCGCTGGTGCCGGACTTGCATGGACCTGAATCATCATGCAGGTGAACATCAATGCGCGTGATCTGCTTGAGGCCGGTTTTGATGGCCTGGGCGATACGCTGTTGGACGTGGTTGTTGATGGCCCAACTGTTTTCGATGTCACTGAAATGAACTTGAATCTGCATTATGCTCTGTTCCTTTCAAAAAGATGGCGGTGGTTGCATTCGGGTTTACTTCCAGAATGCTTCCGGGGTACTTCAATTAAGCAATACAAAATGAGGTATGTAAACCTTCTGTTAAAAAATATTTGCAAGGTTCTTTGTTTTGATGATTGCGTGTCCTTTTCTGTTGAATGCAATTTAGTGTTTTGTTTTGAATTTCCGGGGGCCGGGTTAATTGGTGATCATGTTTTCGAATTGTTTTTGACACTTGATACAACGGACGGCTTCAGGCTTGATGGAAAGTCTTGCGATTGAGATGTTATTGCCACATTCAATGCACGTCCCATATTTACCTTGTCCGATATGCCGAAATGCCATCGACAGTTCACGGAATGCGTGAGGGTCTGTCAGTCGGCTTTCGGGGTTCGTGACGTTTGTCAGGCGGTTGAGTTTGTCGGTCAGCACGCCCTTGAGTTTTGCCAAAGTCTGTGGCCGGTTCATGTGACTTCTCCTCGCTATAAAGTCCGACTTTCAGAACGCTGGACAACTTCGTCAAAGCCATGTTGCGTAACATCACAAATCTCCTTGTGAACGGTACAACTCGGTTGACAATGAACACTTAGCAAGGGGTGTGCCAGTAAGAAGGGGGCACCCTGAGTATTATTTTAAACTGTTTCAGTTAAAAGCATTGAGAAACTTTTGGATTAATCTCAATAACGGGAAGTTGGCAATTAAATGGATTTAAAATTGCATACATGGTCAAAAAATGACCGCAGTGAATATTTTAAGACGCTGGATTATTTGTCAGTCAGATGTCGTGTTGACACGTAGATAAGTACGGATCGGACTTTGGGAGCGAGATAAACAGCCGCAAGTTAACAACGATCGCGACGATGCACTTCAACGGTAGAAGCACTAGTTGCTGGCGGAAACGGATAGGCTGATTCCCAATTTGCTCATGCGTTGGCGAAGGGTGGTTCGGCTGATCCCCAGCAGCTTGGCAGTTTGCTGGAGTTGGCCATGCGACTGGTTGAGGGCTTGGACGATGAGTAATTTGTCCACCGAGTCGAAGACGTTCTGGCGGACCTGTCCGTGCTGTGAGTCGTCTGATAGAGCCTGGTTGATCATCATTTCAAGTTGATGATGGGATGTCTTGGGGGAACTGTCGGTTGGATCACTGCTTGGCAGTATGCGGGCTTGACGAATGTGCTCAGGTAGAAACTCAGCTTTGAAGACTGTTCCTCTTGCGACCAATAACGATGCCTTGATTGCGTTTTCCAATTCTCGGACATTGCCCGGCCAGTCGTAGCTGAGAATCGTCGCAATGGCGTCGGGGCTGAACTTGCTGATATGCGTGCCAAAGGAGGTGTTGAATTCATCGACGAAATAATGTGCCATCAACACAGCATCGACTTCACGCATCCGCAACGGTGGTAAGTGAATGGTGGCAACTTTCAGACGGTAATACAAGTCCTGTCTGAACTGCTTGGTGTCGATGAGCTGTTCAAGGGGTTGATGTGTCGCAGCAATGATTCGCACGTCACAGTTAATGATTTTCGATCCACCTAAACGTGTGAAGTTGTGGTTCTGCAAAACGCGCAGCAGTTTGACCTGTGTGGCTAAGGGCATGTCGCCGATTTCATCCAGTAGCAACGTCCCGCCATCGGCTTGTTCAAACTTACCTTCGCGATGATGATCCGCGCCGGTGAAGGCGCCTTTTTCGTGGCCGAAGAGTTCGTCTTCCAATAGCGTTTCGGGAATCGCTGCACAGTTGATGGCAAGGAACGGTTTGTCGGCACGGCGGGAGTGTTTGTGGATTGCCTGGGCAATGATTTCTTTGCCGGTGCCCGACTCGCCGGTGATCAGGACGTTGACCTGTCGTGGGGCGATGAGTCCAAGGAGCTTGTAGACATTGAGCATTGCAGGAGACTGGCCGATGATCCCATCGTCAGCGCCTTGGATGGTCATGCGTTGATGCGGATGTGCAACAAGGTCCGCTGCTGCCTGCATCGCTTCAATCAAATGATCGTGAAGGATGTCTGCTTGGATCGGCGTGACCAGACATTCAATCGCACCGCGTTTCATCGCTTCAATCGTCAAACGACTGTCAGCGACCGAAGCAATGACGATTACCGGCAACTGCGGATAGCGTTCGTGTAATTCCTGGAAATATTGAATCTGACACAATGCAAGTGCAGCATGTTCTGTTTTGCTTGTTGCCTGATCCGGCGTGTTGAATTGTTCAAGTGAGACCTGTTGCTCAATGCAGACTTCAGCTACCTGTTCAAGCGTCCGTGTATCCAGGCCGATAGCCAGAATCACATGGCCTTGTGAAGATGTGAGTGGTGCAGACACAACAGGGGTGTCGGTTTCTTGTTTGTTTGACTCGTGAGGTCGAGGGGGCATTAAACAGGCTCCTGAACAGGCCGGGGTTCCCTATCCGCAGACTACATGTTACATCATATAGCATTGGCGCAGCTCAAGAACCTGTTTAACGCCCCCTCGACTCCTGGAAGTTTTAATTCAGCTTTTTATTTCTCTCGCAAGCCGCCAGATGAGCACCGAGCTGTGAATCTGACGGATATTCATTTATCAATGTCACGACGTTGTTTTGGCTGTCATATACCGATCCATACACGCACTGAGTTTGCCAATGAGTTCATCAGGATCACGGTTGTCCCACTTGGTCGGATGCAGCGGTTCGCATGTGACTGGCCCGTCATATCCGATCTGTCGTAACGCATCATGAAAACCATCCAGATCAATCACACCTGTTTCACCAGGCAGGTCGCGTTCAAACGCAGACTGTTCATCAATGGGGCGATCGGCAATGGCGTCATTGACATGCACCGCCACCACTTGATCGTTGGTTAGCGCAGTAAGGTCACTGACTGTTTCACTGGCGCAGTGCCAATGCATGCTGTCGAGCATGATGCCTATGTTTTTGCGGTCAACTTGATCCAGCAGTTTCAGCGTGCCGGCAAGATCATGGATAAATTGCATGTCGAAATCTTTGCGACGCGTCAACGGTGAGATGTATTCAAGTCCAAGACGGATGCCGTGCTTGGACATCACATCGCCAGCTTGCTGCAGTCGCGTGACATGCATGTCCCAGCATTGCTGGTAATCAAGTGTTTCATGGAACGGCATCAATACCCACATGCATCGGCTAAAACCAAGTTCTGCGGCAATCGCGCAACGCTCATCAAGCGTCTGCATGTTGGCATTCCAATCCTCGTCAGAATCATTGGATTTGCCGGTAAGCAGGCTGCAATTGCCTGCCCGAACACCTGCGTCTTTCATGGCTTGTTTGATCTGCTGGACGGTATCCTCAGTCACTTGAAGGTCGCCATGTCGAAAACGAAATTCGACACCTTCAAAGCCATGCTTTTGGGCAAAGGCAATGGTCTGCATAGGGGTGGATTGGATTTTCAATAGATCAGGAATCAGGCTCTTGAACATCATTTTGACTCTTGTTTACTGGTGTTAAATCGGTAGCTGCGACACCACGTGTCGCTGAATTTTTTTTTGTTAACCGATGATTTGGTATTCCATCGGGCATAGTTCATGACAGCGATTAAGTATCCGAATTTGTTGGCGGACACTTTGGGGCGTGACAAATAAGGGGTGTTGATCGGTGATGGCTGCATGAAGGTTTTCATAGAAACTTACAGCAACATTGGGCGAGTTTTCAGGTTCTTTCCAACTGTGCTGTGTCCATTTAATTTCATCACGGTTGTAGTCACGGTTGGCTGCATGCGGATCACGTTCGACAGGGCGTGGGGGCATGGTGGACCAGTCAACGGTTTTCCATTGCAGGTCAGTGGTATTGCCGATGAGTCCGCCGTTGGTCCCGCAGATGTGCCAGCGGTCTTGTTCGTAGGCACTGACGTTGGTCAGTTCGATATCCATGGTCATGCCGGCTTTGTTTTTCATGACGACTTTGATGTGGTCTTCGGTGTCACCGCTGCTTAGGCCGCGCTTCATGTCAACGAACATCTGAGGTTCGTCATCATCAAGGAGTGTGATTGCCTGGTCGATGAGATGGGCTCCGTTGTTGTTTAGCAGTCCGCCGCCGTATTGCTTGAGCGTCTGCCAATCCCATCGTCGCGTAAAGCCATGCCATGTCATGCGAATTTGCAGCACATCGCCTAGTTCGCCACTGTCAATGAGTTGCTTGACTTTCAGAAAATGTGGTTCAAACCGACGGTTCTGGAAGGGAGCAAGGATCTTGCCGGACTCTTGACTGGTGGCAATCGCGCGATCGGCGTCGGCAACATTCAGTGCAAACGGCTTTTCGCAGACGACATGTTTGCCAGCCTGCATCGCGGTGATGGAATGCTCGGTGTGTAAGGGATTGGGCGTTGCCACCACGATCAAGTCCACATTTTCATCAGCGAGCATCGCATTAAAATCGGTGTACATCGCGCAGCCAAGTTCGCTGTTGGCTTCAGTGAGTCGGTCCTGCATTGCATCGGTTACAGCGGTGATGTGGTATTGCTTAGGCAGGCTTTGGATATGCTTGGCATGGATGTTCCAGCCGCTGCGTCCCAGGCCTGCAATGCCAACACGAATCAGGTTGTCAGAGTTTGGTGAAATCATGTTTGGGGCGATCCATATAGCCAAGTCGTCTGTCTGGACTTGGTTGAAGGTTTGTTAGCGGGTTCGTGCGGTCGATGCCCAGACGTCCAGGCTTGATCCCATGTGTTGTTTGACGGGTTCGGTAATGCGGGCAAGTTCAGCAACTTCTGCGTCAGTGAATTTGATGTCGGCAGCCAATGCGTTGGCCGAAGCCTGATCAGGCCGTGACGCGCCAGCCAATACGGCAGTGACGGTGGGTTGGTGCAGCAGCCATGCCAAAGCAGCATGCGCCATGTTCAGGTTCCGCTGTTGACAGAAGCTCTTGAATTGAGCGATGGCTGTGAATGTTTGGGATTCACAGCCTGCTTCACCATGATTGGCTTGAGGGCGTGTACCTGCGAAATGTCGCGTACGTGCTCGGCCTTCTGGTACTTCATCTGCTGAGGCATATCGCCCAGTGAGTAAGCCTTGTGCCATTGGTGAATAGCAAAGCAATCCGACATTATGTTTTTGACACAGCGGGATCAATTCGTATTCCGCAGCACGCATAAGCATGTTGTAAACCACCTGATCCGTGCAGCAGCAATCAACGAGTGGCAACCAGTCTCCAAGGTCGATCGGTCCGAAATTGCAAACGCCGGTGTGTCGGACTTTGCCTTGTTTTTTAAGGATGTCCAACGCTTCAATCGTTTCGTGGATTGGAACCTGACGGCGTGGCCAATGGATTTGATACAGGTCGATGTAGTCGGTTTGCAAGAGTTTTAGGCTGGTTTCGCAGTCAGCTAAAATTTCGTCTTTACTGAGTGTCGGGCCACTGGCTTTGTCGGCAATGATCACCTTGTCGCGACGGTCAACAGTAGCGAGCCCCAACAAACGTTCGGACTCACCATTGCCATACATCGGTGCGGTGTCGATGAGAGTGATACCTGCATCAATGGCAGCGTGAATCGTGTCGATTACCAACTGTTCCTGGGCACCTGGATAAGTCGGGCTGGCTACAGTGGACATACAGCCAAAAGCGATGGCAGAAACTTTCAGGTCGGTATTGGGAAGTGTTCGGTATTGCATGTTTAGTTCACTTGCTCCGTGCATTGATAAGCTGTTGGCGGGTGGTAATACATTTGAGCAGGATCGGAATCGGCGGGGATTTGCTTGATCCATTGCTGGTAATCGGTATTGGGAAACAGGCTCTGAGCCATCCCCAGTGTTTTGTGAAAGTGATGGTATTTGGGCTTGACAATCTGCTTGTGGGGCCACTGTGCAGGATCGGGCAGATGCGGGGCAATCAAGTCGATTGCTTTACGGAGACTGCCGCCTTGTGGGCTTGTGTAACTTGCAAGATCGCTGCCGACTTGTTGGCCAAGCCACGCGACTGTGAGCAGGGCACGCAAAGAAAACTCCGAGTAATCCAAACTCCGGGTACGCGCCAGTTCATGAGGTTGTGAGCCGTCGGCTTGGATTTGTGTGTCAATATTATGTTTGGCAAGTTCGCACATCTGTGCTGCGGTCTGGTTATCACCAACGTACATCGCAAAGACCATCATCTGGGCGATGATCCAGTTGCTGTGATTGTTGGGTTGTGCGAGTTCTTTTTTGCCAAGGTCGCTGGTCTTCAGCCACGACAGGTAGTCGGTGAACCATTGTTTGAGTGCATCGCTTTTGGCGGTGGTCCAGTAAGGTGATCCTTTGAGTAGGCCGGCTGCATTGATGACAAAAAAGAGTCGGGCGGTTTCGAGAATGCCGTAGCATTGGCCGTCGGTTTTGCCAGGGATGTATTGGCCGTGGAGGATTCGCGGGTTCATACGCGTTTTGGGATTGATAAACCACATGTCGATCAATTGGGTGGCACGCTGGGCATATTGTTCTTCATTTAGGAAGTAGTATCCAGTTGCGAGCGTGAAGGTGGTTGTTGCCATGCTCTGCATTGCAGGCAGGTCATATTGATCGCGCATGGGATTGACTTTGCCATCCTTGCGAATCCAAGGCATGCCGTCCGCCGAGTTGGGGTTGGGCCAGCGATAGGGTGATAGTGAGACGTAATCATGTGGGTCACTGCTTGGGCCTTTGACAGTTTTTTCCGTGATCGCACGAATGGGAGTACGCATAGCCTTTTGAGCATCTGCATTGAGCTTTACTAGCCCTTGTGTGTGCCTTGCAGGATTGGCAAGCATGTCAAGCTTGAGTTGGTGATAAGCATTGGGGCTCACCGTCACTACTTCCGGCAACAGGACTGTTTGGCCAGGCAGGTCTTGGGCATGGCATCTGACGACAGGTGTCAGCATGCTTATGCATAGAGTCAGGATCAGGCAGTTGCTTTTCATCGTGTTTTGAGGACTTACTTAAGGATGGCCCATTTGATTGAGTCTGTTTTGTGTTTACAGGGATAAGCATAGGCACCTGGTGTTTAATGTGCAAATAATTTACATATTAAAATGTACATAATGTTTTTAAAAAATTTGTAAATGATTATATTAAATATATTTGAGTGTTTAAAAGTAATGTAAAATAAAATGTTAATAACGCGATTGACATGTGTTCATAGCCGGTCTATGCTTTGAACATGTCAATTGTCGAAGTTGCAAAAATCGCCGGCGTCTCGCATGCCACAGTTTCCCGAGTCATTAATGGCGGGGATGGCGTTTCACCCAAGAGTGTGCAGCTTGTGACCCGAGCCATGCAGCAGTTGGGGTATACGCCCCCTGCGGTGCGACGTGGGCCTCAGCCACGAAGTCGTCGCAAGACTCGGACGGGCAATATTGCGGTCCTGCTCTTTGGCACGGATCCCTCTTTGGCGTTGACTGCGATCACTGCTGCGGTGGTGCATGGTGCCGAGTTAGCTTTGGCTAAGGCAGGCTACAACATGATTCTCAGTCAGATCGTTGATGAGCGTCGCTTGCCACCGAATGTCACTTCAGGCAATGTCGATGGCCTGCTTTTGCACGGTTTCCCGCCGTCGCGTGAATTGGCCCAAAAGCTTTCATGCAACCCTTGTGTCTGGTTTCTATCTCGCCGCAGTCGCCTGGGGTACTGGGGCGATCGAGTTGGCCCGGATAATGAAGCAATAGGCACGATGGCGATGGAATATCTCAAAGATCGAGGTCACAAGCAGGTTGCATTTTTGCATGTAAATGCTTCTCACATGGGTTTTTCTCAACGTGCAGAGTCATTTGAAATTGCCGCTAAAGATGCAGGACTTGATGTGGATGTGTTGGTTGATGAAACTGAACCCATTCAGATGAATCTCAAGGAAGAGCTTGATCAGCAACGCATCGGCAGCATGATCGACCGACTGCTTGCGTTACCCAATCGACCCACAGGCGTGTTTGTGCCACGTGCCACGTTGATGGCCATGGTCTACCGCTGTCTGTATCAACGTGGTATTACCCCAGGACGTGACATGCAGTTTATCTCCTGTGACTATCACCCCATGCTCGATGGCCTGTTCCCCGTTCCGGCCACCATCGACATTCAGCCGGATATCGTGGGCCGTCAAGCCGTCGAACAATTACTTTGGCGTATGGATCACTCGCATGATCTCACGCGTGCCGATATTCAAGTGCAACCGCGAATGATCGAAGGTCAGGATGCGGATATGTATCAACATGCCGATGCCGTGAAAACGTCATAAATAAACTATTTTTTTAGACACGTTGTGTGTCGCCCGCCTGTAAACCGAATAGATGTTTGACCTTGTTTTGAAAGGGATTCGATCATGAGACATCGACCCCATGCTTTCACATTGATTGAGCTATTGGTTGTCATTTCCATTATCTCATTGCTTATTTCAATCCTGCTTCCTGCTTTGTCCTCCGCGCGTGGGGCGGCATACAACGCCAAGTGCCTTAGTAATCTCAAGCAGATGGGAGTCAGTCATCATTACTACGGTAACGATCATGATGATGTGATTATCTATCCACGCATTAAAAAGAATTGGGCAGGTAATCCATATACCAATGATTATTATTGGTTCCAGATCATGTCCAAGATAATTAATGGCAAGGATAATCGATTTGACAATAACCTGTCGCCGATCTTTACCGGTTGTCCAGATTGGTCATACGATCCTGCGGTGACGTATCGCCCCGGATATGGGATGAATCTACGCCTGAAATCCCCGCAAACACGAGCTAAATATCAGCATCCAGAAGATAGTGGCAATGATGGCTATTCGGATAAAGACAAATTGCCAGCACCGCCTTATGCTCCAAGTTGGCGGTACAATGATTTGCCCCATCCCTCAAAAAGGGCGATTAATGGTGATAGTCAAGGCGCATTTATCGATACGTCCACAAGTGGTTATCGATTTGAACCTTTAAAGTATGAGGACCCATTGCGTCATCTAAATGGTAATTCCTCGAATTTACTCTTTGTCGATGGCCATGCGTCGAGTCTCGATCCCGTTCTTTCATTTGAGGCAATTAATGATCCTGCCGATGAAACGACAAGCTATTAAGTTTTATTTCATACACACTGGAGATAAAAATGATACGCAAAAAACAAGCTTTTACTCTTATCGAATTGTTGGTTGTAATATCCATTATTTCTTTACTCATTGGAATTCTTTTACCTGCTTTGGCATCGGCCAGAGATGCAGCACGGAGTACCAAGTGTTTGAGTAATCTCAAACAGATGGGGCTGATCCATTACTACTATGGCAATGATCACAAAGGTGGTATCGTCTATCCGCGTTTGAAATCCGGCTGGGATGGTAACCCTTATACTTATGATTATATTTGGTTCCAACAGCTCTCCAAGTACACCAATGGTAAAGATGATCGAAGCTCATCAGTCAAGCATCTGATCTCACCGATCTTTACAGGTTGCCCCAACTGGAACTATGCAACCACGGATAGCTATCGCAGCGGTTATGGTATGGTGCAGCGATTGAAAACTTCCTCGCAGGTCACCGGTAGTAACCACAATGAGCAGCAAAACCGCGCGAAATATCAGCATCCCAATGATACCTACAATAGCTCAAGCTCAACGCTTCCCTATGCTCCACCCAATACACCGACATGGCGATACGAAGATCTCTTGTTCCCCTCCAAACGTATGATCAATGGAGATAGCCAGGGAACCTATGTTGACTGCGGATCATCAGGTTGGAGTTTCGCCTCACTGGCTAATGAAGACCCCATGCGTCATGCTAACAACAGTGCATCGAACTATCTCTTTGTCGATGGACATGCTGGAACACTCAATCCCGATGATGCAGACGTGGTATACAACACGCCTGACATAGCCAATTGATATTTTGTTAATAAATTATATATATTTGTTGATCTGTTTTGCCTTGAATGAAAGATTCAGCTTTATGTCTACGTTCAGACTATTTTCTCGTACCTTGATCTTGTCGATGCTTTTAGGAGTTTGCAGCAATACGCTACTGGCTGCACCTGAAGTTCAAGTCACCATCCGAACTGATCGTTCCGATGCAATCTATCAACAGGGGCAGGCCATTACATTTCTGATTTCAGCAACACGTGATGGTAAAGCGATGACTGATACTGTTTCTTATACCGTAAGTAAAGATAGTGCTTTGACATTGCATAAAGGTACGATCACTTTAGGTAAAAAACCTGTAGCAGTGACAGCGTCATTGGATGAACCGGGTTTCGTTAAATTGTTTGTGAATGTGCCGGGGCATTTGGACTATAAAAAAAGGGAAAAGCCAGCCGTCGCTGGGGCAGCGGTTGATCCGCAGCTGATCCAACCAAGCATGCCCGTTCCTGATGACTTTGATGCGTTTTGGGAATCAAAAAAGAAGCTGGTGTTGGCAAGCCCAATGAAGCCACAGCTTACGCAAGTCCCATGTAAGCGGGATAATGTCCTGGCATATGATCTGCAACTCAACTGTCCGGATATGCAAGGCAATCCTGGTGGCCAAGCAGTCTCAGGTTACTTTGCGGTTCCTGAAAATGCGCAAAAAGGAAAATGTCCAGCCATTTTGTTTCCGCATTCAGCAGGTGTTAAAACGGCCTATCTCAACAATCCAGTTGACCGCGGGGCATCTATTGGCATGATTGGCCTGGACTTTAACGCTCATGGTATCCCAAATGGTAAAGATAAAAAATTCTATTCTAAACTCAGTAAAGGCGAATTTTCTGACTACCGCGTGCGTGGTCGTGAAGACCGGGAAACATACTATTTTCTTGGTATGTACATGCGTCTATACCGCGCACTGCAATTTCTCAAAAGTCGGCCTGAATGGGATGGCAAAACACTGATTGTCTGGGGCTCATCACAAGGTGGTGGTCAGGCTCTCGTAGCAGGCGGTCTGGATCCGGATGTTACTTTGCTGCTCTCCGGCGTTCCTGCTATGTGTGATCACACTGCGCCAGTGATTAGTCGCAAAGCCGGGTGGCCTCAAATCCTTAAGGGGATTGATCCGCAAACGGACAAGGCGTCATGGGATAAGATCGTCAGTGCATCGAGATACTTTGATGCAGTCAATTTTGCCAGTCGGATCAAGGCACCGATTATTATGTCCGTCGGATTCTGTGATGTGGTTTGTGCCCCGACTTCAGTGTACGCTGCTTACAATGCAATTCCAGTTGATACCAAGGAAATTTATCACGGTATTGATATGCATCACAACCAGAATAGTGATGTCTGGAATTTGTTTAAGGGTGCTGCGTTTTCACATGCAAAAAAAGCAATTGATGCCAACCCCTGATTGGGTTCAGAGAAAACCTAAATAGATATACGGACAATTCGTTGTCGGCCGTTTCCTGCGGCATGCCATTGTTTCGTTTTAGGGTGTGGATTGCTACTTTCCAAGTAACGACAGACATATTAATACATTCAGACACAAAGTAGTTTTACATAATGCCTGCAATTTCAACAATCGATATGGTGGTAGTCGTCGCTTACATGGCACTGCTGGTGGCAGTCGGGGCAGTGCTCAGCCGTCAGAACAAGAATACCAGCGACTACTTCCGTAACGGATGCAAAGGTACTTGGTGGCTTGTGGGCGCCAGTGCGTTTATGACCAGCTTTTCAGCCTGGACTTTTACCGGCGCCAGTGGCGTAGCGTATGAAGCAGGTTGGAGTGTTCTGATTATTTATATCACCAATGCGATAGCCTTTTTTGTCGGGGCGATTTTTATCGCGCCATGGTTTCGACAGCTACGTTGCATCACCGTTCCTGAAGTGATCGAAAAGCGATTTGGTCCTAAAACGCAGCAGTTTTTTGCATGGTTTAATGTGTTGACAAATCTGGTCTATGCTGCGTTATGGCTATACGGCTTGGCAATTTTCTGCTCATCCGTTTTAGGCTATGATAAATATATAAACGAGGTGATCGTAGTCGTGGGGTTGGTTGTCTTGCTGTACTCAACTAGTGGTGGTAGTTGGGCAGTGATGGCGACGGACTTTTTGCAGTGCCTGATCCTTGTCCCAATTACAATTCTTATGGCATATCTGAGTATCAAAGCCATAGGTGGCTTTAGCGGATTTGAGCAGGCGATTACAGATCAAAATTTAACTGAAAAATTCAGTGTGATCAATGCAGATGGTGTATTCAAAAACCATTCTTATACATGGGTCTGGGCGGGGGCGATGCTGCTTAAGAACGTATTAAACTACAATACGCTCAATTCCTCATATCGATACTTTGCAGTGAAAGATGGTTGGGAAGCACGCAAAGCTGCAGCGATGGCAGGTGTACTTATGGCGATGGGTGCGTTTATATGGCTTGTCCCACCAATGGTCGCCCGATTGATGTACCACAGTGAAATTTCTGCAATGGAAATTGCCAAGCCTGCTGAGGCTGCCTATGCGGTGATCAGCCTGAAACTATTGCCCACGGGTTTGACTGGAATGATGGTGGTGGCGATGTTGTCTGCAACCATGAGTTCGATGGACAGCGGGTTGAATCGTAACGCGGGTGTTGTGACACAGGATATTTATCCCACGATTTGCAGACTCATGGGATGGACGCCTCGCGAAGATAAGGCGTTATTGAATCTTGGGAAACTTGTGAGTATCGCATGTGGCCTGTGTATTATTTGCCTGGCTTTATACTTTGCTCGCAGTGGAGGCAAGGGTGTGTTCCAACTCATGCTTGATGTGGGAACACTGCTTGCGATGCCTTTGGGGGTGCCGTTGTTTGTCGGTATCTTCATCAGGCGTGCACCAGTCTGGTCATGTGTCTGTTCAGTGAGTTTGGCGCTTTGCAGTTCGACGGTTGGATTTTACAGTAGCACACTTGCCAAATGGGGTTGGCTTTCAGAACCCTGGGCCTTTCAGGATAAGCTTTTCTGGAACGTTGGCTTGGGGGTATTAGGCTTTGTCATTACCATTCCATTCTGGTCAACGGCAAGTGAGCAATACAAGAAGAAGGTCGATGACTTCTTTACGACCATGCATACACCGGTAGATTTTGAAAAAGAAGTTGGCCAAGGCAATGACCATCAACAACTGCGGATACTGGGTATTTTCTCGGTAATTGTTGGTGTGTTTCTGGGGCTGTTAATGTTGCTGCCTAATCCGATGGAAGGGCGATTAGCCATTGGCTTTGTCGCAGTCTTTGTCGGTGGGGTTGGCAGCTTGTTTGTCTACATTGGCCGTAAACCGGATGCTGAAATCAATACCAATCAAACGGATTCCCTGTCCGCGGATGATGCCTAGGCTTACATAGTCACGACATACTTTGAATAAGTGAGAAGGATAATCATGATGAATCGGAAATCACAGGGTGTTCTCTATGCAGGTTTATTGTTGGTATGTGTTACGAATCTGGCATGTGCAAAAACATGGCAGGTCGAATCCGCTAAACAACTCAATGACGTCTGCAAGTACGTCCAGCCCGGTGATCAAATCATCTGGAAAGATGGCACATACGCAGATCAGGATATCAAGTTTGCCCCACTAAACAGGGCTGATGATCAGAAGCCAATTACTTTACGCGCTCAGACACCTGGTAAGGTGGTTCTTACAGGTTCGTCGCGGATACTCATTGATGGCAAGCGATTGGTGGTCAGTGGTTTTGATCTCAATGGCGGAAGCATCCCCAGTGATTGGGTGATTCGTTTTGAAAATGGATCGCAGTTTTGCCGACTGACGCAAACCCGTATCCATGATAAGAATGGTGACGGCCATAAAGCCAAGTGGGTCTATATTCATGGTCTGGATCATGAAATTGATCATTGCACTTTTACCAATAAAATCATCGAGGACAATTTGTTGACTGTCTGGTTAAATGATGGCGATTCTCAAAAAGGTGTCCGGCACCATATACATCACAACTACTTTGCCAACCGCCCCAAGGGGACTGATAAAAATGGTTGGGAGATCATGCGCATTGGTGATAGTAAAACATCAATGCAGGCGGGACGGGTAAAAGTTTCTCAAAACCTGTTTGAAAAATGTGACGGGGAGATTGAAGTAATCTCAAACAAGAGTTGTTTTAATCTCTATGAGAACAATACATTTTTACATTGCAAAGGTCAGATGACATTACGTCATGGCAATCACTGTGTCGTACGTGACAATGTCTTTATCGGCGAAGGGCATGCACTTAACAGTGGTGTTCGGATCATCGGTGAAGGCCATATCGTCGAAGGCAATCATTTGGAAAAGCTCGGTGGCGAAATGTTCTATGGTGCGATAGTCATGAACAACGCTTTGTCCAATGGGCCACTTCATGGCTATTGGCCGGTAAAGGATTGTGTGATTCGCAACAACGTACTTATTGAATGCCGCACACCGTTTGATATTGGTGTGAAATCCGATCGTAGTAAAGCCTTTGTATCTCCGACGGATACCTTGATTGAAGGTAATACTGTGATTAATCCCATTGGACTATCCGTGATCCAGTTCCGCAATAAGAATCAAGGACAACTGACATGGAAAAATAACCGGATCACCGGGATGGACCTGAGTCAGAAATTAGTATTGGGTAATGAATCCCCGTTACAGCCGGATGCCTTTGACTTACTCAAGGATAATCCAGCGAGTATCCGTGCGTCGTCATTGCAACGTTTAAAGCCACTGGATCGTGAAGATGTCGGGGCGGAGTGGGCCAAGTGAGAGAAAGGTCTTGAAAGTAAAGCAATGAATTAACCTCGTGTTTCAATCGACATCAGTATATTTTACATTTAATAATTTCCGCAGGAATTGGTCAACACCAGTTCCTGCGGTTTTGGTTATGTAATTAAATCACTGGATTTGCAGGGCAATCCTGAATGTAAATTAGTTGGTCTAACGGTGGAACTTATTTAACTTTGCCCAAAGGATTGGAGCAGGGAGTTGATTTGTGGCTGATTAGGTGCGATTTCCAGGCTGCGACGCCAGGCAAGTAACGCCTGCTCGCAGTGGAGTTGGACTTGGCGGCCGTTGGAAATGTAGCGGGTCATCATACAGACGCCCAGGCCGTTGAGTGATGCGGTGTCATCCGGATCAAAGAGCAGGGCAGCACGGAACTGTTTCATCGCCAAGTCATATTCACGCTGTTTGAAGTAAGCATAGCCCATACGTTCATGAGCGACCGCGCTGGGGAAGTTGGCAACGACCTGTTTGAGGACGATCAACGCACGGTCAAAGTGTTCAAGACGCATATGTGCTTCAGCAAGTCCAAGCAGGATCGGTTCGGTGGTGTCACCCAACTCGTTGGCCTGGCGGTAGGCGCGAATCGCCTTTTCATAGAGTCCCATCAAGTTATAGGAGGAGCCGAGATTCGCCCAGGCCGCCTGACTGTCCTTATCCAGCTTGGCGGCCCGCATCGCATACGGTGCGGCTTCGGCGGCACGACCTTCCTGCAAATAGCAGATCGACAGATTATGGTTAGCTGCAAAATCTTCAGGATCAATTGCCAATGCGTAGAGGTATGCCTTGACTGCCTGACGATACTTGTGCAGTAGTTGCCGCATGAGTCCAAGGTAATAATGAGCCTGAAAACTTGTCGGTGCGTGACGTGTGGCTTGTTCAAATTTACCTTCAGCGACTTCGTAGTCGCCTTGTCCATGATAGATATGCCCGGCACCGATGTAGGCATCAACAAGCTTGGGATTCTCCACAATCGCCTGTTCAAATCGAACCAACGCGGATTGCAGATCACCATCGCTGATATAGGCTCTGGCCTGGCTGAGCAGAACTTGGTCGTGAGTCAGCTGGGGCACGGATGCTTGAGCTTGTGCTTGGGAAGTGTCTGGTTTGTGGTTTTGATTATTGGACGTTTGAGTTTGAGCCACCGTGTTTTGTGCAGGTTGGCTTTTGGTGGGGAACTTGGGGATGAACTTTTTAAGTGAGACAGTGCGACAGCCGGCTGTGAATGTCAGCAGAACCAGGAGGCCTCCGGCCAATAACAAATTTTGCGCTTCCGTGCGCTTCATTACATTAGCGTAACGTGATGAACGTGTTTCAACAAGCGCGGTTATGGGACGCGTTGCAGTCTTTTTATCGACCGAATGGATGCCTAAAGACCTTTGAAATGCAATGCATCTGACTTATGCGGCAAACTGGATACCTTCGGTCAGATTTTGAGCTGACTTGGTGCAGTTGATCACTGCGGTAGCGCCCAGGCTTGCCATGGGGGGGCAGAGATCCAAGAGTTTGCGATCAAGCTTCTGCAGTGCGGATCGTGTGTACTCGCTGGAACGTGGGATAAGGTGATCAAGCCGGCTGAGGATGGTGAATCGGCGCGTCTGTATGCTGCCAAAAGTTTGGTTCACCATGTCCAGATCGGTTTGGTTTAATACTTCATCTTCAGCGGTTGCTGTATCCAGTGGTGTTTGAATCTGTTCCTTGAACAGGGCGGTCCCACCGAGTTTGAGGGTGCGATGAATTTCACTGAGCGTTTGGTTCAGTTCGGATTGCTTAAGTGCATTGATGCCCACGATGATGTCGAAACGTTCATCATCATGAAGCAGATTATCGGCATTCATGACAGCAAAGCGCGTGTTGTTGTTCACACCATGCCTTAATGCGGACTCCCGTGCCCAATCGATATGAGACGGATCAGGATCAATGCCGTAGACATCATATCCAAGCATGGCCAGTCGAATGGCGACGTCACCTGTCCCACATTGAACGACGAGGAGTTGTTGATTGGTATCCGAAATATAGCGTTGGGACAATAACTGGTAAATGTACCCATCCGGATTCCATGTCCGTGTTTGTCTGCCTGAGAGTTCTTCCATACTCAATAGATCTGTGTTGGATGGTTCTTGATTGATGGCTTCTATTGAAGATGGCGTTTGTGTGACGCGCATACGGTTTTTATCAGACATCTGATCGACTCCGGCTCAATGCGTTATTGCGTGACAGCTTTGAAACAAGCACTGCAATAGGTATCGGCCAGATGGATCAGGGGCTGAATGCACATGGGATACGGGTGTATATCTCATATGGAATAGGTATCCGGACCATGTGTTGTAAATAAATTTCTCGTTATAACCGTCACAAAATGCAAAGGCAGCTTAAGTGACCCAATCATTGCGACGATACCAGAGCTAGTTCGTTGACAATATCGTCAATGTAACAGATGCAAATGTGGAGTTTCTTGAGCAATGAAAACAAGTCAACCAACCCAACACAGTTGCCGGTCGCTTAAAAGTCCCGGTGCCGTATTCGAAACCACCAAACGTTTTATGGATGTTTGTGGTTCAGCGATTGGCGTTCTGATTTTGCTTCCTGTGCTTTGCTTCTGTGCTTTGTGGATTCGTCTGGTCGATGGTGGCCCGGTGTTCTACTCACAGTGGCGTGTTGGGACCGATGGCTGGCTGTTTAAGATTTACAAGTTTCGCACGATGGGGATGAACGCAGAAAAACCTGGTAGCGCCCAATGGGCTGCCAAGCGTGACCCGCGAGTGCTTTGGGGATGTAATTGGATGCGTCGATCACACGTCGACGAACTGCCGCAACTCTGGAACATCCTTCGGGGTGACATGAGTCTGGTGGGACCTCGCCCTGAGCGTCCTGAAATGTTTGAGCAGTTACGCAAGGACATCCCGGGCATCGAACTTCGCTTGGCCGGTCGTCCTGGTCTAACAGGGTTGGCCCAGGTCAAGCATGGATATACCAACGATCTGGCGGGTGCCCGTCGGAAGATTGCCTTTGATTTGCGATACCTACGTCGCCGCAGCGTGTTCAGTGATCTGAAGTTGCTGTTAGCCACGTTTCCAAAAGTATGGGATCAAGCCGCACTGTAATGTTCAATCAGTGTCAGGAGGAAATGAAGATGTCGAAGTTAAATTGTTACAAAAAGCGCCGGACTATTTCTGCAGGCCCGATTCTCATCGGCATCCTGTTAGGACTCGTAGGCTGTTCACAACCGAATTACACCGATTATTCGGCATTCGTGACCACCCCGCGTCCTACGGTTACCACCAAGGCTTACACCTTGGCACCGCCGGACACGATTTTGATCTACTCCAAACGTGTTTCGGAAATTTCCGGACACTCCGAGCAGATTCGCCCGGACGGTCGGATTACTTTGCCTTTGCTGGGTTCGCATTTTGTGGCCGGCAAGACACCTGAACAGGTCAGTGCCGAGTTGCAACAGCTTGCTGCTCAGTATTACGAGGATGCTGATGTGAGTCTTCGCGTCATCGGATTTAACTCCAAACGCATCTTTGTGTTTGGTGAAGTGGGGCGTCCTGGTGCCTATGCCTACAACGGTGCCAACACCGTTCTTCAGACTCTCGCGATGGCACAACCTTCGCGTCTTGCCGACCCTGAGCACATTCATGTGTTGCGTCCATCGGGTAATGGTGAAATGGTCAAACGCATGACCATCGACCTGGACAAGATGGTCAAAGAAGGCGACACCACACTCGACGCGGTGCTTAATGAAGGTGACATTCTTTATGTTCCCGCCAATGGATTTGCCGCAGTCGGCTTGGCATTACAGCAGGTGCTTCTGCCGATTCAGCCTGCCGCCAAAACTGTCTCTGCACCGGTCAATATCGGTGGCAACCTTACAAGCTATCCCTACCGGGGCGGACCTGAAAACAGTAATAACTGATAAGGTTCAAACCGTTTTAATCGTCTTTAAAGTCACGCAACGAACGTGAACTCAATATCGGAAGGAAGTCGTTCACATGAGTCGCAGCACCAATCAAGCCAAAGCCCTAGTAGACGCATGGTTCATCCTCTTGCGTTACAAATGGCGGTTCGTATTCCCACTGTTTGTAGTCAGTGCCTCAGTTCTGGCGTTTTCCCTGCTGCTTCCCCGCAAGTATCAGGCAGAAGCGGTCTTCGACCGTCGCACAGATCATGTCCTGGCATCCATTATGGTCGGTAGTGGGCAAAAGACCTACGACCAGCATACTACCAGTATCAAACAGGAACTGACCAACGGTCTGTCTCTGGACAAGGCTATTGAAGACGTCAAGCCCTACGTGGTGCAGCGTTTCAAAGCTGGTGGCCCGGAAGTGAATCTTGTGGAACTGCGTGCTGATATGGCTCGTAAGATTCAGGTTCGCTTCGAGATTGCTACTCAGGAACACGAACGCATCAGTGTCAAATACATCGGCACAGAACCGGTCGTCACCCGTTTGGTCATCAATCGTTTAGTACAAAACTATATTGACCAGGCACGAAGTCAGATTGCCAAGGGACTTGAAGATACGCAAAGCTTCTTCCTGGATGAAGTGGATCGAACCCGTATCAAGATTGAATCTTTGGAAAATCAGAAGCTCACCTATGAAATCAAGTACTCCGAGCTGCTGCCTGATTCACCCAACAGCATCAACGTGATTCAGACTCAGCTTGATGAGAAGATTTCAGAACTCAATCGCCAACTTATATTGGCCAAGAGTCAGGTTGACTCCTCCAGGCAGGCATTGGCTAACACCTCCAAGACCATCAACTCATTTGTCAAAGAACGTAACCCTGAGTTGATTCGACTTGAAGCAAAGCTTCGTGAATTGCAGACGGGCTATCGCACAGCGGTTGTCGTCAACAAAATGACCGAGCGTCATCCTGACGTCCAAGACTTAAAAGTTCAGATATCAGAATTGCAGGCCAAGATTGGCCAGACCGAAACTGAAGTAGTCACTCGCAAGACAGTCGCCAGCAATGGACATTTTGATGAACTGAAGCTTTCGCTGAATCAAGCGATTGCCAAACAGACCGCCATTGAAGATGAAATGTCACAGGTCGTAGAACGCCGTGAAAGCCTCAATGTCAAAGCTGCTGATCTGTTCCCGATTCGTTCACAATATCGCAAGATCACCCGTCAGATGGATCAGTTGCAACGCGAAATGCAGTTCTGGGAAGAAAACCTTCGCAGAATCCAAATGGCACGTAGTGCTGATGATGGCAACCGTGGTGTCCAACTGGCCTTCATCCGTGAGTGTCCCAAGCTCACCCGCCCGGTGGCACCCAACGTGTTCCAGATTCTCATCAGTGCCGTTGGCCTAGGGATGATCGCCGGTGCCGTGAGTTTGCTTTTTGCTCATCGTACGGATGAAACATTCCATGATGGCGAACAGCTCTCCACGGCGATGCACCTGCCTTTGCTTGGTGAAGTCAGTGAGATTGTTTCAGTACAGCATCGTCGGATGCGAAAGGTCCGCAACATGGTTTTGTACCCGCTTAATGCGGTAGCTATGACGGCGGTACTGATGACGTTGGTGAGTGTGCTTTACATGAACCTTCAGCATCCACAGAACACCGATACGATCAAGCAGGATCCGATGGAATTTGTCCAAAGCTATTTGGAAGATAGCACGATTGACGCTACCCCCGTTGTTGAAGCCCGCCAGGCTGATTGACACCAAGAGTAAGGGAAACTCGAGATGTACGAA
This sequence comes from Phycisphaerales bacterium UBA7800, assembly GCA_002480565.1. GTDB lineage: Bacteria > Planctomycetota > Phycisphaerae > Phycisphaerales > Phycisphaeraceae > UBA7800. Next base: position 81,362 of record DLCK01000029.1, on the reverse strand, counting down.
GCTTTTTTCAACCTCAATACCTTGCCGTTTGAGAATACGCCTGACCCGCGATTCTTCTTCGGCAGCGAGGAACACCGCGAGGCCTTGGCCGCCATTGAGTACACGATTCGCATGCGTAAAGGTTACGTCTGCGTGACTGGACCAGTAGGGACCGGCAAGACCACGGTGAGTCGGACAATGATCAGTCGTTGTTCTGACTCAGCACGGATCGTGCCGATCCTCCACGGTCATGAAGATGGCAAGCAACTGCTTCGCCAGATTCTCCGAGCTGTCGAAGTGACCTATCACCTCAATGATGATCACGCGATTCTCCTGGAGAAGGTATTCACCTTTTTGCACGAGCAATATGCCGCAGGTGAACCGGTGGTTCTACTTGTCGACGAGGCACATGCGATGAGTGACAGCGCCTTGCAGGAACTTTGCATGCTCTCCAACTACGACACCAACCGAGCCAAGCTCGTGCAGGTGGTGTTGGTTGGACAACCTGAATTACTCCACCGTCTGCATGAACCACAGATGGCGGCACTCAAGCAACGCATCTCAATGGTCAAGGCACTTCGCCCGATGACCATTCAGGAGACCGCAGCTTATATCGGCCATCGTATCCGCATGGCAAGCATCGACCCGCAACATCTGCAGGTCCGCTTCCCCGGTAAAGCGCTCGAAGCAATCTTCAATCTCACACATGGCGTGCCCAGACTGGTCAACTATGTGTGTGACAACGCGATGCTTTTGGCCAGTGTCAAAAAGGAACGTGAAATCACGCCCGCAATGGTGCAGACCGTAGCCGCGGATCTCTCACTGAGCCTTGTGCACAATGACTTTGTTTCTTCAACCAGCGATGCCCCGAGGCTCGCGCTAGCAGGGAATATGTAATCATGGGTTACATCTTTGACGCATTGAATCGTGGTGGGCAGGAACCCAAAGACTCTAGCAAGCAGCGACCCGAACAAGCTTCGGACTCGCAAAACGCTGGGCTTAAATTCACCGGAACCAATGAACCGGTGTCGGAAAACCTGACCATCGAACCACCACAGGCAACGCAGCCACAGCAGGCAGCAAAGCCTACGCCATCATTGGCAACTCCGGCAGCACCGTTGGTCAACATCAGCGTGCCGTCGCAACCCAAGCCCGCACAACGCACTGTCAACCGTGAGGATTACAGTGATGTGGACGAACGCCTGGTGAGTCTGACCAATCCATCAAGCGTGATTGCTGAGGAGTACCGCTCTATCCGCACAGGTTTGTTGGCGAAGTGGGAAAACCGTCGGCATCTGGTGCATACCATCACCTCTGCGACACCACAGGAAGGCAAAACGATCACCAGCCTCAACATGGGCTTGATCATGGCTGAACTGCACAATCGTAAGACTTTGGTCATCGAAGCTGACCTGCGTTTGCCGCAGTTTAAGAAGCTTTTGAACCTGCCTCAGTCCTACGGTCTTGTGGGTGTGATGCGCGGTGAAGCTTCCTTCCAGGACGCGCTTCTGGAAGTCGGCCCCAATGGTTTGCATGTGTTACCTGCTGGTACCCGTGTGAACAACGAAGCCGTCCAGTTGCTTTCGAGTCCGCAGATGTCTTCGATGATCAAGAAGCTCAAGCGTGAGTATGATCATGTCATCATCGACACACCTCCCGTAGTGGAGTTGGCTGATGCTGGCATCCTTGGCTCGCAGAGTGATGATGTGATTCTCATCGCACGCATGAGTCGCACGCCAAGTACGTTGATCCGGCAAGCCATCCGCACATTGGAAAGCTATCACGCACCCGTGGCTGGTGTCATCGCCACCGACCATTCGCGCAGCTTCCGTCAATACTACTACTACCGCTACGGATACCGATATCAATACCGTTACTACGCCAAGGCGGCATGATTTTTGATTGATTGTAGTAGTTTTAATTGTTCGTCAACCTGCGTTGTATCGGAGTGCATGTTATGCAGGAATATCACAAAAAAAGTGGCAGCAGCGGGGCGGTTGGGAGAAAGACAATTCGCCAGGCAGCAGCTTCACGGGGCGGAGGGGAGAATCCGCCACTTGAAAGTCTCAAGGAAGTTAATGACCTTGAGCAGCTACCACTGATCGGAGCAGCCGCCGGAACCAAGCGACCGGCGCTGCTCATGCTCAGTCACTGTGTCCCCGACCCGATGGGAACCGCCGATCGGGCAAGGGCCTGGCAAATGCTACGACTGGCAAGCCAAACGCACGATGTGCATCTGGCATGTATCAAGGATGAACCTGTCCATCTTGACCAGTGGCGCAAAGTTCATTCACAGACCCATACCATTGTCGTGGAAAGTTCACCAGCAAGAAAAGAATTCATTGGACGTGGACTGTCAATGTTCGCACCCAATGTCTCGGATCAGGTTCGGATGATGCCTGCATTACGCAGACAGGTTCGAATGATGCGTAAGGACCATCGCTATGACGCGGTAATGTGCATGCATCCAGGGCTTTGGCCATTAGCTGAACGTGTTCGTGCTAATGTTCGTGTCTGTGATCTGTATCAACCCTTGAGTCTTGCTCATGATTTGATCGCACAGAAAACCAACAGCTATCCACGACAACTCTGGCATCAACATCTTGCTCAACAACGTGCAGAGATGGAACAGTACATCGCCTGTCGTGCGGATATCCTCACCGTTAATTCCGGTTTGGCACAGCATTCCTTCATCGATCGGCATTGTCACTCGATTCTCGTACCAGACGCTGTGGATCTTGGGTACTTCCATTTGCCATTACAAAACAACCAACCGGAAACGCCGCAGGTTGTTCTCCATGGCAATTGGCGTAGCAAATCATTCTGGCGTTCTAAGAGTTGGTTTACCGACGAAATCTGGCCTCGGATCAAAGAGGCGGTACCCCATGCCGTCCTCACTTGTTCAGGGCCAGCGTTGTCACCTGCAACAGTCCGCAGACTCAGCAGTGCTTCGGTAGTCGTCAGTTCACTTCAGGAAATCGCCCAGGCAGTCTGGCCGACTTTACAAGCCATGGCTATGGCACGCCCGGTCATCGCTTCATCAAGTTCAGTCAGTGATCTGAAAGTCAAGCACGGTGAGCATTTACTGATGCCCAAACTGGATCGTGATTGGGTGGACCTGTGTGTCGACTCGCTGCGAAGCACGGCTATGCGACTGCAACTGGCACGTGGTGCTCGGAACTTCATCCAGCAAAACTGCCCGATCAAGACCACCGGCATGGAACTCAGTTACGTGATGGCTCGTCGGATCAGCGACGTCCCCATCTACGCACAGGCCGCATAATGCAGACACCAGACGTTGCAACGTAGGGTTGAGCAATCTACCATCGCCGGATAATGGGCAACAAAATTCCTTCAACTTCGACCCGCCAGGAGCATCGAACCGTCGCCGGTGCGATGCTCCTGGTTTTGATTTTAAGTCTGGTCTGCGCTCAGTGGCTTAGCCATTATCGTGCCAGTGTCTCTGAAAAACGGTTTGACCCGGACATGAATTCGCTTGAGCAATTCACGGCTTTGCAAACCTACGAAATCGATACGCTTAAACTCCAACTCCCCAATGACTGGCGCCAACAAGCTCCTGTAGCAGATGGAGTCACCTCAGCTGTCGTACAGGAGTCACGCTTTGAATTATCCAATGATGTTCATACCACGATGCATGTATTTGAACTCGATGCAGGGCAGACACAAGACCCTCAGTCGGTCATTTACGCAGGCATTCAATATGCCATTGCTTCAGAAGATTTGTCATCGTTGAGTATCGCGCATCAATGGGCCAGTCGCCGTGCCAATCGCATGGAACGACGCTTGCTGGGCATCAGTCGCTCGGACCGTCAAACGATATTGCATCACATGATGATCTGGTCACATGATGGCCGTAGCTATTGGGTGTTTTACACCAGGCAAGTCATCTTGGATATGCCAACGAGTTCATCTCGCATGGCGCAATTCGACAAGCTTTATACAAGTATCGCCTTGTTGGCACAGGATACGCGATACAAGTTGGTGACTGCTCAGGATTGTGCTGATCGTCAACTTGGATTCTCCGCAGAATTGTCTGATCTCTATGCAACCTGTGATCCGCAGTCTCCTTCATCTGTGCTGCTTTACCCCGATGATATGGATGGATTCTGTATCATCCGCGTAGCAAGATCCGCAGCAAGCAACGATGAACAATTACGCGAGGCATTGGCGTGGCAATTTCAAGCCACCATGCGACGCAAGCCTGCTAAGCATGAACTCACCAAGGACGATACTCTTGAACAGTCCCAGTGGTTTACACTGCATTATCCGGTCGATAAGGACATGGGGATTGGCCCTGAACCTTTGTCACGTGATGTGCATGTTATCAGGCTAGGCCAAGGTGCCACTTTAACCGTGCAGGTCACCGGCATGGTCGATGCAGTTAAACTCGCTGCAACCCATTTACCCCAACTCGTTGGCACACTCGGCGAGGTGTCTGGTGATACCACATCGGAAAATCAAGCTCGACAACGAGGCCAAAGCCTGGTGGATCACAGTACAGAGCATCTGAAAAATGTGATCCAACCCGAGCGTAATTTCTATACCATCGGTATTGCCAACCAACCCGTAGGCTATCAACTTGAATCCATTTTACGTGATCAAACCCAGCAAGCCTCCGGCAGTGTACATATTGTCTTCCCCTCAACACGAGGGCATGCTTCAATTGATCACCAGTGGCAAGTTGATTTCGATAAACGCAGTTTTGAATCAGCCACCGAAGAACATTCTGCTGACGGATCAGTCAAGAAACGTTCTTTGTCGATCAACAATGGACGCGTGATCTGTACTTCCGATCAAATGTCATACGATTTAACCGATGCCGATCAAATCCCATGGCCAATCAGCGAGGATTACTGGCCGGTGGATTGGATGGCAGATCAACAGTTACTAGATCAGTGGATGCTCATCCGCACGGCTTACAGTGCATCGCCCCCGGCATGGCATTGGGTGAATGTACAAAAGACGTCCAAAGGCTTTCGCGTGATGCGTCGGCCGATTCTCAGTGTGGATACCAATGTCTACACGCTCGATGAGCAGGGGCAGTTTGTTTCACTTGAGGGTTATGATTTTGAAGCAGCAGCTCACAGCACTTTGGCACTGAGTGTGCAACGGGTGCCGGCGGATGTGGTGTACAATCATTGGCCGAAACAGAAAAACGATATTGCGAAATGGATCAAGGACCATGAAACAACAAATCGCTAATTGGCTTGGTTTGCTGGTACTGATTGTGACCGTTACACCGCTATGGGCGCAGGACAGTCCGCTGTTGGATAATCACCGTTGGCAGGAATACTCCTACGGCGTGTCGATCCTCCCGCCATTGGGCGCGAATGTCCACAAACGCAGTGTCGATGATGCTGTCGCGCGAATCACCACCAAGGATGGTTACGCCATCAACCTGTTCATCAAGGAAAGTCAAAACCAGATGAACATCGATGCTGCTCGTAAAGACGCGTTGACCCAGATGGCTGGCGCTTTTCCTTCTGCAATCGTCTTGGATGATCAAATTAATAAAATCGGCAAGCATCAGGCATTGAAACTGCATTTCTATCTGCCTCGCACCAAGCAGGGCCCTTGGGTCACCGCACAAACATTTGTCCAACTTTCACCCACGGCATTTGCGCTCTTTCAGTTGGAAACACCCAAGAAAACCTATGAATTAGCCAGGCCGGTTTATGAAGCTGTGATTCAGAGTATGCAAGTTTCAGACCCACGTAAACTGCTTGCTGATCGTGAAAAACTTCTTGATGCAGGACATCAACTGCTTGAGACCTTGAAGTTTGATCAACTTAAAAAACAATTGGTTCCCGAGCAATGGTTCCGATTCGTTCAAGGTGATCGTGATATTGGTTACATGCGGATTCGCCAAGCCCACGGTAAACTCGACGGTCGGCCAATCCATGACAACTCCGTCATGGAACGATTGGGTTTTAAAGTCGAAGTCATGGCACGCATTGAATTTGGTAAATCGTTGTATGACTCGGTGAATACCTGCTATGTTTCGGATGAACATGATGAAGAAATCTGGTCAATCCGCACCAATGAACGACCTATTGGTGCGCGGAAAATCAACCAACTTCACTTGCGAAGTGAGTCGAGACTCAAATTTGATGTGCAGGAAATTCCTGTGGACTTCAAAAACGCATGGGTCGAAACGGGTTTACTCTCAAATCGAAAAATTCGACTCAGTCGCCATGATCCATCCAGTGATAAAGAGTTTGAATGGGATATGCCCCCCAAGGGATATTTGTCGCAGGTTGATTTGTATTTGTTGCCAATGCTTCTTGCGGATCAGCCTGATGGTATGTGGGGCTTTTATGCTTATCATCCCAACAGTGGTCGGATCAGCTTTCGCACCGAACGTGTCGAACACAAAAACAATGGTCGCTATGTCGTGTACTCGCGGTTGGCCCCCGAAGACATTCAGGAACAGATCACCGAGTACAACCCCAACGGCACAATTGTTAAGCGGACACTCCCCGGCGGACGCATGCTCATTCCCGCCGAGCGTCACCAGATTGAACGACTCTGGCCGCAGTTTGTGAAGTAGTATTTTTCAGGGAGTAGGGAGTATCAAACCGCTTGCGGTTTAGCGCATCCCGCAGATTGACGCTTACCTTGCGTATCCAACAGATACAACATCTCACGGTTGTGAATCTTTTTTGACCACATCATCCTTGGTAAAATTCAATCCGCGTTTGGGCATGGGGTCACCCTTGAGGACTTCGCGGAGTTTACTTAGATACCAGGCTTGTCGCTGGGCATCGCCGAAGTGTCCGATTTTGACATTGACGGTGAATTGATCCGTGTCATTTTCATTTGGCCATGCATCAACGATTAACTGTCGTCCGTCGGGCATCATGCCTTTTCCGCGATAGTGTCCGTCCATATCGGGTTTGATCGGATACGGCATGGCCCACCCCAGACGTCTGGCTGCACGCCAAAGATCATGATCCAGCCGGGTAATTGGCAGGTGGTAATCAGCCTGGCTGGATTGGTTTTCAAGTTCTTGAATGCCAGCTGTATCAACAACCATATTCGACGAGTTGGCACAGCCGCATAATGTCAGCAGCAACAGGCCAGGCAGTATGAGGTGTTTAATCCATCGCATGAACATGATTGTACCGTGACATATCCAAGAGGCGAGTTTATTGTGGGCGGTTACCTTTTTTCAGGAGTTTGATTTGGTCCAATATGAAGCCCGTCACTAATCGCGTTACAATATCCGGTCGTGTCTCATGTCCGAATGCGACTGGTTTAGACGATTAAGGAATGTTTTTTGGAACTGACTATTGCACTGCCACAGGGCGCCGAGCGTTTTGCGATGACCGGTGCTGGCGAGATCAATCTCAAGCTCATTCGTGAAGCACTTGATGTCCGTATCACATCGCGTGAAGGCGAACTCAAACTCAGTGGCGAGTCCGATGCCGTGGGGCGGGCTGCACATGTACTCAATCAACTGGCCGATGCCGCCAAGCGTCAAAAGCCGTTAAAACGCCAGCATCTGCTTGAGCTGATCACCATGAGTGAGCAGTTGCAACAGACCACCCGCAACGGCATGGCGCAGACCGATGGATCACGCGATCCAATCAACGTTGATGTAGGGCTAAGTGTCTATCTGCGAGATCGTCGGATCAAGCCAGCGACACCTGGTCAGCGGACTTATTTGCAGGCGATTCTGGATCATGATCTGACATTCTGCTGTGGACCTGCGGGGACGGGTAAGACGTACCTTGCGGTTGCCGCGGCTGTGTCACTGCTTAAGCGTGGGATTGTCCGTAAACTGGTGTTGGTTCGGCCTGCGGTTGAAGCGGGGGAGCGTCTTGGTTTCCTGCCGGGCACGATGCAGGAAAAGGTCAATCCTTATTTGCGTCCCTTGCTTGATGGTTTGCATGACATGATGGAGTTTGATCAGGTTGCGCGGTTGATGGCAAGTGATGTCATCGAGATTGTGCCCTTGGCATTCATGCGTGGTCGGACACTTAATGATTCGATGATCATTCTCGATGAAGCTCAGAATACCACGCGGTCACAGATGATGATGTTCCTCACGCGACTGGGCCATGGCAGCAAGATGGTTGTCACCGGCGACACCTCGCAGACAGACCTTGATGACCCGCGTGATTCAGGCTTGGTCGATGCCGTATTTCGACTGCGATACACCCGTGGGATCGCTTTTGCGACGCTGGATAAGCATGACATTGTCCGCCATAGCCTGGTTCAACGGATCGTCGAAGCGTATGACAAGACGGACAAAAACCGCCAACGTCCGAATAAAAGTTCCAATTATGATGAAAATGTCAATTCTGACAGGTAATGTTCAATTCAACAGTTAAGCCCATTTGTCTGACCTGTGGATTTGGTCGATGTCAGATAGGGGATGTTTTATGCCCGGGAATCGGTAAAATGTCGGGCAGCGGTAAGCTCCGGTGGTTTTTTGAAAGCAGTTAGATGCCAGCAGGCAAGAGTAACACAACCGCAAGGCGAGGAAATGTCAGGCGTACGGTGCGTAAACCCCAATCGGGTTTGCGGTCGATGCTAAGCCATCGTTTTGTCTGGTGGGCTGTGCTTTATGCTTTGGTCACGACTGTGGTTGGCGGTTGGCTGATTCACACTGCTGACCAGCGTCCGCAGTACGTTGTCGGCGATATTGCCACCCAGCCGATTGTCCCACGTGTTGCCTTTGATGCCATTGATGAGCGTGAGACAGAAATTCGTCGCCAGAATGCGCGTGACCGTGAGCCTTCGGTTTACAAGCTCAATGAAAACTTCATCCAACTCGTCAAGGCGGATCTTCAAAAGTTAGTTCAGATTGGCATCGATTATGAAACGCCACAGCAAATCCCATCAGATCTGCGTGACGGTTTATCCATCGACACGCGCGCACTAAGTGAACTTAAAAGTGCAGGCGCCGATGAGGAGAGTCGTAATGCGTGGAGTCAGAAAATTGATCGGCTGATGAGTCGCATTGCCGGCCTTGCCATGATCACCCCCAAGCGTATGGATGCCGAGATGCAAAGTGGTGCGTCGACGACGACCATTTACATCATACATCCGGTGTACAAAAAACTCACACGAACCAATTCCAACGGTTATAGCCTCAGTGATGGTGGTGATCGATTTTATTCAACCAATGAGTCGGACCGATTTCGCAGTGATGTGCGTAAACTCGTTCAGACTGAGTTCCCCGCGTCGATTCGACAAGCGGTCATTGCAGTGATTAATGATCGTATTCAACCGACTTATCTGCTTGATGTACAAGCCACGCAGGCCAGCAAGAAGCTGGTCTATGACAGTGTCGAAGAAGCCACGGTGACCTATAGCACCAGGCAGGTGATGGTCGAAGCTGGCACAGTGCTCACCAGTCAGAATGTCCACCTGCTTACTTTGGAAAACAAGGCGTATCAGCAGAGTATCAGTAAGCAATCGCTTATGGGCATGCTTACAGTCTCGGTGGCCATGCTCATCGGTCGCGTGGGGATGTTGTTGGTGGTGAGTCTTGCGGTATGGGTTTACATCATCGGTTTTTCACGGCGTATTGCGGTGAATCCGATGCGAGGATTGGCGTTGACGTTATTGATACTCGGTTGTCAGGGACTAGCCATTGCTGGGGCGTTTAACTTGCCACAGTATTTGTATGCGACTGCGGTTTTCCCAACACTTATTGCGACGATGATTCTGGCGATCAGTTATGACCAGCGATTCGCACTTGCAATGGGAGCGTTGCATACGCTGATTGTGATGCTCAGTTTGAACCTGTCCACTGAGTTTGCGATTGTCATGCTCAGTGGCGTAGGAGCAATTGCCGGATTCTTGGATGATGTTCGGACGCGTTCACGATTGGCAATTGTTGGTTTCTGGTGTGGTGTCTGCATGGCGGTTACATGCCTCTTTGCCAAACTCAGCAGCAGTGACCTTGCAATCTGGGGCGAGTTGGATGTGGTCTGGCGTGACCCGGCGATTCTCGTCGGTGTAGGCGTGATGACTGGCATTTTTGTCCAAGGTATTTTGCCTGCAGTCGAACGTCTTTTCCGCGTGACCACGAGTATGACTTTGCGTGAACTCAATGATGCCTCGCATCCTCTATTGATTCGCATGGCTGAGGAAGCGCCCGGCACGTTCCAACACTCGCTGCGCATTGCCGACATGGCCGAGTCTGCTGCCGAAGCCATTGGTGCCAACGGCCTGCTTTGCCGCGTCGGTGCGATGTTCCATGACATCGGCAAGATGAACAAACCTTCGTACTTTGTCGAAAACCAGGGGGGGGGGCCCAACAAGCACAACAAGCTTTCGCCTGCGATGAGTCTGTTGATCATTGTCGGCCATGTTAAAGACGGCATCGAAATGGCTCGTGAGTTCGGTTTGCCCGTTTCAATCCGAGGCTTTATCGAGACGCATCATGGTACGACGTTGGTCGAGTACTTCTTCCATGCAGCTAAGCAGCAAAAGGCGGAAGAAAACGCACCGGCACCGGCTGAGTTCGAATTCCGATACCCCGGCCCCAAGCCGCAATCCCGTGAACAGGCGATTCTCATGCTCTGTGATGCCATGGAAGGTGCAAGCCGGACTTTGGCGGAACCGACTCCTGTACGCTTAGAGCAGCTTGTCCACACCATGGCCATCAAACGCCTCATGGACGGGCAGTTTGATCAGAGTAATCTGACGCTCAAAGAACTGCATTCGATCGAAAATGCGATTACCCGCACGCTCTGTGCGATCTACCATGGTCGCATCAAGTATCCGACCGACAAGCCTCAGGCTGAGAGTAAGCCTGCTGCCAATGTGGCTGCATCGTGACTTCACGTACTGTAATCTCCAACTGAGCCGATGATTAATGCCATTGCAGATGGTTTATCATTGGTGGACGTCCAATAATTTGAACATTGTCTAATTTTGCTATTTTGCCTTGCTTAACACTTGTTCATATTCGTTATTCCATTGACCTAAGCGACATCGGCAGTGTCGCAGACCATCACTGGAGGCATACATGCATCGAATTACACGTTTCTTGACGATCCTGTTTCTGACCCTGATCACACTTTCATCCACCGGCTGCGCCTCACTGGTCGTCGTACCTTTCGTCGCTGCCCGTGAATTGTCGGGATTAGCATTTGACGTGGCAGGCGGAGCAACCAAGTTGTCTATACAGAGTACCAAGGGCGGTATCGAAGTCGCCTCTGCGGGTGTGGACCTGGCGGGCAAGATCATCAAGGTTGCTGGCGAACACAAGAAATTGCAGGTCGCTCAAAAATAACATCTGAGTCTGACTTGTTTTATTCAATTCTAAATTGAAACCGGGTATTGACACCGTCGCTCCAAACCCTGACACTGGTAGAATCTGACTGATTGTTCTTTTTACCTTTGTTCATGGGGATAGGTACATGGGTTCTTCAGGAGACAGCAAAGTACGTTGCGAACATTGCAAACGGGCATACGCATGGCAGGGAAAATACGCAGGCAAAAAAGTCCGCTGTAAATGCGGCGAAGTCTTGCGATTTCCTGCGATAGACCCTGCAAACGATGGTATGGATCTGGCGCTGAATATTGACTCAGGCATTGACCTGCAATTGGGCAGTAACGCTGGGAAATCCAAATCATCCAATGCTGCTCTTGGAACACCTGATGGGAACATCAATGTCCCGCCCCCAGCCAACCTTGGGGGGCCAACCTGCCCGTCATGCAAAAACTCCGTGCGATCCGGCGCGGTGATTTGTATCAACTGTGGCTTTAATCTCAAAGAAGGCAGCAAAGTCAACACCGCAGTCGGCGTGCAGATGTCCGGCGGGGGGATGGTCTACGATCTGCCTGCTGATGGATTCTTCGGTCAGATCAAACGCAGCTGGACCTTTGCCAAAATCAGCTACGGCATTATCTGGGACTTTAAACAACTGCTCATCTTCCCTGTCTGTTCTGGTATCGCGGCATTCCTGATCCTCCTGAGTTTTGCAACCCCCTTTGCATTGTCTGCATTAGGTGAAGCCAAAGTCAGTCAACAGCGAATGGAGATCATGCAAAGGGCTTATGAAGCAACACCTGAACAATTGGCGCAAATCCAATTAACTGAGGCTCAGCAGCAAACGGTCAAAGACCAACAAAAAGCGATGGCCCCATTTCTTCCCGAGGATGCCAAAGAAGCAGCAGAGATGAATAAGGAAATCGAAAATGATGTCAAACGCGAACATGTTCGCAAACAGTTAATGGCGCAGGCCGGTCTGGAAGATTTCAAGTTTGAAGAAAGAGACTTCAGTAAGGAAGAATCCGAAAGTCGATTTTCACCTGCTGAGTATGCAGTGATGTTTGCGTTTTACTTTTGTAATTTCTTTGTGATTGCGTTTTTCAATACCGGACTTATTGCCTGTGCGATGAAGGTCATGGAAGGGCAGGTTCCCACCGTTGGCTATGGATTTAAGGTTGCGTTTAAACGCCTGCCACAGATTCTTGCCTGGGCATTTGTCTCTGCGATCGTGGGTTTGATTCTCAAGATTATCGAGAACACCAGCAGGAAGTTTGGCAAGTTCATTGCATTGTTCCTTGGCGCAGCATGGACGACATTGACTTTCTTTGTCGTGCCAGTGATTGCTGTAGAAGGCGTTGGCCCGATCAAAGCTGTGAAGCGATCCGTCAAGACGCTTAACGATGCTTGGGGTGATGCACTGGTTGGTAATTACTCGATGGGCTTCATGGTGTTTCTGGTGACGTTACCGATTTATCTGCTTCTGGGTGTTGTGTTTTATCTGCTCATGGCATACGCACCAAGCTTGCCGGGATTCATTTTTATGATCGGCGCTTTTATGGTGGTGGTTGCAACCATCGCGGTGGTCAGCAGTGCTGCGGATACTGTATTTAAGGCGATTTTGTACAGTTTTGCTTCTGGCAAGACGATGCCCGCCAATATTGATGTCGATGCCATTTCCTCTGCATTTGCTCAACCACATCATCAAGCAATTGGCTGATACACGACATACAAATTGATACTTCTACAGCCCGGATGTTTAACTGCCGGGCTGTTTTTTTGTCTGGATATGGAATGTAACGTTTGTCTTGTATCACATTGCGAGACATGGTTAAGCAAGCAGATCACGCAAGATGCAAACCGTGATGAGTCAGTTTTTCTGAGTCGCCTGCATGATCAACTCGTGTAACTCGACGACGTCATAGCTCTTCTTGTTAGGCAAGACTACCAAAGGCATTTTGATCGCTTCCATGGCATCGGTGATGATTTCCAGGTCTTCACCTTTGGTTGGCATTTGGATGCCGAGTATCGGTGCGTAGTTGTCGGCATTGGCGATGACAAAATCCAACCGACGTGTGCCTGCCAACTTCTTGAGAAATTCCTCACGCTCGGTCCGTGGCGGGATGGTGGCAATAGCTGTCAACTGTATCTTGCAAAACACCACGCGCTTGCTGCCTGCTTCATGTTGGAGAATGTCCAGAACCGTGGATTCCAACTCGGTTAAAAGCATAGGCGCTCGAACAAATGGATACTTTTGGCCAGGTTCACGTTTTTTGGGCGTAGCAAAACCTAGTGTCGTTAATTCACGACGCCAAAGCAGACTGGCTACAAGGATGCCTGCGACAAATGAAAACGACATCATGATTGTAAGCATTCTGTACCCTTATAATTCAACACCGATAAAAGTCCTCAGACATGTAAAGATAATCGCATCTTCGGCTAAGTTCAATTTAGATTAGCAGGATTGGCCGTAGTTTGTGTATGATGTCCTGCTTGATGAACATGCCCACCATTGACGTAAACAATCTTACCAAGACCTATCGTGTCTACCAGAAAAAGGAAGGCCTCTGGCAAGCCATCCGTGGACTGGGGCGCAGAGAGTACAAACAGGTTCAAGCGGTCCGCAGTATCAGTATGCAAGTCCAGAAGGGCGAGTTCGTCGCTTTCCTGGGCCCCAACGGTGCTGGCAAGACCACAACGCTTAAACTCCTCTCAGGTGTCATCACACCCACCGATGGCAATGCTACAGTACTTGGTCATGTCCCATGGAAACGTGAAGATGCCTACCGCCGCCGCTTTGCGTTGGTGATGGGACAGAAAAATCAACTCTGGTGGGATTTGCCTGCACAGGAGTCCTTCCGACTGCTGCAAAAAATTTACCGCGTCCCCGAAGACCAATTCGACAACACGCACAACGAACTCATCGACCTGCTTGGTGTCCAAAAATTATTGGGACAACCCGTCCGCGAACTGTCCCTTGGCGAGCGGATGAAAATGGAACTCATCGCTGCCTTATTGCACCGTCCTGAAATTCTGTTCCTCGATGAACCGACCATCGGCCTGGATGTCGTGGCTCAACACAACATCCAAAAATTCCTCAAGCATTACCAGCAGGAACGCAAGATCACCATCCTGCTCACCAGCCATTACATGAAGGACATCACCGCGCTGTGTCAGCGCGTTGTCGTCATCGCCAACGGCCAGATGCATTACGACGGATCACTGTCGGGGATCATCGACGAATTCGGCGGACATAAAAATCTGACGTTGCAGTTCCCCGAAGGTGTCGACTCGCTTCCTGATCTGGACAAGTATGGCAAGGTGCTGGAAGTCCAAACGCCACGGATCAAATTACAAGTCCCACGCAGCGAAGTCGGAGCGGTGCTTGCATCGATTCTCAGCGTCCATCCGGTGGATGATGTCTCCGTCGAAGATCCACCACTGGAAGATGTCATCGCCAACGTGTTTTCGACCGCATCCAACAAAGAGGAGATGGCCAGCACATGATTGCCAAGCTCAATCTCTGGTGGATGATTTTTCGCATCAGCCTTGCTGAGCGTCTGGTGTACCGTGGGGACTTCATGCTTTCCACGTTTGTACGTTTTTTACCCATTATTACCCAGATTTTACTTTGGACCGCGGTCATTGGAGCAGGGGACAGTGACAACATCAAAGGCATGAAGATTGGCGACATCATCGCGTACTATCTGCTGGTCACGGTCGCTCGCGCCTTTTCAAGCATGCCGGGGTTGACGCATGGCATCGCGGGTGAAATTCGTGATGGTGAAATCAAAAAGTATCTGATTCAACCCATCGACCTGATTGGTTTTCTGCTGGTCAAACGCATCGCCCATAAGCTTGTCTATTACATGATCGCGTTTGTCCCGTTTGCGATTGTCTTCTTTCTGCTCCGCGAATACTTTTCGGGCTGGCCACCTGTTCATACCTTGATGGCGTTTGGGGCATCGCTGCTGTTGGCCTTTTGCATCGGCTTTTTTCTTGAAGCGACGTTTGGCTTTATTGCGTTCTGGTGGTTGGAAGTGACCTCGTTGATGTTCATTTACATGTTGATGAACTTCTTCTTTTCCGGTCACATGTTCCCGCTGGACTTCTTGCCGGACTGGTTGAGAAATATTTTCGACTGTTTACCGTTTCAGTACATGGCCTATTTCCCCTGTGCCGTATTTCTTGGGCGGATGACCGAAGCCCAGGTGATCCACGGACTTTGGATCGGCTTGGGCTGGGCAGTCTTTTTCTGTCTCACCGCCAACCTGTCCTTTAAATGGGGTGTCCGGCGTTACAGTGGATTTGGAGGTTGAGCATGCAACATCAAAAGCCTCCATATGCTGCGATTTTCTGGACGGTCGCCCGTAACAGTCTGATCCGCGAGATGACGTTCCGGGTGAACTTCATCGCGCATAGCATTGCTCTGATGAGTTGGACGGGCTTGCAGTTGGTGTTCTACAACATCATTTTTCAATTCCGAGATTCGATTGGCAAGGACACCGGCTGGACGCGCTATCCGTTTTTTATGTTTCTGGGAACAGTGATGGTGGTTAACAGTCTGATGCAGACTTTTTTCATGCCCAATCTCCGTGAGTTTTCCGAAATGATCCGCAAGGGCAATCTGGATTTCGTGCTGCTTAAGCCGATTGATACACAGTTTCTCGTGACCTTTAATCGCATCGACTGGTCATCAATGGCCAACTTCGCATTGGGCCTTGGCGTGATTGTGTATTCCATGATTCAGATGCATTACATGCCAACACCGTTGCAGTTTGTGTTGTTCCCGTTTTATCTGCTCGTGGGTGTTTCGATTTACTACAGCACGGTTTTGCTGATGAGTTGCTCAAGTGTCTGGATGGGTCGCAACCAATCGCTGGATCAATTGTGGTTCTACATCACCACGTTTTCACGATACCCCATGGAGATTTACCAAGGCTCATTGGGCGTTCCCATTCGTTGGATTTTCACGACGGTCTTCCCGGTGTTGTTGGTGGTGAATGTGCCTGCGCGGGTGTTGGCCAAGCCGCTGGATATGGATCAATTGCCGCTGGCTGGTTATGCGGTATTGGTCGCCATTGCCGGCCTCTTTTTGTCACGGATGCTCTTTAAGTTTTCACTTAACAAGTACCGCAGTGCCAGCAGTTGACGGATTATAGTTGCTATTCAATTCGCGCAAAAGAAAGCCCCGGGGTTTGAAGTCCGGGGCAGTGTTTGTTGATCTTGTCATCGCTTATGGTTTACCGACGCTTGCGTTTAAAGCGTGTGCCAAGGTTACGTGTGGGGGCGTTCTTGGGAATCTTGCCGTCGGGGAACATGGTTTTGAGTTGTTCTTCGCTTAACGTATCAGCAAGCGTCGCTGCAGGTGTCGGCGGGGCGTAGCGTGCTTTGGTGGCTTCTTCGAGTGACTGTTGGACCTTCTGCGCCTTCTCGCGATCTTCGCGGACGTCATCAGGAATCGGGCCGGGTGTGAATTGGGGGTAGTCCATTTTTTCGATCATGACGCCTGCGAGTTTTTCAATCTCGGTAAGTAGCGGTCCCTGATCAGAAGTGACGAACGACCATGCAAAGCCCCGACGGCCGGCACGTGCAGTTCGGCCGATGCGGTGGATGTACACATCCGTGTCCTCAGGCAAATCGTAATTGATCACATGGGTGATGTGGTCAATGTCCAAACCACGTGCAGCAAGGTCCGAAGCGACAAGTACGTTGAGCTTCTTCTCACGCATGGACTTCATGACACTGGAACGCTTTTTCTGTGGCATGTCGCCATGAATCTCGCGGGCTTCGATCTTCTTACGATTCAGATAAGTCGTCAGGCGATGCACGGTGGCCTTGGTACGACAGAAGACCACGGTGGTGTCCAGATCTTCATGTCGCAGAAGATGGAGCATCAATGCTTGCTTGTCCCAGGGTTCCACGGAGATGTACTTTTGATCGACCAATGCGACGGTCAACACATCGCCGGTGGTTTGGATTTTTTCCGCATCCTTCTTCATGAACCGACGTGCGAGTTTTTCAATTTCATCTTCCAAAGTCGCAGAGACGAAGATGGTTTGATGATCGCTATGGACACGTGAAAGAATCTGGCGGATGTCTTCGCGGAAGCCGATGTCGAGCATGCGGTCGACTTCATCGAGTACCACGAATTTGATTTTGTCGAAGCTGATCTGGCCTCGGGCCTGCATGTCCATGATCCGGCCGGGGGTGCCGACGATGATGTGTCCGCCTTTTTCCAAGCTCTTGGATTGGTGACGCATGGACTCACCGCCGATGATGGTGGTGGTGCGGATGGGGGTATGCTTGCCCAGCGCATCAAGTTCGGAGGCAACTTGCGCTGCCAACTCACGAGTGGGGACAAGGATCAAGGCCTGCTGTGAGATTTTGGGATCCGCCATATGCAGGATGGGCAAACCGAAGGCTGCGGTTTTACCCGTTCCGGTTTTGGCTTGACCCATGACATCTTTACCTGCTAAAACCAGCGGGATCAATGCTGCCTGAATGTCAGATGGATTCTCAAAGCCCGAGTCGGCGACGCCTTTGAGTACACTGCTGCGAAGGCCCATGGATGCGAAATCCTGGGTCTTGTCGAAAGTTTCTTCACTCATGGAAAAGCACTCATCCTGTAGTTGTGATCGCTGTTATAGACATGCCGATCAAGAGAGATTGCATGACCTGCCAAGGCACATTGCCCAAGGCGAGATCGGTGAGGATGCTGAGTGCTCAGTGCTGGAGATTGAGTTGATCTGTCAAAGTCAGGCATGGGGTCGAATCCTGGAAGACCCGATAACCTTGATTCTGTCAGAAGCGGGCACAACCCCCAGCACCATTCACTCAGCATCCTTCAATTGAAAGAAACATCGTCCAAATGACGCCAATTTCTTTCCTGTGAAAATATCAGCATGGTATTCTACCGTCAGAATGGGTATTCTGAAAGCTCAGATCGCTTTTGTGATCGTGGACTAGTGACTATCGATTAGGGACTAGGGAAAAGACATTAGCAGGGAAGCAGGATTTTTCCCGTGAGTGATAACAGTTGGATCGAAATTGATTTGGGCAAAGTCGCAGCCAATGCGGCAGTGATGCGACGCATACTCGCCCCCAGCGGGGCGATGCTCTGTGCAGTGGTCAAAGCTGACGGCTACGGCATCGGGGCTGATCCATTGGTCGGTGTGCTTAGCCAATGTGCTGCGGATATGTTCGCGGTCTTTGGTGCTGACCAGGCTCGCGCACTGAGCTTCCGAGCCTTTACGCAACCCATCCTGCTTATGGCTCCGGTTCGCAGTCTGGCTCATCCTGAACCACTCGACGAACTCATCACGCAACAGCGTTTGCACTTTACCATTCACGATTTGGCCCATCTGAAACAAGTCAATCAGATTGGCATTGATCGGAGTGTCGCGATCCCGGTTCATCTGATGCTCGATACGGGGATGAGTCGGTCGGGACTTTCGTTTGAACAATTCGGTGCTGCGGTGAAACTTGCCTATGACATGCCCGGCGTGGAGTTGGCAGGTTTGATGACCCATGCCGCCACCGCCGAGAGTGATGAAGACTTTCTCAAGCAACAGCGTCTGCGTTTTGTCACCGCCGTGGAGATGGTGGACCCTGATTTACAGGATGATGTCACGCTGCACATGGCTAATTCCGCAGCGACTTGTCGTGGCGCGTCGTATCACTTTGACATGGTTCGCGTGGGTGTGAGTCTGCTGGGGTATGACCATGACCTGTGTGCGGATTTGCAGCCGGTGATGAAATGGTGCAGCAAACTCATGCACGTGCAAAGCTATCCAGCCGGACGAGTGGTCGGGTATGGCAGTACGTTCACCCTTAACCGTCAAAGTTTGCTGGGGGTCGTGCCTGTGGGTTTTGCAGACGGGTATCCACTGAGTCTAAGCAGCCTTGGCAAAGTCAAAGTGATCACAGACAGCGGCCCGCGCATCGTCCCGATTCTTGGTCGCATCAACATGGATCAAATCGTCCTGGACTTGACGGACATTGCCAGTGACGGAGTGCATGTTGGCACCACCACGGAAGTGATCGACGACTCCCGTGACGGTGAATGCTCACTGGTCAAACTCGCGGAGTTGGGCAAGACCCACGTCTATGAAATGCTCTGCCGATTGAGTTGGCATGTGCCACGAAGGTATACGACGGCGCCGGTGACGAGTCCGAATCAGATTACGGCAATGCGAATGTAAATTGAGTATGAGTTGGGGGAATGATGGCGTGTCGTAATTGGTTTGGGGATCAAGCATGTTGTCCAGATTGTCAGCAGGCAATACGACCGTGTCATTTGCGAAAGAGCATGGTACATAATCGAGAACTGAAGTACGCCCACTGTCCGAATTGTGGTAAGTGGTTACGATGTTTATTTATCAATGCTGCGGACTCATGTTTTACCAGTTCAGTAATCAAGCAGATTGCATTGACATTTTTTGCGATCGCTTTTTGTGTGATTCACATCGCCATTTCAATTGGCATAATGGATTATTGTGCGTATTCTCGTCATGAGTTGGTTATAAAGTTAATAGCGTTGGTTATGCTTAGTTTTCCAGTTATTCAATTGTTTTTTTGGATTAAGATTTATCGCAATTGGAGGTTCAAATTTCGTCATAAGGTTGAAGTCTGGTTCCCAAGATGTGAAAAATGCGGCTATGACATGCGACACTCGAAGGGGGATTGTCCAGAATGTGGAAGTCGAGTTGAACCTCATCCAAGTACGCGTCAAACGTATGGTTCATTTGGGTGGTGATGATTTACCTTCAGCTCGATACGAGCAAGCTCGCAGAGACAAATTGAACATCACGGTATCAGTATTGAAATATCACACACTGGCTTCGAGGATGTTCAGCGCAGCTTCGACATGCATGGGACTGCCGTCATGTTCGAGCATTGCTGGCGTGCTCATGGCTAATAGCGCGCGGTGGATTTGTGCCCATTGGGGCCATTGGGCGCAGACGCGCAGTCCGTTTTTGCGGCGTTGTTTGGCGATCATGCTACAGAGCTTGCGACCCTTGAGCATGTCACGTCTTGCCCAGTAAAGGTGTTCAAGATAAATCGCATCGGTGAGCCAATGGCCGGCATGGACACAGGCAAAGTCGATGAGCAGGGCAGGGCCGTCCGGTGGGGCGACACGACTTAGCGCATTGCCAAAGTGCAGGTCGCCATGAACCCAGTGATCCATCGGTTGGTCTTGGAGCTTGGTGGTCCATTGCTTGAGTTTACGATGAGCGAGTTTGAGAGCTTTGTTCCAACGCTGTTCATTGGCAATGGCGTGGCTGTGTACCATCTCACGGGACTTTTGCCAGATCGCCTGCCAGTCTTTGACCGGTGGCTCTTCGGTGACGGGATAGGTGTCCATTGCTTTAGCCATCCGGCCGTAGGCACCAACGAGCAGGTCGAATTCCTTGCCATCCCATTTGGAGCTTAGCGGGCCAAAGGGCATGTATTCCATGACGATCCAGTTGACGTTGTATTGGCCGAGTTGATCGCCATGGGCATAGACATGCGGGACGATATCGTTGTCGGCTTTGGATAGTCTAGTGTGCCAGAGTCGCTCGGATTCGGGGATGGGGAGCTTGATGACGACGTTATGGGGTTTGAGCTGTTCGTCTAGGATCAGCCCTTTGCCGGTGGAGGCTCCACCACGTTGCCAGTCAGTTCGGAACCAATGGACATCAATAAGCCGTTGATTACAGGCTTGGAGCAGTTCGTCTTCGAGTTCACGGCCATGGGGAATATAGCCTTGCTCATCAGAAGGTGAGTGGCTGGCGGATGAGGTTGGCTTCGGCCCGGTGTCGGAAGGCAAGAGCGTCCTTGCCGGGCCGGAGAGGTGTTCGGTCATACCTTCACACACTCCGGTTTGGCATCTGTCTGATGCTGAGCCATATGATCCAAATCATGCAGGCAGATTCGACACCTCAATTTACATTCCAATGTCAGAACCGAATCAACTCGATTACACCATATGGAACATTCCAAAGGGGCGACGATTACTGAGGAATGACGTAAGGTGACAGTCGCACAGGGCGGCTAAGCAGCAGAACGGCATCAATGTCATCGCCAATCTGTCGCCTGTTGGTGTTTCTCACCACCGCGTGTTCATTGAGCCGCTGGTCACGGGTCCGGGCAATGGTTTCCATTTCCGGCGTGGGGTTGGCTCGCACCTGATCAATCAAGATGGGCTTATCCGACGAGCAACCAACCATGACCAAAGCCACAAGTCCGGCTGCGAAAGAAAACAGTGTCGTGCGTGAAAGTCGAATCATGCTCATCAAGTCCTCAGTAAGAATTTGCCTGATACTTCCTGAAATGAATTGTCAACGAATTGACCGATTATGTCAACCGTAAGGACTCCGATCACAGGGTAAATGCATGTAAGCAGGGACTTGGGACTAGCGACTAGTGACTAGGGATAAGACAGGTGATGAAGCCTGTTTTTCAGGTGTCTTTTGCCGTATCCTGGTCCCAAGTCGCTAATGGCTAGTCCCTGTTGGGTTAGACGGCTTTCTACACGCGTTTGCCCTGTCTCCGATCATCCATTGCATTGCTCATGGTTTTACCGAGTTTACAGCAGGTCAACCACATTCTGGGGTGGCCTGCCGATGGCTGCTTTATTGCCATGGATCACAATCGGGCGTTCGATGAGTCGTGGATGTTTGAGCATGGCTTTGAGGATCACCTGATCGTCATCTTTTTGCGCCGCCAGGTTCAACTCGGTGAACAGCGCTTCTTTTTGTCGCACCAGATCAATGGGCCGCATGTTCAGTAATTGTAAAATTTCGCGTAATGTCTGCTCATCAGGTGGCGTCTTGAGGTATTCAACGACGGTTGGTTCAGTGCCATGCTCCTTGAGCAGTTGTAAGGTTTGACGGCTTTTTGAGCATTGCGGGTTATGGTAAATCGTGGTCATAGCAGTGATTTGGGCTCTTGGGAATATCCGGTTTGTCCGCCACCATGATGGGGTTGGCACAGACCTCATGATCCAGCGTGTGAATTGAATATGCAAATGGTCAGGAAAAAAGCTTGCAAAGCGGACAAGAAAAGACAAAAATGTAGAATTATCGTACATTTAGCAAAATTTGACACTGAAAAATTGCCCATGTACTCTCTGGCTCTCGACTGGTCGTGGGGCCGGTTTGGAAGGGCATTGTCAAACACTTTGGCTAACCCATCTAAGCCACGCGAACAGGAGTTGGGCTTGTGATGAAACATGCCACATTGGGTGTTGAGTTAGCTGGATTGCTTGCGGTTCTCATTGGTTTGGGATGGTGGGCAGATCAGAAATGGCAAACCTCGCCGTGGCTACTTCTTGCAGGTGCCTTATTTGCAATTGTTGGGTGCATCAGTAAAGTCTGGGTAATCTGGCATAACCAGTACTCAGATCGGGATTAAAGGTGTTGGACGACTTGTTCATGAATGACAAAACGCTGACCAATCCATTTCCTGTGATCGGTATGCTCGTTCGTCTAAGCGCTCTGATTGCTGTGGTGAGCCTTTTATTGCTTGCGCTGCATCGCGTCTTTGCTGCTCCAACTCTGATTAGTATTCCCATTCTTGCGGGTCTGCTTTGGATTTCGATGTGTGTTGGTTTAATGATCATTGCTTCATTTGCCAAGCTTGGCCCCTGGAAATTGGTAATGGCATCACTGGTTGCCGCCGCACCACGTTTGGTGGTTTGTCTGGTTGGACTGGTGATTTGTATCAAGGTGTATCATGTGTCCGAGGTCTGGGCACTGATCGATTTAGCAGGGCTGTATTCGTCACTGCTGGCCGTTGAGACTTATCTCATCTGGCGGTTCATCAATCAGACCAAGTGGGGCGATGCAACTGAGCATGCCCGTCCGGAATCTGCTCACAAGGAGGTGTGCACCTCATGAATATGAATCTGTTATTAAACCTTGCAAGTCCGATGGGTCACGTGATCGACAAACCGATCTATGACCAGTGGTATGTATCCAATGCCACGGTAATGCTGGTTCTCAGCGCGATCGTGACCATGCTGTTGATCATTCCTGCTGCCAGGAAGATTGCCACCGGCAAATCCGGCACGCTCGAAGACCTGCGTGCCAAAGGTACTTTGGCCAACCTTGTCGAAGTCATCTGCCTGTATCTCCGCGATGAAATCTTCAAGCCATTGCTCAAAGAAGACACCGACAAGTACATCGGCATTCTTTGGACCTTCTTCTGGTTTATCCTCATCAACAACCTGTTGGGCTTGGTTCCCATTGCTGACATTTTGGCAATGCTCAAGATCAATCCAATGGGTGATCATTACGTCGGTATCGGCGGCACAGCGACCCAATCCATCTGGGTGACCTCAGCTTTGGCGATCATCTCCTTTATCTTCATGAACGGTACCGCTATGAAGAAGGACTTCGTCGGATTCTTCAAACATCTCACGGCTGGCGCGCCGGTCTTCATGTGGCCCATCATGGTTCCCGTGGAAATCATCGGCACATTTGTCAAGCCGTTTGCTCTGTCTTTGCGACTCTTTGCCAACATGACCGGCGGACACATCATTGTGGCAACGCTGCTTGGCTTTGTGGTTTCACTGAGTATTGGTTTTGGTGGCGCGGTTGGACACGGTCTTGCGATTTTCCCCTTGCTTGGGACGATGGCGATTTACTTACTTGAAGTGCTGGTGTCCTTCATCCAGGCCTTTATTTTCACATATTTGACGGGACTGTTTTTGAGCCAGTTGATTGTTCATGACCACGATCACGACCATGATCATGGTCACGATGAAGCTGGTCATGCTCCGTCACACTAAATTGATTGATATGCCCCGAGGATTGAGTAAGACAGTCCTGTAACCGTGACAGGCGGGGTTGAAAAACTGATGCGTTCTTGCCGTGTCACAATGTTTCATGGAGATCTTCAAGATGAAGAATTTCGGAATGCTTTCTGCGTTGGCGGTTCTTTTTGCCGCTGTTCCCGCTATGGCTCAAGGTCATGGCGAAGAAGTTGTTGAAGCTGTTGGTGCCATCGCCGGTAACGGTGGTGCGTTTGGTGCATACTTCGGTGCCGCCATTGGTGCCGGTCTGGTTGCCATTGGTGCCGCCAAGGGCATCGGTCGCATCGGTGGTTCCGCTGTTGAGTCGATGGCTCGTCAGCCCGAAGCTGCCAAGGACATCTCCGGTGCGATGCTGCTTTCAGCCGCACTGATCGAAGGTGTTTGTCTCTTTGCTGTGGTGGTGACCCTGCTGGTGACCCTCAAGTAAGAGCAACGATATATAGCATACGATTCACTTGTGGGTCGTATGCTTGAGCATCCTGATCATCACGGTGTTCAAGCATTCGACCCCCCGGAAGTTGGTCAAGGCAAAACAGGCTTTGGTTGGTGGCTGGGGAAGTGGAAGTTGATTTAGCTTTTAGAAGCTCAACAGGTAGAAAAAGGAATGACCATGAGCATGCAACCGGCAGTATTCAATCTAGTTCTCGCAGCAGGTGACAATCCCTTTGCAGGAACGATCTATCAGGCCATTGCCGCAGCAATCGTCTTTATCGTTGTCCTGGTGGTTCTCAAGAAGATGGCATGGGGGCCAATCCTCACCGGTCTTCAGGACCGTGAAAACAAGATCAAAGGTGATCTGGAGTCCGCTGAAAAAGCTGCCAACGACGCCCAGTCGACCTTGAAGGATTACGAAGCCAAGCTTGCTGCTGCACAGGAAGAAGCTCGCCAGATCATTGAAGAAAGCCGTGTCGACGCCCAGCGCGTGGCTGCTCAACTCAAGGATCAGACGCAGAGTGAAATCACGCAGATGAAGGACAAGGCCACCCGCGAAATCACCGCTGCCAAGGAACAGGCTCTTACCGAGCTTTATACCCAGGCAGCCACCATGAGCACGCAGATCGCTGGCCGGATTCTCAAGCGTGAACTTAATGCTGCGGATCAGCAGGCCATCGTCGATGAGTCGCTTGCCCAGCTTCAAGCTGAGAACAACTAATAATTTTCGATTACGCTGTGACAAGTAACTGCGACACTGCGTGTCGCTGATGTCTTGAAAAGATTGACACTATGCCCCAACACATTGAAAAAGTCGCCCGCACCGTCGAAGACATCTACGGCTTAGCGCTCGTGGAGATGGCTCAAAAAGCCGGCGCCCTCGACGCCACCGCCGCCGAAGTCGACGAGTTGGCCCAACTGCTTGGCAGTGAACCACAACTGGCCAAACTCTTCGCCAGCCGTGTCCTTGGCACCAGCGAACGAGCCAGCAGTCTTGAACGGTTATTCAAAGGTCAACTCAGCGATCTGGTCTACAATTTCGTGCAGACTGTCAATCGCAAAGGCCGTATGGATAAACTCCAGGGCATTTTCAAATCATTCGGTCGGATTGTCGATGAACGCAACGGCATTGTCGAAGTTGACCTGTATGTCGCTGCTGCACTTGAGCCCGAAGCACTTGATGCACTGGGCCAAAAGATCGGCGTGGCGATCAGTCGCAATGTCATCCTCAATCAAAAAGTTGATGAAAACCTCATCGGCGGCCTCAAACTCCGAGTAGGGGACCGTTTGATTGATGGCAGCATCGCAACACAACTCAAAATACTCGAACGCAAAATCGTGGCCGAAGGTCGGGAAAAAGCGAAGAATCAGTTGGAAGCGTTAATTTCGGAGTGATTAAAGAAGGGACTAGTGACTAGCGACTTGGGACTAGGGAAAGGCAGGGGGGAATAACAAGATGGGCAAGGTTGAGCGGTATGAAGATTTGATCGCTTGGCAAAAGTCCTATCAACTTGTTCTCGAAGTCTACAAAGTGTCGCGTTACTTCCCGAAAGACGAGCAATATGGTTTGACATCACAAATTAGACGGGCAGCCGTAAGTGTTCCATCCAACATTGCAGAAGGATGGGGGCGAGGTTCCCGGAAAGAATATATACGGTTTTTGGAGATCGCTAGAGGATCAATTTACGAGCTGGATACACAATTACGATTGGCAACGGATCTTGGTTACATGCAACAACAGAACTTGGATGTATTGAATTTAACGCAGGAAGTCAGCAAAATCCTAAACGGGTTAGTCAACTCCCTTCGATGATTTTTTCTTCCCTAGTCCCAAGTCGCTAGTCACTAGTCCCTACAAACAAGGTTTGAATAATGAAAATTCGTACCGACGAAATCACCAACGTCATCAAACAAGAAGTCGAACGTTATTCCTCCGAACTGGAAGTTTCCCAGGTCGGTCAGGTTATTGAAGTCGGTGACGGCATTGCCCGCATCTACGGACTCAGTGAAGCTCGCGCTGGCGAAATGCTTGAGTTTGAAACCGAAGCGGGTGAGAAAATCTCCGGCCAGGTTTTCAACCTTGAAAATGATCTCGTCGGTGCAGTCATCTTCGGTGACTATCTGAAAATCAAAGAAGGCGACTCCGTTCGCTCCACCGGTGAACTGCTTTCGGTTCCCGTGGGCGAAGGTGTGCTTGGCCGCGTGCTCAACCCATTGGGTGAACCCATGGACGGCAAGGGGCCCGTGCAATCCAACGAAACTCGCAAGATGGACATCATTGCTCCAGGTATTGCAGACCGCCAGCCCGTGAAGATGCCACTTCAAACCGGTATCAAAGCTGTGGACTCAATGATTCCCATCGGTCGTGGCCAACGTGAACTGATCATTGGTGACCGTAAAACCGGTAAGACGGCTGTGGCCATCGACACCATCATCAACCAGAAGTACACCCATCAGACTGATGAGCCGGTCTACTGTATCTACGTTGCAGTGGGGCAGAAAGAATCGACCGTCGCTGCTGTGGTGGACGCATTGACTGAAAACGGCGCGATGGAATACACGACCGTGGTCTGTGCTTCTGCTGCCGACTCTGCTCCCATGCAGTACATCGCGCCATACGCCGGTTGTGCGATGGGTGAATACTTCATGTGGAAAGGCCAACACGTGCTCTGCGTGTATGACGACTTGTCCAAGCAGGCTGTGGCTTATCGCCAGTTGTCCCTGCTGCTTAAGCGTCCTCCAGGCCGTGAAGCTTATCCCGGTGACGTTTTCTATCTGCATAGCCGTCTGCTCGAACGTGCAACCAAGTTGTCTGACGAAAACGGTGGCGGTTCACTGACGGCATTGCCCATCATTGAAACCCAGGAAGGTGACGTTTCAGCGTACATTCCGACCAACGTGATTTCGATTACCGACGGTCAGATTTACCTTGAACCCGAACTGTTCTTTGCCGGTGTCCGTCCTGCTATTAACGTCGGTATTTCCGTCTCCCGTGTGGGTGGTAACGCTCAGATTAAGGCGATGAAACAGGTGGCCGGTTCACTGCGTTTGGACCTTGCTGCGTTCCGTGAACTTGAAGCATTTGCTCAGTTGGGTACGGACCTTGATGCTGCGACCCAGCGTCAGCTTGACCGTGGTGCGGCCATGGTGGAATTGCTCAAGCAGCCTCAATATGTCCCAATGGATGTGATTGACGAAGTGCTTCAGATTTTCGCCGGCTCCAAGGGGTATTTGGATAACGTGAGTAAGGCTGACGTTCCCGCCTTTGCCGCCGACCTGCTTGAGCACTTCAAGTCCGCCGGTAGCGCCTTGCGTGAAGAGCTTGTTGCCGCCCAAGCCATCAGCAGTGATTTGGCTGACAAGCTTGCCGAGTCGATCAAGCAGTTCAAATCGACCTGGAAATCAGGTCAGTAATCTGTAAGAAATTTCTGAGACTCGGCAGTCAACGAAGACTGCCGAGTCTTCAGTTTGCATGCAAAAGCTCTGCGGTCAAAGTGCCCCCACAGCAAAATAATGCATGATATAAGTCGGTTTTCAGCAATGGATGGCTGGAACTTGTGGTTAGATTGTCGTGTGGATCATACGATCCAAAAATCTTCTAAGTCCGACTGATATTGATTTTTCCAGTTCTTGATAAAGTGGGACTGGCTAGTAACGCCAAGCGTTGCTAAGATGAATCTGGTGGAAGATCAAAAAAGATCTGTTTCCGGCAAGTTCTTTGTTTTAGTTGATTTAGAGACGTAATTGTCTGTTAAATCCTGCGTGGATTAACAACCGCGGTGTAATTTGATTTAGCCCTATCAGCAATATTAACCCCCCGTCAGACAGGTAGGAGAACGATGACAGCAACAGCAAGCAATTCAGTTAATGTGAAACTCGACGATAAGGATATTGAACTTCCAATCGTAGTGGGTACGGAAAATGAGCACGGTTTGGATATTTCCAAGCTCCGTGCACAGACGGGTTACATCACTCTCGATGATGGTTATGGCAACACCGGCTCATGCAAGTCGGCCATCACTTTCATTGATGGTGAAAAAGGGATTCTGCGTTATCGCGGTATTCCTATTGAGCAGATCGCAGAGCACAGTACGTTCATCGAAACGGCACTGCTTTTGATCTACGGCGAATTGCCTTCAAAGGAAAAGCTTGCCAACTTCCGTGGACTGCTCACTGAGCATGAAATGCTTCACGAAGGTCTGCACAAGAACTATGACGGCTTCCCCGCCAATGCACATCCTATGGCTACACTTTCTGCCATGATCAATGCCGTGAGTTGTTATCACCCCGACGTGATGACGATGGAAGACGATTCGAACTTTGAAACAGCTGCTGCCCGTTTGATCTCCAAGGTCCGAACCATCGCCGCTGCTGCTTACAAGACCTCAATCGGTGAACCGATCATCTACCCACGTCCTGATTTGTCATACTGCAATAACTTCCTGCACATGATGTTCTCGATTCCTTATCAGAATCATGAACCGGATCCCGATGTTGCTCAGGCCTTGCGTTTGTTCTTGATTCTCCATGCTGATCACGAACAGAACTGCTCGACCTCGACGGTCAAGATGGTTGCTTCCTCCGGTGCCAATCTTTTTGCAAGCTGCTCTGCTGGTGTCTGTGCCCTTTGGGGTCCCAAGCACGGCGGTGCAAACGTTGCAGTGCTCAAGATGCTTCAGTACATCAAGGATGAAGGCATCCCCATGGACAAGTATCTTGAACGCGTCCGCAACAAGGAAGAACTTCTTTGGGGCTTTGGACACCGTGTGTACAAGAGCTTTGACCCCCGCGCAAAAATCCTCAAGGGTATTGCCGACGTGGTTTTGGCCAAGCTTGGTGTCCAGGATCCCTTGCTTGACTTGGCTCGTGAACTTGAAGAAGTTGCTCTTAATGACAGCTACTTCAAGGATCGCAACCTGTATCCGAACGTTGACTTCTACTCGGGTATTATTCTTCGTGCGATGGGTATCCCCACGGATATGTTTACCGTGATGTTTGCCATCGGTCGTATGCCCGGTTGGATTGCTCACTGGAAAGAAGCCTTCGACAATCCCACCGGCCGCATTGCTCGCCCGCGTCAGATTTATGTCGGTGCCAATGAACGTGATTACGTTCCAATGGAAAAACGATAACAGTCGACGCCATTTAAACGACAATTAAATAGACATACAAAAAAACAGGCTCCGTGCGACAAACACGGAGCCTGTTTCATTGAGGCGGAATGGTAACGATCGATTTTTCAATGTTACCGATCCCGTTTACAACTCGTGCGTTGCAGTTAATTGAGCATCGGATGTGAATCTGGTGCAAGTATCTTGATCAATATCCTCACCTGCATCGCATTGACTTGCGGTGCTCAAGCAAGCACGAGGTCTTAACGGGATGGTATGACAGGCAAATTATGCTGCGATACTGATGGCAAGGTCCAGACGTCCGACGGTGTCCTTACGGATCGTATCCACAAGCATGTCCGGGTCAATCGCCTGAGTATTGGGATACTGTCTGGGGCCGACTTCGTTCTGGTCCATCATGTTGGCCATATAGACAATTGCTTGAAGCGTCATGCCAGCTTCCATTGGCTGAGCAGGTTGATCGTGATTGGCTACTGCGTCGATGATGCAGTCGGGAAGTCCCCAAAGTCCTAACAGATACGCGCCGACCTGCCCGTGGGTGACGCCCAGTTCTTCAAGTTCCAATTCACGCAGGTTCAGCGACATGTCATGTGCCTTGTGCATGAGTTGGGTGTAGCGTCTGCCAAAATATTCGACCATGATCAATTTACCAATGTCATGGAGCAAACCTGCGGTGTGCGCGTCCTGAAAGTCCTGTTGCTGGGCATGGACTTGATTGACCATAATGGCCTTGGCGTAAGCGGCGACTCTGACACTGTGATCCCAGAGTTCATTGCGTTCAATCTGGCTTGGACTCAGGGTAGAGGGTTCGTCAAAGGCGTGGCATTTTTCAACGATGTCATATAACAGGTCTGCACCGAGCAGATTCACCGCTTGATGCACATCCGTGATGCGTTGGCGGATGCCAAAGAAGTTGGAGTTGACCCATTGAAGCAGTTTGCTGGTCATGCCCGGATCACGGCTGATCACCTGGCTGATGGCATTGTGTGCAAAGATTGGTTGTGAGAGTAGTTCTCTGAGTTTGCGATAGGTTTGAGGTCGACAGGGAATCATGTTGATCTGTGCAATGTGTCGACGAAGACCTTCATGACAGACAAGTTTACGCAATTGACAGGCTCGGTCGACAACGTGAATCAGTTCGTGGCCTGTGACGGGTTTAGTGATGTATTGATGGATCAAGTCCAGGTTAGCCAGGGTCTGTTGACGATCGGTATTGGCGGACATGACCACACGGAAGATTTCCGGATGCTTTTGCACCACATGGTTAAGTAAGGTACTGCCATCCATCATCGGCATCATCATGTCGGTGACCAGTACGTCGACGCGCTGGGCATCCATTAAATTTAAAGCTGCCTGAGCGCTGTTGAGATAATGAACTTCCCATTGGTTCTTGCGAGACCGTAATAAGACTTCCAATGCGCGAAGTACCTGTGGGTCGTCATCAACGAAAACGATCCTGTCAATCTGTTGCGTCATATCTGCGTCCTTTCATCATCGAGTCGGTAGCAGTGAAACTGAGGTATGTGAACCATACAATTCGAGTTTTAGTAATGCTTTTGTGATAGTGATAACTTCTCGGACGCAATGTGTTGTGTGACGAAAGCGACAGATATGAGGATTGTTTTGTTTGTAGGGGTTGTCAAGGGATCAGCTGATATAGCCGTCGTCCGATATCAATTGTGACGAGAGTTTGGGCGTTTGAGAATCAGAGTCTGAAGTTGTCGTTGATGATTGGTTTTCTGCTGGTTGGTCAGCACTGAGTTCTTCAGTGGTCAACACAATGATGTGATCGGTGATACGTCCTGAGAAGTAATAGTTCGTCAGGCGTTCCTTGATAGTGTTGGAAATAATTTGCCCACTGCGGATCAGTAGTGCGCCATTGGACATGCAGACATCATCCGCAATAATCATGCCCACACGCAGATCATAAATATTGATTTTCTTGCGAACGGTGACCTGTGTTTCTGCAAGTGTTCCCAACGCAAGGTCAAGCAGATGTGGATCGTAAAGATGTGGTTTGCGACGCATGATGGCGACCACATCGTTGACGGGATGATTGTTTTCTTCAAGTTCGATCACATCGACAAGTATTCGCAAGACACGAGCGCCCAGAGGGATGTCATCACCTTTGACGTCATTGGCTGGAAAGCCGCTGCCGTCATAGTATTTTTTTTGGTAGAGCACGATTTGCGAGACTTCACCCAGTCGGGGGATATTTTGAATCAAGCGGTGCGCTATTTCCGGGGCGCTGTCGATGACCTGTCGTTCGTTGGCTAGCAATGACTCGTCATTGGCCTGTTTGATGATCAGGTCACGGGGGATTGTCACGGTCCCTAATGGCGCGAGCATGGCTGCCAGATCCAACTCCCATGGTTTGTCGAGTTGCATCTTGGGAAGCATGAGTTTGATTTTATGTCGGATTTTTTCGGATCGGCCAAAGCTCTCTGGGTCTGCGATTGATAGGATTTCAGTGAGAATGCGAATGCTGCCACGAAGTGTTTTTTCCAGCAACTCACGCTCAGCAGTGACAAGACGGTACTGCTTGATTCCTGCTTCGATGGCTTGTGTGAGTTGTTCAGGACTGCAAGGTTTATTGAGGAATCGAAATATATTGCCAAGATTGATTGCGTCGATGGCAGTCTGCTGATCGGCATTGCCAGTGAGCATCATACGAACGGTGTTGGGTGTTAGAGTTGCCACCTGTTTGAGGAGTTCAACACCATTGATCTGTGGCATGCGCATGTCGGCGACGATAATGGCAAACGGCGTGGTACTCTCTTTGATGACTTCCAACGCTTTGTGTGGGCCTTCAGCGGTGACGACATGAAACGTCTTGTGCAACTGGCGACGGATACCGCTAAGTACATTAGGCTCATCATCCACAAAAAGAATTGTTTCGTTGGGCTTGTCGGGGGACATATATCTGCTTCCTATGCTGCACTGGCCTTGGTCACCAATGCTTCCCAGTTGGCAATGGAATCGTTGAGTCCAAGATGGTCGATGTACTCACGGTCGAGCATATTGGGTTTGCCGGGATTATGTTGTCGGGAAATCAGATGATCTGCAACATGTACGGCACAGAGCAGCGTAAATTGGTTTTCATGGCTGGCCATTGGTTCGTGATGAAAAACAACCCCACTGACCACGTGATCAGGGAGTCCCCAGAGTTTAAGCAGGTATCCACCAATGTCCGCGTGGTTGAATCCAAATGCTTCTTTTTCAATTTGCCAGTCAGGATTGCCAGTGGTTTCGACTTCATCGAGTATCTTCGTGTATTGGTCGCTCATACGCGTGGAGAGGACAAGCTTGCCTGTATCGTGCAATAAACCAGCAGTAAAGGCGGCATCAGCCATCTCCTTGGGGAGTTGCTGGTGCATGGTGATATGTCTTGCAAGACAGGCGACTTCATAACTATGTTCCCACAGGTTGGTCAATTGTTTGTGAGGGCTGTTGAGTTGACGAAACAAATTAGCTGAAAGGGCGATGGAATGAATTAATGCTCGCCCCAGTAATTTAACTGCATCAGCGACGTTGGTTACACGCTGACGTAGACCAAAGAAACTGGAGTTAACCAACTGCAAAATTTTGGCGGTCATTGCAGGGTCTTTGCGGATCGTATGACTGATGATCTGCACATTGGAATATTCTGACTCAATGAGTTCAGTGAGTTCCTGGTAAAGCGCAGGAGGAGAGGGCAACGCATCAACTTGTGCAACCAGATCAATGAGTTCATGACTGTGAATGGACTGTTGCATTGCTAATGATTTGAGTACAGTCTGTTGGAGTTCTTCAGCATCACAGGGCTTAGAGAGATATCGATGTGCAGATTCAGCTGCACGCAATGTCATGTTTTGATCGCTGTATCCCGAGAGGACAATGCGAACCATATGCGGGTACTGTTGTTTGATCAGTGATAGGAGTTGGGCGCCATCCATCTCTGGCATACGCATGTCACTGACAATGACATCAAAATGACGTGTCTTAAGCAACTCCATCGTCGCAGCACCGCTGTCTACAAAGTGCATTTCCCACTCGTGACGTTGGCTGCGGAATTGTCGACGGAGTCCTTGAAGAATATTCAACTCATCATCAACAAATATTATGTGCAATTTTTCAGGCATTAATGGCTCTCTTGATCCTGATCAACAGTTTGTTGTTCTTGTTCGGTATCGACTTCTGTTTCGACCTCTGTTTCACAGTCAATAGGGAGGATGATTGTGAACGTGGTCCCTTCACCGTCTTGAGTTTCGAAGCTGATTTCGCCCATATGTTTGTCGACAATCACTGTTCGCGCGATTGCCAATCCCTGGCCGGTGCCGCGTCCGACTTCTTTGGTGGTGCTAAACGGATCGTAGATACGGTCTCGTATTTCACTGGGGATACCGTTACCTGAATCGGTGACTTGGATTTTAACTTTGTCACCTATTTGGCTTGTGTGTATGGTGATCAAGCCTTTGCTCTCATCACCCAAAGCCTTTTGCTTGTCTTCAATGGCATGCGACGCGTTGACAATCAGATTGAGAACCACCTGATTAATCTCGCCAGGCGTGCAGTTGACTTGTGGTAGATCAGGTGCCAGGTCCAGTTTAAGGTCTGAAACATATTTCCAGACATTGCGACTGACAACCGTGGTGCTTTGGATTGCCTGATTGAGGTTGCAGAGCTGTTTGTTTTCTGTCCCCGGATGAGCAAAATTTTTCATCGAGCGCACGATTTCAGCCACACGACTGATCCCATCAAGGGTCTGTTCAATGGCGGTGGGAATTTCCTCGTGCAGGAATTCCAAATCCAATGTATCCAACACTTCAAGGAGATGTTTAAATTCTGGGTTCTGTGTCGATTCTTCATTTTTGATGGCATTGACATATTCACTGACGGCAGTCTGGGCTTGATCCAACTCGGAAAATGCATCTTTGAGAAACCGCGTGTTATCACCGACATACTGCGTTGGGGTATTGATTTCATGAGCAATACCTGCCGCCAGTTCGCCCATGGATTCGAGTTTCTGAACATGCGAGAGCTGGGTCTGCATCATCTTGCGATCCGTGATGTCATGCACGAACGCGTTAAAGATAAAACCATCGTTGGTCTGCATTGGCGAGATGGACATTTCAATAGGAAAGGTTTTTCCAGAAGCATTTTGTGCGGTGAGTTCGATGCGTTGGCCACTACTACTTCCTGCTAGAAGCTGTCTTAACCCGCCATGTGTCGCGTCGACCTGTTGTTTGTCGAATAGTATGGCTTGGGTGAGCGTCCGTCCGATGATTTGGTCTTTGCTGTACCCGAAAAGTCTCTGTGCTTGTTTACTCCAATCGACGATGTGTCCGGTAAAATTACATGCTAGAAAGGCTTCGTTGGCCGTATCGAGAATTTCACGCGTGCGTTGCTCGGATTCGATCAACGCTTTGCTTTTGATCGCGATCATTTGCATGGCATGTTGATGACTCGAAATACTAGCGCCCAGTAATCCACTAAACAGAAGACTGATCAATAGTCCTGCCATTAGAATACTACTCAGCAGCAGGAATACGATACTAGCTTGTGCTGAGGGCTGTTCGGTGATTTGTACTGCCCAGACACCGCCTGCGATATGATGCGTCGTCTTTGATTGGGGGCCGTTCATGTCCTTTTGAAGGTTTTCCAAAGAGATGTGATCATTTGCCAATAGATCAGAATCGACATATGTAAGCTTAATTATTTCGCCATTGACTGCGTTGATCGTGTTAAGCTCAATTAACTTGTCCAAGTCCATGGCGATAGCGACCCACCCGTACAAATTGTCAATGTCAAAAGCAGAGTCGGAATTTTTGGAATTGTTTTTTTCTTTGTACAACGGCATCATCAATGTGGATGAGTTTTCCGCACAGAGCCAATTGGCGATTGTCGGCATGCACACAATCTTGCGGTCTCTTGCAGATTCCAGAAGCTTTTCACGGATTAAAGCGGATGTGTCAAACCGTTCGATATCCTCAAGGTCATCTAAAACAAAGCAATAACGCTTGAGTATTTTGGCAGACCAGTCTTCGGGAGCATTGGCTTTAGCGGGATTGTCATCAGAACTAGTGAGAGTTGTAGGTTTGTATCGGATCACGCCCAGATCAATCAGAGCTGGATACTTACTATTAATCTTCAACCCTTCAATGAATTGATCCCATTCATCATTGGTGACTTCGTTGCTGGCATTAAAGAAGCTGTTGCATCCCAGTAGTATTGACTCATATCGCTTGAATTGCGAGAGGATGTGCGCGGTGAGTTGTTTGCGATGTGCCATATCCTGTTGATAGGACCAGTTGTAGTATTGCCAAGTAGCCAATGAGCAGACAATCAGGTTCAAGGCGACCATGACGATTAGAATACGTCTGGGGATCGGTGAGGAATAAGCCAATCTGACATGACGCAGGATTGCTTTAAGATGCAGCCAGGATGATGTGGTCTGTTTGCGCATGATGATTGACTACCAAACGTACAGACATTGTCCCGTGTGGTCAGTGTCCGCCGTATTCCTATGTCAATCATCGTAATTGCAGATCGTCCACTTCCGTTATAGATAAACGCAGATCACTTTTTTCATCATTCGTGCGTCGTTGTATAGACCTTGGGGCTAACCTGAATAGGGCAAGTGGTGTTCAGTGATGTGTTATCCGGACACTTCACAGATTTTGCGTTTGCCAACTTTGAGGATGGTCTTGTCAGCGATTTGTATCGTGGCTTTGGCATCGGTTGTTTTTTCACCGTTGAGACTCACTGCTCCCTGTTCGACAAAGCGACGTGCTTCGGAGTTACTGGACGCAAAGCCTGCTTCCCGGATGAGTGCCAGAAGCCCGATGGGATTGGATGAGGCTTTAACCGTAGGCAAGTCGGCAGGCAACTTGTTCTCTGCAAATCGTCTTCGGAACTCTTCACTGGCAGCCACCGCATCACCGGGACTATAAAATTCTTCGACGATCACGCGCCCGAGAATGTCTTTGGCTTCACGCGGATGCGTCATCTTATCGTCAAGCAAGGAACCGATTCGTTCGGTAGGTAGACCAGTAAGCAGTTCATAATAATTCTTCATCAGCTCGTCTGGGATACTCATGATCTTGCCAAACATGTCGTTGGGCTCATCCGTGACGGCAACATAATTGCCTTTGGACTTGCTCATTTTTTCATGGCCATCAAGACCGACAAGAATCGGCATGACGATGACGACCTGTTTTTCCTGCCCGTCTTTTTCCTGAAGTTGGCGGCCCATGAGATTGTTGAAGGTTTGATCCGTGCCACCAAGCTCCACGTCTGCTTTGATGACCACCGAGTCATAAGCCTGCATCAATGGATACATGAACTCGCTGATGACGATTTCTTTTTCCTGAGCCATGCGGAGTTTGAAATTCTCGCGATGAAGCATCTGTCCAACGGTGACCTGGCCGGTGAGCTTGAGTACATCTGCAAAACCGAGTTTCGCCAGCCATTCGGAGTTATAGCGGACTTCGAGCTTCTCTGGCGAGGTGTCAAGAATCTTACCTGCCTGCTGCAAGTAGGTGTCAGCGTTGGCGGCGATGGTCGCTTCATCCAAAATCGGGCGAGTGCTGTCACGACCGGTGGGATCACCAATCCGAGCAGTGTAGTCACCGATGATCAGTGTGGCTTTATGTCCCAGATCCTGAAACTGACGCATCTTTCGCAAGACCACGGTATGCCCAAGATGGATATCCGGGGCAGTTGGATCCATCCCCAGTTTGATATTCAGCGTGCGGCCGGATTCGAGTTTACGTTTGAGTTCTTCGAGGCTGTAGATGCTATCCACGCCACGTTGAAGTTCGTCGAGTATGTTCTGTAGATTCTCCATGGCCAACATGATACCGACACCAGCGTCAGATGTCAGACTCGAAACGTTCATCCGAACATGCTTCACGGAAAATATCGAGAAAATTCCGAGAATAGCACCATTGCCTCTTGTTTGTATCCATAGAGCTTTCATAATGGCAGGCTTGTTTTAAATCCGCCAACTACGGCAAGGAACTTGGTCATGGACCTCCAAGCGTATCTACAGCATTGTCAAACATCTCTTGATCCACAAACATCATTACCTGGCCAAGCATTCAAAGGACCAGGCTATCACTCCACCGTTGAGCAGGGGACATGGGTTCATCACACCCGTGAGTCGATGGACTACGCATTGGCATTGCTTATCAGTGATGATCCGCAAGTTCCCAATCGCGTTCCCAAGATCATCAATCAGGTCTTGGATCAACAGGAAACGAACCCAACCAAGCAAACGTTTGGTATCTGGCCATGGCTCTTTGAGGAGTCGCTCGACGAGATGTCACCGCCGGACTGGAACTGGGCGGACTTTATCGGTGTTCGGATTGCGCAGATGCTCAAATGTCATAGCGACAAACTGCCCGATGAATTGATCACACGCATGAAGACGGCTTTGGATCATGCAGCATGGTCGATCTTCCGACGGAACATGCATGCAGGCTATACCAATATTGCCGTGATGGGGGCTGGCTGTACTGCTGCTGCTGGAGAACTGCTCAAAGAGGAACGGTTACTCAAGTATGCTCAAATTCGTTTACAAAATGTAGTCGATCACGTGGCTGATAACGGCTCGTTTGTGGAGTACAACTCACCGAATTATTCCATTGTGCTTCTCGAAGAACTCTCACGCATTTTCGTTTTCTGTGAAGACCCACTGATACGCGCACTGAGTCATGAATTGTTGGATAAGGCATGGCAGGTGGTTGGTGAGCATTATCATCCTCCGACACATCAATGGGCCGGACCGCATGCACGGTGCTATCAGCAATTACTCCCACCCTTGGCTGCTCAGATCATCAGTGAGGGAATCGGATCGCGCGTGCCACTGCATCCGTTGAATCATGATGCCACACAAGCCATGGCCGCTATGGTCCCCACGCAACCTTGCCCTCAAGAGCATTTATCGCTGTTTTTACAGGATAAAATCAGTTGTCCGATTTCTGTCCGTCGTCAGTTTGTCAAGCAGCATAACCGGATTCAGACAGGGACGACATGGATGAATGACACGGCGACTCTGGGTTCGATCAACATCGAAGATACGTGGAATCAACGTCGTCCTGTCCTGGCATACTGGAAGACTCCATCTGACCCGGCTGTGTCGTTGCGCGTTCGCATGTTGCATGATGACTATGATTTTTCATCGGGCATGATCCGAACCCAACAGCAAGACCATCGTATTTTGATGGCATGGAATCTGCTTAATGATCGAGGGGATACGCACATCAGTCTGGATCGCACCGAAAAGCCGATATTCACTTTCTCTGAGTTGTCAGTGCAATGGGAATTGGTCGGGATTGATGTGTCGGTTGAAGCCATTGACGAACATCGTTTTGAATTGATCGCAGGCGATTATCGTGCTGTGCTTCACACGGGTTTTGCCAGCTTCAACGGCAAGCCGGTCACGTGGGAATGTGGCAAAATGGAACGGGGCGTGACCGTCAAAGCGATCTGTCATTCAGGCGATCCCTTGACCGTGGACTTACGTGATATCACAGATTTTAAATTGGCATGTGCATTGGAAATCATCCCTTTGGATCAGAACGCGAGTCTTGAAAAATTGAGCATCGAACCTGTCAATGAAACCGGCTATATCGTCCAATGGCAGGATCTGTCAGTACAGGTTCCAGTTGTCTGTCAGGCTTATCTGGATTAATCAATCACTTGGAGCAGTTATGTCAACCGCAAAATTATCGCCTTCGCAAAATCACCAGCTACTCGTCAAGCAAACCAAACCGTCGATGGCATTTGACCCCGCGCAGGATTTTACGACTTGGCAGAAAAAACTTCGTGTTCAGCTCAAGAGACTGCTGGGGGTGATGCCCACGGTGCGTGTACCCCTCAAACCCAAAACGCTTTGGGAACAGGAACACGAATTAGGCAGTATCCAAAAGGTTTGCTTTGCCAGTGAGCCGGGCGCGGATGTGCTTGCTTATGTGTGTTTGCCCAAGGATATTAAACCGCCGTATAACTTCGTGATCTGTCTGCAAGGTCATTCTACGGGGATGCACAATTCCATTGGCGTGCAATTGGACGATGAAACCAAGCCGATGAAGGTCGAAGGTGATCGTGATTTTGCGATTGGCTGTATGAAGCGTGGTTACGCTGCCTTGTGTATTGAACAGCGTGCCTTTGGTTATCGTGCTGAGAAGTGTCAGACGATGCGTTCGAATCAGACCTGTCACGATGCTGCCATGCATGCGTTAATGCTTGGGCGGACACTTGCAGGCGAACGTGTTTGGGATGTGGATCGCGGAATCGATTATCTCAAAGAACGTGGTGATTGCGTGATGTCCAACATCGGCATTTTGGGAAACTCCGGTGGGGGGAGCATCACGACATTGGCCACAGCGACCTTGCCTAAGCGAATCGCCTACGCCATGCCATCCTGTAGCACGTGTACCTATGCTCAATCCATCATGTCGATTTACCATTGTGCGGATAATTACATTCCCAACATGCTGAACTTTGCAGAGTCCGGCGATGTGGTGGGATTAATCGCACCAAGACCGTTGGTGATTGTTGCAGGTCGCACGGATGACATTTTCCCGCTACCGGGGGTTCGCAAAGCCTTCAAACAGGTTAAGGCGATTTACAAAGCGGCTGGCGCGGAACAGAATCTCAAACTTGTTATCGGGGAAGGCGGGCATCGATTTTACGCCGAGCCTGCTTGGAAGGCGCTTTTGAAGTTGGTTTGATTTAAAAATCATGTCAATAAAAAAACCCGGGGACTCAAGTCCCACGGGCTTTAATGTGTATTGGTTGATCAAGGGTTATGCGGTTGCTATTTGGTTGTGATTTCGTACCACACGGTTTTGTGTTCGGGGGTGATGGTAAAGGTGAGTTTACCGTTTGAGTAAGTCGCGGGAACTTCCATGCTGCGGTGACCGGTTTGATCCAGAGCGAAGACTTTCTTGGCTGCATGGCAAGTGATGAAGACGTCTCCAGTGACGCCTAGAACCTGCGTCGGACCATTGCCGATATTATGTCCAACGCTGTTGTGAGCCTTGTTCCATTTCATGTTCTGGTTACGTGTTTGAGTAACCAGTGTCAGCAGCAAGCTCTTTGAACTGGCAATGGTTTGTTCATCCATGGCCGTGAGTGTGACTGCGCCGAAGTTCTTTTCAAATGCCTTGAAATTCAGGGACATTTTGGAGAGTTCGACGGATTGATCACCAATCATGCCTACAGCGACTTGTGCTTTGTCGGACTCTGCGATGAAGATGCCGCCACCATCGACCTTGCGGATTTCTATTTGTACATCAGCTTGTGAAGATGCATCGTTTTGTGTGAGTGTTGCTTTTTGCCCTGCTGGGAGTTGATCCATGTGCATGCCATGTTGTTTGGTCAATGCAGTGGTTGGTGTGAGTTTGTAATCGACTGCTCCCCATGCATTGCCTTGGGTTTCGTATTGGTCATAGGGCTGTTTGGGCAGGTTCAAATTGACGGTTGATTGCAGGGGGGAAAGCAGGCCTTGGCGGAAGAGCATTGCAGCTGCTGGGTAAAACGTGATCTTTCCTGGATGCGTACCATGATCAAAGAAAATGGAGATGCGATTCTGTTCCTTTGAACTATTCCACGGGCCGTACTCGAAGCTGAAGACTCCGTCCCAATCCTGCGTTGCTGCGACGGCTGCAAGTAACGGGATACATTCAACGGCATATTCGTTGGGAGCAGGATGGTCGTATTCAGAGACGGTAAATGGCCGGTCAACGAGTCGTTTGATGGTCATGCGGTCGAGGGTTCCGGGTTTGCCATCAGCCCATGTGTTGACCAGTGATTCGTTGCCGACGGTCCAGTTGCCACGATCCCATGGTCGTCCGGGGAAACTTGGATGTTGCCAGTAGGCATGGACGTCGGCGAAGTCCATGATGGATTCACGTTGATAGCCGGACATGCCACCCCAGTCGATTTGCCCGTCGATGACGAGTGCTTTGACGCCCAGTTCTTTCTTGAGAAGATCGCGCATCCCGCTGGCGTACTTCGTTTCAACATCGACGAGGAAGCGAATCCAATCGCGATGTTGTTTTTCGGATGATGTCGCTGGGATATGGATATTGGCTTTGGCCAGTGATTCATTTTCCAACAGTCCGACACTGAGCATACCTGCATTGATTTGGACATTCTCGATCCAGATATCATCCGCTGCACCGCCGACTTTGAAGGTTAAGCGGGTGTGTCCGGGATCAACTTTGTTGCCTTGGAATGCGTAGCTGTATTCTTTCCAATCGGTTTGGAGTTTCGCGCTGGTTTGAAGTCCGACGGAACGGTAGTCTCCTGTATCGCGCATGACTGCAACGGTCATGTGACGGGATTTTGCAGCTTTGGCTTTGAAGGTCAGGGTGTAGCCGTAGCCTTCTTTGATATCGAGGTTGGGCAGATGTGTTTCAAGATGCCAACTCATGCCAGTGTGCTTGTCGATACGGATATGCATGGGGGATTGGACACCGTTGTTTTGACCTTGTGGATATTGCAGTGCGCCTTTGGCATCACCTTGTGCACCGATATACCACTTGCCGTTTGCGGGGATCACTGGGGTGGTTTGCGCAGGCATGTCACTGGCCCAGGCGCTTCGCAGTGCATCGTCAGAACTGTAGGTATTGGCAAGCCATTGGTTCCATTTTGCTTGCAGATCACCGAGGAAGGGTTCGGGGATTTTTTCAAAACCTTTACCGATTCCACCCCATGAACCACCAAGCAGTCCATTTTCATTGTTGATTTCCACGATTGCCATCGCCGGATCATTGCGGTATTCCAAGCCGGTGTAGGGGTTGACATGTTTGA
Organism: Phycisphaerales bacterium UBA7800; assembly: GCA_002480565.1. GTDB lineage: Bacteria > Planctomycetota > Phycisphaerae > Phycisphaerales > Phycisphaeraceae > UBA7800. Next base: position 38,959 of record DLCK01000029.1, on the reverse strand, counting down.
GCATTTGACGGGCGTATGCCTTTTGATGCTCAATCATTTTTTCGTTGTATTTATCGACTTTTTTGTGATAACCAAAGGGGATGTCTTTGATGCTTTCAGGAAAGCCGTCTGCTGCGGAGAGGCTTTTACTGACCTTGAGATTGAGGTTGACATAGATGCCATGCTTTTTGAGTTGCGCGATGAAGTAGTCGAGTTTGTCGCGTTGTTTTTCATCAATGACCAAGGCACCATTAGGATCAAGTTTCCAGATACTTGATCCGCTATCGATGCTCCATCGGTTGTCCATGTGGTGGAGTCGGACCATGTTGATCCCGAATTTTGCCATGCGACCTGCGACAGCTTCGGCATCTTTTTTTTCGGGGAAGCAGTGCCACGCCGTGGTGTTGGTTGCCAGGAATCGGATGCGTTTACCGGTGTTGGATTCGACGAAGCTGCTGCCCTTGGTGATGATCCAACCGTTGCTTCCAGCAGGGGCGGTGTTGTACTTTGACATGTCGATAATGCTGCCTGGCGAGGCATCATCCCAAGGCGGGCAGAAGTCAAACCATTGGCTGTGGGTTTGTTGAGCGATGGCAGAAGGTGCCAGCCATGTCATGATGAGCATCAAGAGTGCATTGGTTGCGTAGCGTATCATTGAAGTCTCCAAAAAATATGTGATGCATTGCATCAGCGTCGTGGGATATACGGGATAACGAGGTTAAGCGGTTTGTGTTTATTTGGTGACAGCTGGGAGTGTATTGCCTTCATGCCATCCCCATTTGATGGTCTTGGATTTACAGGCATGTCGTGGACTCTTGATAATGGAAACGATCATGTCCGCAGCCTGGATGCCCAGCTCAAAACGTTCGACTGCAACACATGCCAGGTCCGGCCAATGGGATTGGGTCTGACGGGTGCGGTCACATGCTGCGATGCCCACGTCCACTCCAGGTCGGATACCCAGTGCAGCCATTTCCACGAGGAGCGCGAAAGCCACGCGGTCAGTTGCTGCAAGGATCGCCACATCCGGAGCCAGTTGATCGCGTAAGGGTGCCATCAGTGGGGCGACGGTGAAGTCTTCAAATTCAAGGAAGGCTTCCTGAAATTCGACATCCGTTGCTTTGATCACTGACTCCACGCCACGGACACGTTCGGAGAATGAGTAATGTCGCACAGGCTCTTCGGGATAGGTTGGCAGGACGGCTATGATTTTGCGATAGCCTCGGCGAAGCATCTGTTTGCCCAGCAGCTTGCCAGCTTCAAACTCATCACGTCGCAGATTGTTTTGTGCTTCCTTGATGTTGGTATCCAGCCAGAGACATGCAGGGGTGATGCGACTGACTAGTTGGCACATCACTGGGGGGATGAGCCCCATGACCACCATGCCATCAAGCATGCGTTCCTGAAAGACCGGTGAAGGATGATCAATGAGCCATTGGTCTTCATCCGTGTCCTCGATATTGTCCGGCAGGTCGTCACCTGTCTTGGACACTTCCGTGGAACGGACAAGGGTGAGCAGATAGCCATGTGTCTCTAAACGTGAGTTGAGTCCGAGCATGGTTTCAAAGTCGATGATGGTGGCATAGTGGACATCAGGCACCAGCAGTCCGATGACTTTGGTCGCGCCGCTGCGTCGCATGGCTCTTGCTGAGGCGTTGGGGATAAAGCCCAAGCGACGTGCAACGGAACGGATTTTTTCCGCCCGTTTGACCGCAGGTTGATAGGCCTCCTTGTTCTTGCCATTGAGCACACGAGAGACCGTGTAAATCGAGACACCGGCTTCGGCGGCAATTTCTTTGAGAGTTACGCTCATGTTTTTTAATCGGCTTTCGATTTCTTAAGTCGTTTTTATTAATGTGCTTGCAGTTTATTTTGGGGTGTTTTGAATTTGCAAACTTTTGCAATTTCAAGCTTTAGGGTTGAAAGCATAAACGTTTGCGAATTTAATCATAACAGTGACATCAAGCAGGTCAATGATGACCGTGAGATTTTTCTGATAAGAATTTTTCTTTGTTGAATCAGGTATGCACATGCAAGACTCTCCAATAACTCAACGTAAAACCATTGGATTTACATTGATCGAACTGTTGGTAGTGATTTCGATCATTTCACTTTTAGTTGCGATTCTGCTGCCAGCGTTGGGGCGAGCACGTAAGGCAGCTCGGAACATTGTCTGTCAATCGACGATCAAGCAGTTGGGCATGTGGTCATTTACGTATGCATCGGATAACAAAGGAACCTTACCCATTCATGGCGATACGGGTTGGTCGTCCACCTGGTCGCATATTGATTCGAGCATGTGGTATGAGAAAATGATTCCCGCGGGGATGTACAACGGGTGGGGCGAGTATACACCGATGCGCTGCCCTGAAGCGTTGATTCAAGTGGCTCCCATCCGTACACCTGGTCGTGGGGTGACCTACGGGATCAACCAATACATGGGAGGTCTTTACCGATTCAGTAAAGGCAATCCGCCCTTGCCCCGTATGGAGATACTTGATTCACGCGGATATCTATTCGGTGATGCACGTGGACAGCGTTATTCCTCGCCTGTTCAGTTTGATTTTCATCCAATCTTGATGATCAATGACTGGACAAAAGTAGCCATTGCTGATCAACCATGGTCATGGAAGAACACGGATTTACCTGACGTGAGTGGTCATCCTGAGAACAATGCCAACTTTGTGTATGGCGATGGTCATGTCGCTGCCAAGACCATGGAGCAGTTTCATGAGATGTCGTATCAGGATCGATGCAAGTTTATTTATTACCCGTTCTAAGTGATGTTTCAGGTCAGATATGTTTGTATGGCCAAGAATGTAATTTCGACTATTGAATTCTGGATGGTTTATTTAGTATTCCGTCGCCACAGGTTCCATGTAAGGAAACAGCATGCAAACAAGGTCTAAACGTTCTCAATTACAAGGTGGTTTTACGCTCATTGAATTATTGGTTGTGATTTCGATCATCTCACTGTTGATTTCGATTTTGCTTCCTGCCTTGGGCAAAGCACGTAAGTCCTCGCGCATGATTTCTTGCCAATCAAATATTCGTCAGTTGGGCGTTTGGGCGTTCACCTATGCAGCCGACAACAAGGGCATATTGCCAACACATGGCGATACGAATTGGTCAAGTACATGGAACACATTGACTGACACGTCCTGGTATTACAAGCTCATACCGTATGGTTTTTATGACACATCCAATGCGGATGCGACACCGTTTCGATGTCCCGAAGCACGTCTGCAACTCTCACCCATCTGGTCACCAAGCCGAGGTGTGACATATGGGATCAACCAGTACATGGGGGGGCTGCGACTATTCGGCAGTCATGGCCAGGGTCCTCTTCCGCGCATGGAGGTAGTTGATTCCAAGGGCTTTCTTTATGGTGAAGCACGTGCTTATATCAGCGGTGGTAAGTTCCAATATCATCCACTGCTGCAGTTGGTCAATGATGCAACCCCCACTGCGACATGGCCGTGGACATGGCCGAATACCGTGGTCACCAATTCCACGGGACATCCTGAGGAAAACGGCAGCTTTATTTTCGGCGATGGTCATGCTGGCCTGATGAGTAAAACTACTTTTCAGACGATGAGTATCAATGAACGTCTGAAATTTATTGACCGATTTTTCTAGTCAAAAACGATTGTGTCGGCCTAATTTGATGACATTGTGTTAAACCGATTCAGTGACCGCCTCATACCTGAAAGGAAGACCACAGATGTGTAACCTCATAACATACTCACGACGTGTGACCGCTTTCACACTCATTGAGTTACTGGTGGTGATTTCCATCGTCGCATTGCTTATTTCAATTTTGCTTCCTGCTTTGGGTAAAGCCCGCAAGAGTTCGCGGTCGATCGTTTGTGCGACGATTGAAAAACAAATCGGCACATGGGCCATGACCTATGCAGTGGAAAACAAAGGTATTCTCCCTACTCATGGCGATACCAATTGGTCGGACACCTGGGGGACACTCACGTCTACGACATGGTATGACAAGTCGGTTCCCGCCGGACTCTATAACGGGTGGGGCAAGGACTCAGCATTAAAGTGTCCTGAAGCGAAAATCCAGATCGCACCTTTGCGCGAACCCAATCGCAATATCACCTACGGCATCAACCAATACATGGGCGGTATTCGACGCTTTGGAAGTCACGGTGAAGCACCATTGCCCCGAATGGAAATTTTGACTTCACGTGGATACTGGTTTGGTGAAACTCGCGCAGTCTACTATTCATCGCAGCAATACTGGGATTATCACCCGGTCCTCCAGATGTCCAATTCTGCGACACCCTCGACCTCCTGGCCGTGGTGTTGGCCCAATACGGTGGTGATCGATTCGACAGGTCATCCTGATCTTGCAGCCAACTTTCTCTTTGGCGATGGTCATGTCAGTCTCGTGAAAAAAGAAACTTTTCAGGATATGAACAGTACAGAGCGGACCGAGTTTGTTGCCCGCTTTTATTGATTTACAAGCTATAAATGGAGTGAATTATGTTTGGAAAATTGTTGACCCTATCCAAGATCCATTCGGTGGTCTGTTTGATGTTGATGCTTGGCATGATGGCAATCATGGGACGCCCAACGCAAGTCATGGCTGCGGATAACGTTTTACCCAACCCTGGTTTTGAAGAGGGCATCAAAGATTGGTCCATCGGGGAAGGTGACTCGCTGGTCACAGAAGAGGCCGCGCGCACCGGCAAGTACGGATTGCGCGTAACCAACAACGGCATGAAAGCAAAAGGCTCCAACGCATCAAGTGCGCGATTTGAAGTCACCCCCGGATTGGAATTCTCCATGACCTTCTGGGCTCGCGCAGATGACACCAGTGCGGGTATCTATTTCATGTACCTCAATGAAAAAGGTCGCATGGTCTCTGACCCGGACGTCAGAGGCGGTCTTCCAATGATACGCATCAAGTCCAACGACAAACAGTGGCATGAGTACACGCTTAAAGCCACCGCGCCCAAAGTCGCAAGCAAAGTGATGATCTGGGTCCATACCTTCTCATCTGCGACATGCGTGATTGATCTGGACGATTTTGTAGTCAGCGGATTTCCTGAAGATGTGAAAATCGAAATCCCCAAACCCTACAAAGCACCCGCGAAACCCAAGCCCATTGATTGGGACAACATCCCCAAACCTGACAAGCCCATTAACATTATCCTCAAGCTCGATGACCTGTCTGCTCGTGGGCGCATGCCTCATCCACGTTGGCAGAAGATGGCAGACTACATCGACAGTAAAGGTGTCAAGTGCACCATGGGAATGCTTTGCTACGACTTGGATATTGCTCGTCCTGATTACATCCAATGGGTCAAGTCCCGTCATCAGTCAGGCAACTGGGAATTCTGGTTCCATGGCTGGGATCACAAGTCCTACAAAGGTGACGATGGCAAAACCTACAACGAGTTTCACAATCGAACCTATGAGCAGCAGAAAAAACGTCTTAGTGATTCACAGCAACTGGCCTACGAAAAATTTGGATTCTATTTCACATGCTTTGGCCCTCCCGGTGGTTCGGGTACGCTCAGTCAGGATGCGGTGACGCATCAGATCATGATAGATGATCCACATATCACCACGTGGCTGTATCCCACGCCACTGGACAAACTTGGCGAAGCAACCAACAAGCAAGGTGAGATCGTTATCCTTGATCGCGTATGGGGCGTAGGTATCGAAGCAGCAGTCGGTGCAGCAAACTTCGAAGCCTTCGTGCGTGGGTATGTCAAGAATGTCAACAAACGTGACTACTTTACGCTTCAAGGACATCCTGCCATGTGGAACGATCAACGCTTTGAGCAGTTCACAAAGATCATCGAATTTCTCATTGAGCAAGACGCGAATTTCGTATTGCCCAGTGAGTATTCTGCGACACTTCGCAAAGAGTAAGGCTGCGTAATGATGGCAATGTTATGCGAGGGATTGGGTTGGATTTTGAGCCAACACATCGCGTAGCAGGGCTAAACTCCGAAGTCGATCTTCTTCGCCACGGACTTCCAGGAAGATAGGCTTGCGCGCAATTTGCCCGGTGGACCTGGCCCAGAAGAAGGCGCCATAGGCGATACCCGGCCCGTAGATACCGGTGATGGGAAAGTGGCATCGCTTGATTTTCGTGTCAGGGTCCAACTGGTGCAGATGGTAGCCGATGATGTCTTGCCCCAGTGTGGCAAACCAGTGCCCCAAGCTGACGGTGCTCGAATAGATGCCGTTGGCACGAGCGTGCCCTAAATCCAACAGGTTGCCCACGCGCTGGGTTCCAAGTCGTTGACGCAAGGCATCACGCCACGCCAATACCTCATCGGGCAGGCAGGCAAACTCACGTTGGTCTGGCGTATGCTGCGGACTCATATGCAGATTTTCAACGGCTATGGGTGCGGTGGTCTTTTGCAGATAGGGCAACACGCGATCGGCCAGACGCTCAAGTACGGATGGATCGTTTTGATACACATCCATTGCCAGACGCGGTGGGTGCAGCGTCATCTGTGCAGCATCCAAGTCGTTCGCTGCGTTGTACGCCGTTTCCCAGATGTCTTTTTCAGCTTTGGACTGTTGCCCATCGTTCCAGTAGATATTGGGTAAGTGAACTGACAACACACGTTCGTCATTGCCACGCCACTTTGAGACGAGTTGATCCAGACCCGGCAGGTGCAACGCTTCGGCTCGTAACTCGACACATTCAACGTCTAACTCGATTAACCGCTCAAGGTGCTCAAGGGTTTGGTCCGCTTCAACGCATGACACACCCAGCAAGTCTGACATTTCGTTACGCTGACTGGTGGTCCAGTCATCAAGCAGGGCACCGGGGAAGGGGACCTGTTCATGTCGCCAACCGTCTGACTCCCGAATGAGCCATGATATTGCGGGTGGACCTTCATACGCCTTTTCCGGATCCAGCCCACAGACCATTCGCGCAGGTTTACCCCCGAATTCAAATTCCAGATATCGATGTCCATGCCCGCAGACCATCAAGTCGATCGGCCATTTTGCGATGGAGCTTTCAAGCCATGCTCGACTGTCTTCTGCGATCGTGCGGGGTGGCATGTGGGTGATCAGGAGAATCGTCTGCCCGGACAATTGTTCGACTTCCTTTTGGACGCGACGTCGCTCCTGCATGTCGATATGCGTGGTGCTAGTGTCGATGAGGATGACCGCACATTGTTCATTTTTAAACATATCTGATTGAGTAAGTGCAGCGATAGAAGCCTTCGCCGTTGCAGGTTCACGCCATTCCGCGTTGCCGACTGTGCCGCGAAAAGGGATGCCCGCACGTTTGAGTTCTGCCAGGGCGCGATGAGCAGCATTCAAGTCCCCTGAAGCGGTCAGGTCACCTGCTGAGATAAGCAGGTCCGCACCGTGTTGAATCACATGGTCAACCGCCCAGTGTAGAGAGGCTTCCTGTACGGAGTTTGCCACCGCAGGCAGATGAGTATCAGAAATAACAGCGATGCGCATGGCTTTTATTAGACTCCAGTTTGAGGTACTTTGCCCCTCAGGGGATAGGTGATTAAGCAGTCATAGCAAGAATGGGGAAACAAAGTCACGAAAAATTCTAACCTGCTGTATAGGGGTTTACAATTCATATGTAATGCTTGTGTTGTGGATGAGAAACCACTTTTACAGCAATAAAGCGGATTGCGTCTTGGATTTTTGACTTTTGGGCAGCAAAATCATCGTTGTGGCGGTTAGTATTTTGTCCCGATCCAGAGCCTGTTTTGTCAACCTTCACTCCATCCGTCATAATGCCTCCCGTGAATAACACCTCAACTACCGCCGCTGTTGACGCATCCGAGGCTGCAAAGCCTGTTCCTGCATGGGCGATTCATCGTCGCATGTACGATTGGGTGCTGTCCTTTGCTCACCATAAACACTCGACGACTGCGCTGTTTATTCTCAGCTTTATGGAGTCGAGCTTTTTCCCGATCCCGCCGGATGTATTGCTTGCGCCGCTGTGTATGGGCAATCGCAAGAAGTCGTTATGGTTTGGAACCGTCTGCACGATAGGCAGTGTGCTTGGGGCGTTTCTGGGTTACTACATCGGTTTTGCAATGATTGACTTGGCACTGATGATTCCCAAGATTACACAGGAAGGCATCGACAAGCTCGCAACTGAATTTGATATCCGCGGCAGTTGGTACGTCTTTATCGCAGCATTGACGCCGATCCCGTTTAAGCTGCTGACCATCACCGCTGGCTTTGCCAAGATGAATCTGCTGATCTTCACGCTCGCTTGTCTCATCGGCAGGGCGGGGCGGTTTTATCTGGTCGCTGGTGTTTTCTGGCTCATCGGCCCCAAGGCACAGCCATTCATCGACCGCTACTTCAATATTTTGTGTATCATCTTTACTCTGTTATTAATCGGCGGTTTCGCTCTTTTGAAGTGGATGCATTAATCATGAACGTACTCGTTACCGGCGGCGCAGGCTATATCGGCTCACATTGCGTCAAACAACTCAAAGAAGACGGCAATACCGTTGTCGTCCTGGACAACCTTTTCCGCGGACACATCGAAGCGATCCCAACGGATGTCGCGTTTGAAAAAATCGATCTGCGTGACACGGCAGCAGTCCAGGAAGTTCTCGAAAAATACAATATCGAAGCGGTCTACCACTTCGCAGCTCACGCCTTTGTCGGCGAGTCCGTCGGTGATCCGCTGATGTACTACGATAACAACACGTGGGGCACCACCAGTCTGCTCATTGCCATGAAAAATGCAGGTGTCAATCGCCTGGTATTCAGTTCGACCTGTGCGACCTATGGCCAACCTGAGTCGATGCCCATCGTCGAAACCATGGCGCAGGATCCGATCAACCCCTACGGCCGCAGTAAGCTGCTTGTGGAGCATATTCTCAAGGACTATGCAGCGAGTAATCCCAAGTTTGCCTTCACCGCTTTGCGATACTTCAATGTCTGCGGTTGTGCAGCCGACGGTTCGCTGGGTGAAGATCATGATCCGGAAACCCACATCATTCCCGTCGTGCTCAATACCGTGCTGGGGATCAATGAAAAAGTCACCGTCTTCGGCACCGATTATCCCACCGAGGATGGTACATGTATCCGCGACTACATCCACGTCGAAGACCTCATCTCCGCCCACATGCTTTGTATGGCCCAGCTCGAAGACGGCCAGCAGAACTTCTTTAACCTGGGCATCGGCAACGGCTACTCCGTGAAGCAGATCATTGATTCGTGTAAACGTGTCACCGGTTCGGACATTCCCGTCGAGTACGGCCCACGTCGCGCAGGTGATCCGGCTGAGTTGTACGCCAATGCCACCAAGCTTCGTGAAGCGACCGGCTGGGAGCCTAAGTACGGCAGCCTTGACGACATCGTCGCCACCGCATGGAATTGGTTTAAGGATCATCCAGGCGGGTATAATCCCAAGTAAAATTACAGATAACAATAAAAAAAGACAGGAGATCGTTCGCGGTCACCTGTCTTTTTTTATACACATATTGGCAGAGATAAACTGCTACGCAGTTTCAGCGACACGCAGTGTCGCAGCTATTTTTATGTGATCATGTTGAACAGTGTCACTTTATTTCAATAGCTGCATCACTGCGTGATGCTGATGCAGCGAAGCTGCAATTCTCATCAATGTGCATTGATGGAAATAGCGCATAAAAAAAACGAGTCGCCCAATTGAGCGACTCGTTTTGAAATTCGATAACTGTCCGAATTCTCTTGGAAAACTTCCGAGGGGGGGGAGTTAACGTTTGGAGAATTGGAAGCGCTTGCGTGCACCGGGTTGACCGTATTTCTTACGTTCAACGCGACGGGAGTCACGCGAAAGGTAGTTGTTTTCGCGAAGGATGGCTTCGAGCGAGGAGTCATAGTCCTTCAATGCGCGGGCAACACCCATCTTGATTGCGCCAGCCTGACCGGTGGTGCCGCCGCCTTTGACGTTGACAAACATGTCAATCTTGTCATTGGTCTTGGTGGCTTCCAGTGGAGCGACAACGTCTTTTTGATCCTGTGGTTCGGTGAAGTACACATCCACGTCACGCTTGTTGATCTGCACCTTGCCCGAACCGGGACGGATGCGAACACGAGCGACTGCGGCTTTACGACGACCGGTTCCCCACCAGTAACCAAACTTCTGGGGTTTGGAAACGGATTGCACAGGTTCGGGTGCAACAACGGGTGCGGCGTCAACTTCAACTTCAGGTGATGGCGTGGCCTGTTCTTCAGACATCTGCATATTTCCTTGGCAAACGAGCCTGGTTCAAATCAGTTAATAAATCACATGCTCAAAGGCTTGGGCTGTTGGGCCTGATGCGGGTGGGATTCACCTGCGTACACTTTGAGCTTCTTGAGCATTTGCTGACCAAGTTTGTTCTTGGGAAGCATGCGACGGACAGAACGTTCCAGAAGCAGTTCAGGCTGGTTTTCAATCATCCAGCTGTAGCTGCGGACCGTTTGACCGCTGGGATAACCGGAGAAGCGACGGAAGAACTTATTGTCTGCCTTTTCACCGGTGATCTTAAGCTTATTGGCGTTGGTAACCACAATGAAATCACCCGTATCGTGATGCGGGGTATAGATCGGCTTGTGTTTGCCCATCAGAATTGTGGCAAGCTTGGCAGACAAGCGACCCATTACAAGGTCGGTGGCATCGATCTGATACCAGTCCTGCTTTACTTCATCATTTTTTGCTAAATACGTCTGTCGGTTCATTTTCTATTTGCCTCGCGTAATGGGGCGACTAAGGTCGAATCGCCAAGTTTACAGTCGGGCGTGCGTTTGTCAAGTGCAAGTCGCCTGTAAAAAGGATGTTCAAAACACATTTTTTGATCATAAGACCTTTCATCGGACTGCAAACTTTACAACAATTGGGAATTCTGGCAACCTGACACTGGTATTTCCTTTGTTTTACGCCTTTGAGGATTGAATGTCATGACGGAAAAAAACATCTCAAAACAGGTCATGACACTCACCGGTCTGAATTTTGCCTACGACGGTGATAAACCAGTGCTTAACGGCATAGATGTGACTGTCAGGCCCGGGGCAATCCATGTCCTGCTTGGCCCCAATGCCACTGGCAAAACCACACTGCTTAAACTCATGCTCGGGATTCTGACACCGGATATCGGGCAGATTAAACTTGGGGATGTCGACAACAATCAACTCGACGCCCGCCAGCGCGCTCGACTGCTTAGCTATGTCCCTCAGCAATCCGCAAGCAGCTTCGGCTTTGATGTCCAGCATGTCGTAGGTATGGGGCGATTGGCGCTTGGACCCGATCCACAAGCCGTGCAACAGGCCATGGCAGGGGCGGATGTGCTAGCTCTCAAAAATCGACCCTTTAACCAACTCTCAGCAGGGCAGCAGCAACGTGTCCTCCTGGCTCGGGCGATGGCGCAAGTCGGCCCGCAGACCTTGGCGATGATTCTTGATGAACCGGTCAGCGCTATGGACTTGGCCAGGTCGCATCAGATGATGCTCCAACTACGAAGCTTGGCAGATAAAGGGTTGGCCATTGTGGTGGTGTTGCATGATTTGAATCTGGCGATGCAGTATGCCGATGAAGTTTGGCTGTTGGACAATGGAGCCTTTGCAGCCACTGGCAACTGGTCAGATGTGTTGATGCCTGATGTGATCGGGCCGGTGTATGGGATGGAATTTGAACGTTTGGAACATCCTTTCGCCAGTCGACCGATTCTTTTGTCGCGTCCTGTTGTACAATGACTTTGAACTTTGCACACAAGCCCGGAGATGAGCCATGTTATCACTGACACTTGCAGCCGGTTGGGAGGAAGTCATTGGTGTGTCGATCGCGCTGGTGATCTTCATTGGTAACATGCTTGCCAAGGGCTTAAAGAAGACCAATGAGCAAAGCCAGCAATCGTCTGCAAAGCCAAAACCCACTGCAACGCAGCGCACGCAAAGGCTCGAGGAGTTGGCAGCCAAGCGTCGAGCCGAGTTGCAACAACTTGCTGGTCAGCGTCAGCCCCAGGCTCAACGTCCACCGACAAGTCGCCCTGACAATCTCACCGTACAACAATCCAATGAGCGTGATCAGGCCAAGACGCTTTACGAACGACGTGCCGAAGCCTTAAGGCAGATGCAACAAAAAAAGCAGCAAACTCAAACACCTCCTTCGCAACCCCAAGCCCAACGACCGCACCCGCAGACCCAAGCGCAACGCCCACATCCACAAGCCTACCGATCTGCTGAGCAACGCAAACATGATCTGTCCAAAGTGCGTGAGCATGAGCAGGAGATTCTTCAGCAAAGACAGCAAGCAGAGAAGTTGCGTGAAGCTACACGCCGTCAAAAAGCCAAACAGCTCGGCAGTGGTGTCTTGACCGTATCCAATGAAAAGCATGGTGATATTCAAACAGTCCACCGGCATGTTGAAGACATACTTGAGTATGAACCCATCGCAAGCCCACGTACCATTCCTGCATTGGGTGGCATGAAAATTGATCGCCGATCTCTTAAGCAAGCAATCGTACTCAAAGAAATTCTTGATCCGCCTTTGGCACTCCGTAAATCGATGTGAGACCTATGACTGAACCAATCACTCGCATTCATGTCTGTGTCGGCGACATCACTCAGCTTAGTGTCGATGCCATTGTTAACGCTGCCAACGAGTCATTGCTTGGCGGTGGTGGTGTCGATGGGGCGATCCATCGTGCAGCCGGTCCGCGACTACTGGAATACAATCGCACACTCGGTGGCTGTCCCACAGGTCTTGCTAAAATCACACCCGCATTTGATCTTGAGGAAACCGGGATCAAACACATCATCCACACCGTCGGCCCGGTTTGGCACGCTGACGAGTCAGCCAGTTTATCCAACACCCATGAAGATGTGTTACTTGCTTCGTGTTATCACCAGGCTTTGACACTTGCCAATGAAAACCACATCAGCACCATGGCATTTCCTGCGATCAGCACCGGCATTTATCACTTCCCCAAGGAACGTGCTGCCAAGATCGCATTCGGCCATGTGCTCGATTTTCTGACCCATCATGGCTACCCACAGCAGGTAATGTTCTGCTGCTTCTCGCAGGACGATGCGGCGGTCTATCATCATGTGATTGAGACCCGCAACACATGGATGGCCAACCGCAAACGCGTCTCGCCGTTTTGAGTTTTTCAAGATATTTTTTACCGCAGAGACACAGAGCACTCAGAGGTAAGAGAGTTTTTTTTTGATGTTGTGCTGACTCAATCCCAATGCTCAGGCTTGGGCTTGAAATCGATGTGATCAAAACAAAAATTCCTCCTCTCTTCACTCTGAGTGCTCTGTGTCTCTGCGGTAAAAAATGCCTTGAACTACAAATAAAAAACACGGGGACACGCCCCCCGACGCATCCCCGTGTGATTCCAATTTATTTGATTCAATGGCGAATTACGCGATAACAATTACCACGCTTTACCGTCTTTCTTCGTGCCACAGATGGCAACGTCCATGCCCATGGCTTTGGCCATCGCGGCTTTGGCGAGCATGGCTTCGTCGGCGGACTTGGCATCCTTGGCGTAGACACATTGGATGTGGTTACTCTTGTGACGAGCCATCATCTGTTCACGGGTCACGCCATAGGTCACTGCGTGCATGATTGGCCATTGCACGGTGGTTTCATCCCAACGGCGTTGGGTTTCTTCCTCTGGCAATTTGATGACTTCGGCGCGGCCAAGGTCCATGCACAGCTTGCCACCAGCAGACGAACCATCGACCCACACTCGGGACCAGATGATCTCGCCGGTCTTGGCAATACCACGCAAGGTTGAACCACCCAGACGGAAGTACATGCCCGGTTGACGCAGGCCGTCGCTACCTTTCCAGCCACCGATGTGATGGGCTGGCGGGGCGCTGCCGGAGATGAGGAATACCCAGACGTAGTCTTCGGTGGTGCCGCTTTGATCCCAGTCACCCCAACGCAGGTCATGGAGTGTGTTTTCGACAGGTTGTTTCATTTCCTTGTGAACACGGTAGGTCATCAGACCGTCAAGGCCAGCACATTCGTCGACTTCATTAAAGTGTGGGATGGGTTGGCCTTTGTACAGGACGCGTTTGCCATCACGGGACTTCACGGGCGGGCGGTCAGCGTTGTTGAGCGTACCTTCGACCAGGTCGGAAGCCGGCAGCAGATCCTTGAGACCCTGCTGGTATTGAATGCCGATGGTGTGGCAGCCAAAGTCATCAGCGATGCGAACCGCTGCGATGTACATTTTGCATTGGAGCAGAATCTGATTTTTGGTCAGTTCGGTTTCTTCGTTCTTGCCCAGGTGGAAGGTCATGCCTTTCTTGATGTACCAGTCGTAGACTTCCTTGGCTTCCTTGTCGGTGACCTGTGTGGACTCGTAGTACAGGGCGGATTGGCTTAGACGTTCTTTGAAGACACCGGTGGGGTTAAGCAGATGGTCGGGGATGATGGCATTGAACATGCCCATGCAACCTTCATCAAACACACCGAGGATGGCTTTGTCTTTGATCAATTCAGCAGCGAGTTTTTCGCCGGTCTTCTTGACTGCAGCTGGAACTTTGACATCTGCAAATTTCTTGACGTGTTTGGTGGCATGGCTGCATTTTCCGGTTTTGAGCCATTTTTCAAGGCGACCCAGAAAATACTTGTCGGTGAAATCGTCAGACCAAAGCGTGGAATATTTGATACCAGCTTTGGTCATTGAGCCGTTGAGGTTGAGCATGCCCACGAGTCCGGGCCAGGTGCCTGACCAGTTGGCGACGGTGAGGATCGGGCCTTGGTGGGTAAGCAGTCCGTGGAGCAGGTGATGGGAATACTGCCAGACGGCTTCGGCGATGATCAGTGGGGCTTTGGGGTCGATTTTGGCAAAGACATCCATGCCTTCTTTTTGCGATTGGATGAAGCCATGCTTCTGGTCTTTCTTGTACGGATGGGCACGCTTGATGTTGTAGCCTGCTGCCTTGACAGCTTTGATCAGCGTTTGTTCCATTTCTTTTTGTGCTTCCCAGCAGTTCTGGTTAGCGGTGATACGCAGGTCGCCGTTTGCAAGCAGCAGCACGGTGGGTTGGGTGGAGGTTTTGGCCATGAAAGTTTGCTCCTTTGAGAGTCCTGGCGCGAGTGGTCGGATGTGAACGAGTTTGTATTAGACGTATGCAAGACAACGCATACTCGGAGAATCGAAAACGAGTCAGAAAAGATTCAGCAGCAAGGAGGGCTTGGGCGATTGGTACGAACCATACCTTTGGCCTGTTGAGCCTGGCGTCCAAAGACATTGGATGAGTTGGTTCGTTGCTGCATGAATTTATCATGATACCCACGTGTCCATCGGATGCAATGGTAAAACCGGATAAGTCCCGCTGCTTTTGTGTCGAAAAGCGAAACGTGCTAAAGCGGGTGTCCATGGCATTGACCTCTGTGTCTCTGAGATTCTGTGGTGAAGCCAAATCGCAACATATTCTCACGTGCTATCACCAGACGGAATCATCCTTACCTTTGTTTTGAAGGATATATACAACAATGCTACTGGTGTTTTGCATCGTCAGTTGCTAAGTTGTTCCTAGACGATGACAAACAGGTCTTTGAAGGACGCATAACAGATGAATCAACCAAATGGATCAGGCGAATCGTGGGGAACACGCCTGGGGGTTATCCTTGCGGTGACGGGCAGTGCAGTGGGATTGGGGAACTTTTTAAGGTTCCCGGGTCTTGCTGCACAGTACGAAGGCGGGGCGTTTATGATCCCCTATGCCGTGGCATTTTTGGTGCTTGGCCTTCCCATTGCATGGGTCGAATGGGCCATGGGACGGTATGGCGGTAAACATGGATTCAATTCCACGCCCGGATGCTACTTTGTGATTTGTAATCGCAGTCGTCCAGCCGCTTTTGCAGGTGTCCTTGGTTTACTTGTCCCTGTGATGATTTACATGTTCTACGTCTTCATCGAAGCTTGGTGTCTGGGATTTGCATGGAAATACCTGATGGGGGACCCCGTGTTATTGGGGACAGACACTACGACCAAAGTGACCACCGGAACATACATTCTGGACTTTGTTGGGATCAACGGAAACGGTTCGTTGTTTCACAATATCTTTGGCTCATCACTGGTTCATTTATTGATCTGCTTTGTGCTCAACTTCGTGTTGATTTACCGTGGTCTTAGTGCAGGAATTGAATGGTTCTGCAAATGGGCGATGCCTGCGTTGGTGATCTGTGCGGTGATCGTTTTGGTTCGCGTATTGACTTTACCTGCCAACCCTGTAAATCCGGATCAGAATGTACTCAATGGTTTGGGTTACATGTGGAATCCGGGTGGGATTGTCCAACCGGAATTACCTGTTGATGCAACTGCAACTTCCGCGGATGTCGCTGCCGGTGCCGCTACAGTTGTGAATGAAGTCGCTGGTGAAGAAGCTGTAACCCAAGAGAAAAAAGGATTAGTCGTCGCGTTAATGAATCCAGAAATCTGGCTTGCTGCTGCGGGACAGATTTTCTTCTCACTATCAGTAGGCTTTGGCGTGATTATCACCTATTCCAGTTATCTCAAGAAAGACGATGATGTCGCTTTAAGCTCGCTAACTGCTGCTGCGGGTAATGGTTTTTGTGAAGTGGCCTTGGGTGGCATGATTCTGATTCCTGCTGCATTTGTCTTCCTCGGGGTATTGGATGAGAAGACACTCGATTCAGCATTTCAACTCGGATTCATGGTGCTCCCACAGGTCTTTGCCCAGATGCCCGGTGGTCAATTCTTCGGATTCCTCTTCTTCTTCCTGTTGTTCCTGGCAGCGGTGACCAGTTCACTGTCCATGCTTCAACCCGCCATTGCGTTTTTGGAAGAAGGCTTGGTCATCAATCGTAAAATGTCGGTGACGATCCTTGGTTTTGTTACCTTTATGGGCGCAATGTTCGTGGTGTATTTCTCAGAAGGATTGGCAGCACTTGATGCAATCGACTTCTGGGTAGCAACCTTCTGTATTTATGTCCTTGCTACGATCCAAGTGATTATTTTCGGTTGGGTGCTTGGGGTGGATCAAGGCTATGAAGAGCTGATGTCTGGTGCGGAAATCAAGATTCACAAGTCCATCAAGTTCGTAATCAAGTTCGTATGCCCTGTGTTCCTGTTGGCTATTTTTACGGTTTGGGTCATTAAGTCACTGCCCAAACGCATTGAAAATATTACCCATGTCGAAGGATTAGCGTTGGGCTTTATCGGGATCATGTTGGTCTTCTTCCTGTTGTTGATTGCATCAGCAACCAAGCGTTGGGAAAAATCGGGGAAAGGCAAGGTGCAGTCATGAATATGGGTGGATGGATCATTATGATTATTTCAGTCGGTGGCATGACCAGTCTGCTCGGTTGGTGTATCTACAAAGTACTTAGCACGCCAGGGAGCAGTGAACACCTGCATACGCAAATCGATATCGACCCGCATGATAATAATGATGATTGATCGAAAAGACTGATTACATTGTTGCGAGTTGCAAATAAAAAAACGGGCACCGACGTTATATGTCGCGGTGCCCGTTTTACTTTGTCTATTAAACGTTCAAATATGTCTTACATTGAAGCTTTGTCAGCCGTCACGTCACGCTTGACCATGACTTTGTAGCCGATCTTACCAGCCAACTCTTCTTCCAAGCTTTTAAGGGTCGCTTCGACTTTTTCGTCGTCGCGGGTGACTTTGAGATTGCCATCAATCTGGACGCGTCCCAGGCGGTCAGCAAAACCTTTGGATGCGTGTAGCAGATCCATTGAGCCGTCCCATATAGCGCCTTTGATGCGATCTTTTCCGGGTTTGCTTTTGGGATAGTAGTATCCGCCACCACCGTAGACACCGACGATATTGCGATCCGCCCCGGCGAAGACGATGTGCTTGATTGATGCGTTGGTTGCGCTGCGATTGACGGGGGTCTTGGAGCCTCGAGGTAACCAGAGCATCCGCACGATGAGCACTTGCTGCGGAGCTGTTTCGTCACCTTCGAAGAGAACCATTGTCATGCGATTATCATCGTGGTAGGCATAGTAGCCGACCTTGAATTTACCGGTCAGCGAGACGCCTTGATTGACAAGACTGCGGATCGTCAGATCGCCGATCTTCTTGCCTGCGGGTGATTTTGGGGCACCACATCCGACGACCGTCAGAAGGGCACCGCAGATGATAAACGAAGTAAACAGACTCAAACGCTTGGACATACGTTGTATCCTGTGTGATAGAAAATTCTGTGATCAATCAAAGCCAACGGGTGAAAGTCTAGCCCATTTCAAACAGTGGGGCGACTTTTGTATCAGTTGCCTGCCGCGCCAGACTGTTTGTCAGGGGCGACTTCTGGCGGATTAACCAAGGCAGACTTGGGCATGTTGGATCGTGTGACTTTGGCCAATACCGGCGTTTCATCCAGCAATTCATTGGCAGATGTGGCAAGCCTCATGGTTTCCGAGACTGGCAGGTTAATCTTGTCCGACAACCCCAACACCGCGAGCGTATCCCGTTCAATAATGCTCGTAAGCACATGTCTTGGGATGGTGGGCATGGCGGTACCCTTGGTGAAATGGTTGACCGAATACAGATTGTAAATTACCTGCTCAGGTGTGCTAAATGGGAAGTCACTGCCTAGCAATAGCGAGTCGGTGACGTTCTGTTGTGCTGCGGTGAGCAGGGCGTTGTACAACTGCCATGGCCGTGAACTGATATCTGAGATGTCCGCGAAAAAATTCGGATGCTTGGATAGCAGCAGGATCGCTTCATCGACCCATGGGTGGCCAAGCTGTGAAAAAATCAATTTGAGTTTGGGGAATGTGCGTCCTACTTCATCAAACAGGTACGGTTGGCTAAAGGCCATGACGGCAGCGGTAGCCATATGCGTGCCGGGATGATGCATGACTGGGAGACCTAATTCCTCACACTTTTCAAACAGATACATCGCCCGGGTGTGTGTCGGGTGACAGTTCTGAGCAGCTGCACTAAAGCACACACCCACCAGCCCCAGGTCCAAAGCTTCTTTGAGTTTGTCCTGCCAATCTGACGCCAGTGGATCAATGCCTGCAAACCCCAGATACTTGTTGGGGCGTCTTTTGACATAGGTCGCGACCTGTGTGTTATTGACAGAGGCTCCCAGATATTGGCTTTCAAAACCGAGGATAAACGATGCGTCCACCGGTTTCATGGCTTGGTCATAGGCCCATCCCGAGGCATTGATTGCTTCGTGAACCATCATGGCCTGGAGACGTTGAGCCGTCCCATCACCAAGTTGCTCGGGTCGTTCCCACAAATGTGTGTGTACATCAACAGTCATACGCATGATTATCGGAAATTGCAGCGCAAGTCACAAGTGGGCACTGAGAATATTGCAATTGATAGATGTCAAGGCATGTTAACCCAACAACATCAAGCCATGAAGCTGTCATTACCCAACAGAAACTTCCGGGGGGTCAGCTTTTGGCGTCGTAGTCTTCTGCGCTGAGGAGGCTTTTGACCTGATCTGGATTGGAGGGTTTGACTTTGATCATCCAACCTTTGTCCCAGGGATCGTCGTTGACGGTTTGGGGGCTGTCGATGAGTTCATTGTTGACTTCGACGACTTCGCCGTCGATGCCGCAGTAGAGTTCGCTGGTGGCTTTGACAGATTCGATTTCGCCGAAGGTGTCACCCGCCGAGAGTGTACCGGACTCTTTACCGTACTCGATGAAAGTGATGTCAGAGAGTTCATCGACTGCATGTTGTGAGATACCGATGACGACCAGGTCGCCTTCGACTTTATGCCATTCGTGTGATTCGAGGTAGGTTCGGTCGGTTTTGGAAGCCATATTGATGTTACTCCGAGGTCGGTATTCCGAGGCTTAGGGGTTATGTGAAGGACACAGATTATCAGATTTGGATGCGTTCGTCTTGTGGGGGTAGGGGGCAGGGAGTAGTGATTAGAGAGTAGGGATTTTAATCGCTTGTGGTTTAGCGATCCATGAACCGATAGGACACCCAAAGCTATTCGAGTCTCGTTGGCGATGCTAAACCGCAAGCGGTTTGATACCATTGATCTACTCACTAAACAAAAAAACAACCGACGACCTTGTGGGCCGACGGTTGTTGATGGTCAAGCGATTGCGTCTCGCTTTTCTTTCGATCACGGATGTGTATGCGTGTTTTGAGGTTGCGTTATGCAGCCATTTTGGTGCGACGCTTGCGGCCGACGGTGCGTTGGTCTTCCTGCATGCGTTTCATGGGGTTGGCATCCATTTCCTGTACCAGTTCCAACGGGGTCGAAGCCCAGACGTCGGCACCGATTTCCTCTGCCAAACCTTCTGCACGATTAAAGACACCGCCGCCGACACAGATTTGAATCTTGGGGGCTGAGCCGATTTCGTGAAGATGATCAATGAGCAATCGGGTGAAGGGCACCGTGGAGGGCACCACGCCGAAGACCACGAGTTTGTCGATATTCAGTTCTGCAATCTTGTTGATGATTTCATCATTGGCCACACCGCCACCGACGTAATACACGTCATAGCCATCAGCTTCGAGCAGGTCGGCGACCATTTGGCCTCCGATTTCTTCTGACTCTTCTGGGCCGGTAAAGACAATGGTGGACTGGCCACGCGATTCAGCCATGGGCAACCGCATCTGCATTTGATCTGCCATGGATCGGAGCATGCGAGTTGCAAAGTTAAAACAGATGGCGGCCAGTTGATCGTTGCGGTACATGTTTTGAATGTGTTCAAGCACAGGCCAGAACAATTCACTCATGATCGTCTGTGCGGGAATTTCCGCATCGATCATCTGGTCGACAATTTCGCGGCTTGCTGAACGATTGCCGCTAATCAGTGAGGTGAAAAACCTTTCCATAAGAGCTTCTTTACGCATGACACATCTCTCCGTTGTCCTGAAATCCAGGACGTTCTGGGCTTACGATGCATCCGTCCGTTTCGATGCGTCAGTCCCATTTAAATTTCTTTCGCACGAGCCTTCCGTCGCTCGTTACCGGCATCAACCGGCTTGCGTTTCTCCCACCTATTTCATCGGATGTGTTTCTAAAATTCTTCACCAGTTCATACGATTGCTACAAACAAACCCCATAATCAAAACCAACTCGTTCGTTATCCAGAAGATATCCCCAAGACCTGTTCAACTCGATCTGCTTTACGTCCACTAATAGTTCCCTCTGACGCACTGTTTGAGCCGTCCTGTCGAATCACAACGTCTGATAACATGCAATTGTTCACAGGTAACCGACTGCGTCCAATAATCATGCCCACTTTCGACGCAAAGCGGACGTGAAGATGTTATTCGGACGTGATGGGCGAGGTGGTATGATATTGGTAGACTGTAGACGCTGATTATTCAGCACCAATGAACGCACTACCCACTTCTTTGGGGACCTCATGGACGGAGAAATACGATGAAGACGACTCGAAACATGCTGCTGATGATGCTTTTGGCATTGATGGTGGCTCTACCTGGCTGTTCAACCAATCCTGCTACAGGCCAAAGACAACTTAATATGATCAGCGATAGTCAGGAAATCGCACTTGGGGTGCAGGCAGCTCCGCAGTTCACGGAAAGTTACGGTGGTGCGGTTCCATCTCAGGCCGTCCGTAGTTATGTCACCGAAATGGGGGGGCAATTGGCCAATGTCTGCGAACGCCCCGATCTGCCTTGGGAATTCACCATTGTAGATTCCTCAGTCATCAATGCATTTGCGTTACCCGGTGGTAAGGTCTTTCTCTCACGCGGGCTGGCTGACAAACTCACCAACGAAGCACAACTGGCGGGTGTGATCGGTCACGAAATCGGCCATGTCACCGCCCAACACATCGGCCAGCAAATGACAAGAGCGATGATCATCCAAGGTATCGGTATCGGGCTGGCAGTCGCTGGCGAGCAGACTGACAATGACACTCTGAAGGTACTGGGGGTTGGCACCACCGTCGGCGGGACAGTCTACATGCTCAAGTTCGGCCGTGATCAGGAATCACAGGCTGACGAATTGGGTGTCCGATACATGACCCGTCTTGGCTACAATCCCATCGGTCAGGTACAGGTCATGCAAGTCCTCAAGCAGGCGTCCGGCGGGCAGTCTCAACCAGAAATTTTGTCCACACATCCCCAGCCACAAACGCGTATCGACCGACTCAATGAATTGATCTCCAGTAAGTTCCCCGCTGCACGTAGTGCAAACAACGATATGTTCAAGTTCAATGTTCAATCCTATCAGCAGCGTATGCTCTCCCCACTTGCATCACTGCCGCCTGCCAAACACAATGCCCAGAGTGCCAATATGCAGCAACCCTCGGGTACAGCTGTGGCTGCATTGGATCCGACGGACTACTGTTCGTTCTGTCGTACGCAACTCGCTCATACTTCGGATAACTAAGCTACCTCATGACGCAACCGAATCCCAAAACATCATCTGCACCGGCCTGGTCGCAGGATAATCTGTCCAACCCACATCTGGTTGAGGATAAAGCCAAACGTGTCGAAGCGATGTTCAACGCCATCGCAGACAGTTATGACATCAATAACCGTGTCCATTCCATGTGGCGTGATCAATCATGGCGACGTGCTGCGGTGAAGTTGGCCAACGTCTCCTCGCAAAGCGATGTTCTGGATGTGGCTTGCGGGACAGGTGATCTGTCGATGGCCTTTGCCGATGCGGGAGTCCATTCGGTGACCGGGGTGGACTTCACCTACAACATGCTCGCGGTTGCCAATCACAAACGCATCCAATGCAAAGGTGTCGTGCCGACTTATTATCAGGGTGATGCAATGAAACTCCCCATTGCCGATAGCAGTGTGGATGTGGTGAGTATTGCCTTTGGTATCCGTAATGTCGCTCGCCCGGAAGTAGCCATGGCCGAGTTTTACCGCGTGCTTAAACCCGGTGGCCGATTGATCGTGTTGGAATTTTCATTGCCCAAGAACAAGCTGCTGCTTGCTGGGTACAATTTTTACTTCCGACACATCATGCCCCGGACCGCCACGTGGATCGCTCGTGACAAGAGCGGTGCCTACAAGTATCTACCTCAAAGCGTCAACACCTTTATAGGCAGGGAACAGATGCGCGAGATGTTCGACGGATGCGGCTTTACGGACTTCTCGCAAAAGGTTCTCACCTGTGGCATCGCGCTGGTTTATCGCGGTGTGAAAGCTTGACCCACTTTGTTTGAATACACAAGACAACTTTCCTGGCATTGCGCTCTATTGACGAAAAACCAAAAACGCTCTTTTTTGCACCACTAGCAACGAATCGAATTTATCTCTAATATGTTTAATTCGACATGACTTCAGTTTAACCTCGCTGTTTACGTGAAATGAGCTTCCTCATGGCAAAAGTTACCAAACCTCAACCGTTACTTCGCACACCTGTTGATCAGATGAGCGGTGTCGAACAATTCAAATTTGAATCCAATGGTGCTGTGGGCAACCTTGCAGCAGACTTTGCAGACCTCTCCATACAGGATGTCGTCGAAGCCACCGAGCAGGTCGCCAAGTCCCACGGTATCTATCTTGAATACAACCGTGCGACCACTGGTAAGCAAAAAGACTGGATGTACATGATCCGCATCTCCGTGCCAGGCGGTGGTGGGTTTACACTCCAGCAGTGGCAAGTCGTCGACGAAGTGGCTAACAAATACACCACCAATCCTGAGGGTGTGCCTTCACTTCGTCTGACCACCCGTCAGAACATTCAGTTCCACTGGGTCAAGAAAAAAGACATCTTCAACCTTGTCCGCGAAGTGGCACACAGTGGCTACTTCACACTTAACGGTTGTGGTGACAACGCACGTAACGTCATGGGCTGCCCGTTGTCCAAATTCTCCACGGTGTTCGATGCCAATGCCATGGCACATCATCTTGGAACCTACTTCCGACTCCCAGCTGAAGCGCACATTACCATTTTTGAAGTCGACACCAGTCTGCTTCAAACGCCAGACAAGCACTTCAACTACGGCCCGCGTCTGCTTAACCGAAAGTTCAAAATCGGCGTCGGTGCAGTGCATCAGGATGCTGAAGGTAACTGGTACAACGACAACTGTGTCGAAATGCGAACCAACGATGTGGGCATCGCACCCATCATCGAAAACGGCAAGGTCGAAAACTTCCAGTTCTACATTGGGGGCGGTCAAGGTGAAAAACTCGGCAAGCCCACCATGGCAGCATTGGGACAAGCCCTTGGCGTGGTCTCCAAAGAGCAAGTCACCAAGGCAGCAGACGCCATCGTAACACTACAACAAGAGTGGGGCGATCGTGCCAACCGTCACTGGGCGCGGCTTAAATATGTCGTGCAAGCACAAGGCATCGAATGGTGGCAAAACGAAGTCAAATCCATGGGCGTCGATCTGGCGGACCCCATCGCGGACTTCTATCCCGGCAAGCGTTGTCTGCATCACGGGTGGGAAAAACAACCCTCCAACGGACTCTGGGCCTACGGTGCATACATCGAAAATGGCCGCTTGATTGATGGTGAAAATGGCAACCTTAAATCCATGGTGCCCGAAACGCTCGCTGCCTTCCCCGGTGTCGAAGCAATGATCACGCCCAACCAGGACCTGCTCTTTGTCAACATCCCCGAGGATGCCAAGGCAGACTTCGTGGGTAAGGTCGAATCCTACGGCCAAGGCAAGCGTAACGGCAAAGCACTCTCGCAACTGCGTGTGCTCTCGGGCGCCTGCGTCGGGCTTCCGACTTGTCGTTTGGCAACTGCGGACTCCGAACGCTATGAGCCAACACTCATCGACCAGATGGAAGAACTCGGTTACGGTGATACCTGTGAATCCATCGGCATCACCGGTTGTGAACGACAATGCTTCCGCCCAGCCACAAAGTCCATCGGACTCCTCGGTCAAGGCCCCGGTCGCTATTCCATCAAGCTCGGTGGCAGTGAAGACGGTTCCACCCAAGGGCAGTACATCAGCGATGGTGACCGCTGGTATCTGGCAACGGTCACCGACGATGTGTTACCGCAGGTCTTGGGATTGTTGATTGATCATCACAAAGCCAACCGCAAAGATGAATCCGAAGGCATGGGCGCGTTCCATCAACGCATTGGCATGAAGGCAATCATTGACATGCTCAAAGCCAACGAACTCACCGCACCCCTGATGGAAAAAACACGTGCCGCGCCGTACGCTCCACAGGAAGCAGCAGACGTGTTGCACTGATATTTTGCAAGACATTTTTAAACCGCCAAGACACCAAGAACGCCAAGTTAAGAAAGAGAAAAAAATCATTCTGATTTAAATCTCTTCCGGACTTGGCGAGCTTGGCGTCTTGGCGGTTCATATTTTTTATTGTTTTAACCTATAATCCCCACCATGTCCGACACCACTACAAAAGGTAAACCACGTCCCGCACTTTTTCGAGCGTTGGGGAACAACGAACCACCCACCGAAATTTCGGCTGATGGGCAGCGATACGTACAGGTGACCATATTCAAACACGATTCATGGGCGGCCACCGGTCTATATGCCCATGTCGATGATCCGAGCAATAAGATCATTGCCAAATTCAACCGTCAGCAATCGATTCTGGGTTTGCCTATGACATGGTTGGGTTGGATTTTAGCCAGTGGTGAACACACCATCATGAAGGTCATGGCCGATGAACCGACGATTGCACGGACTTTTGATGTGATTGAAATTGAAGGTAAGCGCGTTAGCCATGTTGCTGCACATGCGTTTATTGAAGGCCATCCACTGACGCCCAATGATCGCGTGACCGATGAATTTTTCCCCACTCTCAAAGAGGTGTTGGAAAAATTGCACTCTCGCAAGATCGCGTATGTGGATATGAACAAGGCCGAGAATGTCATTGTCGGTGATGATGGTTTGCCACACCTAATTGACTATCAAATCAGTTTCATGCTCCCCAAATGGTGGCCGGGAAATTGGTTTGGAACCAAGGTCTTACTGTGGGTCTTGCAGCAGTCGGACATGTACCATTTGATGAAGCATTGGATTCGCTATCGCCCGGATCAATTGCCTGAGGATCAGCGGGATATCAATAAACATCGTCCAATCTGGATTCGCGGTTGGCGTTGTTTAGCAACCCCGTTCCGTGAAACCCGTCGTCGCCTTCTGGTACTCATTGGTATCCGCAAGGGTAAGGGCAAGTCTGTAACCGAACATGCACCTGAAGACGCAGTACAACGGCAGATGAGTCAGTCGGGTAACGCTGATAAACACTCTGGTTAAACATTCACAACTTGCTTTGAAATCGACGCATCGAATGAATTGGTATTGCTTTACTATTATTCGTCGGTCGCGTTCTTATTTTTAAACATCAATACCGCTAACCGTTTGCTAACATTTTGCTGATACGATTCTCATCTGCAACGTGTCATTCTCATGAATCAAGATGGAGTTTTGTAGATGCAGATGCAGGTTATTCAACGCGATGACGAGCTGACAGAGGTCAAACTCATTGGCTCACTGGACATTGGGGGCGTTGAGCAGATTGATGTCAAATTTCAAGGTGTTGTTACCTCCGCCCGGCAGCATACGCTTGTCGATATGAGCGAAGTGGACTTTATGAGTTCACTGGGCATGCGCATTTTCGTGGAGTCCGCCAAGGCTTTGAGGCGGACGGATCATAAGCTCATTCTTTTTGGTTTAACTGCGAATGTGAAGTTGGCTTTGAATCACGCACGACTTGAACAATTGATGGTACTGGTTGACAGTGAAGACGCAGCTTTGGCAGCCATTGCCTGACACTATCAACAAACCGCAGGGGGTCCAAACGCAAACGGGATGTGTCCTTTAACAGACACATCCCGCTTTGCTTTGATGGCCAGGTGCGATATCTCAATCACACCCGCGTTTTACTTGGATTGATTTCAGTGAGCGTTGCGACGCTTGGGTCGCATGCCAATCATCAGGGCACCGATGGCAAGCAGGCTCATGGATGCCGGTTCAGGAACGGTGGTGGTATCGAAGGTGACAGTGCCGATGGCACCTGAACCTGAGAGATTCACGACGACCTTGTCGAAGGTCAGATCACTGTAAAAGCTCGAGGTGGAGATTTCGCCATAACCGTTGTCTCCAAGAGTACCGATCCCAACTGAACCGACTGCTACGTTATTCAGGAATAAGCTCATGCCGGTGCCACTTTCTTCGATATCCAGAAATCCGATATCGACGCTGCCGATTTGGGCTTGATCAAAAGTGAAAGTGATATTGCCAGGATTGTTGCCAGCCTGGTCATTGGGGTCATCGACATAGCCATCGCTATTATTGTCGGTGATGTAGGTTGGCAGGATCAGGACGTTGTTCAGATCAACCGAGTTGTTGTAACCGGGAGTTTTAAGGTCCGGGTCGTTGCCAGTGGGATTGGCTGAGTCAAAGGTAATGGCAAAGTCCGGGCCGTACTGGTTGTAGGCTGTGATGTTGATGCCCCAATTGGCATATTCGTCATCGATGAACTGGCCGGCTTGGATGGCGTTGCCATAGCTGTCAGTGTCGAAGTCCAGGACGAGTGCGGCCTTGACGGTTTGACTCATCAGTGAAAGTGACAATATGGCGATGAGTGTGAAAATGAGTTTGGATGATTTCATGAGTTGGATCCCTTGTGCATTTCGTGTTTGTAACATTTGCTTGTGCAGTCTTAAGGGACACCGAAAAAAGGCTGTGACCAATTAACTTGAATTCAAATGTCATTTTTGGACTTTATTTTCAGGACTAAATGTGATTGATCGTTGCAGGCGTTACAAAGCAAAACAGGGGGTGGTCAAGGGGATGACACAATTGTGCAGGTCATGTTTAACGGATTTACGTTTTATAATGCGCATAAAAAAGCGTGATGCATTGCACATCACGCTTCTCTGATCGCTGGACTGTTCATACGTTTAAGAGCACTGTTTCCCCTGGCTCATAAACGTGGGGGTTAAGCAGTCCGAGTTTATTTATTCCATTGATACCGGCTGTAGTCAGGCTGGCCGTCGACACAATCAAGGCAGTCTTTGAGTGCCACGGGAGCCGGTGCCGGGGCAGGTGTCGGTGCAACATATTGATACTGAGTGACCTGTTTTTTCTCACATGGCAAGCACGTGGAGGCTGGTTGTACAGGTGCCGGTGTCGGTGTGCAAGGCATCGTGTGGACTGATTGTACAGGTTGGACGTTCTCGCATGGCAAGCAACGCAGATTCGTTTTCTGAGTACATGTACATCCGGTGACGAAGACAAGACCCAGGACCCCAAAGACGGTAAGGATGAGTTTCTGTTTCATAGTGATCAAGCTTTATCCCATGATTCATGGGCGTGCGTGATCAAACAGCAGAAAATTTACTTTTGGCATAGACCGCCTGATTGATTATGTCGGTTGTATCAGTTGATCAACTGACTGGCTTGGGCCACAGGTTCTGTTGTAGTCGTTGGCATGGCGCGAAGAATCATTTCCTGAAGGTCGCTAAGGGCACGTTCGACCCATTGCAGGTTGCCTTGCAGTTGGCGATGTTTTGATTTGGAAAGTGTTGTCAGCGGCTTTTGTGAGGTCTGATTAAGTACCTGCGTCAACGCAACAGTCTCCGTTGCCCAATTGGGTAGGTTGACCATATCTTCCAGACGTTCTTCACCAAATCGTGCGATGAGTTGGCTGTGCATGCTCTGTGAAAGTTTGTTGAGTTCCATCAAGTGATGGTTTAACTGCTCGATCGCTTCATCAGGGACATAGGGTAAGTCCAGCATTGCCTGGGCACCGATCATTTCTGCTTCGACACTCGCAGTCAGACGCTGTAATCCCTCAAGAGCTTCTTGCTCATTGATATCGGACGCTTCGTACATCCCCGCAGCCGTGCGTGCATGCAAAGCATACTCAGGCATCGGGCGAAGAGCGTAAATCACTACGGCAATGGCGAAAAACGATGCGATTTTGATCAGACTTTGACTGTTAACCATGATGCTCTCATGTAGATAAAACTTGTAATGGTTCAGATATCGACCACATCAAGCCATCGATGAAGGTCATTTGACGGTTATGACGGAAAAAATGATTGAAAGGGTTGTCGAATTATCGGGCATGGATACCTTACGATCACAAACAGTCGGTTGTACTTCGTGAATCTGACGGACCAGTATGTAAGGTAAGGTATTCGTGATCACTGCACCGGACTGTTAAGATGCACAATCACACATGGACAGCAAGGAGCGCACGTCATGACGGAACGTTTACGATGGGGCATCATGGGGACGGGGAATATCGCCAACCAATTTGCCCAGGGTTTGACCGGATCACTGCGTGGCACATTTACCGCTGCCGCCTCCCGCACTCAGCAGTCCGCAAGAGGCTTTATCGAAAAACATAATCAACAAGCCTCGGCATTTGAAGGCTACGACCGACTGCTTGATTGCAAAGATGTCGATGCGATTTATCTGGCCCTGCCCAATCACATGCACATGGATTGGACAATCAAAGCGCTACAGGCAGGCAAGCATGTCCTCTGTGAAAAACCCATCGCCAACAATGCATCCCAAGCTGCTGCCATGTTCCAGCAAGCCAAGGTGTCCGGCAAGGTGCTTGTCGAAGCCTTCATGTATCGCAGCCATCCCCTGCATCACGCCATTGCCAGGCACATCGCCGAGGGGGCGATTGGCAAAGTTCAAGCCGTCCGCACCAGCTTCTGTTTTAAGGTCAATAATCCTCAAGGAAACATCCGTTTTAGCCGTGATTGTGCAGGCGGGGCGCTCATGGATATCGGCTGTTACTGTGTTAACTTTTCGCGACACTACACGCAGGCCGAACCCGTTGCCGTGCATGCAACCTCAAAACGCAATGCCGATGGCGTGGATATTCTCACCACCGGATCCATGCACTTTCCTGATGATGTCTTGGCAAGCTTCACTTGTGGGATGACACTCCATGCTGACAACGCTGCGTATATCTGTGGTGATGAAGGTTACATCACCATTCCAATTCCATGGAAACCGCCCGTCGAGAATGCGACCTATACACTCAACCGTGGCACACCACCGCGGATGGATCAAGCGCGTGGCACGCAAGCTGCGGGGCCAATGTGTCAGGAAATTGTCATTGATGCCAAACGCCCGCTTTACGCTTTGGAAGCTGACGACTTTGCAGCGGTAGCCATGGATGGCAAGCCTCCAACCATTACCGAAGCAGACACGTTGGCAAACATGCGCACACTTGATCATCTCCGCGAGTCAGCTGGTGTTCATTTCGCAGGTGAGGAGTCGGGCCAATGAAAATCGCGCTTGCCTGTGATCATGCTGGATTTGCAATCAAGCAGCAGGTCATTGAACAACTTGTCACATTGGGGTGTGACATCCTCGATCTGGGCGCATCGGAATATGATGCCAACGATGACTATCCAGACTTTGCGCAACGCATTGCAGTTGCGATCTCCAGTAAGCAGGTCACGCGTGGCATTATTCTCTGCGGGACAGGTGTCGGGGCGGTTATCGCAGCCAATAAATTCAAAGGTGTCTACGCCTGTCTTTGCCATGATCCCTACACTGCCCAGCAAGCGGTCATCAATAATGATTTGAACCTGCTATGTATTGGATCAATGACGATTGGCAAAGCCGTACTTGATCAAGTGATTCATGCCTTTGTCACCGCACAGTGGGGCGACATCCCCAGGCATGCCAGACGCCTGAAAATGATTCAGGAGTTGGAAGCTAAACAGTTTGGTTAATTCAACTGTTACGAACCTGTATTGGTTTAGCCTCAAGGCACTTGGTTGTATGATGGTAGCCCCACGAAACTACATTCATATAAGTGATCCAATACATGACTGATCCGATTAATAAACCCTTAGCTATTATCACACGCACAGTGGTTGGACTGTTGGTGTTGGTATTTGCATTCGGGATTGTGTCATATCTCACACAGACACGTTCACAAATCGAGCAGACGCCCATCGATCAGTCCTTGCCCAAGGTGCAGGTGCTTTCTGCTGCACCGGTTGCTGTACGCTTGCAATGGATCGGTTATGGCAGTGTGCAGTCGATGGACATCGTTGCGGTTCCTGCTCGTGTGGGTAGCACTGTGTTGCAGATTCCAGAGCATCGTGAAGTGGGGGATACAGTTCAATCTGGCGACCTGCTTGCGGTATTGGACGATGCTGATTTTGTCCAAGAGTTGATCATCGCCAAAGGCACGTACGAACAACTTCAGGCTAAACTCACCGGGCAGCAGGCTGATCGCAAACGACTGGAAGAAACACTGGAAATTGATCGCAAGGACACCCAGCTAGCCAAAGCGGAATGGGAACGTGCCAGCGGACTCTATAAACAAAAGGCAGCCACGCAGCAGGACATGGATCGGTCGCATCAGACTTACCTTGCCAAGCAACGAGGTGCCAACGCCACCTTGGGCATGATGATTCAAACAGATGCAGCCATTAAGGAGTTGGAGGAACAACTCACTGCACAGAAGTCACAAATCCAATTGATTCAATTGAAAATCAAACGCTGTCAGATCACCTCTCCACTAACTGGCACACTCCAATATGCCGATGCGGAAGTTGGTCAGTTCATCGCTGCAGGATCACGGGTGGCAAGTATTCTCTCCAACGATTTGCAAGTTGCTTTGCAATTACCTTCCTCAGCAAGGTCGGATATTCGCGTAGGCGATCAAGTTCAGATCACGCCCGTGGGAGCAGACGATCAGGCCAAAAGCTGGGTATGTACCATCGGACGCATTGCCCCCGACGATGATCCGACCACCAGGACGTTGACGGTTTATATCAGTCTGTCACATCTTGATTCGACTTCTCGAGCTTTGGCGCATGGTCGATATGTGCAAGGCACCGTTTACTCACACAACTCCGAACAACGTTGGTTGGCACCAAGTCGAAGTATCCAGGCAGACCAGATCATGATTGTTCGTGACGGCCGTGTAAAAACCATACCTGCCAATATCACGCACCTTTTGCGTCAACAGTTTGATGGATTGCCATTGGATAATGAAAGTTGGTCAATACTTGGAACGCCACTGGTTGAAGGTGATGGGATTATCCTTACACCCTCGCGACTGGTCTCTGATGGTAAGCAGGTTGAACCTGTTGTGATGGCAGATCAGGCAACCATCTCCAAGGGAGCTCACCAATGAGTCTGCCGGGCTTTGGCTTGCGAAAACCTGTCCCGGTGAACTTGCTGATGATGAGCATCATCATTGCAGGTATCTTCACAGCAGCGACGATGCGCCGCGAATTCTTCCCGGAGACCGATCCGGACATGGCATCAATTTCGCTGGTGTATCCTGGCGCGTCACCTGAAGAAATCGAAGAGTCCATGGCCAGCAAAGTCGAAGACGCCGTCGTGGATGTTAAAGATGTTGACACATTACGGACAACGCTTGCTGAAGGTGGTGGGGGGATTGTCGTCGAGTTTGATGAAGGTGTCACCGACTCACGTGAAGTGATTGATGACTTGGAACGCGCGGTGGATGCGCTTCAGGATTTGCCTGACGAAGCAGAGCGGATCACGATCACGGAAGTTGAGCCATTGATCCCGGTGACGCGGTTGAGTGTGTTTGGTGATGTGGACGAAAAGATTCTCAAGAACCTCATTAAACAGGTTCGTGATGAACTCAAGACTCTTCCGGGCATGGGTAAAGCACAGTACTCAGGGATGCGTCAAGACGAATTACGCGTTGACGTGAACCGTGAAAAAATGCTCGCTTATGGTTTAAGCCTGCCTCAGGTCTCCGATGCGATTACCAGTTGGATGGCTGAAATTCCCGGGGGCACCGTTCGTGGTAAAGACGGCAATGTCAAGATCCGAACCATGGGCGTTGCAGAACGGGCAATCACCATCAGGCAGATCGTTGTCAAGAGTTCACCCGAAGGTCAGGTCATTACCGTTGGTGATATTGCACAGGTCA
Source organism: Phycisphaerales bacterium UBA7800 (assembly GCA_002480565.1). Lineage (GTDB taxonomy): Bacteria > Planctomycetota > Phycisphaerae > Phycisphaerales > Phycisphaeraceae > UBA7800. Next base: position 6,212 of record DLCK01000029.1, on the reverse strand, counting down.
AAGAAACCTTTGCGGATCGTGATATTGTCACTCGTTTCCAAGGCAAACGCTCCTTGGGACTGACTGTCCTAAAAGAGGGCGATCAAGACATCGTCGTCATGGCAGATATGGTTCAAGCCTATGTCGCAGCAAGACGCGGTGATCCGTTTGTGATGACCTGGAAGGACAAGATCAACGCCTTGATGAATGCCGGTAAAGAGGACAATCAGAAGCTTCGGACCAAGCGTCGCATGGCTTATGAGTTGGCGTTGCAATCTGCAATGCCCATGCCTCCAGGTGTGCAGATTCAGACCAGTTCCAACTACTCACGTTTTGTCACTGGTCGATTGGATTTGCTTTCGCGTAATGCTATGCAGGGTGCGGTGCTGGTGTTTGCCACACTGTTGTTTTTCCTCAATTGGCGCGCTGCCTTTTGGGTGTTCATGGGCCTGGTCACTGCGTTAAGTGGTACGTTGGTTCTGATGTGGTTCATTGGCTTGACGCTTAACCTGCTGACGATGTTCGGTTTGATTGTGGTCATTGGTTTGCTTGTCGATGATGGCATTGTGGTTGCTGAAAATATCCAGAAACGTCATGACCGTGGGGAGCCTGCGCTGGTCGCTGCAGAGAAGGGGGCGTCGAGTGTCTTTTGGCCGGTCGTTGCGACGGTGCTTACGAGTATTGTCGCATTCTTGCCTTTGAGTTTTATCAAGGGTCGCATGGGGGACTTGCTGGGCGCGTTCCCGTGGGTGGTCGGTTGTGCGCTGTTTATGTCGTTAGTCGAATCGTTGATGATTCTGCCCAGTCACATGGGACACAGTCTTGCCAAGCGTGACAAGAAGCACGAGCACATGAAGGAGGCGGGTTGGCTGCATCGTTTTGAGGTCAAACGCGATCACGTGATTTTCGATAAGGTCGTCCCTGCCTATGGCAGATTTCTCGAAGCCTGTTTAAAGCGTCGCTACCTGACGATCACGATTTCCACTTCGGTTTTGATTGTCTCCATCGGGATGGTGTTGGGCGGGCGCGTGGGATATGTATACTTGCCCAAGACGGATACCGAAGTGCTCATTGCTGATATCCGTATGCCCATTGGCACGCCGGTGCATCACACGACTGCCATTGCGGACCTGGTTGCTGACGCATCCCTGAAGCAGCCACAGGTGATGTCGATTGATTCAATTGTCGGACAGCGATCCAACTTTGATGATGGGGCAACCACCGATGCCAGTGCGCCGCATATCGCTCAAATATTCATCGAGCTCGCGCCAGTCGAAGAACGTGATGTGAGTTCTGACATTGTCACGCAAAATATCCGTGAGGCATTGGAAGGTAAACTCCTTGGCGTGGATTCCCTGCGGTTTGCAGGTATTGAAGGCGGACCCGGCGGCCCGGACATTACCATCGAAGTCTCCGGCACGCAGATGTACCGCATGGATATGGCAGTCGAACAGATCAAAGCTCAACTAAGACGTTACGCAGGTGTCAACGATGTCAGTGACGATAATGAACTTGGTCAACGCGAACTTCAAATCAGTCTCAAGCCCGGTGCTGCAGCCATTGGGTTCACCACTGCCAATGTCGCTCAACAAATCCGTGCCGCACTCTATGGCATTGATGCTCATGTCTATACCGCACGCAGTGAAGACATCGACGTACGTGTCCGACTGGATGATAAAACCCGTGATGATCTTCAACAGGTCCAGCAACTCTGGATCATCAGTCCAGCAGGTAAACCTGTACCACTGTCAGAAATAGCTCAGATCAAGGATGGCGTGACCTATTCGACGATTAAACGATTGGATCGCAAACGCACCATCACCGTGTTGGCGGACTGCTCGCCGGGGGTGAGTCCTGAGGATGTAACCCGTAAGTTTGAAAACGAATTCATCCCCGATTTTCGAAATCGATTTGCAGACTTGCAGATTCATCTTGGCGGCAGGCAGGAACGTCAAGCCAAGTCCATGGCATCCATGCCCTATGGTATGCTCGCTGCCTGCGTGATGGTTTACGTGATTCTTGCGTGGTTGTTCTCCAGTTACCTGCAACCATTGGTGGTGATGCTCGCGATTCCATTTAGTCTCGTAGGTGTGATATGGGGACACTGGTTACTAGGTTTTGAACTGACGTTTTTGAGCATTATTGGTTTTGTTGCTCTAAGTGGCATCGTGGTCAACGACTCACTGATTCTTGTGGAGTTTTATAACGCACATCGTGAGAAGGGCCATGCCATGCTCGAAAGCCTCGTCGAAGCGGGCAAGGCGCGTCTGCGTCCAATCATTCTCACTTCACTGACCACGGTGTTGGGCTTAACGCCCTTGATGCTGGAACGCTCATTTCAAGCTCACTTTTTGATCCCCATGGCAATTGCTTTGGCATGCGGTTTGGCAACGGCAACAGTTCTGATTCTATTGGTCTTACCCTGTGTGATGATGATCTTCGATGACATCAAAGCGATCTGTCATTACTGCTGGTATGGCAGGACACGCATGGTCCAATCGACACCTGAACATCATGTTTGATTGATTTTGATGCAATCACAATGATGGCCATATTTGAGAATAACCATGACATCGCAGCGAATCTGTGTGTCGCTGATTGTGTCAAACGACCTGAGCAAAGACTTATGATTCCAAGGTGGCTGTCAGAGTGAAGGTTTCAAAAAATCTCATTACATATGGTTGACTTGCTTGATTGACGGTATAAACTGAAACGTATCAGTAATGGAAAACAAGGCATGAAATCCGTCAAAGCCGTTACAGTCAAAGATGTCGCCAAAGCAGCGGGGGTCTCCCAGGCTGCGGTGTCGATGGCTCTACGCGGCTCCAAAGAGATCAGTGCCAAACGCATTGAGCAGATTCAAAAAATCGCTCAGAAGCTTAATTACTATCCCCAGGCAGCAGGGCAGTTACTCCGTTCCAAACGCAAGAATCAGATCGGCGTGGTCATCTCGGCGCCGGATACTGATTCGATGGCACACAGTGGATTTCAAAGTCCATTGCTGGGGGTGATGGCAGCTGTCTGCTACAAAGAGCAGATCGCTTACCAGTTGGAAATGCACCACTGTGATTCGTCCAACCCGTCGAATCTTCCTCACCAGATTGCTGCCAACATGGTGGATGGTGCCATACTCATTGGTGATGTCGGGCAGGAAATGTACGACGCACTGGCCAAGCGGCCGACCTTCCCATGGGTAAGTATCAACGAGCCGACGCCCTATTCGGTTTTCATGGATATCACTGGTGTGACTGATCGTCTGCTGGATCACATTCATGAGTTAGGGCATCGACGCGTGGCATACGTAGGTGGACCAAATCGCTTTCTTGAACACCGTCTGGCTATGCAAACTTTTGAGCGATACAGTCACACGCATCAATGGGACAAACATCAGAAGTCCGATTGGACGCATTGTTTTGAGTCTCAGGAAAATGAAAGTCATGCGGCCCAAGTACAGCAATGGGCATTGAAAGTACTTGGCTCGGACAACCGGCCCAGCGCGGTGGTTTGCCATGGTGATCCGCAGGCTCGATCGGTGGCGCACGTGGCAGCAGGATTGGGTTTGGTGATCGGCAAGGACTTGAGTATCACCAGTTGGGGATCGCGCGTTGATGCCATGAAAACATGGCCGAACATGACCGCAGTGGTTTACGATCATGAACAACTGGTAGTCGCAGCGCTGGACATGCTCAAGCGACGAATTCGCGATCCTGAAACAATCAAACCACATGTCCAAATTGTCAACGCATCATTATATTTTGGCAGTTCAACAGGACCTGTCTCAAGTTAAACGCATAAACGTATTAAAACGATAAGCGATGTTTTCGCTGCCAAAATCAATATCTGTATAGGTAGTTTACTGAAACGATTAAGGTTATGTTTTGTCAGCCTCAATCAATCCCTCGGATGTGAAACAGGAGTCCGAACATGACAGCTTCAGAGGCATACCCGACTCATCATCGGATGGTCGTAAGGCGTAAAGGCTTCACTCTCATTGAACTGTTGGTGGTGATTTCAATCATCAGTTTGCTGATCTCCATTTTACTCCCGGCATTGGGTGCTGCCCGTGAGTCGGCTCGTGGCGCACAGTGTCTGGCAAACCAGAAGTCCATCGGCATGATCATCAGCATCTATGGCAATGACAACCGCGAATACATTCCCTATGTCTATGATCACGGCTATGCATGGAGCATCAACGGCGAAAGCTGGTTGTTTACCTACGGCGGGTCGGACATGACAAAAATGGATTGCCCTGATTACAAGCTGCTGTATGCATCAGGATTCAGCAACTACGGCTTGAGTCAGCACGTGGCCGCTGCACCGTCCTGGGGGTTTAAGTACAAACGTGTCAGTTCCATTCTCAAGCCATCCAAAGTATTGACTGTAGCTGATGTGATGTATGAGGGAACCAACATCTATTCCACCGCACAATTCGTCATTGCCGACTTCATGTCGCCCGAGGGTGGGTGGGGGACGCCTAACCTCGGTTACCGTCATCTTGGCGCGTGCAACATGCTTTGGATTGACGGACATGCCTCGGCGAACAAAGACATCCTGCCTTACAACAGTGAAGCATGGAACAAGTAATCAACAAACATCGCAAGGAGAACAGAGGATGATTGCACGACAAGCAAGAGATCAAAAGCAATTACCTGGCCCATCTGCCTGCGCCTTTACGCTCATCGAATTGTTGGTGGTGATCTCAATCATTGCGTTGCTCATTGCGATTCTACTTCCTGCCTTGTCCAACGCACGCAAAGCTGCACAAGCAACGCAATGTCTGTCTTACCAGAAGACGATTGGCACGGTCTTTAATATCTATGCTGGTGAAAATCGAGATTACATGCCTTATGCCTATGATTATGGTGTGGTCTGGTACATGAGTTCGCGAGCATGGTTGGCTCAATACGGCGGGGATGCTGCGCTGAAAATGGACTGCCCGTCTTACAGACTGATGTACAAGACCGGTTTTGGGAACTATGCATTAAATACCCGCGTGGCATCGTACAATGGGTCCGATTCGTCGGCTCCCGGATACAAGCCTTACAAACGCATTGTCGATGTGATCAAGCCTGCCAAAGCATTGGTGATGGTTGACTGTATTTACGAGGGGACAAACATCAATTCCACCTGGCAATTTGCAACCTCCGAAGTTTTAGCACCCATCGGTGGGACATATGCAAGTTCCTCTAACTTGGACTATCGACATGCCGGGGCGTGCAACATGCTCTATGTTGACGGGCATGCTGCAGCTAATAAGAACCTGTTGTCGGCGACCGACGAAACATGGAATAACAATTAAATATCAGCGCGATGTAGTCCAATGGACGATGTCGCGCACAGCCCTAAAACCCCTTGATTGAAATATTTTTTGGAGTCCACATGCTACGCATTGTTCTGATCATGGCGATGAGCCTGTTGTTTGTACACACTCTGTTGGCTCAACAATCCTGGCCCGTCAAACCCATGGAAGCTTACACCGATTCGCCGGTGGTTATCTGGGCGCATTACATGCCGCAGGTTCCGATGGGGCGGATTCACAATTCATTTGAACACAACGATGACCTTTGGCCATTGATTACCCAGGAGGGCAGCGATGTCCAGCAGATGGAGCGGAACATCGAGTCGGCATTGGAAAGTGGCGTCAACGGATTCATGTGCCTGACCGTGATCCCCAATCATTTTCTTGAAGCTGCGGCCAATGTCTACAAGCGTACCGGCAAGATGTTCTACATGAATCCGCAATGGTGTGACCTGGGACCTGATCAGGAAAAAGCCTTTGGCAAGATCAAAGCCTTCATCGAAAAGACCAGGGACAACCCGCACGTCTACAGACTCCATGGCAAGCAGATGCATTTCTCCTACGGCTCACGACATCAATGGGCATACCGTGTTAGCGAAAATGATCCCATCCCAACCGAAGATGCGCATCTGCAATCAATGGGTTATCCCACCTTGAAAAAGTATCTTGGACCACTGGGCGATGAGATTGTTTTCGTCCCTGCCATCGGTGGATCAACCCGAGTCTTTCTGGGGCGTGGCTCAAACCAATGGCGCTATCGCAACTGGCCGGATTGGGAGGATATCAAGCCTGACCTGAGTTGGTTTAAGAACACGCACTGGGACGGGGTGACGGATCTCAACGGCAGTACCTATTGGCCGGACAATATCCGCAGGCATGTCGTTGATGCCATCAAGCAGCATCGCCCCGACTTTATTGTCACGGCGATGGGTTT
>DLCK01000089.1:144740-160255 GCA_002480565.1 Phycisphaerales bacterium UBA7800 | reverse complement strand
TCAGCCGGTAGTGGTTCAGTTCTGTGCTTCAGCCATGGCTTAACCGTGTATCACGGCGTATCAAATGGATCACGCCGTTTGGCGAGATTGTTTTGTGCTTCGACGACGGTCTGGATTCTTGCCAGCAGCAGGGCGGCTTCGAGTTGCAGATCCAATCCGTCTTCGATGAGCTTTTGGGGTTTGGGGCCATCCGCTTTCTCTCGTACGACATCGACATCGCGCCGGTACTCAATAGCGTCGGCGACTTCCTGATCGGTCATCTTGATCGGCACGTCCGGATCGACACCCCATTGGGCTTCCCCTGGTTCACGGTGGATGATTCGACCTAAAGGCAGCTTGTAATGCAGAGTGGTGATTTTCATCTGAGCGCGATTGCCGAACATCGGGTAGACGTCCTGAACCGATCCTTTGCCGAAGCTGCGTGAACCGACGAGGATGCCAGCTTGGTGATCCTGCAAGGCTCCTGCGACGATCTCCGCTGCAGAGGCGGACCCTTGATTGATCATGACAACCAGCGGGATACGCGGGTAATGAGTCAGATGTGCCTTGGCTGGATACAGGCTGGTGGTTCGGTCGGTGGAGTCCACGGTTGAGAGTAAGGTGCCTTTGGAGACAAAGCGGTTGACCAATTCGACACTGCGACGCATCAGTCCACCGGGATTAAATCGCAGGTCAAGAATCAGGGCGTTTAAGCCGTGTTCAGCTTCCATCTGGTTGATCGCTGCATCAAAGTCCGCAGGGGTCCGCGGGATGAATTGTGAGATACGGATATAGCCGACTTTGTTTTTGGGATCAATGTAGTAATCCCAGCCGGTGGGTGTTTTTGAAGCTCGTTGCCAACCACGAACGGAGTGAATCTGAATGCGTGACCGTTCAAGGTTAAACGTCAGCAAATCCTTTTCACTTTTGCGTTGGATGCCAAGGGTGACACGTGAACCTGCAGGTCCGGTGATTTCTTTGACAGCCCAGTCAAGTGTCCAGTTGGTGGTTGCCTTGCCGTTGACAGTCATGATGATGTCACCGGGTTTAACACCTGCATGATGGGCAGGTGAATCAGGCAGGGGCGTGACAACTGTCAGTTGATTGTTGGTCAGCGAAATTTGCACGCCGACGCCGAAGAACATGCCGCTGGTTGATCGGTTGAATTGATCGACTTCGTATGGCCATATCACTGCTGAGAACGGGTCAAGCCGACTCATCGCCCCCTCGGTGAGTTCGTAGATAATCACTTCCTGTGGGAGTTTGATGGTCTTTTCATTTTGATCAAAAATGCGTTGGAGCGTTGTGGCAACATCGGCGTTGGTCATCCGATCACGGCGTTGACGCAGGTTGTTATGCACGATGGTCAGGTAGTCGATGCAGGCTGCTTTGGTGGGTTGGTCCAACAGCGACGGGAAGGCTTCTTCAAGTCCGGGTGTGAGTAATGTTGCTTTAAGCGATCCGACTGCAGTGACCATCAATTCACGATACCCGACCCCTGAATAATGTTGCATCGCCGAATTGCGCAATGCACTGGTGAGAATCGGAAGATTCACGTCGGTTAAACGCTTTTGCCAGGTTTCAGCATCCAATGCCACCGGCGGGGGTTCAGGATCACCTGCGGTTTTGGCGCGTTGGGAGTAGAGTTCGTTGATCTTTTTGGGAGCATACAGCGAGATCACACGAACGCGTTGCGTAATGCGGTCGATATGCGTTTTATATCGCGGCTGAGGTTCATAGAGCATCTCAAGCTTGCGGTAGAGTCCAAGGGCGGTGAGCCAGTTGCCTTCGAGTTCTGTTTTGCCTGCCTGGGATTCACCTTCAGAAACAAGATCAATGATTTCCTGATGCTGCAAGAAAACCTGCGAGTCTTCAACTTGGCCTTGAGCTTCGATGGCATTGATCAATGCGTCTTCGACATGCCCAATGGCTAAGGCGGCACGCATTTTTTTCAAGGACGCTTCGAGTTCGTTTTTGCGCTGGGTCAGAAACTGAGCTTCATGCTGCTGATAGGTTTTGAGGTCTTTGAGTAAAGACGCCAGTTGCGGATCGGCGTTAAGGTGGTCTGCGTTTTCAAGTGTCTGGCGGATGGTGGCAAAGTCACCATGATATGCCGCATTGAGCAGGTCATTGCGCGGCTGAGCCGTTGCGGTATTGGGCAGGCCAACAGCAAGCAGGATCAGGCAAAGATGATAAAGCAGGTGTCGATGGCGTGCAGGGAAACAAAGATTGATTAACCACATCATGGAGCTGATTCCTCTGCTTCCATCAGATCAAAAATGCTGTCACAATCAAACCTACCCCAAGAGTCGGGTTGGCGTTGCATCAATCACAATGAGTTGCCCAATTGCCTGAAGGTGTTGCATGTATCCAAATCTGGATCAGGCAGATTCCTTATGAGCCACACGGAGCTTTTCCAGTGGCGTCTGCTCTTCAATCGCCTTGGCATCCAACACGTATTTGGTGTCGTTATTCTGCAAGTCTGGCAGATCGTACATGCGATCAAGCATGATTTCTTCCATCACACTACGCAGGGCACGTGCGCCGGTGTTGCGATTAATCGCACGACTGGCAAGCAGTTCCAATGCGTCCTGTGTGAATTCCAGTTCGGCATCTTCCATGGAGAAAAAGTGTTGATACTGGCGGACAAGGGCGTTTTTAGGCTCGGTGAGAATCATCACCAGCGTTTTGACATCCAGCGGATCCAGCGATGTGATGATGGGCAGACGACCGATGAGTTCAGGAATCATGCCATACTCAGCGAGGTCTTCAGGCGTTACCTGACTAAGCAGATAACCCAGATCATCATTGTGCTCATCATCATGGGTCTGCTCTGAAGCAAAGCCGATGGCAGATTGACCCAGACGGCGATCCACCACATCGGTCAGACCCACAAAGGTTCCTGCACAAATGAAGAGGATGTTGGTGGTGTCAATCTGGATGTATTGTTGTTCAGGATGCTTTCGACCACCTTGTGGCGGGACGTTGGCGGTAGTACCTTCGAGCATCTTGAGTAATGCTTGCTGGACACCTTCGCCTGAGACGTCACGGGTGATTGAGACGTTCTGGCTGGTCTTGCCAATCTTGTCGATTTCGTCGATGTAGATGATGCCACGCTGGGCGACTTCCACATCATAGTCAGCGGACTGCAAAAGTTTGAGCAGCAGGTTTTCAACGTCTTCACCTACGTAACCGGCTTCAGTCAATGTGGTGGCGTCACCGATGGCAAATGGGACGTTAAGCGTCCTTGCCAATGAACGGGCAAGTAGTGTTTTACCTGAACCGGTGGGACCCAGTAGCAGTACGTTGGACTTGTCGAGTTCGACATTCCCGTCCTTGTTTTCCGCTGCGGTGAGTCGTTTATAGTGATTATGCACAGCCACGGACAAAGCGCGTTTGGCACTGCGTTGCCCGACAACGTACTGATCGAGAAACTCGGTGATCTGTCGGGGAGTGGGGATGGTATCAAAGCTGGTGCGACCGGTTGAGACGCGGCGGCGTTCCTGCTTGAAGATGTTCTGGCAGAGGTCTACGCAGTTGGCGCAGATGTATACATCGTTAGGGCCTTCGACCATCGGGCCGACTTCACGGCTTGTTTTGCCGCAGAAAGAGCATGTGGTGACTCGGCGCCCCTGGAATCCACTTTCACCAGTCTTGCTGCTACCGCCTTTGCCTTTACCATTTGTCATGAAATTCGTCCCAAGTGAAAGTCTCGAACCTGTTGTGTTTTTGGCAGGTAAACCGTCCCAAGTCAGTCGGAAAACGCATTGCCTTATATCGGTAGATCGTCTATTTCTGTCACGTGCTTAATGGTCAATCCGGGATTACCTGCACCTGTCTGATATTGTACGACCTATGAGCCTATCATAACACAAATAACCGTTCCAGAAGGACCGATAGCCTTGATTTATGATGGATTATCCTTGGTCTTTAACAGGCTGAATAGTTATTCAGACGTGAACATCAATCATCAGTCGTAGAGGAGTTAAGCATCTGTAAACCATGGGCAACCAGAACCCGCTTGGCTCTCTCGTATTCTTCTTCGGATAATGATCCATTGTCACGTAAATCACGCAGTTGCGAGATGCTGAAAAAGTCACCAGACTTAGATTCTTGATCGGTATTCAGTAACCATGAACGTGTCTTAAGTGCAACGAACAGCAAAATGAATAACGCTGCAACGATCAGAGATAAGTACAGGAATATGTCAAGCATAGGTGAAGTGTTGGTGTTACCGCGACCGTCGGATGCCAGTACGATGAGTGTGCCAACAGACATCATGGTCGATGAATCACTAGTCAGTTGCTTGAATAACATTGTGCGACTCATATCACTTCCAGAGCATATTTTAATTGATAGTGGATTTTAAAGATACCACGATAAAAACAGAGGCTAACATCGTCTGATAGCCGAATGTCAGGTAACAAATACTATGGTTAAAAAGTTGATATCGTCAAGGTTTACATCCAGCTTAATGCATTCGATAAGTCCGAAGTCCCATTTGTAGTCCAGTTATCCTGTTACCTCATAAGTGCAAACCAAGAAGCTTGCTTGTCATAATGACGGTGCCATTGGCAAGTGATTTCATGTCATGTTGTGATATTGATTAGAATGATTTTTCACGATGCCCAGTCACATGATGGCTGCGGTTTTACTTGATCAAGTTTCTCATTAAACCGAACGATGCACGAAGGCAGTCAATTTGGTGATCAATACAAAGAGTCAATCTGACAAGTTTCAATCCATACTAGTTGGAGTGATGGGATTGCTATTGGTGATCTTGGTGGTGCTTATGCATTTGCATACAGCAAGTTGGCCAGTGAATGTGGACCTTAAAATTTATGCGGTGGGTACCCATGAAATCCTCCATGGCCGATTGCTTTACACCGACATATGGGATCTAAAACCACCAGCCGTCTGGGTGACCTATGCAATTTATGAGTTGGTCTTTGGATATGGTCTGCATCTGTTTCCCATTATGGCAATAAGCTGCAATCTGATGATCGTCTTTGGTATTTACCGTGCAGGGGTAGTATCAGGATTGGGACGTTGGGCGGGTTTACTTGGTGCATTGATTTGGACGCTGCAATGTGCTGATGTGAACTTGGAACTGCACAATGCCAATACAGAATACTTCATCAACGTCTTTATCATTTGGGCCTTCGTGGGCATGCTCAGTTTGGTCTGCAATAAGCCTAGACTCTGGGTGAGTCTGGTGGTCGGACTTTGTTTCCTATGCGCATCGCTATACAAACACAGCATCATTCTTGGACTGATTCCCTTGGTTGGAGTCTATATTGGGGTGCAATGGCGAGCTGGTCAGCTACGACTTGCCATCCGTGACATATTTATATGGACAGTAGTCGGACTTGTTGGATGGACAAACATTTTTGCATACTTCGCTATTCAAGGTCGCTTTGATGATATTTACTTCACGCTCATCACCTATTCGCAAACCTATGGCGGCAGTGTTTTCCAGAATTTAAAAGCCAAGTCAAATTTTGGGTTTTGGCTGGATTTGATGAGTCATTTTCGCCAGTTCATTTTCTTACTCGCACTCAACACATTGGCACTGGTGGAATTGAGCAGGAATGCCAAGTGGCAGTTGCCTTTGATGCTTCTTGGGTATCTTGCGTTTGCGTATGTGGCATCATTCTGCCTTGTTGATATGTTTGAACACTACTTTCAATACTGGATTCCAGTTCTCTGTCTGGGGGCCGGCTGGGGGATCATTTGTCTCTGGACACAGCGGCAAAAAATTCCCCGATTTGCACTTGCTTTAGGTACCGCATGGTTTGTTCTTGGCATCGCTTCAACACAGTTGCCCAGCTGGACTGGGACAGTCGAGGCGTACAACGAAAGCAACTTCATCCGACAACGCATGGCAGTGGGGCGAGAAGCAGGAAACGCACTCTCAAGACTAATCAAATCTGATGACTTCGTTTTTGTATGGGGCAGTCAGATTGAACCTGTGATGACCATAGGGTGTCGAATGTCCTCTGGCGTGCTGATGCCTTACGCTGCTGTTGAAGGTAAATATGCTAGTCGACTAACCAGTATGATTCGAAAGAACCTTCAGGATCATCCGCCGAGTATGGTTATCCTCAGTGAGGATTGGCTCAACGATGTCCCCAAACGAAAACAGCATGTCATTACATTATGGATATACGCGAATTTTCAGAAAATGGCGATGAGCGATCAATTCCCCGGATTGAGTTTTTGGATACCCAATGACAGTTTGCAAGATATACCCGCCGTACCTGATTCGGAAGATGAGTTACAACAATCTTTGGAATTTTAATCTTTAAGACTTCAGCCAATATATTTTGATCAAGTCTTTGGCTGCGAACACAAAGTCACGCAGTTTGAGTTTTGACCCAGGTACGTCGACCCAGTGATTCAATGCAATTTCATGGATCAGTTCGCTGACATCCGATTGTGATGTGATGTTGGGATGTGCCATAAACCGTTGAAGCAATTCGACGTCAAATATCCAACTGGTTTTGAAGGGATTTTGTAATATGTCGCTAAGTGTATCAGTCACTTTGAATAACTTGGCACCGCATTGTGTGTCGTAAAATGGAGTCTTGAGAAGGATACTTACAAAGGTTGCAAAAACACGTCCAATGTAATGCCGTGTCCGTTTCCGCTCGATGTGTCGGCCCATGATTTTGACACGTGATCCCATGACAATTTGCAGGGAAGGGAATCGGGAAAACTCATCTGAAAATTGTGACACCTCATTAAGTGGCGTGGAAAGATCCGCATCCCAATAGCCTACATACTCAGCTTGATTCAAAGCCATGAGCATCCCTTGCCGAACTGCTTGATGCTTACCCATGTTGTGTGGCAAATCAAGGACTGTCACACGATCAGGATGATTCTGCTCAAGCGTTTTGAGTACCGTAAACGTATTGTCATTACTCCCGTCATTGACAAACAACAAATTGACTTGAGTATTGGACATTACAAACCGTTCTATGGTTGGAATGTCCAATCGGCTTGCTTCGTTGTAGCAGGGGATTACCAGAATGGTGTGTGCCATAGCTGGAAATCATATCAGAATTGACTGAAAAAAAACCAACGACAGAACGTTGTGAATTCTGTCGTTGGTTTGAATGTATCAATATTTTATCATGTTCGACAAGATGCCGATTCATGCGATCAAGCAGTCTTGACCTTGGCACCTTCGAGAATCTTGTCCAGCGTTTTCTGTTCGCGAATGGACATGTAAAGGCTTTCGATTTCGCCGGACTGCTGCATTTGCTGACGCAGTTTTTCCGGGCGAGTCTGACGCATCATTGCCATTTGATAGATGCGACCGTTGATTTCTTCAGGTGTGACTTCGACTTCGTTGTCCTTGGCAATGCGGTCAAGGATGAAGAACAAACGCAAGTCCTTGCGGGCTTGTTCTTCGTTCTCTGTTCGCATGTCTGCGAGCTTGCTTTCGATTTCTTCTTCCTTCATGCCTTGATATGCAAACTGCATGGCCTGATTCTGGAGATTGCGAGCGATCTGGCGTCCGGCCACCTTCTCGGGAAGTTCAAAGTCGATTTTTTCGAGCAACTGTTCACGCAGTTGGTCATGTTTCTTGGACTGCTGTTCGCGTTCCTTGCGTTGCTGAAGGTCTTCCTTGATGCGGGTCTTCAGGTCGTCTTCAGATTCGACACCAAGCATCGTGATGAGCTTGTCCATTTCGACGGGAGCGACACGTTGGATGTCTTCGATCTTGATGACGAGGGTGATGTCTTGACCCTTGATTTTTTCGTCTTCGTGACTTTCTGGGCCGGTCATGGAAATACGCAGTTCGTCGGCGACTTTCTTGCCAGCAAGTTGTTTACCCAGGTCTTCGACGACGATGCCGACGACGTGACCTTTGTATTCAGCCTTTTCACCGTTGACAAGAATGTACACGCCGTGATGATGAGCGATTTCTTCTGCGTCTTCGCCAGCATCTTTACCGGCAAAAATGTTCACGTGAGCTTGGACAAAGTCTTTTTCCTGAACTTCGCCGTCACCGATGGAAGCCATGTCGCCGTAACGGTCAGCCATGGAATCAATTTCCTTGGTGACGTCTTCATCGGAGACTTCAAATGCTTCTTCAGTCACTTCGAAGGTGTCAAATGCCGGGACATCGACGGCGGGTGAGACTTCGACTTCCACGACGTAGTTGAGTGTGCCGGTCTCTGGCAGTTCGATTTCGTCGAAGTTCTTGACATCAGGTTCGCCGATGACGTCGAGGCCTTCGTCTTCAATGGCCTTGGAGTAGGACTCACTGATCAGACGAGCACGGACATCATCCTTGACGGAAGCACCGAAACGACGTTCGATGAGTTTACGGGGTGCATAACCGCGACGGAAGCCGGGGATATCGGCATCTGTGGCCAACTGGTCATAGCTCTCTTTGATCCGATCAGAGATGGATTCTTCGGAGACCTCAATGGTCAGTTCCTTACAAGCCGGGCCACTGTCCTTGACCGTAACGGTCTGCTGGAGTGCGGTTTCTTCGACTTCTGGGGTTTCTTCGGTGGTCACATTTGTGGTTTCGTCGGCCATGTTGTTTCAAGCTCCTCGCTGTTGGGTGTGCGCATACTGCGCCGAGCCACGAATTATGACTAAAAAAAGTCTGAGAGTCAAATTCGAAAATCACCTGTTAGTTATATCATTAAGATGGTTAATACCAATAAGTAATTTACTGTGGGGCAGTTTCGTCAGGTTCAGCAAGGTGTTTACGGTGACTATCTTCAATAATCTGCTTCAACCCGGGAGTTGGATGACAGACGACTAGAAACTGAGCTGCGAAGATGGTGGGCAGAATCTGTGCAGCTAGCCAGGACAATCTTGCCAGAAATTTGCCAAGTAATCCCTTGAATACCACCTCAAAGGCCAAGCCGATCGGATGCATTTTCTCAACGCGATATCCGCAGGTCTCTAGACAATGCCGTAATGAACTACGCGTGAAAAGTCGTTTATGAGTGATGTCCAGGATCCCCCGCTCAGCGTAATTAAAACGTCCAAACAGAAGATTCAGACGTGGCATGATAAATGCAATGTTGGGAGTCGAAAGCAGCAGAGTCTTGCTTTGACCATCTCCACGGAGACTCACACTGTCGTTACGCATGCCAATGAGAAACTCTTCAGGATGTGCTAGATGTTCAATAATGTCGAGCATCATCACCACGTCCGAAGTAAACGGGTCCACCGGCAAAGGTTCAGCTTCCAAGACAACTTTATGATAGGCGTTCATCGTACCGTCCAGGGGTGGATACATGTCCAAGCCGGTGACGTTCATGCCTTCGTCCATGCAATGTTTGGCAACGAAGCCCGGCCCGCATCCAATGTCAGTGACCGACTTGGGATTGATCTGGCGAATCAAATTTAAAGCCAACTGATGTGACGATTTGAAGTCGGTGGTTTTGTCCTGATATTTGGTTGGACGCAGATCACGGTAACTTAGCGAACAAAGCATCCCCATTTGATGCATGCGATACTGCGTCGCCGATTTAAAGACATTCCACGCATAGCCTAATCCTGCTCGGTAGGGCGTTCCCTTGTCATGCTGGTAGTTCACAGGAATCTGCTGGATATTGGTTTCAATACAGAGTGCCTGTAACAGCAAGTGCGAGTCAAAATGAAGATCATTGGTATTCACTTCAAACGGAACGGTATTGAGAAAACGCGTGCTGTATCCACGTAGAGCACAGTGAAAGTCGTTGAGCTTCGCATGAGCACAACGGTTCTGATACCACGCAAGCAACTTGTTGGCTAAACGGCGACGCAGTGGCATGGAACGTTTGGCTTGCACGTGGTCAGACAAACGATCCCCCAGAAGCACGTCTGAGGGGTGGCTGCGAATCTCGTTAACAAAGTTTTCCAGGTCAGCGGGGGCATATCGACCGTCAGCCAAAAAATGAATTACAAAATCATAGTCACGATTCAAAGCTAAACGAAAGCCGAGTTTCTGATTTCCCCCATAACCATGTTGGGCGGGATTGTGCAGCAGGGTCCAGCGAGTTAATTGTTGCTTGGTGACCCACTCGTTTGCCAGTTGCGAACACTTGCCGTCAACTGAGCGATCCAGGATGACAAAGTCAACATGCTGATCTTCGATGAGTTGGCTGGGGATGTCATTGAGAAGATTCAGCAAAGCATCTTGCTGCAATGTTGGTACCAGTAGGATCATGATCCGCTTGGTTTGATGATTGTCATTGTTCGACGCCTTCGTCATCAATAAAAACTCCGTGAGTTGAGCATTGTGTGTTTTGCATCATGTTACAATGCGTCGTATGTCTACGCCCATTGAAGATAATAATCTACAGAATACCCCACATTGGCGAATCTTTTTATTTTTAAAAAGCATTTGGTTGGTTCGTATTTTTTTACTCGTGTTGATTGTTGTGAGTTTTGGGCCAACGTGGATTGGTCATATGCAGTATGCATTGAATCCGTATGTTTTTAATGATGATGCATTGCAGCAAATATGGCCGTTTCTCAAGTATTATGATCCGAGCCTCTTCAAGCACGATTATATTGCTCAGTATTACCTGGATTGCATGCCACTTGGTTACAAGGGGCTGTATATCCTGGTCGCCAAGGTGATGGATCCCCGAGTCTTCAGTAAGGTGATGATTTATCCGCTTTATCTGTTTTTTGTGATGATCATGGCAAGAATGGCACGTAGGCTTGCAGGTGAAATTGGCATGTGGGCCTGCATTTTTCTGCTAATGAGTATGGTGATGACGATGGGTCGAATGACAGGTGGATTGCCACGAACATTTGCCTTCCCGTTAATCTCGTTGATGCTGATGTGTCTGCTTGAAAAACGTCCGTGGCTTTTGGCATTGACAGTGGTTATGGGAAGTCTTTTTTATCCAGTTGCTGCTGTGATTGGTGGAGTTAGTTTGGCGTGTTGGTTATTGCTTTTGGATCGGCGTAACCGTGATTTGGATGAAGCATGTTGGGGATTGAGGAAACGCATTATTCTGGTGGGCGCAACGGGAATACTCACTGTGGCTTGCGTCTCCCCGACACTCAATGCTGCATCGCAATATGGCAACAAGATTGACGCGCAAGCCGTTAAGGATTTTCCTGAACTAACTGTAGGTGGGCGATACAATTTGATTGACAGTTATCCTTTTGAGCCGTTGTGGCGTTCAGTTGCCAGGCCTTGTGTTAATTTTCCAATGAGACAAGGCAAACCATGGCCGATTCTTGGTACGTGGGGCAAAGACACTTTAATCTACAAACAGATAACATTATCGCATTGCCTGCTATGGACGTTTTGGGGAGTTGGTTTACTGCTATGCCTGGTACGAGCGTGGCGAGATCCGGTCTATTGCCGGTTGGTTATGTACGTTTTTATCTGTATGGTTCTTTATGTAGTTTCCCGGGCAATTTATCCAACGCTGTATATGCCAGCGCGTTATACCGAATACATGCTCGTTATTCTGTTGATGTTGATGGTATTCTTGGCGCCGGTTTCAATTGGGCACTGGATTGCTATCCACTTCAAACACAAATGTTTGAGCGTGAGCGTGACGATTGTGCTTTGCGTATCGGGTGTGTTATCGCAGGTGAATCGTGGGGACGCAAAGTCAGGTTATAAGGTAATTGATATCTATACGCATCCGGTGATGAATGTGCTCGGAAATCTTGAACCTGATGTGATGATTGCCGGTTGGTTCTTAAATCCTATTCAAGCAGTACCATATCTTCACGAACGATCGGTTTTGGTCAGTTATGAATTGCATCAATTATTTCATCGCTTCTATGCACTTGAGATGAGAGCCCGTACATTAGCTGTGATTGATGCGTATTACGCTCAATCCGTAGAGGATGTCAAAAGACTTCGCGACAAGATGGGCGTTACACATCTGCTTATACAGCGATCGCACTTCAAGCATACAGCCAGGTATTTCTGGCCGTATCATATTTATATTTATGAGCGATTCAAGCAAACGAAAATGCCGACTCTCTTGGCCGGTCCGTTAAAAACAGCCTTTGTATATGAAGATGAGCATTTTATTCTGCTGGATTTGCGGCAGATTCAGTAACGTAAATTTGTCTGTGATTCAGTCCGCTGAACGTAGTGCAGGGAGCAAGCCCTCGGGATTCTCAAAGATGAGTTTGGAAGCCAAACCCATTTTGGCCAGTCTAAAGTGTACGCTGGTTTTGAGTACGCCCAGACCATAGATACATGAACGTTTGAAGTTGATGGAACTTGCTTCAGGAAAGTACTTGGTTGGGCATGAGATTTCACCCATGGAAAAACCGTGCCAAGCCACCTGAGCGAGCATCTGATTGTCAAAGACAAAGTCGTCTGAGTTGGCGTTGAGCGGCAGTTTACGCAGGACATCTGCGGAAAACGCGCGATAGCCTGAATGAAACTCAGAGAGTTTGGTCCCCATGAGAAGATTTTGTGACGCGGTGAGGAAACGGTTGGCCATGTACTTGTACATCGGCATGCCACCACCACGGGCAGTGTTCCCCAAGATTCGCGATCCCAGTACACAATCATAAATCCCCGATGCGATCATGGCAGCCATCGCTGTGACCAGACGTGGGTCGTACTGATAGTCAGGATGGAGCATCACGACGATGTCACCATCACTGGCAAGCGACTGGGTGTAACAGGTTTTCTGATTGCCTCCATAACCACGATTGACCGGATGAACATGCGTTTCAATTCCCAATTCACTGGCAATGGCAGCAGTGTCATCGCTGCTCGCATCATCGACAAGAATCACCTTATCCACGACATCCATAGGAATCGCATCGTAAGTCTGTTTGACTGTTTTAGCTGCCTTGTAAGCTGGCAGGACGACTATCACTTTCTTGCCGTGAATCATTTTCTGGTATCACTCCAGTGAGTTGGTTGTACAGGAAGAACTTGGTGATCTGTATCAATTTCAGCAGATCCAACCAAGCAAGCAATGCGACATCATAGCAAAAAGATTCAGCTACCCAACATTGTGTATTAATGTAATCATTGTGTCGCCGGAGCGGAGGGCTTGGAAGCAATTTGCGGAATCATCACTTGGATGTGACAAGCTGGACGATCGGCTTGGACTGTCACCTGTTTACCTTGATGATCCGCAAGCAGGTAACCGACGAATCCTGCCTGGCTTGCTGCTTTGCCTAGCTGGTCAGATAGTTTGACGCAGTAAGCCGATAGGGCGTTCTCGCCGGCTTTGCCTGTTGATCCTCCTGTCGGGGCTGCGCCCACCCTCTGGCTCAGCAGACAAACAATAACCCGATTCTCTCACAATGACTGGTAAATGAATCGGGAGGGGCTCAAAACTACAAATACGTAATAGGATATATTCCGGTTGTTGATTGAGATGTAGTGGTGGTATTCTCATTTCATATCATCCGTTAATGTCGATTGCGTATCGACTAGATAAATTTGCTTCGCTAATTATTTTGGACATGCATATTGCCGGTCTCGATATTCTGGATGCAAATCTTTGCTGGGGATCGTAAGGCAGGATCAAGCGTTTGGGCTGTACTGCTATCGATAGACAGCAGGCTTTCAGACCGCTGACCAAACATGGACGACGTATTCGAGGGGAGTTGCGTAATCACGCTAGCGAGGGTTTCGTCATCGCCTGTTGCATACAACGTAACCTGGCTGTTGTAGATCAATTGATCATAGGCATTGGCCACGCTGCGAATCATCCCGCCACCGACAGCACCAAGTGGGCAGACACCATACGCACTGACTATGCGTTTGATATTGAAATTCATGCTATGTAATTTCATCAGTGCCCATTCGACTGTGCGTGATGCTGTGAGGACACTTCCTGCCAGACTGCTTGGATTCACGCAGATCAACGCAAGGTGATGCTGTTCGACACTGCACATAATCGAGAGTTGATGGACCAGCTGCTTGGGCGGGGTAGTGTTGGTTTCGATGACACCCACTGCGACACCGGTTCGTTCACGAAAGCCAAAGATGTCGTAGAGCTCTTCTTTACCATAGGCAGCTCGGAATGGGCCGCTACCTCGTGCTTTGTAGTCTGATTCTTCGTCTTCGATGAGCCAGCCATCGTGTTGGCAGATAACACATGCTGCAACGGGATGTGTCACGTTCACTGCGACCACAGGGCCTAATTGCGTCGGGTCAGGATTGGGTAGAAGCGACACCTTCCCCAAGTTTGCCATTGCCATTTGTGCGATAAGAACACCAGCGTGAAGTCCACCGAGTGACTCGTTGCCTGCATCGAGAATCCGAGCCCCGACGACGCTTCCGCGTTTGACGCCTAGTTCAGCTGAGCAACGCAGCATTTCATCGACTGATACGAGTGCCCGATCATTAAGGCCAGGTACTTCCTTGGTTGACATCATATCCTCGCTTTAAGCGTATGGGGTTTGACTGATACAATTCTGAAAACGGTTTTGGATATCAGCGACATATCATACCGATTCACTGAGTAGATCGCGCAGACCGATGATATGTTTGCCAAGTTTGCCACCATAGTTGCCAGCGCTGATCGCAGTCAGATCGTATGTGACTAATTTCTGGATCGCAGTACGCATGGCATTCTTGACCGACACCAGATCGATCCCGTCAATGATCAATTCATAAACCACGGACGTTTTTTCTGGCAATAGACTGTCTTGTCGATCAGCCAACGTTGGGCAATAGCGATGGTTCGTCGAAGCGATCATGTTGTCATTGCTCATGGCTCCGACTTTTGAACCACATCGCACGACACCGCCGGGAAACGGCATAATCACACCCGGTATCGGCCGCACCGCATCCACTGCAGACTTGGCAGCATTAAGCGACACCCGTTGATTATGTCCACAGACCAATATGTTCCCGCCGCCTACACCTTTGCATATGCCCATGTCCGACTGTACATGAAAGCTGCCTTCCATCACCGGGATTTCCCAGCAGTCACGTCCAGCGTGTTCAACTTGTTTTTCAAAACCATCACCGAAGTAGCTGATCAATTCGCCTAAAGGTACACGTTTGGTACCCGCAGACTCATCTTCCAACACTTGAGGCATGCCATCGAACACCGCGGTCGTCGGCGTGGTCATCAGGCATTGCCCCGCACGATTGACCACTGCATCTGCCAGCTTCTGGGAGTTGATCGCAAAAAACAATAAACACGCTCCGGGCCGACCATCAGGCGTTTGATCCGGAGATAGAAAATGTTCGACACCCGCTTCACAGTCACAACCAATAATACTCGTTGCATAACCGGTAGCGTGTTGCGCAGCCATCTTCACCCAGTAGCTGTCGGACGCTGTAACAACAAGCCGACAGCACCACATGCCAAACGCTTCGGCATAGGTGTCGATGATGGGCACAGGATGAGCAGGAGCAGGCATTGGAGTATGATAGCAGGTCATATATGTCCGGTGTAACCATTGCTGTTATTCAGTCAGGGAGAACGCATGTAGACGTTTTTGCCTTAGCGAGCCGTCGCGTGTCGCGACGAAATCCGTAGCTGGAGAAAATTTCGGTATCAAACATGTTGTTTGTGTGCTGAATTTGAGCTTCGCTCAATCCCGGCTCGACACGA
>DLCK01000089.1:108371-144435 GCA_002480565.1 Phycisphaerales bacterium UBA7800 | reverse complement strand
TCAATCCCGGCTCGACACGAGCCGGCTCGCTACGGCAAAACAAACGTACATGCGTTTGGCCTGGTTATTCAGTTTCGGGGAGTGTCTTAATGCAATCCGTCTCATTATCAAATGATCCTGTCACAATCATATTTGCAGGTGTTTATCTGCTGGTTTTTCTGGCAGGGCTTCGCAGTTTTGTGCTGGGATTCAAGGGGCGAAAAATCGACGATCATCCACTCTGTGGCAAGTGTCGGTTTGATCTGACGGGCTTACCAAAGGATCAGGAAAAATGCCCGGAATGTGGCGTGATTCTCCTGCGTGGCGGGATGATCATTGGTAATCTTAAACGCCAGCCCAAACGCATTTGGATCGGTCTGATCATGATGCTGGTGGTGTTCACATTGTGTCTACCCACGGCTTTGAGACTTACTGGCCAGATGAATTGGCTTGACAAGGCACCCACGTGGTATCTGCGGATGCAGATAAATAATGATACAGAATTGGCAGATGATGCATGGCAACTCATGCTGGATCGGTTTACCAAGAAAAAGCTTTTGACATCACAGGTGCGCAGTGTGATTAAGGATGCTCTGGACTTGCAGGCAGATCTTAAACGCACATGGCATCCAAAGGCAGGTGATTTTTTACAACTCGCTCAGACACGGGCAATATTAACCGAAGAGCAATGGAATAAGTATGTGTCAAAGATTGCTGATACCGCGTTTTTATGTGAGATTCGTCAGACGGTGCAGCATGGCCAACCTTTTGCATGGAGACATGTGGATCAATCATCACGGATGGGTAACAACACAATGTGGTGTCGCAAGAAGCATTTGAGAATACAAATTGCCGATCTTGTTCTCTATGATCGAAGACATGCAGGTGGGGGAAGTATCAGTGCCAATGGTGGTGGGTACTCATCGCATCATCACAAACTTGATAGCAGGGTTTGGGAACAATTGCAGCCCGGTGATTACACCGTGCAACTCATCTATGACTATGCCTTGACACCCTATAATCCATATAACGCAAGCCAAGGAAGTGACACTTCGCAGAGAGTTTCTCGGCAGAT
This sequence comes from Phycisphaerales bacterium UBA7800, assembly GCA_002480565.1. Taxonomy (GTDB): domain Bacteria; phylum Planctomycetota; class Phycisphaerae; order Phycisphaerales; family Phycisphaeraceae; genus UBA7800. The sequence continues at coordinate 143,381 of DLCK01000089.1, read as the reverse complement.
CAAGTATGCATTGCCATGGACTATTTTGCCCAAGGGAACATCCACAGTTACGCCGATCCTTGATGAAAGTAAATTGGAAGAAGTCACCGCTGCTGTGCAGGTCAAGAACATTGTGTATCGAACAAAGCCAGGTGATTGTGATGTGAACCTACACTTTGACAAGATGTCTGTCCCCTTGGCTTACGATGTGATCATTCGATTCAATAATCAGGAACATCGCGTTGGCGGTATTCATTTGGCAGCGAATCGGAGCACCAGTTGGGGGCTTGGGCTGGGTTGGAAAGTGGATATCAAAGACGGGCAGATTGTTGATGTGCTACTAAAGCCAAGTGTAAACGTGGCTCGGCAGACCGTTGATCTGACTGCTTATTGGGATGTTCCGTTGATCATTGAAAACGTGCCGGTGACGGTGAAGTGATGATGCTGTTTTAAATGGATGTATCTATCATACTGTCGCATTTGCATATTATGGACTTTTTATCATCGCTGTGTAGATCACACACATAGATTTTATCAAGCACGCAACACAAACACATTAAGCCCATGGGACTTGAGTCCCCGGTTGCCTTGGCATACTGATATCAATGTGACATTTAATAGGTTTTCCTATAAATGGAGAAAGGGTCTTGACTGAGGAGGCATTCGCCAGTCAAGACCCGATCCAGGGCAGATTGAGACTGCATGCGTTCTATGAGGGATGAACGCTATGCGGGATTTTATTGTTTACCGTGCGGACGGTTTTAGGCAATGCGATTACGACTTGGGCGACGCAGGCCAACCATCCATGCTGCCAATCCCATAAGGGCGGCGCTGGTGGGTTCTGGTGTCGGAGTTGGGACGGGGATGTCGGGAATGCCACCAAGCTGTGTACTTGAAGCACCGCCATCAGCAAATGCAGCACTGGTGATCTGTGGTCGATAGAAGCTGAACATGTCATGCATGTCAGGAGCATCGGTGATCTGATCATCCGTGTCGCCACCCAAGACATGGGCTACGATATTGGCTGCCAGACGGTCATAGATCAAGCGGGTACCGTGAGGGCCAGCTACCTGATAACCCAGGAAGTCAGAGTTGGTGGCACCAAATCCAGCAATGGGGTCATAGGTGTTGGCAGAGCCGGAGGTGATACTCACCGGATTGCCTGTGGCACCAAACTTGTTGATTGTTTCAACAAGAAAACCACTCATACCCCAACTGGCACCGGCGGCGCGGCCCCAGCTCGGTCGAGATGAGCCGTTTTCTGTTGATCCAAAGTCGATGCCGGCAAATGCTGATGATGACATCAGCAACAGGGCGGTGACGGCCAATAAATTAGTCAGTTTTTTCTTCATGAGTCTCTACACCTTTCGCAGTCTCAAAATTCTCCCAGTCATCAAGAGTCGTGCGTTCTCCCAAACTAGAACTCTTGTGATCCATCATTAACATAACTTTTCCCTGCAAACAAAAGTAGAGAACTTGAGTTAAAATCAAAATATACGGTTCCGTCTGTAACGGTTGTGCATTCTGTACACAATAACTTGCTCTTTGAAGCACTTGCTATACTGTTTGACATGAATAAGACAACAAAAATCGCCCTCTTCCCGGGGACCTTTGATCCGATAACCAACGGGCATATGGATGTGATTCAGCGTGCCGATCCGCTTTTTGACAAGCTGATCATCGCAGTAGGGCACAATCCCGATAAAAATGTGGTGTTCCCACAGGACCAACGCGTCGAAATGATCCAAGAGATCGTCGCAGAGTCTTGCCCCAATGTTGAGGTGCAGTCATTTAAAGGATTGACTGTTGACTTTGCGCGTCAAGTCGGGGCAACGGTCATCCTCCGTGGTCTGCGGAATGTCACCGACCTGCATCACGAATTCCAGTTGGCATTGACCAACCGTGCTGTGGGTGATATCGAAACAGTCTTTATTATGTCCGGCGAAAACTTCGGCTTTACCAGTTCTTCACTCATTAAGCAGATCGCTGCAGGTGGGAAAATTGATCGTCTCCTGCCACTTTTGCCTAAGCTGGTGATCGACAAGCTTAAAGAGATGACCAAGGAACAGTTGCTTAGTTCCATCGAGCATTTTTAATTGTATAGCGATATATGGTGAGTCGTAGCGACTAAGCTATGAGTCGCGATCTTTTGGGATCGTCGTTGTATATTGTTATAGTCTTGAGCCGGATCTCTTACCCGGCCCCAATCCTTATTACATGAGAACCTTTATGGATTATCGCATTATCAGTATCGGTGCCCTGAGTCGGCATGAACTTTGGAACGAAGCTGGCGCGACACGTTCAGCACATAGCACTTGTACGTTGATTCGTTCAGAAAAACGAGTCATTCTCGTTGACCCCGGTCTGCCTGCTCAGATCATTGGCGCTCGACTTGCAGAGCGAGCAGGTATTGAACTTAAACAAGTGACCGATGTCTTTATGACCAACTTCCGTCCTGCGCATCGCTGGGGACTTAACGGTCTGGAGCATGCGGATTGGTATGTCTCGGAAGCTGAACGTGAAACAATGGGGGTGCGATTAGTCGAACAGTTCCAGCGTGAAGAAAAAGAATCCGACTCCTGGGAAATTCTCAAACGCGACATCGAACTACTCCAAAAATGCAAGGCCGCACCAGACCAATTAGCCCGTGGCGTGGACCTGTTCCCGTCCTACGGCTTTACCCCCGGAACCTGTGGCTTGCTGCTGGCATTACCCGGACATACCGTTGTCGTCGCAGGTGATGCCATTGCCACGCAGGAGCATCTTGAACAGGGACGAGTTCTACGTGGTGCTTATGATGCACAAGCTGCTATGGACAGTATGGTGGAAATCGTGGAAATCGCTGACTTGATTATCCCCGGCCATGACAACATCCAGGTTAACCGATCCCGTCGGCAGTATTGAGCCATTTAAGGGTCTATTCAATAGAGTTTTGTGATTAGACTTGATGTGTTTGAAGTGTGCCGGTGCAGGATTGATATTGTTTTGCAACTGATCCTGAATGTGTAAACCCCCAACCAATTACAAATCCAGTTGACAGCCAGCAATAAAAACCTCATAATACCCGACTCACTGCGAATTCAAGAGGAAATTGATATGGATATCCAAATCGGCACCAACGTTCAGGTCAAGGTTGTCAAGCAGCCCACCAACGCAGCCGCTACTAAAACACTGTGTCGCATTCTTGCCAAAGATGAAACCGTCAAGGAAGAAAAGAAGCGTCTGGATAAAGTTGCTGATAAGCACCTTAAGTTCAAGACCCGTGGTGGTCGTCCCTGGATCCAGCGTATGGTCAAAATCCACCCTGTCAAAGGTGTGATGGGCGATCAAGGCGTTGTCTTCGCCAGTGCCGATGTCATCAACGATCTTAAGAGCGTTGCTCGCTTCATTGAAGTGACGCCTGCATAACGCTCGGTAGCTGATTCAGCAACCGATACACTAAAACATATGACAAGACCCGTGTTCAAGCGAACACGGGTCTTGTCATATGCGCCAATTCATGATCAGCATTTTTAATGTGACCGTTTGATTTTCAAAATCAACATTAAAATATTGATACAAGACGCCAGATGAACGAAGTGAATCTGACGGGTATAACTACCTTATGTTAATTTTCTAATTTTACTATAACACCATTTTCCATTAAGAATTAATAATCAAGGGACAAAATCAGACAACCCGCCCCCTTGATATTCCATAAAGTATTGCAATAATGTGTTCATGAACACATTAACACCTAAATTCGTCTTTCTCCCACACGGCAATATCCAATACTCCCAACTCCATCCCGACAAACGGGCCTGGGTGATCGAGAACTCCTACAAACCTTTGTTCGAACTCGTTGAAAAGGGCGGCTACACCATCGGCTTTGAAGCCTCCGGCCAGACTGTCGTCGACATCGCCAACAAATGTCCCCAAGTCATGGACCTGCTCAAAAATCTCATCACCAACGGCCAGATCGAACCGGTCGGCTCACCGTTTACCCATTTGATGATGTCCAATGTCGATCCCGACATCGGCCTGGCAACCCTCAAGCATGGCATCGACGCATGGGAGCAGCACACAGGTGTCCGCCCGACCACCGGCTGGAATCCCGAGTGCGGTTGGGCTGGCTATGTCCCGGACATTTACCGCGAAGCAGGCTTCGAAAACCTTGTCATGGATGCCGACTCGTTCTTCCTGTCATTCCCTGAAATCCGCCAAGCCACCGGCCTGGCTTTTGACGTGCGAGGCCACAGCAATAAAAACCAACTCTTCCGCATCGAGGAGTACATCAAGGACAAGCCCGACTTCATGCGGTATCTGACCAATCCCGCCCAGTCGCATGGTCTGAACCTCATCTTCCGCAGCGACATGATGAGTAACTTCATGCTCTGGTATCTCATGGGAGCCACCGAAGGCAACCGTGAAACACCCATCAGTGTCGACGAAGTCAACGAGATGCTCGGCCGTTGGAAACAACGTGCAGCCGACACCGGCAGCTACATCATGCCCTATGCCGAAGACGCAGAATACATCGGCACGTCCGCCTACTTCTACGTCAAACAGTTCGGCCAAGCCCGATTCTTCGAGCCCGAACCCGATAGCGTCGGTCGCTTCGAACAGTTACTCAAACTCGCCGTCGCCCAAGGTTACGAATTGGCTACACCCTCCCAAGTCATCGCTGCCAGCACTGTCCAACTCGACGCCCCGCAAATCATGAACATCGAAAACGGTTGTGCCTGGCACGGTGGCACCGCCAAAGCCTGGGCCAACACCGATTATTCCCGACTGCTCGATCCCGTCTGTTACAGCGTGTACCTGGGCATCAAAGCCATCGCCAAGCACCTTGGTAAAGACCCCCGGAATTTGGATGGTGATTTGCAGACCGCCTTACGTGCCGTGACCAGCGCCTACGTCTCCGACGCCCGTTGGCCTCCAGCACCGACAAGTCCCGGTCGCTTTAACACCGACGAAGCCATCGCCGACCTGCGCACCGCCAACGATGCGCTGACCCAAGCCATGAAGTCCGCTGGCATTTTCGAAATGAAGTCCATCTACTCCCCGGGCCTCATGGAAACCCAGATCAACGCCGTGGCCGACGAACTCAAAGCAATCAAGTATTTCGGGGAAGATTGATTATTCGTCAATGCTATTTTGACCATACATAAATAAACGGCAGTCTGACTTCACGTCGGACTGCCGTTTTTTTTAGCATAATATCTTGACATGTGTAATAGGCGGCGTAATATTTAACGTTACATAAATTTAACGATACACATTATGGCGCAAGTAACCTTAAAACAAATTGCCTTGGATGCTGACGTGTCTGAAATGACAGTTTCCAAAGTTCTTAGCGGCCGCTATCAGCCGACTCAGCGTCGGGCGATTCAACGCGCAGAGCACATCCGAAAAATCGCCATGAAACTCGGCTATCAGCCCAATGCAGCCGCCAAGGCGATCCGTTCAGGTCGTTTTGGTGCGATATCCCTGTTGATGAGCGTCAAGCCTTATCGAGGGGCGCTTTTCTCCAAAATGCTCATTGGGATTACGGATACGCTTGCTGAACGTGACATGAAATTGACGATGGCACGTTTAGCGGATGATCAATTAACAGATGCTGCCAAGCTGCCGATGTTTTTACGTGAAACATGTTGTGACGGGATGCTGGTGAACTACACCGACGATGTTCCTGAGCAAATGGTTGATCTGATTGATGCTCATCGTTTGCCTGCAGTTTGGGTCAATACCCAACGTGAGCATGATTGTGTGTCAATGGATGATCTTAATGCCTCAAGTCATGCCACACAGCAACTCATCGAGCTAGGGCACAAACAGATTGCCTACGTGGATTACACGCACGGACCGACCAAGGTCAATCCGCACTACAGTGTCGCGTATCGTCGTGAGGGCTATGAGCAGGCGATGCGAGAAGCAGGCTTACCCAGTCGTCAGATTCGATGTCAGGAAGGCCGTTTGGTACCTGCCAACAAACGTGTCGCATTAAGTCGTAGCTGGCTTTCAAGGCCTGATCGTCCGACAGCGGTTGTCTGTTACGGGCCAAGCAATGAGGCATTGCCGATCATGCATGCAGCAATGATGCTCGGACTTGATGTGCCACGCGATTTGTCACTGATCACGTTTGGTGAAAATCATGTTGAACTTTTAGGTCCGAGTATTGGGATGATGATACAGCCAACAGAAATGATGGGGCGTCATGCTGTAGAAATGTTGATACAGAAGATCGCAAATCCAACACAGAATATGCCACATGAAAAATTGGCGTTGACTTTTGATCCTTGTCAAACAGTGGTTCGTCCACGTTAATTGCATGGGCTTGTATTCATATTCATTGCAGTATCAATTGGTAGCCAGGAAGTCATGGAATTGCTTTCTGTGGCAATTATTTGATTGACTTCAAAACCATGCCAGTAAAGGAAGATCGGAATGATTCTGCACAAAAACAATTCATTCAATAGCAACCACCGCCAGGGATTTACGCTCATTGAATTACTGGTTGTGATCAGCATTGTGTCTTTATTGATTTCGATCTTGTTGCCTGCCTTAAAATCCGCGCGAGAAGCGGGGCGTGCAGCTTTATGCTTGAGTAATCTCAGGCAATTAAGTACCGCGACGGTTGTTTATACCAATGACTACAACGGAACCCTTCCGTTTGGATTTGGCTATTTTTCCAGTGGTTCTTTGCAATGGACAACCAGCTTTGTCAGATTGTTGCCACCCTATGTCTCGACAAAAAAAGACGAGACCAGTGTGTGGGATTGTCCTTCACGTACCACCAAAGGGCAGTCCAGCTATGTACGTGTAAGAACCAATCAACATTGGATGACGATGATTGATGGCATCGAGCCGACATCGACTTTGATGTACTACGATCGTAAGTATTTTGGTTATCCCCATTGGACCAGTGCGCGTCCGTTCTGGTATACCCCATCACGTCCCGAACCAAGTTTGACAAGTCTGGATAATCGGCATGGCAACAGGGATTCGGCGAATATGATTTTTCTTGACGGCCATGCCATTCGACAACCAAAGCTTCAGGAAATGTCCGATTATTCAGCACTGTACATTTTGTATTGGAAGCGTCCCTGAAAAAGAATCGGATTTTTGTACCGGTTGAAAAAACCCGCTTTGGGTACACCTATTAATTACGTTTGTCGATGATCTATTTTTATAGAGGAATATGTATGCAGTTGTTTTTACGACATATGATTAAATTAGGGACGTTGCCGAGGATCAAAGTTCTGTGCCTGATTATCTTGGCTTTTGGAGCCACAAATGCCAGTGCACAGTCCCATCGCAGCGTGACGGTTCCGGCGAATTTTCTCGGTCCATCAGATCAAGATGTCCTACTCGGCGGGTCAGCACGTATGGCGGGTGCCTATGACGTGAATCTTGCATTATTGAATCGAGTGCTTCTTGAACGGGAGGATTTATATGAAGCTTCCCTGAGTATAAATGCGAGCTTGGAAGTTGATGGCATCCATGTGCTGGCACATCAAAAAACAAAGAGTAACACGTCATTAACGCTTGAACAGATACCCGCACTAAAGCAGATTTCAATCTCATCTGGTGAAACACTTGCTGTAATGGCGTGGCGTCATCAGTGGCATTGGTGGGGCAAAGCCAGTCTGCAACAATTCACACTATCCCGTCTGGATGAACAAGGCAATGTATTGTCGTCAGTGCAACTGCCTGATTTTGCGTCGAGCTCTGATGTTCAAACGACGCTAGGTCAATTTCGTCTGATGGCCTATTCCAATCGCGATCGCTTCCCGAAAGTCGGACGTTGGGAAATGACGGAAAAGTCTGAAAAAACAGGCGTTTTTGTCATGCCCGGGATAGGGAGTCACGCACGATTGCATGTTGAAAAACAGACATTGACGTTGGCAACCAACGGTCGTGCAAAATCCTCTCGTGTCTATGACTGGGCACCCGCTTTGGTATTTGATGCCAAAGAGCCTGGTATCTATCGCATTAGTGGTCATCTGCAAATCCAATCCGGCAAGCCTGTGGATCAGAAAACGATGACATGGGCTGTTATCAAGTTTAATACCAATGCTAAGAAGCCGACTGCTGCGCGTGTCAATCTTCATCGTGCGATCAGACCTATTCTCAATGGGCAGTCAGTTGCAACGAGCAATCGTTGGACCCCAGCAGTGGACTATGATCCAACACCATTGGCATCGCTAGATTTTAGTCATTCTGTAAAAAAACAGGCGGTTGAAAAAATCACACCGATCCTCAAGCAATGGCTCAGTGGGGTATGGCCAAATTATGGTGTGGTCATGGTTGTAGAAGATGAAAAAGGCATGATGCCTTCGGTCAAAATTAAAAAAAACATGGATGCGCAAATCACTGTGCGATCGCATCCGAGTAACGCGATTTATGACTTCCCTGTGAAGCCCAAAGCCGATACATATGTTCAGGCAAAAGGGACGCATCTGATGTATGGCAAGGAGCGTCTACGCTTATGGGGTGTGGCAGGAACAGTGTCCAGCCCGGAAACTCCACGCAGATTGGCGCGAAATGGATTTAATGCCATCCGGCTCTGGCCCCAAGGCGGACAGCAAAATAAAAATCCCTATTACCACGGGGAATCTGGTATCAAAGGGGAAATGTCCGACAACGAACAACTTGATCGTTATGACAAATATTTAGCTGCCCTCAAAGAGCAAGGGATGTTTGTGATGAGTCCCTTTTTAATACGATCTATCCCAGTGAAACTACTTGTGGATGATCGTTCCTTTGTGGCAGGTGGCGATGATTGGCAGCAATGGAAAGAAGCTGTCCAGACCAAATGTAAAAACAGCGCCTTATGGGAAACAATCGATGAACGTCTGCAAGATGCACATAAACGGCATATTCACAATGTGCTGAATCATGTCAATCCTTATACTCAAAAAACCTATGGCCAGGAAGAAATTGTCGCGGTATGGGAACTGGATAACGAAGCTAAACTCATCAAGATCGCTTTGGAAATCGGTTTTGATAAATGGCCAGTCTATTTTCAAGATAAACTCAAAACACGTTGGAATCTATGGCTTAAATCGAACTATCCAAACCATGAGGCATTGCTTCATACATGGGGAAAAATTGAAGATGGTGAATCACTAAAGCAGTTGAATATTGCACCGGCACCTGTCTTTAAACAACGGAACAATTTCCCAAAGGCGCGTGGTAATGATTTTGTTCGTTTTATGATTCAACTTATCAGTGAACATTACAAGCGACTTGAGGATTATGCCCGACAACAGGCTCCCACCGGTATTGGCGTCAATGTCCAACCCTTTTCATATGACACGCAATATCGACCCAATACACCCTGGCATTATGGTACAGCTCAGCAAGCCGATGTAGCTAACTTCGGCATGTATTTCTTCGCACTGGATTCGACACTTGATAATCCACCTTCAATGTATGTGATGGATTCGCACACGCTAGCCAATAAGCCCACAGTGATCTACGAAACCAACTCTGGGAGGCCAGGTACATATCGTGTGGAACATGCTTATCGCACCGCGACTCTCGCCAGCTGGCAGGATTGGGATGCCGTCTTCTGGCATTACTATCACAGTCGAGGATGGCCCGAAGAACAGTATCTTGCAACTCCGCTGCCATACCAGAAACGTCAGTTCTACTGGACTGCTGTTGAGTTTGAAAAAGATCCTGTCATGCTTAGTACCATTGGGATGGCCGGGCAAATTTATCTCAAACAACAGATTGATCCAGCGTCCAATCCAGTGCATTATCGCATCGGCTCCAAAGGTATTTTTGGCTACAAGCAATGGAATGGTATTTCCATGGGACAAGCTACTTTTGAACGCGGGGCAGTCATTGACTACGTGCCGGATGAAGACTTTGATATCAAACGTGAAGATAATCTGAGCATGGATATTCAGACTCGTATCACACAAGCTGTGCGCGCAGGCAAACAGATCACATGGGATTGGCCCAACGGTCGATTAATCGTCGATACGCCCCATGCTAAAATTTATGTGGGTAAGACACCTTCGGATCAGGGTTGGTATCGTTTTACAGATGGGATTGCTGTGGGGCAGTTTAATACTGACTTCGTCGCCTTTGCCATGACCAGTTGCGATGGCAAGCCGTTGGTCGGCAGTGATCCGGCCAATCGTCTTTATGTCAACGCTCGATATGATGCAGTCAACAGCGGATTTGATATGGATATGTCCATACGCAATCAACCTAACGCAGGCAATCCCATTGAACAGGCCAAGTTCATCAAAAATCACGGGCATGCTCCCATTCTCGAAACAGCGGTTGCGTTTAAGGTTGCACTACCTCAGAACATCCAGGCCAGTTGGCAGACATATGATGCGGCCTATCGAAAAATATCAACATTCACAATCAATGGGAATGTGCTTGATTATCATGGTCCGGCCATGAGTAATAGTATATTGCAGATATCAGCTTTCAAAGATGCTGCCCAAACACCACAGACCACTATTGTGATGAACAACACAGAGCAGTTGGGCATATCAAAACAAAATCAAGACACAACCGAATCTGTCTCCACTCTCTGGTATCCCCTTGCTGGACTGACATGGTCTGATACCTATGGTAAGGCACACAAGAAAATTCGTGAATCGCCTCTGGTCTACACCCATCTGAAAGCAGATGATAAAAAGCAAAATTTGATTACGCTTAACCAGGCGCAAGTTCTTTTTAACCTGCCTGCGGATATTCAAATCTACTTTGATCACTCAGGAAGCAACAAAGTCAGTCTGGTTTACTCTCAGCCGCCTGCAATGCTTGATGTCATCGAACAGTTCACCCAACGTTTTGGCAAGCCCACCCAAAAGGTACTATCCACCAATGCCTATCAGGAAAACCGAATTGTTTGGGAACAAGCTCAAAACAACGAACATCTCAAAACAATCGTCACAGAGAATCAAGGTGTTCTGCAAATCATTTTTGAACGTAGCAAGTGATGTTCTCTGTGGGTGATTGAAATAACAATCAATACCGTCGCCGACACACTCAAAGGGTTTAAGTATTTTGGGGAAGAGTGATTCTTGCCTTTACAACATAGCCCTTCATAAAAACGGCAGCCCGACTTTGTGTCGGGCTGCCATCTTTATTTATGACTTTGAAGTAGGGTGGGTAGAGCGTAGCGAAACCCACCGTCGGTACTGCAACGGCGTAGAATTGGTGGGTTTCGCTTTACTCTACCCACCCTACGGGTTGGGTTGCAGTCGTTGGTCAGCACGCCTGCGGATGCTCGGTACTGACCATCTGCAAGTCCGCGGCGGCGGCGTTGGATTTGACTTGTTCCACGGTCTTGCAGCCGGGGATGACGGTGGTCACGGCGGGGTTGGTTAAGACCCAGGCTAAAGCCCATTGAGCCATGTTGACGCCTTCTGGGACTTCTGTTTTTTTGATTTCGATGGCCTGGGTGATTTTGTCCAGGCGGGCTTTGTCATCCATCCAGTTGCCACGCACATCGGTTTTGTCGAAGGCTGCCGACTCGGTGTATTTGCCACTGAGGAAACCCGAGGCCAAAGGGACGCGAGCGAGCACACCAAGGTCTTGCTTGATGCATTCGGGTAAGACCTGCTCTTCGGGCGCGCGATCCAGACGGTTGTAGACGACCTGAATCGTCTTGGCGTTGACACTGCTGGCACGTTCGGTTTGGAAGATGTTTTGGTTCGAGCCAATGGAGATACCCAGGTGACGGATCTTGCCAAGTTCAACTTGTTTTTGCAGCAATTCCCAAAGTCCTTCGGTTTGGAACATCTCGTCATTACCCGAATGGAATTGGTAGAGGTCGATGTAATCGGTTCGCAAAGCTTTGAGTGAGTCTTCGAGTTGCTGGAGAATCATCGCTGGTTCGTAGATGGTGTCACGGGTGAACAAATCGTGGAACTTGTGGCCGAACTTGGTGGCGACGATCCAGTCTTCACGGTTACCTTCAATCGCTGCGCCGATGAATTCTTCAGAAAGGTGATCGCCGTAGCACTCGGCGGTGTCGATGAGGTTGATCCCGCAATCTTTGGCAGCGGCGAACATGTCATTGACTTCGGATTGTTCGAAGTTCTTACCCCATTCACCACCGAACTGCCATGTGCCAACACCTATCACGGACACGTTCATATCAGTTTTGCCAAGTCGACGGTATTTCATGGTTTTATTCCTATAGCTGAGTGTCATCAATTTCTGAACCACAACTATACCAACATGCCCGCGGCTCGTGGATGGATAGGTGTTGTGAATTGATGTATTCGACGACTGTTTGGATCAGGCCGGAGTCGTTGGAGGATTTTTGCCGGTAAGTTTTTCAATGAGTCCAAATACCACCGCACTGATCACCACCAAGCCTGCAATGAACCACCACGGCGAAAGATGCGACACATCAGCAAAGGTGATTTTGTCCGTCATCTTGCCTGCAACATCAACTGACAGGTCACCGGATTTGAGAAAGCCGTTCATGATGGATGGGTAGACATAGGCATAGATCAGACCACCGACGAACATACCCAATAGTCCTGCGATGGCATGACGGCTACCGTCGCCGATAGCTGCGACACCTGTGCCGGGGCAGAATCCCAGGAGTGCCATGCCGACACCAAAGATCAGTCCGCCGACGATGTTGGGGACGAGTGTTGCAGCTTTGATATGCATTGGAAAATCCATACCCATTGAGCGCATGCCCCATATGCCGATGGCCCCGGTGACAATGGCGGTAAGCATGACCTTGAGGACGGTATAGTCTTTGAAAAGGAATTGGCCGAGGATGGTTTGGTAACGGGTGACACCTGCTTTGTGCAGCAGGAATCCGAAGATCAGTCCGGTGAGAATGCCGTAGACGATCATGACAGGGGAGTCGAAGTTATACATGGCTGCGTCCTTTCAAACCAAAGAGTGCAAAGGCGGTGACGACGCCTGAACCGAACATAGCAAAGAAGAACGCCCATGAGCTGACTGCCAGTTGGAGTCCACCGGAGATGCCGTGACCGGAGGTGCATCCACCTGCCATTCGAGCGCCGATGAGTAGGATGACGCCACCGAGAAATGCTGCTGCATAGCGGATTGTTTTACTTGGGCCGAATCGCCACGCCCAAAGTGCGGGGACGGATTCCTTGAACTTCTCGCCGGAGAGTTTCATGCCGATGTATGCTCCGATGGGAAGTGAGATGACGAGGAAGAATTGCCAGTCGAAATAGAACTCGTTTTTCTCTGCGTTGAGATACTTGGCCCAATACGAGTTGTTCTGGACATGTTCCGGGGCGACGATACCGATGATCGCACCGGGTGTCGCAGCGATGGTGGTACTGGTTCCCAAGGCTTTGTGCATCACGCCGAAGGTGATCCAACTGAGGATACCGATGCCGATCCCAACGAGATAGGGGTTCCAACGTTGACGTGTGAGTGGATTCATGTGTGCCTCCCGTGGATAGACAAAAGGGCTGTTGTCAGCCGGTCATAGCGGGAGTTTGGTGCATAAACGATTTGGAATACAACTTGAACGTTTATGAGTCAGGTATCAGTTTAGCAGTTTGGATTGAAAATGAGAATGTTTAATTCGTCCAAAATAAAACAGACCATGCGTTGATGTCGCAGGGTCTGTTCAAATGGTCTTATTAATTTTGCGTTGATCAGCGGGTTGCCCAGATCATTCCACGGAGTGTGATTTCCAACGCTTGGGGGACATCGAAGTCTTTGAAGGTATGGCCCCAACAGGCTACGAAGACTTTGCCTTTGCCCCATTGTTTGATCCATGCGTAGGGCAGTGTCACACCGACTTCATAGCGAGTGATGTCACCTGCTGCTGCTTCGAGTGTTGTTGTTGCCAGGACTCGGATGGCCGGGTCGACATGGATGTAATACTGCTCGGTATTGGTGAGAGTAAAGTCGCTGATGCCCTTGGTGATCGGATGGTCCGGCTCGGTGATGTTCACATCATATTCAGGGATGCAGTTACCCGGATGTGCGACCCATTGCCCGCCAGTCATCCATTGGTATTCGGTGTTCTGGCGGAAGGAGTCGATGATCCCGCCGTGGAAGCCTGCGATGCCGGTTCCGTTTGCAACAGCTTTGTCCAAGCCCTTCCATTGGTCAGCAGAGATTTCACCCATGGTCCAAATGGGGACGATCAAGTCGACGGTGGCCATCAGTTCGTCGTCGGTATATACGTCCATGGAATCATAGACAGTCACCTCGTAACCTTTGGCTTTGAGTTGTTTTTCAAAAAGTGCTGCGGACTCTACTGGCGTGTGCCCGTCCCAGCCGCCCTGAACGATAATTGCTTTTTTGGTGCTCATGACAGGTACTTTACCGCTGATCTATTTGGTGACAAGGATAAATCAGACGTTGAAAAAATAATCCGACAAATATGAAATTTTGTCCATATTCCCCGGAACCCCGGAATTTTTAGTTGGATGCGTTTATTTATTGTTATGGCTAATATCACAAAGGGTCAGAGATCAGGACATCTTTTCACTGTCCTGCTCTGTGATTCTGTGGTTAAGTCCATAAGGCTTGATCATGTGGCGTGAAAAAAAGTCCATTCAAGCAGTTGGGGAAATGGACTCACTCCGCAACGGGTTCGTGCTCTTCATCGGCAATCTGTCCGTCCCAGACCGGTGCATTGTCCAGTTTGGCGGCTTTGGCCAGCAGGTGTGAGCCCACAGGATTGGCGATGAACTGGAACATGATCACCAGTACCACGTTGGAGATGATGTTGATGACATTGGCATCATGTGCTTGAGCATGTTGGATGGCTGCTGCGATCATCAACCCGGAGATGCCAAGCGTGACCCCTTTGGTGGCTGCATGCATCCGGTGATACACGTCCGGCAAACGCAACAGTCCAAATGCTGCGACGAACATGAAGAAGACGCCAAAGATCAGAAAGCCGATCGTCAGAATATCGAGTGTGAAATTCAACATGGATTTGTTTCCGTGTGTTTTGTGTTTCCGAAAATACCAGTCATTCAACGCCAAGCCACAAACGTTGACTTGGACTTCCGGGGGGGGGGTTAGGCGAGGTCTTCGAGTTTTTCGTTGCTCTTGACTTGTTTGTGTCGCAGGTGTGGTCGAGCGATGTATTGTGCCATCGCCACGGTGCCCGCAAAGCTAAGTAGTGACAGAACCAGGATGCCATCGACAAAGGCACTGGTGGCAAATCGCATGCCCATGAGGATCACCAGGCCGATGAGTTCGACGCCCAGGGTGTCAGCCGCAAGTGCCCGGTCAGCAAGGTGCGGACTCTTGAGAAGGCGAATGACACACATAAGCATTCCGACAGCAATGCAGACAATGCTTACATCAATGGTGAACGTGACCAGTGAATCAAGCATGCCTGACTCATGGGCGGTCTGAGCAGCATCGTGACCTGTTGAAGCTGAAGCAAGTAGTACATTTAACATCCGAATACCTCCGTCATCAAACGGTCACGCAGTTCATCAAGTTCTTTAATCGCTGACTGGCGATCCTCTGCATACATGCAGTGAACCAGCAGGACTTCATCGTTATCCAAGACGTCCACGCTTAACGTGCCGGGCGTAAGTGTGATGGCGTTGGCAAGGGATGTGATCTGTAACGGTGTCATTCCTTTGACCGGATACCGCACAAAACGTGGGGTCATATTGAACTTGGGTGTGACCACTTCCTTGGCAACCGTGAGATTGGCCTGGATCAGAATACGGATAAAGTAGATGCCAAAGGAAGCAAGGTTCAAGAGTTTTGAACCATAGCCTTTACCATCTGGATACCACGTCCGACTCACAGCACCGAGCAGCAGGTATCCAAAGAAGAATCCGGCAAGCATCGTCCAGATATCAAACAGGCCCCACATGCACATCCACAGGACGGCCAAGAGTACATTGATTAGAAAATATGCCAGCATATTACAACGCTCCTTTAGCGTTTATCAGTGACCGGAAGTTTCGTAACTGTCAGATTTGATTACAAGTTTCTTTGGCGATGTTTCTGGCAACATGTCATTGATTGCCAGCTTCGGTGTGTTCTGTTCACCCAGTACCGCTTTGACATAGTTGGTCGGATCAATCAGCGACTTGGCTGCCATGGAACACATGGTGTAATACTTCTGAGCACCAAGGCCCATACTCAGTGCGACGATGACAAGAATCGCAATGCCCCACATCCCGCCAACAGTGGTCGGGCGACGTTCAGGCTTGTCGACGTGTTTGCCCATTGACGGTGACCAGAAACCATAGCTCCAGATTTTGAGCATGGACAATAGCGTGAACAGTGATGTGAGTACCGCGAAGAATACCACGACATAATGTTGTGATTGGAATCCTGCACTGAGTAATACCCACTTGCCAAAGAATCCGGACAAGGGGGGCAGGCCCGCAAGAGACAGAGCAGCAATCATGAATAGTGTTGCCAACCACGGGGCACGTTTGAGCAGTCCGCCGATTTTTTCCAGATTGTCATCACCCGCATGTTCGACCATCAATCCGCCGCAAAGGAACAAGCAGCATTTGACCACCATGTTGTGCATGATGAAGAAAATTGCACCAGCCACCGCCATCTCTTTGATATCGCTAGCAATTCCAGTTGCGATGGCAAGGCCCATGCCCATGAGCATGTAACCGACCTGGCTGATGATATGAATTGAAAGGATCCGACGGACCGTATGCATCGACACCGCGCCAAGCACGCCCAGGAACATGGTGATGCCTGCACTAACCAAGAGGATCGGTGCGACCACATCGGTGATGGCTTGAGAGGTTCCAAACATCATGACAAACACGCGGATCATCACGTACGCACCGACCTTGGTGAGCAAGCCGGCGAAGAGTCCGCCGATCGCGCTGGGCAAGGTGTGATAGGTGTCGGGCAGCCAATACCACAATGGGAAAATTGCTGTCTTGCCACCAAAGACCAGCACCATCATTGCGATGACCGGGATGGAAGATTTGGGCAGTTGATCACTCATGGCAAGACGGGTGATGTCCGCCATATTCAGCGTACCAAGTTGCCCGTAGATCAGTCCAAGTAAGGTGACGAACATGGTCGACCCCACAAGGTTGAGCAGGACATACTTGTAGGCTTGCTTCATCTGCTTCCTGGATGTTCCTACGCAGAAGATGGCATAGGAAGCCATGAGCATAATTTCAAAAGCGACGAACAGATTAAAGAAGTCACCTGTGATAAAGCTCCATTGCACACCGAGTATCAGCAGGTGGAACATGGGGTGGAAAAAGCCCCCTTGCTGGTCACGGTCGAATTGAAAGACGCAGTAGAGAAAGACGCTAAAGCAGACAATTGATGCCATGGTGAGCATCAGTGCGCTAAGCGTGTCAACTGCAATGGTGATACCAAAAGGAGCCGGCCAATTACCCATCTGCGAGACGAGTATATCGCCATTGGGGACAACGGTCGCTAGCGCTTTACACGCGAAGACGATGTTGGCAATCAGGAAGCCAGCACCGACCCAACGTTGTGCCTTGCGATACCGGTGCAGGAACGTGGTGGCAATTCCCGCAGCCATGGGTAAGACGACAAAGAGTACGATTTGATGTTGTGTCATGTTCGACTTTTCCAACTTTCAGCGTCACGCAGTGACGCAGCTATTTCTGACTTTCCCTAGTCCCTGAGGTCGCTAGTTTCTAGTCCCTTCTCAATGTGCATCCTCTTCTGTTGCAAGCATGGCCAGACTCAACGTCTGATTTCGACGCCAGGTGATCACGATCATGGTCAGCAGAAATGCTTGTATGGCAAAGCCGATGACGATGGCAGTTAAGATCAACGCTTGAGGTAATGGGTCAACAAATGTGTGGATATCCACGCCATGTGAAAGCACCGGCGGGAGCTTGCCAGCAGGCGAACCACTCACCGCAAGGATCGCTAGGTTGGCACCATGACCAAGCATGAACACGCCCATGCAGACACCTTTGAGTTCACGGTCGAGCATCAAAAAAGCGGAAGCACCAAAAAGCGTTCCAACCATTAAGGCGATAAGTAAATTCATTATTGAATCTCCTTGGAGAGTACATCAATCATGCCCACGACCACGCCGGTGACCACCATGAACACGCCCAGGTCAAACGCCATGACCGAAGCCCATTCAAAGTCGTAGCTGGCACCAATGGTGGTCGGCAAGTGCAGGTATCCATGTGCTGAAGTGAAGAAGGGCAGTCCCAAAACGAATGCGATAAATCCAGTGCCTAACGCGAGGGTCAAACCAATCGCGATAAAGTACCGTTCGGAGATTGGCAGCATGCGGCGAAGAGAGTCACTGCCAAAGCTCATGCGATGGACAATTAAGGCCACCGAGGCAACCAGTCCAGCGACGAATCCGCCGCCGGGGGTCTGATGACCTTTGAAGTAAATGTAGACGGCAAAGACCAGGCTCAGCGGCACGATCAGTCTTGCCCCAACTTTTAAAATCACACTTGTGCACATTTTTGAATTTCCAATTTTGGATTTTGGATTTTGAATTTATTCAATACAAATCAGCGAAGATTTAGCTCTTAAGCGGTTCAGGCCCACTGTCTTCAAAGTCCGAAGGATCGTTGTATTCGCCGGACTTCTTACGCCGTCTTAGCAGCGTCCAAACACCCATGGCAGCCAGGCCAAGCACGGTGATTTCACCCATCGTGTCAAAGCCACGGAAGTCCACCAAGATGACGTTGACAACGTTGTTGCCACCACCGCCGTGATGAACGAGGACACTCTTTTGACCTTCTTTATCAGCGTGAATCACCGCATCGTCCAAGTCATTGGCATGGACTTCATTGGGGTCAATCGCCTGCGTGACTATGCCGCCATAGGTCTGACTTTCAGGAACTGCCATGGTATCCACACCATGATGCGAGTTACGCAGGAAGTATTCACCGAGGTTGGGAAGGTTCTGTCCTTGAGCATTCAGATAAGGCATCGTTGGTTGATCCACACCTGTACTGGAAAGTGTCATCCAGAACATGGTCAGCCCGACTGCAATGCCGATGACCAAACGGGCTGGGACAGCTTTGCGGGTTTTAGGTGTCAGATCAGGAACCAGTGACAGCACCAAGAGGAAAAGGATCAAAGAGACGATTTCAATACTCAACTGCGTCAATGCCAAGTCCGGTGCTTTGTACAGGTAGTACACACCGGCGACTGAGAAACCGCACATGCCCAAAAGCAGCACGCGACTGGCTCGGTTCATCACGATGGGCAGCAGGATCGCAGTCAAACAAACCATGAAGGTCAGCAGCAATCCGGGGAGAAGTTGTGTGAAGCTTTCAGTTACCGCAGTCTCCGGCCAGACCAGTTGCGAGAAGTCGCCACCGATGGACCAGAGGAATAAACCGACCATTGCCACCAACACCGCGCCGACATAAAAGCCAGCATGTCCACGTTGGACAATACCAAAGGCGCCGGGGCCGACGTACTTGGTGGTTAATGTGTAAAAGCCCGGATACAGGTGATCGCACGGATCGTTGAATGTCCCACGCAGGAACTTGCCAAAGCCCAGTGCAATACCCAGACCGATGGCGATGAGGCTCATGTACAGGGGCAGGCCAAGATGAGCATTCCATGTCATCGGGAAGTGGCCGTGGAAACCGTCATAAAAATCCTTGCTTGGATCGAGCCATGCAAAGAGCGTGTCATATGCATATGGGATAATGCCACAGATGTATTGGAACGAGACGATGAACGCGCCGGGAAGCCACAGCAGGGCAGCATAGAATCCGGTTTCATGTTCGTGTTCGTCGTGGCCGTGTCCATGTGCGTGATCATCATGGTGATGTTCTTCGGGCTTGGCTTCAGGCTTGGCCATCAAAGTTGTAAACAGACGAATGAAGATCGCAACGTTAAACATTCCCGTTGCAATACCTGCACAGACGAGTAGCCAGAACATGGGATTATGCGTCTCATGCAGTGCGTGATAAATCTGGTAGAAGAACATTTCCTTGGCTGAGAAACTCAGTGTAAAGGGGCCGGCTGCCAAACCGTATCCAGCCAGTAGCAAGAAAATCGTCATGATCCGGGCTTGCTTGTCGCGGTAGAAAAAGCCCTTGAGATCGGGCAGTTCACGTGTTGCCACATGGCCGATCGCGCCAGCGAGGATAAAGAGTGGCGCTTTGTACAACGCATGGTTTAGAATCTGAGTCACATCCCAGATCAGGTTCGGTTGTCCATCATACTTGTAGGCAGCAAGGCCATACATCGTCATCAACAAACCCAGTTGGCTAACGGTGGTGTAGGCGAAAATTTTCTTGAGGTCGGTTTTCTGGATCGCGACATACGCACCATAGACCATGGTGAACGCACCGATGGGGATGATGACTGTCGGCCACATGTGAACATGTTCAGCAAGGATTGGCCAGAAGCGTCCGGTGATAAACACACCTGCCTTGACCATCGTCGCTGAGTGCAGATACGCAGACACAGGCGTCGGAGCAGCCATCGCACCGGGAAGCCAGAATTGAAACGGGAACTGAGCACTCTTGGTTGCAGCACCAAGAAACACCAGAATAAAACAGACCACGATCGGCGTGCTGTTCATAGCTACGTGACCATTTTCCACGGCATGATACATGCCTGTCATGGTCCATTCGCCGGTATGCACACCTAAAAAGATCAGTCCAGCGAGCATACAAAGTCCGCCAGCACCGGTGACGATAAACGCCTGCATGGCATTGCGAACGGATTGCGGAATGTCCCGATCCCAACCGATGAGCAGGAATGAGCTGATCGAAGTCATCTCCCAGAACATCATCAGCAACATGTAATTGTCGGATAACGCAACACCGATCAATGCCGTCATGAAGATCATCAGGTACGGGTAGAATCGGAACAGACTATCTGCATCCTTGCCGAAGTATCCGCGAGCGTAGAGCACGATGCAGACACCGATGCCGCTGACAAGATAGGCAAAAAATAACCCGAGGTGATCGGGTTTGAGTGCAATGTCCAAATGCAATAACGGCATCCACTCCACATAGGCGGTGGCACCACCAACCCCACTATGGAAAGTGAAGTGACTGAGCATCAGCAGGGCGCCAATGGGCCCGCATAGGATCAGTAGCAGTCTTGGGAGGATGTAAGGTCTTGGGATCAGCAGCGAAAGTGTGCCACAGATCAATGGGCAGAAGATGGCGGCCATCAGGAGCCAGGTTGCGTGTTCGGGCTGCATATTGGTTTTATCCCTGAACTGAGAATTCCACGATTGTCATAAAAGTCTGTTTTACCATCGGACATTTGGCGCTTTTAACTAAAATAGAATCCGATAAGTCTTATACGAACGGTTATTTGTCACTTGGCTATATTCAGACTTGCTGCAATTTTCAGGCCAGTTTTGTCTTAACATGCCTTCTTTGAAGCTCATCGTCAGTACCTGCCTGAATTTCTGTTAGTAGCCAGGGATTGTCACTTGGTCTGACTTGCTCAATCCTGTTATAGTTCGTGGATGTTTCACAAGAACCTATGGGCTCCATGGCGAATGGCTTACATGCGGCAGATTGCTGCAGAGTTGGATGACGTATCGGCAGAAAAAGTGTCCGATGCGGCAAAAACATCGGGCTGTTTCCTTTGTGATGCCTTTAACACAGACATGACCAGCGAGACTGCCCAGATGCGCGGCGTTTTGCATGTTGCAAAGCACAATGTCATCCTGCTTAATCGCTATCCGTATACCAATGGCCATTTACTGATCGCACCTTCAACGCATGTCGGATCACTGTCTGATCTGACTGCTGATGGGCGTAGTGAGATGATGGAGCTGGCGGAGGTGTCCGAGCGACTGCTACGTGATGCGATGCACTGTCAGGGGGTTAACGTCGGGATGAACCTTGGACGTTGCGCCGGTGCTGGCGTTCCAGGACATGTGCATATGCATGTGTTGCCACGCTGGGAAGGTGATACCAATTTCATGCAGACCATCGGTGGTGTGCGGATTCAGCCCCAGGCGTTGGATCAGAGTTATTCTCATCTTCGGCAGGAATTGGAGAAATTACTCTAAACCGTACGCAAGGGTACAGAGATAGAAAAGGTAAAATCCGTCAGTTGCCGGTTTGGATCAGGCTGCTGAATGGCTCATGCCGAAGCGAGCGCCGATTTCATAGCCGCCATCACGCTTGATGCAACGAACCACGCGACATGAGCTGTCGCAGGCACCATCAGGCCCATGAGCTGGGAACATGACGGTCAGATCGCTGCCGACTTCGACAGGTTCACTGGTGAAAGCACCAAGGCCTGTTGATGAGATATCAAGAAGATCAATCGCAGAGATTTTTGAGCGTTGTTCACCCTCTTTGCGATAGCGACGAAGCACGGTGACACGGCCATCCATGGGGCGGCGTGCATCGCGGCGACGTTCAAAAAGAAGTGCATCGACTTCTACAATTGGTGTTACAAGTTTAAGTGCGGCTTGTGACATGGTCATACTCCTGCCAAATGTGACCCATCCCTATACTTAGAATCGGCAGAATAACCGTCAGGGATTACCTAAAGTGAAACAAAATTTAAGAAAATCGAACAGGCTATTCCACAATACCGATCAAAAAGGCCTCGTCGTCCTCGTCAGTGCCGGCCCCGGAGACCCCGGTTTGATTACGGTGGCCGGTCTGGATTATTTGAAGCAAGCAGATGTCGTCGTCTATGACGCGTTGTCGAACCCGAAATTATTGGACAATGTTCAACTCGATGCGGAATTGATCTACGTCGGTAAGCGAGGGGGCAACCACGCTAAAACGCAAGACGAAATAAACAATATCCTTGTTGAAAATGCAAATAAGGGAAAATTGGTTATCAGACTCAAAGGTGGTGATGCTTACCTGTTTGGTCGTGGTGCTGAGGAAATTGCTTATCTGTCAGAGCATGGTGTCGAGGGAATCGTCATTCCGGGAGTCACTGCCGGTATTGCTGCGCCGATGATGGCAGGCATCCCGGTGACCCATCGTAAAATCGCCAGTACGGTCACTTTTGTTACCGGACATGAAGACCCTACCAAGGATCAGACTGCTGTCGACTACCAGTCACTGGCCGGACTCATCGCCAAGGGAGGCACGGTCTGCTTTTATATGGGCGTTGGGCGGCTGGGGGCGATTTGTCAGGTTCTCCAAAGTCATGGCCTTGAAGCTGACACGCCTGCTGCATTGGTCCAGTGGGGCACCACACCGCAGCAGCGACACATTGTGACCTCATTAGGTTCCGCGGTGGCGGATGTGCAAGCTGCTGGCATCAGTTCACCAGCGATCATTCTCGTGGGTAAGGTTGCAGCAACAAACGAACCGGGACTGGACTTCTTTACATCTCGCCCGTTGTTTGGGCAGACCATCCTCATTACCCGAACGCGGCAGCAGGCCTCGGACTTGTCCATACAGTTGGGGGCTTTGGGAGCCAAGGTGATCGAAGCGCCTACCATCGACATTGTCGGTCCGGAGGATTGGTCGGATGTCGATGCGGTGATCAAGGATGTCAAAGCCTATGACTGGTTGGTTCTTACCAGTCGCAATGGCGTATCGGCTTTGGCGGATCGTATGGCAATGATGAATCTTGATGCCCGACACCTTGCGGGTGTGCAGGTTGCTGCCATTGGAAGCAGCACTGCCGAGGCGTTGGAAGAACTTCTCAACATTATTCCCGACCTGGTTCCCACGAAGTTTGTTGGCGAATCGTTAGCAGCGGAGTTGATTGCCAAGCATGATGTTTCTGGTAAAAAAATGTTACTGCTCCGTGCGGATATTGCCCGGCCTGCATTGCCCAAGCTCTTAGCCCAAGCCGGTGCTCAAATCACAGAGCACGTGATTTACCAAACAAAGTTGGCGGACACCTTACCTGCTGAAGCATTTGAAGCATTGCGAGAAAAGCAAGTGGATTGGGTGACTTTCACCAGTTCATCGACTGCTGCAAATATGGTTGAATTACTCGGTGACGAAAAAGCTTTGCTTAATGATTGCAAGCTTGCGTCGATTGGCCCGATCACCAGTCAAACGATGCAGAAGCTGGGGTTGGATATTGCACTCGAAGCAACGCAGTCGGACATCCCCGGTTTGGTAGCCGCGTTGGTGGATGCCTGTACAGTTGAGCAAGCCAAGTGATATTGGATCACAAATTAAATGATGAAAATGGAACTAAAGCCCGCGGGGTTTTAACCCCAGGGATGGTTTTTGGTTTCTGGATTTTTTGAATCCTGAATTTTGTTTTATTGGAACTCCAACCCCGGGGACTAAAGTCCCGCGGGCTTTAATGTGCATGCGTGTACAGAAGTAAATATATTACTTTTGTGAATGATTGCTGCAGACTCGTTTAATGATTGAAGGAAATCCCATGCCGATTAGTCGGATGATTTTAAAGCGTAGTGCCGTGTTGGTATTGGATATGCAGGAAAAGCTCTTGCCACAGATTCATGAAAAGGATCGACTCATTGAACAGGTGGGGCGGATGGTTGATGGGGCCAACGCCTTGGACGTAGCTTTGCTGGTAACTGAGCAATATCGCAAGGGGCTTGGTGAGACTGTCGAACCGATCAAGAGTAAGTTGGCGGCAGCCAAGTGTAATCACGAGAAGATGCTTTTCTCTGCGTTGATCCCTGAAGTGTTGGCCAAGCTGCGTGAGTTGGAAGTGACACAGGTGGTGGTCTGTGGGATTGAGACGCATATCTGTGTGCTGCAAACGTGTATGGACTTGATTGAAAAGGGCTTTGAGACAGCAGTGGTTGTGGATGCAGTGAGTTCACGTCGGCCGTTGGATAAAGAAGTCGGACTCATGCGGATGCAGCAGATTGGCATTGTGCCGGTGACAGTGGAATCGATTCTGCTCGAATGGGTCAAAGAGGCAGGGACGGCATCGTTCAAGTCGATTTTGCCCGTGATTAAGGGGTTGTAAGGGACCAGGGACTAGCGACTAGTGACTAGCGTAAAGACAATAAAGCATCGGGATTTTTCTGCCTTCACCCAAGTCGCTGGTCGCTAGTTCCTCATCCCTATTGCTTACAAACGTTGCTCAACGCTTTTGTACACGTTAGTCTAATGTCAATACCATCCCCGCTTAGGCACGTTTTGCCGAGCATGGATTCACACAGGAGGTTCTATCGATGCTTGATTTATACGAAAAGCTTCAACAGCAGGTTGCCGAAGTGGAACAGGATGTTCGCAAGGCCGCAGGTGGCAATCGCGCCGCCGGAACACGTGTTCGCAAGGCCATGCAGGAGTTTAAGGCGACTGCTCAGGAACTTCGCACCAAGGTGCTTGAAGCTCGTGAAGACGACCACTAAATTTTGATTTGATCTGTTTTTTTCTAATCTTGCTTTACCCTGGCAATGATGCCATAGGGAGGCTTTGCAAACCGCATGGCACCATCTTTACTATTTGATATCTCTGAGTTTGATCTGGACAAAGTGGCATATGACGTCGACGTGATTGAGTCGATCAATCCACACCGTGGGGCAATGCGTTTGCTTGATGCCGTGGTTCACTGCAAGCTCGACAAGCCCTCACAAGTGATTGCTTACAAGGACATTCGTGACGACGAATTCTGGGTTCCCGGCCATGTGCCAGGTCGCCCGTTATTTCCCGGTGTCCTGATGCTTGAAGCTGCTGCACAGTTGGCGAGTTTTGTCTGCCTGCAACGTCTTGAACAGAAGTTCCTTGGTTTTGCCGGTGCTCAGGATGTTAAGTTCCGCGGTCAAGTGGTTCCCGGTGATCGGTTCTACCTTGTGGGACAGGAAGTCAAAATCCACCCACGACGCAGTACCTGTCAGATGCAGGGCTTGGTCAATGGCAAGCTTGTCTTTGAAGCTACGATTGTCGGGATGGTGTTCTAATTAACAGTGGCTTGATACTCCAAAGTGTCCTGAATTGAATGTGACAGGAATGTCATTGTGATATTCACACTCTATTTTGCCACGTTAATCTACTATTAGTCACGGTCAGGACAAAAACGTCCGGTTGACCGATACGTCCAATCTGATTATTCTTTGCCTCTTGGCAATAATATAGTTCGCCCAACGGTTTGCATTGCACTTAATGGATTGAGGGATCGCGTTGTTTACCACGCTTGCCACAGGTATAAAACCCGAATCATTGGATCAGGTTGCGCCGTTTCTCTACTTGATCTTCGCAGGTATTACAGTCTTTAGCGCCTGGATGATCGTCATCAGCCAGAACATTGTCCGCATGGCCATGTATCTGCTGTTTACGCTTGGTGGTGTTGCAGGACTCTATTTCCTGATGAACGCGGAATTTTTAGCCGCGATCCAATTGATCGTCTACGCAGGCGGTACGCTGATTCTCATTGTCTTTGGCGTGATGCTGACGAGTAAAAATCCATTCATGCGACTGCATACATACCTATGGGAGCGTTTTGTTGCTGTGGGTCTTGGTGCACTGTTGGCGATGCTGACGACGATTGCTTTGGTCAACACACCGATTAAGCAGTCAGCTTCTGATCAAATGGTTAATCATGACATACACACGATCGGCTCGACTTTGCTCGGGCCGTTTCTCGTTCCGTTTGAAGTTGCTGCGGTGTTGTTGCTGGTCGTGATGATCGGTGCGGCATTCATGGCAAGAAGCCGGGCTTGAATTGAGACTGTTTTAGAGAAGGTATCATGACAACACTGGCACTCTTTGAACCTGGCCTTTACCACCTTGTGGGCGTCTCCATCGCGCTGCTTGCTGCAGGAGTCGCGGTCATTCTCACCAAGCGAAACGCGGTAGGCATCCTCATGGGGGTTGAACTGATTCTCAATGCTGCGGGGATTAACTTTGTGGCATTTAATAATTACGTCTGGGACAACGCCATGGACGGGCAGATGTTCACGCTGTTCATTATCGTTCTGGCTGCTGCAGAAGCGGCGGTGGCATTGGCCATCTTCCTGAACTTTTACAATAACTTTGACACCATCAACGTGGATCAGGCAGACGAACTGCAAGGTTAATCGCTCATGCATACATTGATAACACTTGCTCAATTGACTGCTGTTGAGGCTGATCAGGAAACGGTCCGCAAGCTCCTCGTTTGGGCGACACTCTTGCCATTGGTCAGTTCGATCATGGTTTTGTTCTTAGGGACGCGATACCTCAAAAAACAAGCCGGAACCTTCGCCTGCGTTGTGATGGGAATTTCCTTTGCCTGTGCAATACTCGCAGCCTTTAAATTCACATCCGGCAACATGGAGTCGTTTACCTGGAAGATCCCCTGGATTCCAATTTACATGGGTAAAGACGGGGCGTCCTGGTTATATCTTGGACTCTTTTGCGATCAACTGACCGTCGCCTTGATGGCAATGGTCACTGGTATCAGCCTGCTGGTTCACATTTACAGTGTCGGCTACATGGAAGGTGATAAACGCTACGAGCGATTTTTCTGTTATCTCTCAGCATTCACCTTCTCCATGCTCGGCATCGTCACCGCCAACGGCTTGATGCAACTGTTTGTCTTCTGGGAACTGGTGGGACTCACAAGCTATCTGCTCATCGGATTCTGGTTTGAAAAGAAGGGGCCGCAACTGGCCTGCAAGAAAGCCTTCGTGATGAACCGCGTAGGCGATACCGGATTCCTCATCGGCTTTGGTATCCTCTTTGTCCAACTTGGTGGCAAGGTGTTGGTCCCCGCAGCTGACGGCAGTATGTTCGACGCCATTGCAGCGGAACTCGGTGGCAAGGCCGCAATCATGGAACACCCGCCGATGTGGTTGACCGTGGCTGGCATCTGTCTGTTCTTTGGCGCTATTGGCAAGAGTGCTCAATTCCCATTGCACACTTGGCTCCCCGATGCCATGGAAGGTCCCACGCCCGTCTCCTCGATTGTTCACTCTGCGACGATGGTTGCAGCAGGGGTTTATCTGACCGCGCGAATCTTCCCGATCCTGACTCCCGCTGCACATCTGTTTGTCTGCATCATCGGTCTGATCACTTTGGTCATGGCTTCAATGATGGCAATGGTCATGACCGACATTAAACGCGTTTTGGCATACTCTACGCTGTCACAACTTGGGTACATGATTTTAGGCGTCGGAAGCGGCGCCTATATTTTTGCGCTCTTCCATTTGATTACCCATGCCTTTTTCAAGTGCTGCCTTTTCCAATGTTCCGGCTCAGTCATCAACATGGCTCACCATCAGCAGGACATGCGATACTACGGGGGCCTGGCCAAGAAAATGCCACTGACCGCATTGGCCTACGGCATCTGCACTCTGACAATCTCAGGCATCGGTATCGGAAGCTTCAGTATCTTCTCAGGCTTCTACTCCAAGGATGGCATCATTCTCGGAACCTACAACTACGCACATGAACTTGGCGGACTGGGCAGCCTGTTTTTCTGGGGGCCAGTCATCGTCGCTTACATCACGCCATTTTATATGGCTCGCAGTTTTGCGTTGACTTTCCTGGGTAAACCCCGTGATCAGCATTTGTATGACCACGTCAAGGAAGCGCCCAAGACAATGGTTGTCCCGCAGTTGATCCTTGCCCTGTGTGCGATCATCAGCGTGCCATGGCTTTTGCCTTGGGAACAAATGATCGAAGTAACTCGCGAAACTTTGGTGAATAAGAATGTCACTTGGATTCAGGGGATTCCCACCCATGCAGAGCATCACCACATTGCGTTGCCGCTGCTCTTTGGTCTTGCTGGCGCATTGATGCTTGCAGTCGGTATATGGATGTACAAAGACGGCTTTGGCAAAGCGGAGTATCTGCTCAAAAAGGTTCCCGGCTTGAAGCTGTTGTACACATGGGCCTTGAACAAATTTTACTTTGACCACCTGTACGACGTTTTCTTTGTGAAGATGACAAAATGCTTTGCAGCCATTTGCAACTTCATCGACAAGTGGGGCTTTGACGGCCTGGTGAATGTCGCAGGTCACTGGACAAAGGGCCTGGCATGGTTCACTGGTGCGTTCGACAACAAGGTTGTTGATGGGCTGGTTAACGGTGCTGCCAACTCCGCACGTGCAGGGGGGCAGGCTTTGCGAACCACGCAGCCCGGTCGCATCCGCGTGTATGTGTCACTGCTCTTTGTCGGACTGGTCATCGCGTTGATGTTTGCGATGACACTTGTGACAGGATAAGACGAAACAACTGTAGGAAATGAAACCCGAAATTAAACTCGGCAGATCATTGGATCACAAACATGTATGAATCGCTTTTGAATTGGCTTATTTTTACCCCGTGTATTGGTGCGGTGGCGTGTTTGCTTTTACCAGCAGACAAAGCTCGCAACATCGCACTGGGCACCTCAATCATCACATTGCTGATGACCATTGTCCTGGCATTGGAATTTCAGATTGGGCATAGCGGCCCGCAGTTTGTCACGACACTTCAATGGATCCCCGCGATCAACGTGCAGTACAAAGTCGGCCTTGATGGCCTGAGTCTCCCGCTGATTGTTCTCACCAGTGCATTGAGTGTGTTGGTCATTGGTGCAGGTTGGAAAATTGAAAAATCCCCCAACATATTCATGGCACTTTATCTGCTGCTTCTCTCGGGTATGTACGGCGTGTTTGTGTCGTTGGACCTGGTGTTGTTTTACGTGTTCTTTGAAATCTCCTTGTTGCCAATGTACTTCCTTATTGGTGTCTGGGGCGGTCCAAGAAAAGAATATGCAGCGATCAAGTTCTTCCTGTACACACTGGCTGGTTCGATCTGTCTGCTGATCACCATGCTTGGGATTTACAATGTGACTTCCAGTGCCGACTTTGTGGCGGGTAACACGTGGGACATGATGGCCCTGCAGACGCCAGCGATTCAAGCCTTGTTCTCTCCTGAAGGTGAATATTGGAACTTTGCTCGCTGGGCGTTCTGGCTGACTTTCATCGCATTTGCAATCAAGATTCCGGTGGCACCTTTCCATACATGGCTCCCTGATGCACACGTCGAAGCACCAACTCCCATTAGTATGATCCTTGCGGGCGTGCTCCTGAAAATGGGTGGCTATGCACTGATGCGAATCACCTATCCACTGTTCCCTGATGCGGCTTCGCTGTACTGGGAATGTGTGGCATGCATTGCTGTGTTTGGCATCCTCTATGGTGCGCTTTGTGCCATGGCTCAAACCGACTGGAAAAAGTTGGTCGCCTACTCATCGGTCAGCCACATGGGTTATGTCACACTCGGTATCGCGGTATTGACGCGTACCGGTTTTGATGGTGCGTACTACCAGATGATCGGACACGGCATTACCTCGGCGATGATGTTCTTCCTTGTCGGCGTTGTCTATGAACGTGCCCATCACCGTGAGATCAACAACTTCGGCGGACTCTGGCTGGCGTGGCCTAAGTACGGCGGATGGTCAATGCTCGGATTCTTTGCCGGGATGGGGCTCCCCGGACTCTGTGGATTTATCGGCGAAGTGATGGTCCTGCTGGGAACGTTCCAGGCAGCCCAACGTGTCGAAGATCCGACCTTCGTTTATATCATCGGTAGCTTGGCTGCCTTTGGTGTTGTCCTCACCGCCGGCTACATTCTCTGGATGTTCCAGCGAATCTATATGGGCAAGACCCGTCCGGAATATGATCATTTTGAAAAACCCACCGGCCGCGAATATGCCATTATGGTGACACTCGGTGTTGCTGCGTTGATCTTTGGCATCGCACCGATCCTGGTCTTCTCTTACACTAATGCCACGTTCAACAACCTCATGTCCGTCATCGGGCTTGCCGGTTTAACGAACTGAGAATAGGAATCGACTGTGCTTCTTAGCGATCCACAATGGCTCCCCCAACTGCTGGCTGATCTGAAGCTGGTCATGCCCGAGGTCATACTCGTCGTGACCATGTGTATGGTCTTGATCGTTCCCTTTTTCAAGAAAGGGAATGTGGTTCTGCCAGTCTTCGTGAGTATGTTTGGTCTGTTGATGGCCTTGCTGTATACGCAAGGTATTCACCTGGGCGTGATGGATGCCGACCGTACAGGTCAGGTTTTTACCAATACACTTGCCATTGACCCGTTTAGTAGTTTCTTCAAGACCATGCTGATGATTTTTGCAATGCTCATCATCGTGCAATGGACTCTCTTTGGGCGGGAAAAAACACACGCACTTGATGCACCGGACTTTCTTTGCCTGTTGCTTGGTGCGACTTTTGGTATGTGCCTCATGGCGTCTGCCAATAATCTGATCATGATCTTCATCGCTACGGAGTCGGCTTCAATCCCCAGCTATGCTCTTGCCGGTTTCCGCAAGAAAAACCGTATGGCTACCGAAGGATCACTTAAGTATGTCCTCTTTGGTTCGGTCTCCAGTGCGGTCATGATCTATGGCATGTCCATGATCTATGGTGTGAGTGGTTCACTGCAACTTTCACATATCGCCGGTTCGATTAATCAAATGGGTATGACGCCGTTGATGGTGGTCGGACTGGTGGGGATGTTTGCAGGATTTGCATTTAAACTTTCTGCGGTGCCGATGCACTTCTGGTGTCCGGACGTCTTTGAAGGTGCGCCCACCGAAGTGACCACGTTCCTTTCGGTGGCATCCAAAAGTGCTGCGGTTTGCATGCTCGCGCGTGTGATGCAGAACCTGGGGACAATCGTCATTGATGAACAGGTCTTAATCGGTATCGCTTTAGGCGTTGGTGCACTTGGAGCAGTCACCGCCACGTGGGGCAACCTGGTGGCATTACATCAGACCAATCTCAAGCGACTTCTTGCATACAGTTCCATCTCCCATGCCGGTTATATGATTATGGGATGCGCGGTTTTGTTGCTGGTTGATCCCAAGCTCATTCTCAGTGCGCTGCTGTTTTACGTGTTGGTGTACATGTTCATGAATTTGGGTGCATTTACCATTGCTGCGGTCTTTGAACGACAGCTTGGGACGCTTAATATTTCAGACTATGCAGGGCTGCTCAAGAAGTCGCCCGTGTTAGCCATCTTGCTGATCGTCTTTATGCTCAGTCTCTTTGGCATGCCCGGACTAGGCGGCTTTATGGGTAAACTTTTCCTGGGGGTTGGCTTGGTCAAAGCTGGCACGCTGGGGACGGTACTCTTGGGGGTTTTGTTACTCAACACGCTCTTTAGTCTCTGGTACTACCTGCGTCCATGTTACTTTATGGTCTTTGCAACTCCAGACACACAAAAGCAACTACCGGTGATCCAACCCTTGCGTCCGGCATTGTGGGCGATCCTGGCTGTCTGCTGCATCATGCTGCTATGGACAGGATTGTTGCCAGCCATTACAAGTGATATTGCACAAGACAACGGACGTATGATTGTCTCATCTGCAAAACGCCAGATTGCCTTGGAAAGCGAACACACCTCAACTGTTCCCAAGCGCGTTGTCTTTACAGTCGCCCAATAAATTTCTCAATTCCCGCACGAAACCAAGGTTGTGGTCAAGTAATTATTTTGCCACAACATGCAGGACGTGTTTAAATGTCAAAATCAACTTCGCAGAGTCTGATTAATCAGCTCAACGCTTTACTATCTCTTGAACATGGCTCGTTAATTCGACACTTATCCGAAGCTCAACCGCATATCAGTGTCCGAACATGGCAGGCATGGAATGAACTTTCCTCGCTTGAAGAACACCGATTGTTTCGAGTGGGATTGCTTTCGAATATTCTGGTTGAAAATCTCAATGCTCAGCCTCTCCCCGTGGTCTTTGAACAGACTGTCGGTTTTGCACATTTTCTGACACTTGATGCCTGGCTTCCCCAAATACGTGAAGAGTTGGAAAAAACCAGGATGTTGTTGGAGGATATCCTGCCGACACATGATCCGATTATTGATTCGCGGATACAGGAATTAATCAGACTTTGTATGCAGGATTTGAGACACATCGAATTGGCAGACAAACTCGTCAAAGAAACACCATCCACACTTTCCTGATGTCCGTATAACAGATCGATATCAGGAATATGTTAAGCAACTCAATTTATGATTTGTGAAGAATTCAGATTGAGTATTTAGTGTAAAACAATCAAATATCTAAGCATTCAATTTAGATTAATATGTATTGGCCTGAGATTGAAAAATTTGTAAATACTTGGTTTGCTTCATTTAAATGTTGCATGATTGGTATTGATATGCGAATATGTTAAGCTACGCATATCCAATCGGGGTATGGATATTGCTAACACCGTATATTCCGATGGGATTCAGAAAATTTGCGAATGCATGTATGTGCTCAATTCGCATCAACACTTTAGAGGAGGCCAGAACATGGCAAAAACAGCCGCAGCAAACGAATTGCTCAAACTCGTCAAGAAGCTTCAGGATGAACGTGCAAGTCACGTCAAAGCCATTGAAGCGATTGATCTGACTTTCCAACAACTGGGTATTGGTGCAGCAGCACCCGCAGTTCCAGTGGCACCCGCCAAGAAGTCGCGTCGTGGTCGTCCCAAGGGATCCGTGAACAAGAAGACTGCTGCCAAAGCCGCTGCCAAAAAGGCTCCTGCGAAGAAAACGCCAGCCAAGAAGTCCGGCAAGCGCACCCGCAAGACATTCGAAGTCTCCGGCGATGAATCCGTTCTCGCTTTCGTCAAGGCCAATGCCGGTTGCTCAACTGCACAGGTCAACGAACACTGGACCACCGAAGGTCGCTCAGGCAAAGCTGACAATGCTCTTGGCAAACTCGTCAAGGAAGGCAAGATCAAGCGCAAGAACATCAAGGGACAGCGCGGTAGCACCTATTCCGCCAAGTAAATCCCAACGCTGATATGCATCACCTGATGCAAACCAATCCAAGCAACCCGGCTCAATAGAGTCGGGTTGTTTTTTATTGCGCATCTTTTGCCGGTACACGTTGATACTGAGAGTATATTTGTTATAAACAGTAACTATTCTGTCCGTCAATCAGGAGTTGCACATGTCCACACGGTCTTTGAACATCGCTTTAATTGGTTCGAGTTTCATGGGGCGAACCCATTCCAATGCCTACATGAAAGTCGCCAAGTTTTTTGATCTGCCACTTGAGCCGGTGATGCATACCATCGCTGCACGTGATGCCAAGAAAGTCGCTGCCTTTGCCAAGCGTTGGGGTTGGAACCATTCCACGGCCAATTGGAAAGATGTGTGTGATAATCCAGAGATAGATTTAATCGACATCGGTACGCCCAATCATGTCCACAAAGAAATGGCATTGGCAGCATTGGAAGCTGGCAAAGACCTGGCCTGTGAAAAGCCCTTGGCAGGTAACCTTGATGATGCACGGGAAATGCTCAAAGCTGCAAAAAAATATAAGAAGTCCAAAACGTTTGTCTGGTTCACCTATCGCAGATGTCCAGCGGTCGCCTTTGCACAGCAGCTTGTTGCACAAGGAAAGCTCGGGAAAATTTTTCATGTCCGAGCAGCCTACCTTCAGGACTGGGCAGGCCCCGACGCGCCGCTGGTCTGGCGATTCCAAGGCAAGATCGCCGGCTCCGGTTCTCATGGTGACCTTGGTGCACACATTATCGACATGGCCCGATTCATTACCGGTGACGAAATCTCTGAAATCGCAGGTGCTATGGAACATACTTTTATCAAGGAACGTCCGATTCCCGAATCAACAGGTGGTGAAATCTCTGGCAAGAATGCTAAAACCTCCAAGACCAAAATGGGCAAAAGTACCGTTGATGATGCAGTGATGTTCCTGGCACGATTCAAAGGCGGAGCGTTAGCAAGCTTTGAATCCACACGGCTTTCAACAGGTGATAAAAACCGCAATCGTATTGAAATCCATGGCGAAAAAGGCGCGATCCGATTCGACTTTGAACGCATGAATGAATTGGAATGGTATGACGCAACGATTGATGGATCACTGCAAGGTTGGTCAACCATCAATGTGACCAGTGGTGCAGACGGCCATCCCTACGCCAATGCCTGGTGGCCCACCGCACATGTGGTTGGTTACGAACATGGTTTTATCAATATGGCTTCGGATATCATTAACGTGATCGGTGGGAAGCAACCTGTCGTTCCGTTGCCGGACTTCTATGATGCCTATCAGACTCAACGCGTCTTACACGCTGCCGTGGAGTCAGCCCGCAATCGCTGTCCAATTAAGATGAGTCAGATTAAGTAGGGACGGGCAGTAGGGAATTTTAACCGCTTGCGGTTTAGCGCTCCAAGAATCTGTTGGATACCTATAGATATTTGTATCTCGCCTGCGACGCTAAACCGCAAGCGGTTT
>DLCK01000089.1:0-107963 GCA_002480565.1 Phycisphaerales bacterium UBA7800 | reverse complement strand
CTAATCCCTAATCCCTAATCCCTATCTCGACACACACGAGTGATCTTTAATCCAAAAACGGTACGGTTTGTCTGCCCATTCCTGTGCGTATTGCACACCAATGCGTGGGCCGGTTGCGATGTCTATTGGGGATATTTTCACATGTTGGTCTTCGATCCAAATCTGTGAATCTGACACCAGATCAATGCCATCCTGCTCACGTGAAATGTCCAAAGCCTGGCAGAGTTTTGCCGGACCTGAGCATAGGTCTTTATCTTTCTTTGCAACCTTGCGACGGGTGTACATCACGTCCATCCCCTCAAGCGGTTCCAACGCGCGGATGAGCACTGCTACAGGTTCGTCGGACTGTTGGGCGACGATGTTCATGCAGTGGTGCATGCCATAGGTGAAGTAGACATACAGCGTGCCCCCGTCTTGCCACATGGATTCATTGCGTGGTGTCCGCCGACCACCCACCGTGTGAGCTGCTTTATCCGGGATGCCCAGATAGGCTTCGGTTTCGACGATCCGTCCTGCAAGCCGCGTCTTACCTTTCATACGCACGAGGACTTTACCCAAGAGCGCTTTGGCAAGACGAAGCACATCCTGATGATAAAACGAACGGTCCAGACGAGACGCTTTGGCTTGCATTGAAAACTTCCGGGGTGTTAGGCATAGCTGTGGAGTCCAGCCAGGAGCAGGTTCACGCCCCAATGGGTCCAGAGCATGACGATAAATCCGATGACGCTAAGCCATGCGGTGACGAGTTGTGGTTTTTTCACGCCAAAGCGCAGATGGATGACAATCAGATAGATGATCCATGTGATGAGCGCCCATGTTTCCTTGGGGTCCCAACCCCACCAGCGTCCCCAA
Organism: Phycisphaerales bacterium UBA7800; assembly: GCA_002480565.1. GTDB lineage: Bacteria > Planctomycetota > Phycisphaerae > Phycisphaerales > Phycisphaeraceae > UBA7800. Next base: position 107,111 of record DLCK01000089.1, on the reverse strand, counting down.
GCGTGATCCGCCCAGTAGGCTCCGAGAAGAATCCCGACACCGAGAAGCCAGAAGGCCAGTTGGAGAATCACCACATGCGCTTTGTCCAAATCGTGAAGCAGTTTTTGGGGGCCTTGTGATTTATCCATTTCACCTAATCCAGCGGATGCCATGCGCATGGCTGCATCGGTCTTGAAGTAGTAGACCCCCAGGTAAAACAGAGCGATGAAAAAGCCAAGTGCGATCAGCGCGTAGGCAGCAATGACGACGTTGACATGGATGTATAGAATCCGACTCGTTGCCAGAATGCCTGCGACATTTGCCACATCATGTGATGGGATTTCGACGGTGTTGGCAAAGAGCAGGGCGGTTGTGCCCAAGGCCGCTGCCGCTGCACCAAACATCCACTGACGCTTGGCAAACATCAGACCGATGCCGATCAAGCATGCGAACCATGCAAGTGCAATGAAGGACTCAAACTGATTGTGAATCGGCCAGCGACCGGAGATGAGTCCGCGGACGGCAAAGCCTGCGGTATGCACGACAAAACCCAGCATCAGAAAGACGATCCCCCAACGGATGAGCCATTTGCGTTGCGTGCCCATGGCAATGAGTAGTAGCAGTGTTGCGATCCCGTAAGCCAGGTAGCCGATGGTGAATTTATGGGTCCGGTTATACAACGACTCGGCATACCTCAGTGTTACCGATGGGTAAGTTGATGCGTGAATCGATGGCAACAATTCGACGAGTTTGTCGATGGCATGTTGTGCATTAGTCACATCCGCTTCGTTCCATGCTTTGGCCAACTCCATGAATGCGAGTCGTGTTTCGAGGACTTGTGTGTTGGCATCATCACCAAACAGCGTCAGCCATTTATCACTGTCCGACTGTGGCGATGGACTGACGAGTTGCACGCTATCGGGAAGGACTTGGTATCCAGCCCATGCACTGAGGACTTGGTTGCGGCCTTTGATGAGTCGCAAATCGGATGCACTGCCGTTGAGGATTTGCTGAGCCTCTTCGGTGAGTAGTAATGACGGGGGCAGGCGTCCCCATTGGAGAAATCCGTTTTCGACTTCCTGTGGAAGCAGTTTGGCAAGGGCGCGACGGAGCTCAAGAATTTCGACATAGATCAATGGCCGGTCGGCATACCATGATTTATTGAGCAGCAGATCCAACCAGGTAAAGGTTGGGGGATATCGACGTTTGGTGTACATGTCACGATAGCGCGTTTTGCCATAGACATTGACAATCATTTCACGGGCATAGGTGTCGAAAATTTTCGCACGTCCGTTGTCGTAGACAGCCAGTTGACTGAATACCGAAAGATCGAGTTGTTCGGCAAAGTCATCATGCTGTTGCTCGCTCATGATTGGCGTCGAAGGCGATTGCCCTGCGGCAGCAGCAATGGGCATTGGGGCAGGTGCTTTGGGCAAGGTGTTACCTGCGGGTTCCTGTCGGACTTGTGCATGAGCGAGATGAGTAAGCAGGAATAAACCACAGAGGCACAGACACACAGAGACTGGAAGAAGTTTGATGGGATTCATGATTCCTCCGCTGTGGGTGATTGTTGCAATTGACGTTGAATGGAATGCTTGCGATGTCGAAGAAGAAACGGTTTGACATAAAACGCCCATGGGATGCCAATCACGATCAAGCAGGAGCCAGCGAAGATGATATGGATACCGACGTTGTTGCCGATGCCGAGGATGACGTAGCGTTGTTGATGGATGTATTGGCCTTGCTGGTCTTTGGCATCATTCTGCGGGTTTAGGGTGTCGCCTGGGTCCCATCCGGTTTGGCTGATTTTGATTCTGCCATGCATCATGGGGTGGTTGAGTCGCGTGACACCTTTTTGCGATTTGCCATCGGGATGGGTGAGTGTCAGATGCGAGTAAAAGTCTCGTGGCATGTGGCTGCCCGGATAGGGTACCATTGCAAAGTCACCCAAAGCAATGGAAAAGGGCAGTTGGATTTGCTGACGACTAAAGCATAAATCGACCTTGCCAATGGTTGGGATGTCGAGGGTGATCGGACGGTTTTGATCATCCGCAATGCCCGGCTCGGGATATCGCATATGTGTCAGCCAGACACGTCTGTGCCAAGCCCTGCCATCGGGTAGCGTCATGGACAGATCAACCGGGAGCAGGGCGTTGAGATAAGTGCCCTCTTCTTTGCTGATCCGTTCACTACGGACAACGGGGACGGGGATGAACGTCTGCCGAGCGTTTGGGATGTAACGGATGACTTGCAGCCAAAGTGTATGACTGTCGAATGTGGCAACCGGGAAGCGATCAGCAGTCAGCGGAACCTGTATGGCATCACGACCGGGCAGGCAGATGAGCAGTTGCAACTCGGCTTTAGCGGGGTCCATTTGAATGAGATAGAAACGGCTGACAGGTTGCTGGCTGATTTTGTGAGATTGCTTGAGCGCATCAATTTGCGTTTGAGTCATTGCGAGCATGTACTGAACTGACCAGCTGCCACCTTGAAGTACTGAATCCATTGAGGAGTTGGCGACCAGGGTGTTGGTACTGACGGCGGGGCCTTTTTCACCAGCGATCAATTGCACCTGCCAGGCAGGATTGGGCTCTGCGCGTGGATCATTCATCCATGCGGTTTGCAGCTTTGCATAAGCCAAAAAACCGGGAATGACAGCTTGGAGTTGATTGCCGAAACGTTCTTTGAATTCTGGTGTCTCGTGGAGCTTGATATCCAACGCAGCAGTCAATGGATCATAGTCGTTATAGCGAGGCAGTTGTGGCAGGGGAATCCCCAGCTGAGCTTGACCGACTGTGAAGTAAATTGCTGGTGTCACTGCATCGTAGAACGTGTTGACTGTGCCGGTAAGGGGTTGGTCGTCGCGCCAGAGGAGTGTGTCACCTTCCTGTTTGGCGTTGCCGTAGAACATGCTGCCGATGGTAAGGATGACGATACCACTGTGGACACTCAGTACGCCGATGTTGACGAACTTAAACTCAATGCGTCGAATAGTCGCCCAGATCATGTTGAGGATGAATAGGCCAAGGAGCAGCTTCATCGGCCACCAACTGAAGAACTCCAACTCCGTCATTTCAAAAAATCGCAGGCGATAAATGACGGTGGTGTGATAGCGGGTAAACCAAGGCATCGCGTCAATGATCTGTCGCACCACATAGACGTCCATGGCAGCGATGAGTCCAGCGACACCCAGCAAAGCCAAACCCACCTGCCAGCGTGAACGGCCGGTTCGCCATGCACCGATTCCGGCAATGGTGATTGGCAGCAGTATCGCTAATCCCATAAGTAAAGTTTGAACGAGCATCCCCAAGGGGACAGAGCCAATGATGCCATAGGTGATAATCAGCAGCAGGAAAATGATTGCCAAGGTGATACTGGAAAATGCGCGTGTGAGTTGTTTGACCAGCACGGGCAACTGTTCATCGCGTTGTCGAATACGCTGGTATTTGAGACTCACTTGATGCCATCCTTGGTCGTGCGAAAATTGATGTGTATATCGTAACCGAAGCGTTGATGTGAATCTTTGTTTTGTGTCAAAGAATCAGATGAAGTAACGTTTCCAGACGGTTGATTACAAGCGGGTTGATTGAATGGACGTCTATTCTTTTTTGTTCATTTCCCGGATGTTTCGCAGGGATGTGAGTTCGGGCAATTCGGTGTCGAGTTTGGGGGTGCCGATGCGTTGGGAAAGATAGATGCCTGAGTGTCCGCTAAAGAGATAGGCAATGAAGCATCCGGCAGCAAGGTAGACCACGTGCTGAGGGCCGAAGAGTTCGATACCCATGATGGTACAGGCCAGCGGCGTGTTGGTGGCACCGGCAAAGACGGCGACAAAACCAATGGCAGCAAACAAGTCCACTGGCGCGCCCAACACCCAGGCACAGGAATTACCCAATGCTGCACCAATGAAAAATAACGGCGTGACTTCGCCACCTTTGAATCCGGCACCAAGGGTCACCGCAGTAAACAACAACTTCCACCACCAACTCCATGGCGATGCGCCACCATTGGTAAAACAACTGACAATACTCACGCCGCCGTCTGGATTGGTAACACCCAGGCCCAGGTAGTCTCGCGTGCCCAGCAGGTAGACCATGCCGATGACCAGAAGTCCGCCGATGAAGGGGCGAAGCATGGGGATGGCGATGAATTTTTTGAACAGCTTGCCAATGCCATGTGTCAGTTCCGCAAAGAACTTGCTGGCAAGCCCAAACGCGACACCGGCGATTATGACCTTGGCGAGTAACAACCAATCCAGATGTGCGATCAAGCCATCGGCGTCCGGCAGGTGCATGCTTGGGACAAAGTAGTATTGGTGATCGATTCCCCACCATTGGCAAGCCCAGTCACTTACGACACTGGCAATGAGGCAGGGGATCAATGCGTCATAACTCATCCGCCCAATGGCTAAAACTTCCAAGGCAAAGATCGCCCCGGTTAACGGTGTGCCAAAGACACCGCCAAAGCCAGCTGCGACACCTGCAATGAGCATGGTGCGGACGTCGACTTGGTTGAGCCATTTGAAGAAGGTTGATCGAGCCATCGCTGAGGCGATTGCGCCGCCCATTTGGATGGCTGTGCCTTCGCGACCTGCCGAACCGCCAAAGAGATGGGTTGCGACTGTGCCGATGAGGACCAGAGGCGCCATACGTGCCGGGACACCGCCGCCGGGCTCGTGGATCTCGTCCATGACCAGATTGTTGCCTGCTTCGACACTGCGTCCAAGCCACTGATACATCGCACCGATGGCAAGTCCGCCGATCGGCAGGAGGAACAGCAACCATGGATAGTCATGCCGGGTATCAGTAGCCAGATGCAGCGTCCATAAAAACAATGCACATGCCGACCCCACCGCCAAGCCCACGAGTCCGGCCAGAAAGGTCCATTTGATGACATATTTGCCAAGCGATAGATGGTCTTTGATATTCAAAGCTAACAACAGCAAGTCCTCCAACACATACCAATGTAGCTCTTGGGACGATTACCTGCCAATGACCAGAGGATGTTTTGAAATGAATATGATTAATCATCGGTAGATACTCTCTGATGATCTGCGGTAAAATGTAGCAGGAATGAAAATGATAGACTTTTGGTCTTGCAGATCGGTGAATTTGGACGATACTCAAAGTAGAGAGAGGGTCCGTGTATGGCAGTCTTTAGATCACTTCACATTGAAAAACGCCAAAACGCTCAAACCCCTATAAAACAAGCACAAAAGACCTGTTTTTCTTTATATAAAAATTTCATTGATAGTTTTGAATTTGAAGGGATATCAACTGGATTCAAACCTAGTGAATGATATCATGGCCTTCCTTAGCATTACTTATGCTTGACGTGTCAACCATATTTTCCGCTTAGAGCAAGGAGCTCAATTAATGGCTGCCTCATCCAACACTGAAGTTCTGGAGTCGAACAAACCGACTGAAGAACTGGCATCGGCTGTGATCCGTTTTGCTGGAGACTCCGGCGATGGTATGCAGTTGGCAGGGACGCAATTTACCGATACCTCAGCGATTTTTGGTAACGACGTTGCGACGCTTCCAGACTTCCCGGCAGAAATCAGAGCTCCTGCAGGTACCGTCGCAGGTGTCTCGGGCTTTCAGATTAACTTTGCAGCTTCCGATATCCATACACCGGGTGACGAAGTCAATGCATTGATCGCCATGAATCCTGCTGCGTTTAAAGCCCATATTGATGACGTCCAGCAAGGCGGGATCATTGTCGTCAATGAGGACGAATACTCCAAGATCAATCTCCGCAAGGCAGGTTATCCTGAAGATTACAATCCACTTGATGATGAAAAGTACGAGACCAAGTACCGCATTACCAAAGTTCCTATTACGCGATTGAATCAAGAAGCCCTGGCAGAGTCGGGAATGGGCGCCAAGGAAATTAATCGTTGTAAAAATATGTTTGCCCTGGGCCTGATCTATTGGTTGTATCAACGTCCCATCGATACGACAGTCAAGTATCTCGAAGATTACTTCGGCAAAAAGAAGCATCTTCCCGCCGTGGCCGAAGCCAACGTCAAAACACTCAAAGCCGGTTACTTCTTCGGTGAGACCACCGAAATGTTTCCCGTCCGTTTCCATGTAGCTCGCGCACCCGTTGATCCGGGGCGTTACCGTAAAATTGGCGGTAACGAAGCAACGGCAATGGGCTTTGCAACCGCAGCACAACTGGCGTCCAAAACGTTAGTCTATTGCTCATATCCCATCACACCTGCAACGGATGTGCTTCACAGTCTTGCTGCCATGCGTAACTTCGGCGTCAAGACGTTCCAGGCAGAAGACGAAATTGCAGCAATGTGTTCAGCCATTGGTGTTTCTTTTGCGGGTCAGCTTGGTGTCACCGGGACATCCGGCCCAGGCTTGGCACTCAAGTCCGAAGCATTGAATCTTGCGATGATGATGGAACTGCCCGTTGTGATCATCAACGTCCAGCGTGGTGGCCCTTCAACAGGCCTGCCCACCAAGACTGAACAGTCGGACCTTTTGCAAGCACTCTATGGTCGTAACGGTGACAGCCCGTTGGTCGTGATTGCTGCTCAATCCCCTGGTGACTGCTTTGATACCGCAATTGAAGCAACGCGACTTGCCATCAAATACATGGTGCCGGTAGTCATGTTGACTGACGGATACATCGGTAATGGTGCAGAGCCCTGGCGTATCCCAGAAGCATCTGAACTCAAACCCATCGAAGTCAAACATCCCGTCCATGAAGAAGGCAAGGTATTCCAGCCTTATTCGCGTGATGAAAATCTGGCTCGCCCATGGGCTATCCCCGGAACCAAGGGCTTGCAACATCGTCTGGGTGGTCTTGAAAAAGGTCATATCTCAGGTAACGTCAGTTACGACTTTGAAAACCATCAATTCATGACCGACCTGCGTCGTATGAAAATTGAAAAGGTTGCTCAAGACGTTCCCGATTTGCATGTCCACGGTGAAGAGACCGGCGATCTGCTGCTCGTGGGTTGGGGCGGAACCTATGGTTCAATTCTCACTGCTACCGACCGTGCTCGTGCGGCTGGCAAAAAGGTTGCATGCATCCATCTGCGACATCTGAATCCCATGCCCAAAAACCTTGGGAAGATTCTCAAAAATTACAAACAGGTACTTGTACCCGAACTTAACACCGGTCAGCTTCGTTTGATCCTTCGTGGTAAGTTCCTTGTTGACGCCCGTGGCCTGAACAAGGTTGCAGGCAAGCCCTTCCTGGTCGAGGAAATCGAACAGGCTATTGAAATCATGCTCGCTGGAAAACTTGGCGATCGTGAATACCTTACCCCCCGTTTGCATAAGGTTGATCTGGATGACCAGGATATTGACCTTAGCAAGTTTGGTATTAATGCTGCTCGAATTTGAATTGAAAACCTCTAATCGCCAATTAAGTCAGGAATAGACTCATGACTGCTGACGCTCAACTTAATGTATTGAAACTCAAGCCCAAAGATTTCGCATCCAGCCAGGATGTTCGATGGTGTCCAGGTTGTGGTGACTACGCCATCCTTAACCAGGTTCGCCGTATCTGTGCCAAGATTGGGCAGACCCGTGAGAACACTGTGTTCATCTCCGGTATCGGTTGCTCAAGCCGTTTCCCATACTACATGGAAACCTATGGCATGCACTCGATTCACGGACGCGCTCCAGCATTTGCTTCGGGTGTGAAACTTGCAAATCCCGACCTGGATGTCTGGCAGGTAACCGGTGACGGCGACGGCTTGTCCATCGGTGGTAACCACCTCTTGCACGTGCTGCGTCGAAACTTCAACATTAAAATTTTGCTCTTTAATAACCGGATTTACGGTTTGACCAAGGGCCAGTATTCACCAACATCCGAAGAAGGCAAGAAGACCAAGTCATCCCCCATGGGTGCCATCGACATGCCGCTTTCACCTTTGAGTGTTGCCCTTGCTGCTGAAGCCAGTTTCGTGGCTCGCGCGATTGATGTGGATAAGAATCTTGGTGATGTGCTTGAACGTGCAGCGATGCATGAAGGCTCGGCTTTTGTCGAAATTTACCAGGACTGTAATGTGTTCAACCATCATGCTTTCGAGTATGCCACCAATAAAGATTCCAAGGAAGATCACATCCTTCGACTTGAACATGGCAAGCCCATGATTTTTGGTAAAGACAAGGACAAAGGTATCTGGCTTGATGGCAACCGCAAGCCCCGCGTCGTGGAATTGGGTAAGGGCATCCAAGCTGATGACCTGCTTTTCCATGATGAGCATGATGAGAGCCTCTCATTCCTGCTCTCACGCATGACATATCCAGAGTTCCCCGAACCCATGGGTGTCTTCTATCAGATTGAAGACGAATGCTACGAAAACCTGCTTCAAAAACAGGTCGACGATGCTATTGCAGCCAAGGGTAAGCCTGACCTTCAGGCCTTATTCAGTTCAGGTGATATCTTCGAAGTGAAATAAAACAATTCACATCAACTGTCAATCAATAAACGCCGGCGAATCCATACGATTCACCGGCGTTTTTATTTAATCATTCACCATTCAAAAACAGACAAGTTACCCAACTTGAAATAAAGCCTGTGGGATTTCAATCCCCAGGTTGTCTTGCATTTGAATCCATTGCATTACGCTTCGACGGAATACTTCACATCCACCATCCAATGCTTCTTGTCATCGGCCACGATAAACGCAAATTCATGTGGAACTCGGGTTGGACGCACCAATTGGATTGTGACGCGATGCCAACCCGCTTTTGCGTTTTCAATCATCGGTGTCTGAACACTACAGCGATGAATCGCAGGATTAAAACGACGCTTGCTGTGTGTCTGTTCGTAGACCAAATTCCCATCAAGCCAAAGCTTCACGCCACCGTCCCATACCGGCAGGACTCGGAAGTTCCGATCCTCAGGCAAGTGAATCTGCGTCTGAAATACCAAGCTGTCCGGCTGCGTGTTAGGCCAAATCGCAGGTAAATTGAAAAATGCACCGTCCGTAAAAACGTGCTCATTGGCATCATTCATTGAAGGCTCATCTGCCAACAGTGAACTATCGTTAACCGTCTTGTACTTCACCGGAACCTGATAGGGGGACTGGATCGGCTCGATCGCTGGCAGGTTAAACGGCTTACTGATCGACGGAAGGTCAGTCATGTCTTGAGCCTGCTGTGCGAGCTTCATCACGCGATCTGTTAACTCATAAACATCCTTGGGTGCATCAAAGTCAACGACACCTTTGCTGGTGACCACATTGGTGGCAATATCCACCTTGGCATTGGCGAAGATGTATTCCGCGCCCTGAATAATGCCGATAATTGAACCTGCCGTTGCGGCGGTACAGTCCACGTCGTAACCACAGGCTGAGGCATCAAGAATACACTTGAGAAAATCACCGTCACCGTAAAGCAAACCCAAAATGGTGAAAGCAATGTTTTGCACACAGTCTGTGAAATTGTGATGCTGATAATCTGCAAGAATTTTTTCACGTGCTTCGCGAAGTGACTTCCCATCAGCATGCAGTTTGACGGCAAGGATCACAGCTTGCTTCATCACGCTGTGATCAGGGATGTATGCCAAACCTTGATCAATGATCTTATGTAAGTCGGATTCTTCAAAAGCTATACTTTCCATACAGGCAAATAGCACTTCACCCCATACGGATTCATCCCAGTGGTCGACCTGGGCATCAAGATAAGCATAGTATCCAGCTACTTCAGGTCGGCCAGGGAATAGGCATCCCCATATTTCACTTCGGATCGGCGAACCCATCCCGTTGGTGAACCAGTTGTTGAAAATGCCTGTTGCAGGGGGCTTAAGTCCCATCCGCAGGTTTGCCATTGCTACACCGTATTCATCAAATGGAAACTTGACGTGATTAAGCCATGCATCTCCCATATCATCAGCCGTGATGCGTAAGCCACGTTGTTCAAGCTGATGCAGCCAGACCAATTGCAGATCCAGATCATCATTGTCGATATTGACCTTGGGATATTCATAGGGAAGGTCCAGGAAATTGGTGTTGCCTTCAAGAGGTCCGCCGATGGTCCCGCCAATGGATTTACCGATCCAGCATCCGAGCATTTTGTCTTTGTAGTCCGCGCGAAGTGTCATGTGAAATGATCCTGTAATGAAAAGAAAATCAACTGGAAACGATTCCAGTATTGCAGTCTAAAATGTAAATGTCAAGGTTTTGGATGCAAAATTTATAAAAATAAGACAGTCTCAATTGACTATTGGATATCGACAATAGACTATTCAGTAATACATATATTGGTTATTGTTTCTGTGTTGATCTGTGATAAAATATCTTAATGCCAACGGTCTGAATAAAGAAGAAGGTGGTAAGCTTTCCATTTACATATCGATAACGACAGCATATAATTCAACCCAATGTCCAAAAACAAGCCCACAGCCAAGACTGGTATCATCGCCATCGCCCAAACCGCAGGTGTCGCACCATCAACCGTGTCGCGTTTTTTTAACAATGGGCAGGTCTCGGCCAAGACTCGAATCAAGATTGAAAAAGCAGTCGCCAAAACAGGCTACCGCCCCGACTCCCGCGCAGCATCATTACGCAGTGGGGCAACCAATCGCATCGGCATCATTATCCCAGATGCAGGTAATCCGGCGTATGCAGCAGCGATGCGTGTCTTTCATGACCAGCTAAGACAGCGAAACTATTCCATGGTACTTGGATGCACGTACGGCTCAGTGCAGGAAGAGCACAAACTCCTGCAATACATGCAGCAGGACCATGTCGATGGCATTATTCTCTATACCTGTGAAGCACCTCAGGATGAAATTAGTCACCAGACACTGCACCAACTTCTAGAGCAGAAAACCCCCGTGGTCTATGTAGGTAAACAGAACAATTTATTGCCAACTGATAGTCTGGGCGTGGACAATCATCAGGGGATCGACAAAGCCATTAGTTATCTCAAACGCATTGGTCGCAAACGCATTGCGTTTCTCTCAGGTGATGTGAGTAATTGGGCATACCAACAGCGTGTTGAGAGTTTCAAGTGTGCAATGAAAATCAACAAGCTCAAGGTGTCCGCCAAGTCGATTCTGGCCAAGGGGCAATCAACTGTTGAGACGGGTGGTGCATTGCTTCCTGTGCTTATGGACAAAATGCCTGACGTTGATGCAATCGTCTGTAGTAATGACTTGATGGCAATTGGTGCGATGTATGCAGCGATTCAGTTTGGGATCAAGGTGCCAGAGCAGTTGGCAGTCATCGGGTTTGATGATATCCAGATGGCGAGTCTGGTTCGACCTCGGTTAACGACAATACGTCAGCCGATTCTACAGATCGCAGAACAAACGTGTCAGTTTCTGCTTCAGCGACTTTCCGGCGAGGACTCCGAGCCACAAAGTCTGCTGTTTGAACCTGAACTGGTGATTCGAGAAAGTGCGTAACCTGTTTGCCAGATTTTGTTTGGATACGGACTTGCCAAGCTTAATGTAATCCGTATAATGACTCGTCTAATTGGTGAAAGCCAATGTGAAGCACCCGTAGCTCAATTGGATAGAGCAGCGGTCTACGGAACCGCAGGTTAGAGGTTCGAACCCTCTCGGGTGTATTTATAAGAAAAGCTCCGTCACAGAGTCCAGGCTGAACGGGGCTTTTTTTATGCGCCGGCTGGTTGATTCTTCATTGAAGTGACTTGTGACTTTTTGCGATAGGCACCTGGCGCCTTGCCGGTGATTTGTTTAAAGCGTCGTGAAAATTGTTGGACATCTGCAAATCCACAAATCTCGGGCAATGCCTTAAGTGGAAGTTGTGAATTCCGCAATAAGTCGCATGCATGATCAATCCGTAATTGCGTCAAGGCTTGATAGATCGTTACGCCAAAGTTCTCACGATAGACATGGCGAAGATAGTCCACACTGATACCCATCGCCTCTGCCACTTCCATGAGTTGGTCAATATCCCGCCAGTGGGTCCGTAGATAATCATGTGCCAACTCCGCAGTTTCCTCTCTTCGAGTCGTGGGTTTGGCTTGGGGTTCAAATCGCTGCCCTAGTCTTAGTATCTCTAACAACGCAGCCGTGAGGCGATGGTTTGCGATGTCCTGTTCAGCTTGATTTTGCGGTTTTGGGATGGCAGAAAGCGTTGCCAATTCAGTGATAGGATACGTAGCCTGTACTAGTGGGTAACAGCATTGATGATTGATTCGCTCTGCGAGAGATCGTGAGACAGTAAGCAGGATGCAGTGATCCAGTCCGGGTTGTAGCTGTTTTTGTTGATGTGACTGGCGTGCGGGAATGATTTGCAGGTCGCCTGGTTGGAAGCAAATCTTCTGCGTATGTTCACAGTAAACTTCGCCAACACCTGTTTGATGGTAAACCAATTCCATTTCATGGTGGCTATGTTCAGCTCCGATCCCACGGTCGATATGGTTTTGCCATCCGAAGATATATTGAGCCATATTTGCCATTTTTGAAGACTCGTCATTTTGAGGTTGTTGAAGCGTGTTGCGTCTATTGGCATTGTAATATCCATTATTCTAGCGGAGACGGTCGAGATGTGAAAGTTGTGCAGGCAGGCAATATAGCCGGAATGGGTAAAAGATGAGCCGTTCTGGCCATGGATGACATCCTGCTGCTGATGCTATGCTTTAGACTTAATCATGCCCCGTTATTTGAAAGGTATCTGATGTTCAAGGTATTACGCTACGCAGCTCCTGGGAAGGCGAGTATTGTCCCGTCCATCTGTCCTAGGGCCGCTGGGAAAACCAGTATTGCTCAAACACTTGTGAGTTCTGTGAGCGCTGGTACGGAGATGGGGTTTTATCGAGGTACCGCGCCGCAACTTAACAGTAAGACAGATGGCAATACACTCTTTGAAGATGCGCCCAATGCACTTACTTATCCCATGCAGTCCGACGATCAAGGTGTCTGGTGGATGGGGTATTCAGCTGTGGGGCAAATCACCGAAGTTGCACCAGACGAAACACAGCTCAAAATCGGAGACAAAGTCTGGTGTCAGTCCGGTCATAAAAGCTTTATGGCATCGGACAATTTCCTGAAGTTGCCCGATGATGTGGATATGCAAAACGCCACATTTCTGGCATTGTTGAACATTACCTTCAACGGCATGCTCGATGCCAAAGTAAAACTACTCGACGAAGTTGTGATCATCGGTATGGGGACACTTGGGCAAATGCTGCTTCAAATGTGCAAGCTCAGTGGTGCTCGCGTAACCGTGGTGGATTATTTGGAGAGTCGACTTGCATTGGCAAAACAGTTTGGAGCTGATGTCTGTTTCAACCCTTCAAAACAAGGTGATTTGGGCAAGTATGTGCAGGATCAAACCAAAGGTAGTGGTGCAGATGTCGTCTTTGAAGTCTCCGGGAATATCAATGCATTATCCCAGGCGATGCGATGTGTCGGCATAGATGGCACCGTCACGGTCTTGTCGTTTTATCAGCAAGGTGCGGACACGCTAATGTTAGGCCAGGAGTTTCATCACAAACGAATTCGGTTGCGATGCTCGCAAATCAATCATATTGATCCGGCATTATCTCGAATGTATGACCATGATCGTCGATTGGAACAATCGGTCAAATTGCTAAAACAACTGGACCTCAAGCCGTTGATTTCACATCGTGTTGCGTTTGATGACTTGCCGGATGCCTTGGCTATGATTGACGAGAATCCCTCAGCATGTCAATCGGTCGTAGTAATGTACTAAGTTGCGTCTTTTCGGTTATCTTTATTTGTTCACAACTACACTTCACATAGATTGGTTCAGACATGAGCACGTTACGCATTGGATTTTTAGGGACAGGTTTTATCGCAAGCACACATGCCAAATCACTTGCCAAGCTTGATGGCATTGAGATTGTCGGACTGTGCAATCATCACGTTGATAAAGCGTTGGCGTTTAATGAAAAATTTGCTGACGGTCAGGCAGCCTGCTTTGATGATTTTGACAAGATGCTCGATCAAGTGGAAATGGATGTGTTGTATGTTTGCATCCCGCCTGGAGCTCATAATGGCGAAACTGAGAAGGCTGCTGCCAAGGGGATTCACCTTTGTCTTGAAAAGCCAATCTGTTTAACTCTCGAACGTGCTAAGAGTATTTATGATGCCGTGAGTCAGGCTGGCGTGAAGTGTCAGATCGGACATCACATGCGACATACCACACCGGCTATCAAACTTAAGCAGATGCTTCAAGACGGCAGTGCCGGTCGGCCGTTAATGTTCCAAGGACGCTTTTACGCCAATCATTTGTTCCCCGCATGGTGGCGTGATCCGAACATGGGGGGCGGTCAACTCATCGAACAGGCGATTCATATTTATGATCAGGCGCGGTATTTCATGGGCGAAGGTCAGACAGTCTTTGGCGTCGCAGACATGCTCAATCACCAGCGATTTGAGGATTACAAAGTCGATGATGTGAGTGCATCAGTCGTCCGATTCAAGAATGGGGCGGTTGCAAGCATTTGTGCCTGTAATGTCGGTGACCCTCAGGCTGGTGTGATCGACTTTGTCATGATGTGTGAGAAGGTTTATGTGACGTTCCATAGCATTGATCATGCGACCTTCACCTATCACGATGGTAAACCCAGCAGTGAAATCGAAGGTGATGTCAAGCGTGAAGAAGTGAAAAGCGACGTCAATTGCTACGACGAGTTGAATCGAAATCTGATCGCAGCCATCCGTGATGGTGAACCCCTGCGCTCAGGCATTGAGGACGGACTTGAGAGTTTGCGAATGGTGTTGGCATGCAGCCAGGCCAGTCAAAGTCAAGTGCCTGTGCAATTGTAATTTGTCTGATTCTTGTAACGAAAATCAACCTTTAAAAACCGATCAAATAGTATTCTCAAACTGTGAGTCAATCGTTATGCTGTAGATGGATTTATTCATATCACTTTTCACTCAGCACGAAGGAGACGACTTTGAACCAGGACAAAGAACAAAAAACAACGCAGACTTTGGGGAAAGGTTTATTGATCATCATCTGGATCACGTCCATATTTATGGTCATGATTATGAATGATATTAAATCTCAGCTTGAGCAGATTAACAGCAAGTTGACTTCAACCACTCGAGCGTTGTACGCCAATGATCCAGCACGGATGCAGATCGTTGATGCCAAGGATGGGAAGACCGTGCTCTATACGGTTGAACGTGTTCCTGATCCAGAAGATGACATGATGGATGAATCAGCAGAAGGCGAAGAGGCAACGACCAAACCTGATGCTGAGTAATTCTCAATCGTCATGCACATCAAAGCTAAAACAAAACCACGAGCAGTGTTGATTGCTCGTGGTTTTTTTATGTCTGTCTATTGATATTGTCTCACAAGGGGAGGGTGGTCATGCCAATTTTTTCACTGCCTTGGTGCCTTCTTTGGTGGTTAAAACGTCATAACCAGCATCGACCATTTGTTTACGCAGTTCATCGGCAGAGGCATAATCCTTGGTGGCGCGAGCATCATCCAATGCCTTGCATAGTGCATCAATGTCCACTTCGCTGGTGCTTTGATCCTCAAGATCCAGCAATCCCAGTACGCGATCGACCTGTAAGCAGGCTGCCCATGCGATTGGAGCATCATCCTTACCATCATTGATCCAGGCGAAGAGTTCGCCCAGTGCACCGCTGATGTTCAGATCGTCTGCCAACGCTTGGGTAAAGGCTGCGAGCATCGTGTGATTCAGATCAATTTCAGCGGGTTGATCATTACATTCTGACTTGGCTTTAAGAGCAAAATCGGTGAATCGTTTTACAGCAGAACCGGCATCACTCAGACTGCTTGCAGTGAAGTTGAGATTGCTTCGATAGTGGCTTCGCATTAGTTCAAAACGCAGAACCGCAGGATGGACACTTCGGCCGGTGACCTTACCGTCGAACACATCACGGGCAGTGTAAAAGCTGCCTTTGCTTTTGGACATTTTCTGCCCGTCAACGAGCAGGAACCGTGCATGCATCCAGAATTTTGCGAAGCTGTCTTTTCCGGACGCTCCACGGGATTGTGCGATTTCACATTCATGATGCGGGAAGGTCAGGTCTTCGCCGCCGGTATGGATGTCGATGACATCGCTGCCCAGCAGGGATTGAGCCATGCATGAGCATTCAATGTGCCAGCCGGGATAGCCTCGGCCCCAGGGCGAGTCCCATTTCATGATGTGTTTTTCGTCAGGTTTCCAAAGCAGGAAGTCGCCAGGATGCCGTTTGCCTGCCATGGTTTGTTCGTCGATGCGACCACCCGCACCACCGCGGAGTTTATCCAGTGTGTTACCACTGAGCTTGCCATAGTCGGGGAAGCTTTCGACGCTGAAGTAGACCACGCCATCGTCGGTTTGGTAGGCGTGTCCATTTTCAAGGAGCCTGGTAATCATGTCCTGCATGATGTCGATGCAATTGGTGGCATGGGGCATTGATTGAGGATATTCAAATGCAACCTTCATACCCAACGTTTTGGCGTCGGCAAGAAATGCCTGCGTGTAATAGTTGGCGATCTGATAAGGATCATCCGGGTTCTGAACCACACCTTCAGGCACTCGCCCGGACTTCTTATCTTCCTTGATACGTCGGGCAGCAAGTTCCATTTTGTCTTCGCCACCACCGTCTGCAAGATCGTCTTCGGTCATGTGTCCGACGTCTGTGATGTTCATCACATGTTTCACATCATAGCCGACGAGTTCTAGGAACCGACGCAGCACGTCTGCAAAGATGAATGTTCGGAAGTTGCCAATATGGGCATAGTCATACACCGTTGGCCCGCAGGAGTACATCCGTACCAATGGGGCATCGTTAGGCGTAAAGGTGTCGGTCTGGTTGGTCAGCGTATTGTGAAATCGAATATTCAAGGCCATGTCTTATTAATCCTGCTACACAAAGTTGGCATCAATGGGTTATGATATCGCGTATGTTACACGAGAATAATGAGTTTAACTTGGACCTGCCACAAAGACCACGCCGTAGACGCCGGACACCTGCGATGCGAGGGCTGGTACGTGAGACGCGATTGACGGCTCAGCAGTTGATTTACCCGCTATTTGTGCATGATGGACCAATTGAACCGATCACGGCCATGCCTGGTTGTAATCGCTGGAGTCTTGATGGGCTTTGTGAAGAAGTCGGTCGTGCTGCGAAGTTGGGGATCGGTGCGGTGGTGTTGTTCCCCAAAGTTGATGACAGGTATAAATCCTCCACAGCAGATGAAGCCTACAATCCCGTGGGGCTTATCCCACAGGCTATTACACGTCTTAAACTTGAGTATCCCGACGTATTGGTCATCACCGACGTGGCATTGGATCCTTATTCCAGTGACGGGCACGATGGCATTGTTGATGATGATGGTGAGATTCTCAATGACCAAACCGTGCAGGTGCTTTGCAGGCAGGCTCTGATGCATGCCCAGGCCGGTGCGGACATCGTCGCGCCCAGTGACATGATGGACGGTCGCGTTGCTGCCATTCGTCAGACACTTGATGCCAATGGTTTTGCCAATGTGAGCATCATGTCCTATTCAGCCAAGTACGCTTCTGCGTATTACGGTCCGTTCCGTGGCGCATTGGACTCGGCTCCCAAGTCCAATGGTGTGGGTGGTAAAAAAATTCCCGGCGACAAGATGACATACCAGATGGATCCGGCCAATGCCCGTGAAGCGATTACCGAAACGTTGCTTGATGAAGCCGAGGGTGCCGACATCGTCATGGTGAAACCGGCTGGCCCGTATCTGGACATCATCCATCGCATTACACAGGTGACCACTTTGCCCATCGCAGCCTACCAAGTCAGTGGTGAATACCTGATGATCAAAGCCGCCAGTGAGAGTGGTTGGGTGGATGAGAAAAAGATCGTCATGGAAAGTCTCACATCAATCATCCGAGCAGGTGCAGATATGATCCTGACCTACTACGCTCCGCAAGTCGCAAAGTGGCTTAAGGAAGATTGATCAGTTGTAAGTTAACACATGGATGAACCACAGAGTCAAAGAGAAAGACAAAAGCATGTCTCTGCTCTGCCTTGAACGCTGTGTCTCTGTGCCTCTGTGGTAAACACCATGGAGTATGAAAAAACCAATCAGAAAGCGCACCTCATGCAACGTACCGAAGACGGAATGATCGTCATATCCTGTGACTTTACCGGCGAGGATTGGGATGAAGTCCAACCCATGATTGAAGGCCATCAAGGTTCGATTATCAGTCTCAAGGCATTGGGTCTTGCCATTGATCATGCCAGTGAGCAGCCCGAGAAATTTGCCTGCACCATGTGTCTGCGAAATTTTGGCAAAGGCGAAAAAGCATGGAAGCCTGATCCATTACCTGAATCTGCCAACCCACGCGCGGTAATCTGCTGGGATTGTATCCGCCAAGCTGATCGCTCCTTTGGGCGTGATGAAGATACCGATTGGGATCGCAAGATTGCCCCCGATGACCGGTGGTCATAAAGCAGATTTGCCAGATATTCATAAACTCAAAAAAACGGGCAACAGATGTGGTTCCGGTACCCGTTGTTATTGCATATTAGTGTCTACGGCCTATGAAAAACCATGGCTCATATTTATCGCCATGACGCCAAGAGCGCCAAGTTCAGAGAGATTATTCAGATGAAAAACAATCTCTCAAAATTCTGTGTCTTCAGCGATATGATTCTTCGCTATCTCTGCAGAATCTGTGAGTCTGTATCGAAGTGATTAGACAAGGATTCGCATGCCAGGGAGCTTCCGCTCCCCGGACCCCTTGTCGAGTTCATGGCATCTCCGTAAACCGGTCGCTTGGTTTAAGACAAACAAGGCATCGGTTCATAAGTGGTGAGTTGCACCGATGAGATATAACGTTGCACTGATACCACGAACGTCACACGCCTATCCCGAAGTGCGGCAACGCTGGCCACTCACCGGTTGAGCGAGGAGACCTGTACGCTGCGGACACCCCCGAATATCTCGAAGCCCCGGAAGCCCCGGACACCCCTGAGACCCCTGAGACGGACAGAAAATCGCGGGGCTGGGTTCCGTGGGGCTTTTCGAACTTTCCTGGCTTCCTGTAGCGAGGCGTACAGGTCTCCTGCAATTCACCGGTGAGTGGCCGGCGTTGCTCAAGGATATTTGGTCTATTCAGTACGCGTGGCGAGGGCGGGGTTGCGATGCATAAGGGGTGACATCGCACCCATGAACCGATGCCTTGTTTGTCTTGTGTGAAACACACTACAATGCTGATGCCATGAACTGGAAAAGGGGTCCGGGGAGCGCTAGCTCCCTGGCAAGCAAAACCAACACTTACCCAACACATCACCCTCAGATTTTGCGGAGGAGCCGATTATTCTTTCTCTGTCTTGAAAACATGGCAATTTTGGCGTCTTAGCGGTCAAATAAGGATTGGCTTTTTTAAATGCCTCGTCTGTTTAAATGGGTATCACTGATTGCTGGCCACTTCATCCAGATATCCCGGTGACACATATTCCATCCCCGGCACATCCGCAGGTACGAAGTCACCGGCGGGTGGCGCGCCCAGTATCACGTCTTTCCAAATTGGATCACCCTTGGGCCAAAGTGTCAGGGCAGGGAATCGTTTTGCATCGGTCTGCACATAAACGTTCTTTGTGGTCAATGGAAACTTTGTCGCCTGCCAAAGCAGATAGCCTTTGTTGATGCTGATGAGGTTGATGTTGCGAAAGTCAAAAAGTTCGGGAGCGATTTTGCTTTTCTTGTGTTGTACCGGATGCAGGAAAAAGCCTTGGTATCCTGTAATGCCAGTTAAGTGATCAATGCGCAACACGGTTGGTCCAGCCCATGTCTGCACGACATCCGCGTGGTGTCCTTCAAAGGAACCGGTGACGGTGTCGACCCGAATGTTCTGCAATTGCAATGTGGTCTCTTCATTAAACATGCCAATGTTAAATCCCTCGCGCAACGCTTTGCCATGGATCAACACGCCTTCGATATGGACGGTACCTGTGTTGTGGTTGATGTAGATACCGCGGCAGTCAAGAGCTTTGCCTTCACGACCGGGTTTGTCAAAGCGAATCTCTCCACCGATTACCACCACGTTGTGTCCGCCGGTGATGTTGAGTCCGCCCCGGACATTGATGAGCGGTTCCTTGAAGATCAGGCGATAGTCCTTGGTTTTATCGAGTTTGAAACTGCGCTTTTGGGATGTGATATTCAATGTGATGGGATCGACAAGTTCAGGAGGTGCCCATGTGAGTTTTGTAGATTGACTGGTCTGAGCATTTGCCGATGTGACAGACAGAACACAGTACAGCAGAGCGATTGTGAGAATGGACAAATGTTTTTTCATGGTAATTCCGTGGTAAAAATAAAGGGTGATTCAAGGTTTAGTTGGGGCTGCCGGTGAAGCGTTTCCATTGCGGTTTGTTAGCCGAGCCGGTGCAGTTGTTGATGAATTCATCGAAGGACATGGACGAAACATGGCCATCACCGTAGACCAGATTCGTGCCGCCGATATGACTGGTTAAATCCGGGAAATCCCATGGCCAGGGGCGTCGATTGTAAGAACCACCAATCATATCCAGTCGATTGTCAAAGACCCATTCGCCTGAGGAGAACTTGGCTTTGCCATCCGCCCACCAGAATTTGCTGCTGGTTAAATGCGTCACCTTGGGGATGACTGGCGTGGCATAGTAACCGGTGTTCTGATCACCACCGAGCCAATTGCTTAGACTGTAGTTGGCATGCTTATTGGAGCCACTGGCCTTACGCGGTTCAAGGGTGATGCTCGTTTGCGGGCAATGCAGCATGCTGTTGCGGTACTGATGCTTGCTGTTGTAAATGTCTTTTTCGAGTTTGGTCACCCAAGTACTCCCCGACAGATTAGCGTATGCATATTTGCCGCCATTGTGAGGCAGGATATCTTTGTTCATATCCGCGTAAGATGTTCCCCAAATTGCGAGCTGCTTAAGATTGGATATACAAAGAACACTCCTCGAAGCGATACGTGCTTTGCTCAATGCCGGCAGCAAAATCGAAATAAGCAGCGCGATGATCGAGATCACCACCAGCAATTCGATGAGCGTAAAACCATTCACATATCTCAACTGACGTTTGGGGTGTCGCATCTGCAAACTCCATCATTGATCTGACTATTCCAATCGCCCATATCAACATAGGACGTGGGGCTAATTGAAGGTTATTAGATTATTTCAGGTTTAAGATGGACTTCCATCCTTTTTTGCGGAAAGCTTTTCTTCTTTTACGTCACTGTCTATGATGTCACTATGCAGCAACAAGATCAATATGTCCGTGTCGGTTTGCTTATGCGCCCCGACTCGGGGTTTTATCGTGGTGTCCTGCGTGGGATCAAACGCTATTCGCAGCAACAACGCAACTGGGTCTTTGGCATGGCTGCTCGGACTCAGGATCTGCCAACGATGCTTAAGGTT
This sequence comes from Phycisphaerales bacterium UBA7800, assembly GCA_002480565.1. Taxonomy (GTDB): domain Bacteria; phylum Planctomycetota; class Phycisphaerae; order Phycisphaerales; family Phycisphaeraceae; genus UBA7800. Next base: position 85,811 of record DLCK01000089.1, on the reverse strand, counting down.
TGGAAGCCTGCTGGCGTTGTGGCCTTTGTCTATATCGATGAAGAAGTCGAGTTATTGGAGAATCTCAAGACGCCCGTCGTGAGTATTGCCAATGTGGATGCGAAGCTCAAACTTCCTACGGTGAGTGTCGATGATTTTCGCGTTGGTCGAACCGCTGCCCAATACCTTATGCAACGTGGTTTTTGTCACTTTGGTTTTGTCGGCTTCCCGCGATACAACTATTCCAACCAACGTGAAAATGGATTTGAACAAGCATTGGAGCAAGAAGGTCACACCACTGCCATTTTTCATGACACCCATTGGCCCGATGCGGCAAGTGTCTGGGGTTGGACCAGTGAAAAAGCCATCGAGCAGTGGTTGCACAGTCTCCCCAAGCCGTGCGGGATTCTTGCTGCCAATGACGCCATTGCATTACGACTGTCGGAAATATGCCGGCAATTGGAGATTCGAATCCCCGAAGAGATTGCGTTACTGGGTGTGGACAATGATGACCTGTTTTGCAATCTTGCCAACCCCCAGCTCTCCAGTGTGGACATTCCCTTAGAGCAGATTGGCTATGAGACTGCATGGTTACTCGATCAGATCATGCAGGGAAATAAGCCGCCGGACAAGCCAATTCTGCTTCCGCCGATGAATGTGCATACGCGTCAGTCCACGGATATCAAACTGCTTGATGATCCTCAACTTGCCCAGGCGATTCGCTTTTTGCACGATCATGCTCACGAGCCGATTACTATGGAAGATGTGCTTAATGAGTTGCAATTATCCCGTCGCTCCCTTGAGCGAAAGTGTCGCAACCTACTGGGGCGGTCACCGTTGCAGGAACTGATCCGTGTCCGCATCCAAATGGCACAAAACCTGCTCTGTCAAACACAATTGCCTATCAGTCGCATTGCCCAGCAGTCGGGCTTTGCCAGCAGTAAACAGTTCTGCACCATGTTCCACAAAAAGACCGACATGACTCCCACTGATTACCGTCAGCAGTTTAATGCGGTGCGATGACAGTTGTTTTCTACACCTATTTAGTCGTATCACTTGTGATTCGCTTTGTGCTAAACTATCCGTCATGGGACTATTCGACGGCACAGCATTAGAACGCCCGGTCACCTGTGAGGTATGTGACAAGGCATTGACGGATTGCACCTGCCCGCGTGATGCAGATGGCAATGTCTGTCTGCCTAAGGATCAGCAGGTTCGCGTACATCGTGAAAAACGAAAAGGCAAATGGAACACGGTTATCACTGGCCTGGACCCCAAAGCCAACGACTTCAAAGCCATGCTCAAGAAACTCAAAAACACCTGTTCAGCAGGTGGCGCAGTCAAAGATGATCACATCGAGATCCAGGGCGATCACCGAGATCGACTTGTAAAAATGCTCATTGAGCAAGGTTTCAAAGCCAAGGCAGCAGGCGGTTAAACATAGTCTGGATTTAGCGGCATGCCTGTTGCAATTATTCCATTCCTCAAAAAATTTGTTCAAATTGTCCATTACTGTTCTATAATCAGGTGATGGCTCAAAGTACGCCCATAACCAACTCGCCCAGCACCTTGCTGGATTACATTGCCCGTCATGCGCAGGTTCATACATTCAATGGTTCACTACAGAAGCACGAGTCCGGTTACGAGATGGCTAGTCGGATCATCGGCGATTACAACCTGTTGTTTGTTACCCGTGGTCGAGTTGTATGGGTGGTGGAGGATGAGTCGACAACACTTGGGCCGCAATCACTGTTAATGGTATCACCTGGCCTAAGACATCATGCGTATTCATTGACTAATCGGGTGACATTGCTCTCAATTCATCTGCGTGTTCAACTACCCGGCGGGGTGGATGTAATGCAATTACTTGAACCAGAGCCGCTATTTGAAGTGTCAAAGAATAGTCGACTTAATCACTATTTATTAGGTTTGCAATTGGATTATCAAGGGAAAAGTATATGCCCACGTCAGGAGCTTCTGCCCGGTTGGACGAACTTGATCGCTCATGAATTACTTCATGTTATGGCATCAGATGGCAAGTTGACTTCAAGAAAACTTGATCCAATGGTCTGTTTGATATTGGAGCGGATTGATAAGCAATTAACAGATCCACTGACACTTGAACAGATCGCTCACTGGGCAGGTTACACCCCGCAACACACCAACCGACTCTTTAAACAGGTGTTGGGTGTTACCCCTTTACAGTACCTGTTACAACTTCGGATGAGTCGGGCAGCAGCCTTGTTGGCTGAAAATATTCTGACTGTGCAAGCTGTCGGCCGTAAGGTTGGTTTTGAGGACCCGTATTACTTCTCAAGAATGTTTAAGCAGTCACAAGGTTTAAGTCCACAGCAGTATCAACAATCGGTATGTTCAGATCATCCATCCGGACTTTCAGGTTCTCCATTGGGTTGATCGTCCCCCGCAGGTAGATTGATGGCACCTCAAACAAAGGAGCCTTCCAATGCCCGCACAACTTTCTCATCTCACTGACGAACAATGGAATCAGTACCAAACTGATGGATATCTCAAACTCGGCAAGTTGCTCACTGATGAACAACTCAAAGCCATGCAGGATCGCATTGATGCCATCATGCTCGGTAAAGCTGATTTGAATTATGACCGGCTGTTTATGCAACTCGATTCGGATACCGGGAAATATGAAGATACCGGTGCGGGTGGTCGAGGACACAAAGGTTCGACACTGGGCTATCGCAAAATTCAAGACTTGGAATTCGATCCCATGTTTCTGGATTTTATGCAACGTCCGATCTTCGAACATATCTGTGAACACGAGTATGGTAAAGATTCACCCGTCTCCTGCTTTAGGGCGATGTTCATGAATAAGCCTGCAAACAAAGGAACTTTCCTTCCCTGGCATCAAGATCGATGGGCTTCTTTGGATCGTGATCCGCTGGTTACCATCTGGCTGGCATTGGACCCTGCCACGATCACCAATGGTTGTGTCCAGATCATTCCCGGAACGCACAAGACACTGCTTAATCCGACACATCCTTCGGGCTTTTTAACCAAAGAACAGGCTCAAGAACATTGCCCCGAATCCAAACGTGTCTTCTTGGAACTTGAAGCTGGTGAAGTTGCATTACTCCACAACTGGACGTTGCATGGATCGGATGTGAATCGTTCATCGCAAAGCCGCCGGGCTTTTAGTGTCTGTTACATGGAGGGGCGCACCGTCGATCAGCAAGGCCAGACATTCTCCCGTATTTTCGGTGACAACGCTTTGTCGCCTGATTCTTTGACACATTCAACAACCGGATAACACAATATGTCCACATCCCTTTCGTCCCATACTGATACGCGCGTGCAATGGCTGCTTGATCAGATGCAGCAACACAACGGCATGGCTCCTGTTGATCTTCAACGATTCTGGGAAGACGATGCCAAAGCCAAACGCGACACCTTTGCGCTTGATTGCCCGCAGGTGGCCTGTGGTGTGATGATGAGCACCGAAGCGGTATGGGATGAACTGGGACTTGATGAGAATTGGCAACGCCAGGAAGAGGATATCGCTTACCGTATTCATCTGAACCGCCATTACAACGATATCTCGGAAAAGGTGGTTGGTAAGCGACTGCTTTTAGAGAAGATTCCTGATCCGCAGAAACAGTATCCACAGGTTAAGACGCTTGCAGATATATTTGAAGCCAAGCAGGAATGGCACATCTGGTCCTACTGGCTCAAACAGTCTGCTGACACGCCAGAGGAGTTGGAAGCCTTGTTGGATCGCGTGGAGCGACGGCTGGTGAACCTGCGTGAATTTGTCCTGCCCCCGCAATGGGAATCAGATAAACAGCGTCTGTTAGCGATGGGTATCAAACCCAATCTCTACCGTGGACAGCGCGGGCCGGTGACGTTTGCGACGAGTATTTTTGGTACGGAAAATCTGCTGTATCTGATTATGGATCAGCCGGAGTTGGCAGGGCGGTTCCGCGATTTGATACTCCAGGCGATGTTGGGATTGGCGCAGGTGATGGATCAGGAAGCCGGTTGGGATGAGCATTGTGATTGGGGGCGTGGGTTTGGTTTTGCCGATGACAACTGTGCGTTATTGACGCCGGACATGTATGAATTTTTCGGGTATCCAATTCTCAACGCGATCTTTGAGCGTTACGCGCCTTTACCCGGTGATGATCGGTATCAACACAGTGATTCAGACATGGGGCATCTGCTTCCAATTCTCGGACGGCTCAACTTTACCGGCGTGAACTTTGGCCCCAATATTCGTGTCTCCCATATTCGCAAGCACATGCCCAACACCGAAATCCATGGCACGATCGCGCCCTTTACCTTCAGTCGCGACGACCATGTGGGTTTGATCACTGAAGCACTTCGGGACTTTGATGAAGCCCGGGAATGTAAAGGATTGAAACTGGCAACGGCAGGATCAATTAACAATGGTTCCCGGTTAACGGGGATGCGATTAATCATGTCCGCGATTCAGCATTTTGGACAGTATTGATCGGGGAGTGAGTAGGTAGTTATGGAACGCTAAACCGCAAGCGGTTTTGATAGATATGATTGACTTTGTACTTCCTATTTTAAAATAGTTGCATCTGCAACCATGTGCGGTATAATGGTTGCATATGCAACTATCAAAGAAAAACACCAAACTGCCTACGCCCGGACGCTGGATATCTGCGATTCATCGGATGAAGTCGGTTTATCTGGATCGGGAGTTGGCGCCATTACAGCTTAATGGTGCGACTTATCTGTATCTGGTGGTATTGGATGTGCATGGCAGTCAGATGCAGGATGTATTCAGCAAGGAGTTGGCGTTAAACAAGAGCTGTGTGACGCGCAGTATCTGTCGACTTGAAGAGCTTGGATACGTTCAACGTGAGCCGGACCCAAATGATGGCCGGGCGATGTTGGTGAGTTTGTCAGCAAAAGGCAAAAAAATCGTCCCCAGGATTCGCCAATCACTCGAAACGTTTTCTGCGATTCTCCATGAAGGATTGACTGACAATCAGGTCAAACAAGCTGAAAAATTACTGATGGGAATGCGTCAGAATCTGGCGGACCATCTTGAACAAAACAAAGCGGGGCAGTCATGAGTACGCTGGCAGCCAACAAATTATCCGTTACACAAGGGCCTATCGGTCGGACACTCATCAAGATGCTTTTGGGCATGTTGGTGGGGCATGTCGCAATGACGGTCTTTAACCTCACCGACACTTATTTTGTAGCACAACTCGGCACCGAGCCGCTTGCTGCGATGAGTTTCACTTTCCCGATCATCTTCACAATCATGTCGGTTATTTTTGGACTTGGAATCGGCACCTCATCCGTGATCTCTCAAGCGATCGGCAAAGGTGATTTCCATCAGGCGCAGCGTTTGACGACCCATGCTCTTTATCTTGCTGTGTTGGTGTCGATTGTGCTTAGTGCTTTGGGATTGATTTTTACCGAGGATATTTTTTATGCCATGGGCGCTCGCGATGAAGTCTTGCGGTTAACCAAGTTGTACATGCACATTTGGTTCTGGGGGATGCCGTTGGTGACGATCCCGATGATGGGCAATAACGCTTTGCGAGCAACTGGTGACACCGGTACGGCAGGGATGATCATGGGCGGCGGCGCGATGGTGAATCTGATCCTGGACCCCATCATGATTTTTGGTTTGCTTGGATTCCCAAAGTGGGGAATAGCAGGTGCTGCGATTGCAACCCTTTTTGGACGTGGTTTTGCTTTGGTCAGTTCACTGTGGGTGCTGTATTACAAGAAAAAGCTTATCTGTTTTGAGATGCCTGGACTCACAGCAATGTTGAACTCATGGCGTCAGCTGGTTTACATCGGCATCCCCGCTGCATTAACCGGCGCACTTGGCCCATTGACAGCTGCGGTGATCACATGGCTGGTGTCCGACTACGGGACTGAAGCGGTGGCTGCTGCGGGTGCTGGAGTGAAGATTGATTCGATCACCATTATGGTGCTTGCATCATTGGGCAGTGTTCTCATGCCGTTTGTCGGTCAGAACTGGGGGGCGGGTCGGATGGATCGTGTGCGTGAGGCTCATCGATGGGTTTACAAATTCAGTCTGCTTTGGGGCGGGTTTATGTATGGTGTGGTGATCCTCTTTTCAGGTCCAATTGCACGGGCCTTTAGTGATGATCCTGTGGTGATTGATCTGATTGTCATGTACTTATATATCACACCTGTTTGTCTGGGCATGGCAGGGCTATGGCGAATTGTCAGTGGTGCGATGAATGGCCTGCATCAGCCAATGCATTCGGCAGCGTTGAATCTGGTGGCATTATTGGTTCTTGGATTACCATCAGTCGTGATCGGCAGCAGCGTCTTTGGATTAAAGGGACTCTTTGCGGGGATGGCGGTAGGGAACATTCTTGCGGGGATCGCTGCAATCGTCTGGGCAGGGATCGTACACCGAAAGGTTGAAGCGAAGAAAGTATCCTCTGAGACAAATGTGATGGACTTGGATGATGTCGCTGATGGCATGATGCCTGCTGTTGAGTCATAAAATATATCACTCAAGTCACGCAGCGTCGGATTCGTTTTTACTGTGGATAGACCAGATGGAATTGGGGTGAACCGGTGGCTGGCCATAACACCAGAAAATGGTGGATCATGTCCGATGCGAATAGTGCGAGACCGGCTATGAATACCCACTTGGCAAGCATGTGCTGAGGCCGAATAAATACAGCTGCTGCAATCATGATCAGACCGATGTAACCATGATGCACGCGGAGTCCCATGGTCATTAGGCCAATGGTTGAAGCGGTATCGCGGGTTGATTCCATTGCAAAACCAAAACGCAAGATCACGGTGAGTAACTCAAAGAGAAAAGTCAGGGCGACAGCATAAAGCAGAATGTGTCGCTTGATAAGATACTTCATTGATGATTCAACTTCCCGGGAATTGAATTGCTCATGCGTTACAGGAGCAATCGTGTTTGGCTTTGCGTACAGGGATGGTGCATTCGCGTTGAGAGGGTCCGCCCAATGCCCATGAGAACTCTGCGTTGAACTGGGCCTGTGGATCGATCCATGGGCGAAGGCTGTGGGTGGCAACTTCGATATTCTTTCCATCCACAGTGACGACGCGAACGTCGAAGGGGGTTTCTGTCAGCGCGTTGGTTGTCATGGTGATGAGGTTGCCGAACCGCGCCAAGGTATTGACGTGGTTGTGGCCGGTCATGATCAGGTGTAGTGTTGGAAAGCGTCTGGCCAGATCAATGAGATAGCGTTGGTACTTGCTGTCAGGTTCGCCCACTTCGCCGCAGAGTCCGGTCTGGCTTGAGGGGATGGCGTTGACTTGGACATGGGTGCAGAGAATCACCGGCTTGGTGCTTGCTGCAAGGTAGTGTTCCAGGTCCTGTTTTTGCTGATCGCTGATGACAGGTATGTGTGCCGTTTCCCAGAAATAGGGTTGGGGTGCACCTGCGTAGCTCACCGCGATGACGTAGAGATTCACATCTTCACATTCGACATGGAAATTAGGATTGTCACCGGGGAGCAATCCCATGTGATGTTGCTGCCAAAGTTCGAATGATTCAGGGCTGTCCAAGTCATGATTGCCCAGGCAAAGGTAGGCGGGGATGGGCAGTGATGTGAATTTTTCGGCAAATGTTTTGATGAGCTTGGCATTACCATGTTCGACAAGGTCACCGCCATGGAGTACGAAGTCGACGGGATTTTCACTGAGCCATTCTCTGAAACCTGCAAGCACTTTATCGACAGGCTCAGGGTGCCGAGGTTGCATGGAGTAGCCCTCGTTGACCGTGTAGCCGAAATGTGTGTCTGTCAGGTAGCAGAATGTTGTCATGGTTTAACCTGGCCAATCGCCTGTAAAGACCTCCGTTGCCGGCCCGGTCATAAAGACCGGACTGTCCTCGCCAGCCCATTGGAGCGTCAAGTCTCCACCCGGGAGATGGGCGAGAATTTTCGATCCGCTGTTGCCGGTAAGCACACCGCTGACACAGACGGCTGATGCCCCGGTCCCGCATGCCAGTGTGATACCGCTTCCGCGTTCCCAGGTCCGCATGGTGACTTGGTCATCCGAGTGAACCTGAACAAAGTGGACATTGATTCTTGCTGGGAACAGCGGGTGCTTCTCAAGGAGCGGCCCGACGGCTTCCAGTGGTATTTTGGATACATCATTTGCGTAGAGTGTCACATGAGGATTGCCCATGGAGACACAAGTCATACGCATTTGTGTGCCTGAGTGTTCGATCCAGGCATCACCGGCTGTGGTCTTTGCCCAGTTGAGATGTTGTGACAGGTCATAATTGACAATAGGGTGTGGCACATCAATGGCCACCGGCACCTTCACCGGCTCAAGAATTGGCTTGCCCATGTTCACGCAAACCTGATCAAGTTTGTCGTTTGCATCGACGGTGTACTCAAGGCTCAGTACGCCGTTACCGGTTTGAATCTTCATGGGATTGGCATCACAGACACCGTGGTCGTGAGCGAGCTTGCAGACGCAGCGGATACCGTTGCCACACATTTCTGATTCCGAGCCGTCAGCATTGAACATCCGCATGCGAACATGAGCGTCAACACCCTCCTCAGCAGGGAGCAATAGAATCAATCCGTCACCGCCGACACCTGTATGTCGGTCTGCGATGACAGGGGCCAATGTGACAGGATCGGTCACGGATTCGACGAACCCGTTAACGTAAACATAGTCATTGCCAATACCATGCATTTTGATGAACTGCATAACTTTAGTATATCACTTTTATATAGTTTCGCATGCAAACAATCACGAAATCCATGGCAGGACTTTCGACTCAAATCACATACACCTTTGGAGACTGGGGTGGCAGGAGATAATTTTCAATCTTTTCCAACCCGCCATTGAGTAGCCATGCACTAAGCAGCGCCCCAAGGACGATCAACAGGCAGACCCATCGCATGGTCCGGTCGATGGGCAGGCGTGATGCTTTTTGGCTGACTAATGTCCGCAGATACTCCTGACGCCACGCGATGGAACCATGCCGCCAACTCTTCTTTTCGATTCGCACATGGTTGAGCCCAGCTACTTCATCCAAGGCCTGGATCATTGCGTGAGCATCTTCGGGTTCGATTCGCACATGGCCGTTAGCTTGAGCCATATGCGCTACTGCAAAGCTGTCTGCCTGGCGTTCCATGCGCCTGCTGATCCAACCGAAACTCACAACCCACAAGCCACCGGCCATGAGCATGCCTATGAGCATGGCGGTCGTGTCAATGGTGCTTTGCCAGAGTTGTGGCTGAATTAACTGGTTGGAAAATTGGACGCCCATATACCAGAACAGCACACCAAAGAACATCTCATAAATCACCATCATTGATCCTGCAGCTGCGATCATCCAGAACATATGCTTCTTGCGGACATGAGCAATTTCATGAGCCATCACGGCTTCGATACACGATGGTGACATCTGGGATAGCAACACGTCGGTGAGCAGGATGTAACGAAGCTTGCCCACAAATCCGATCACCGCGCCATTGGCCATCCCGCCGGACGTTTTCCAGTACAGAATGTCACGGATTCCTACACGATGATGTTTGCACAGTCCCAACAACCGTGACCGCATTGGTGAGTCGGGCATCGATTGTGTGTCCCATAGATACCGGATCATCACTGGTGTAAAGAGAAAGACCACGAATGTCCCTGAAAGGCTCAACGTCGATTGAATATCTGTCCCATTTGAAAGAATCAACCATGACCTTGGAGCCATGTTTAAAGCCTCCGTCCAACCCAGCAATAACAGCAGTGGCACGCCCGGAATCATCAGGCTGTGTCGGACCTGAGCAATCAGATATTGACGCATGCTCCAAATCGGTGGGACTGGATCGCCACGATCCACAGCATGGTATGCCATCGCTTCACGCAGTCTGCGATCCACCGGATAATACATCCGCCAGAACATTAACTGCGTCCCCAGGGTTGGCAGCAAAAACAATAACTCGTCTAACAACACCCAATCGCCCACCATCATCCGAACCCATGTCAGACAGCCAGTCAAAAGGTCGATGCCATAGCTTCCGAGCATGGCCAGTCGTAACTGGCTGCCCAGGCGATCAAGGCGCTTGAGTCTTGTGGAAGTAGGGTGACGCACCGCACGTGAACACAGTCGGCGGTATATCACCAGCAACAGCAACTTGGGGAGTAACATCACCGCCAGCGCATACACTGCACCGTTCCCCACCAGAGTTGATTCCAAATCCGCAAAGGCGTCATGTATCAGCAGGCCAACTGCCAGAATAATCGTGATCATATGCATGGATGTAGTGTAGTTGAGCATGGATCGTCAGACTAGTTACGCTGCGTATCATTGGCCCAGCGACTCCTTTTTTTGAACTTTAATTCGCAAACTTTCCGTTAACTTTTGAACATCGTTCTTGCTGATCCGGCTAATCCTTTTTACCTTGTGCTTATGTTGACCTTAGCCCGTAAACAAACCATCCCGCGATACCTGTTGTTTTTCTGTATCCTGGCAGTCCTTAGCGTCTTTCTGCTTTGGCCGATTTATCTGACCGTACAAGGCGGATTCCTCACGCCCGAAGGTGAGTTCACCACCAAGTATCTGCAAAGTGTTTTTGAAGACCCTTTGTGGATGGCAGGTCTGGGTAACTCTCTGATGATCGCTGCTGCAACCACCGTGCTGTGCCTGATCCTCACCATGCCTATGGCAGTGTTGGCCGCCAAGTACGACTTCCGTGGCAAGGCAGCGATGACCAGCTTGCTGCTTATCCCCTTAATCCTCCCACCCTTTGTCGGGGCCATCGGACTTCGTGCGCTGCTCGGACGCTTCGGTGCGGTTAATGCCTTGCTCCTGGAATTGGGCATTCTGGAACATGGGCAACCCGGCATTGATTTTCTCGGAGGCGGCGAAGGCGGACGCTTCTGGGGCGTCGTCGTCATGGAAGCCTTGCACCTGTATCCAATCATTTATCTGAACATCACCGCAGCCTTGGCCAATCTCGATCCAGCTTTGGATGAGGCCGCGCTAGGACTGGGGGCAGGGAAGATTCGACGCTTCTTTACCGTCACTTTGCCACTGATTATTCCCGGCGTCTTTGCAGGTTCGACCATCGTCTTTATCTGGTCTTTCACCGAACTTGGCACACCGCTGATGTTCGACTATTACACGGTGACACCCGTGCAGATTTTCTGGGGCATTCAGGAAGTTCAAACCAATCCCAGGCCCTACGCCTTGGTGGTGGTCATGCTGACGCTGGCAGTCGGACTGTACCTCATTGGCAAGTTTGCCTTCGGTGGCAAGAGCTATGCCATGCAGGGACGCGCAGCTATCGCATCCTCCATGAAACGACTCACCGGACTCCGCGGGTTGGCAGCATTGACGCCCTTTGTCTTACTCACTGGTCTGGCGGTTATGCCTCACTTTGGTGTGGTCTTCAGCAGCTTCAGTGTCGATGGTGCGTGGTACCGCAGTATTCTGCCTCAAGCCTTTACCACCGATCACTATGCCAACGCCTTGGAACATCCGCTTGCAATGGGATCGATCCAAAACTCGCTGATCTATGCATTGGGCGCAGTCACGTTAACCGTCGTCATCGGCCTGAGCATTTCCTATCTGTCCGTACGCTGCAAAGTCAAAGGCGGGTGGTTACTCGATTCTTTAGCCATGCTGCCCCTTGCTGTCCCCGGTCTGGTCATGGCATTTGGTTACGTGGCGATGAGTCTGAACTGGCCGTTTGCGGACTTGAACCGATACTTCGATGCTAAGGGGTGGCATTACATGGCGTCGCTTTGTCAAATCACCGGCAAGGCGCCCAATCCGCTGGCATTCCTCATTGTCGCCTATGGTATCCGTCGACTGCCTTATGTGGTTCGCTCCGCCTCAGCAGGATTGGAACAGACCTCCGGTGAACTCGAAGAAGCAGCATTGAACCTGGGGGCCTCCACCGCCATGGCGCTGCGGAAAATCGTCTTCCCGTTGATCCTGGCCAACATCATCGCAGGTGGCATCCTCGCCTTTGCCTTTGCCATGCTCGAAGTCTCCGACTCGTTGATCCTGGCACAGAAGGAAGCCTACTTCCCGATCACCAAAGCCATCTTTGAATTCTTCAACCGCTTGGGCGATGGTCCGTACATTGCATCAGCGATGGGGGTCTGGGGTATGGCGTTGCTCACCATCACATTGGTTGGTGCCAGTATCCTCATGGGTAAGAAGCTCGGGGCGATCTTCCGAGTTTGATGGATCGCGACAGTGATTCTCATTCATGCTGCTGCCTGTTGTAAAAACCAACTGTCTGTCACAATTGTGTTCAGATGTTCTTCGCATTTGCCAGCGTGATGCTGTCTGTATACCGTGGATGTGTCCAAGGAGAATACCGCTCACCTTGGATACACTCTTTCACGCACGAAATTGAGTTACTTAGCGGACTGACGTTTGGCTGCTGCTTATTGCAGCCAATGACCGACTCGCTAACGTATAACTTTTTCGATTGGACCCTCCTTTGTGGTTACATGCGTCTTGTTTTCTTGAATTTGATATCACGGTGCCGACGCCGTTTATTTTGATGCTCCGCCCGCGAAGTGGTTGGCAGCAATGGGTCGGGCGTGAGCAATACGACTTGTCACCGAGTGTGCCAGTGGTCGAGTTCACCGATCCGTTTGGTAATCTTTGTCAGCGGTTGATGGCTCCACAGGGCGCCTTTTCCATTCACACCACGGTTGATATTGAAGCTGCGGATTACACGGACACATCGCCTGGAGCACATTTTGTCCCGGTGGAGCATTTGCCTGACGAGACGTTGCCATTTCTGCTACCAAGTCGATTTTGTGAATCGGATCGTTTTAGTGAGTTGGCTTCATCATTGACAGCAGGTCTGAATCCCGGCTACGACCAATGTGCTGCGATTGTGGATTACATTCGCCAGACGATTCAGTACACTCCCGGATCCGGCCAGCAGATCATCAGTGCTTCGGAAGTCAATGAACGCGGCTATGGTGTCTGCCGTGATATGGCACACTTGGGGATTGCCTGTTGTCGAGCGCTTTCGATTCCGGCACGGATGGTGGTCGGTTATCTCGAAGCCTTGCAACCCATGGACATGCACGCCTGGTTTGAAGCCTATGTCGGCGGGCGCTGGTACACGTTTGATCCCACGCAACAAACGCTTAACGGTGGGCGCGTTGCCATCGCATACGGCCGGGACTCTGCGGATGTGGCGATTTACACGCAATTTGGTGACCCGGTGACATTGCTGCAGATGCAAGTTAACATTGATCGAATGGTCGGCCCACCGTTTTAGTGTCTGACCAAAGATTCGGAAAATTGCTTGAAGCTCTATGTGACAGATTTGAATACTCCGCACCGACATTGCAGCACTGAGGCTTATTCAAAAAAAACAGGTGAAAAGTCTGCAAGCAAAGGGAAGGCACCATTACCCAGCGGGAGCTGTGTAGATCAACCATAACCCTCCACAAAGGACTAATACGCCACACGTTCTTCGCAGCCAAACCAAGGCTTTGCTTTTTTCATTCCAGTTCAGATAACGCTGCCCCCAGGAACTTGCCGAACCTGCCAGGACGATCAATAGACAGTGCCCGACACCATAAAACAGAAGCAGCATCGCAGCAAAGATTGGTTGCTCGCCTGCGACTTTGAAGGTCACACCCAACACTGGGGCCATATAAGCGAAGGTACACGGGCCAAGAGCAATACCAAAGATCAGGCCAAGCAACAAAGCTGCGAGCATTCCCTTGCGTTTGATACCAATACTCGATGGGCCGGACAATGGCATGGGGATCACATCCAGTAAATGCAGTCCCACGAGAAAAAAGATCACTGCTACGGCATAGTAAGCCCAAGCCCCGATGTCTCCGGCAATTCGACCTGCCCAAGCCGTGACGATGCCAAGCAAGGCAATTGTGATCAGAATCCCCAAGGCAAAGAGACTGGCCAGGGCAAAGGCGCGTCGGTTACTCACTTGCCCTTGGCCATTGACGAAAGCCACCACCAGTGGAATACTCGACAGGTGACAGGGACTAAGCAAAATGCTGGCAATTCCCCAGATAAATGCAGCAGCCAAAGCAACACCGACCGAGCCGGACAATGCGTGGTTCAGTGATTCAAATATAGCTTGCAAGTTCATGGTGTGTCCTGGTGATTAGCTGTGGTTTGATCCAAAGAGCGATTGGTTGTGATCGTTGGCTCTGGAAGTGTGATCCCTAATTCTTTCCACTTGCTTAGGATTTCTTCTTTGGAATAGAAGCCCTCATGCCGGAACAATTCCTTGCCTTGGGCATCGTAGAAAATCTGCGTTGGGATGATGCGAATGCCGTATTTTTCACCTGCGTCGGGATTTTCCCAGACATCAATGAATGTGACGCGCATCTGTCCTGCATATTCATGAGTCAACGTTTCAAGAATCGGTTTCATCATTCGACAAGGCACGCACTTGCCTGCCCCCAAATCCAGTAGATGCGGAATGGCTAACTCGGTGGATTGCGTTTGGATTTGCTCGGATGATGTCTCGACCGCTTGCATTGGGGAAGGATTAGTTGTCCCATTTTGCTTCATGGCAATGACACTGCCCACCGCTATCAACAGAAGCGTGACGATACTAATTTTGGTTGTTTTGTTCATCGGTTTACCCTTGAATCAGAGGCTTGATCGCTTCGACATCCAGCAGTTTGCCTGAGCTTTTGACTTGGCCGTCAACTGCCAAGGCTGGTGTCATCATCACGCCGAATTTGGTGATGTCCGCAAGGTTGGTGACTTTTTCGATTTCATAGTCCAAGCCCAACGCTTCGGCAGCAGCCTTGGTGTTTTCAGTGAGTTGTTGGCATTTGGGGCATCCAGTGCCGAGGATTTGAAGTTTTTTCATGGGTCTGTTCCTTTATGAAATAAAGTTAAAATTGTCTTATTAAAAGTTAGAAATACATGCCATAGAACCAACCTGCGAAGGTGCTCATGACAACAACGAGGGAAACAAAGACGATGGTTTTCTGCGTGCCCATGACCGAACGGATCACCAGCATGTTGGGCAGGCTCAACGCGGGACCAGCCAGCAACATCGCCAGTGCCGGTCCTTTGCCCATGCCCGAACCGATGAGCCCCTGAAGAATCGGCACCTCGGTGAGTGTCGCAAAGTACATGAACGCGCCGACCACCGATGAAAAGAAGTTGGCTTGCAGTGAATTGCCACCCACCAGTGAGGCGACCCATTCGCCGGGGATCATGCCTTCTTCACCGGGGCGTCCCAGCAGGAAGCCTGCAATCAAAACACCATAGAGCAGTAACGGCGTAATCTGTTTGGCAAACCCCCAGCTTTGATCAAACCATGCGTTGGCTTCTTCACTGCGATGACCGACGGATAGCACAATGGACAAACCAATCGTTGCCACGGTAAATGGGATCATGGCGGCGTAAGGCAGACCATGTTCATAGCCCGGTAGATAGCTGCCATAAATGGGGATCAACCAGTTGACACTAATCAGCCATGTCACCACCGTGGCAAGTCCGACAGCTACAACTTTCCACCAGCGGACTTCAAACCATGCGACCATGATGGCAGCCAGCATGACACCAAATCCGCTGGTGATGATCCACTTGCTTTGCCAGATCAGTTGCCAGAGTCCGTGAGGTTGTTGTGGTTTTCCCCAGTTGGCAAAGACCAGGATACCAATGAGAGATGCGAAGTATAAGCTGGTCTGCCAAAGGGGACGTGCATCGTCATCATCGGGCACGTCCATCATCTCCGCTGCACGGGCAGCTTCCTCTTTGCGATAGATCAAATGCATCACGGTACCAATGACAAGACTGAAACTCACTGCGCCCACTGCGCGAGCAATCCCAAGGGATGGGCCAAGCACCGCGCCGGTTAACACGATGGCTAACACATTAATCGCAGGCCCGGAATACAGGAACGCGACCGCTGCCCCCAATCCTGCGCCCATCCGCCAGATGCCTGCAAACAGCGGCAAAACCGTGCATGAACAAACCGCCAGAATCGTCCCGCTGACTGAAGCCACGCTCAATGCCAACGGCTTGGGCGCTTTGGGGCCAAGGTACTTCATCACCGCGTTCTGACTGATAAAAACGCCAATCGCCCCTGCAATGAAAAATGCTGGAACCAGACATAACAGCACGTGTTCCTGGGCATACCATTTGGTCAGTGCCAACGCTTCATGGAGGGATTGATCAAATCGTTGCCAACCCAAAGGTAAGGCAAAGAACACGCCCAGAACAATCAGTCCGCCCAGGAGCTTTTTCCATTCCTGTCGCCAGACTGTTGGCTGTGAACATGCTGTTGAACACGTTGAGGAGGGAATATCAGTTGTTGCGGGAATGTCAGTCATAGATGAGTCCGTGATAAAATAGTCACATAGTTATCCAAATAAAAATTAGCCCGACGCCATAGCCTTGGTTTGCCGCTTGAGATTCTGTTCAAGTGTCTTGGTTGCACATCCCAAAAAATTCAGGACGCAGGGCGTTTGCAGTGAATAGAAAACCTGCAAACCATCCTTGCGAGTTTTAAGAACTCCGGCTTTGAGCATCAAGGCCAGATGGCGCGAGGTATTGGATCGCTCCACGCCGATGCGATCCGCGATGTCGCAGACGCAGACTTCACCGTCCTTGAGCAGATCGACAACGGCCAGACGAATGGGATGAGCCAGCGCGGTGATCAACTGCGCCTGCATTTCGTAACGTTGCCATTTGGGATCTTTGCTCATTAATCAACTCCTGATTACGTTACTATAACATCACATAGTTTTTTTGCAAGTAAAATTCGATGTGTCGCTTCTCTGTCTTACAAACCTATTCAAATAACAAAAAAAGCCAACCCTTGCGGATTGGCTTTTTTAATTTAATCGGGGCTGCGATCCTGGTACAGAACCGATCATTCAGGAATTCATCGATTCACTTGCATTTTTCGGAAAATGTCTTGATTGTAGAATGCCTGGCGTTGGTATTCAGTCTCTTTGCACATTACGATGACGAGTTTAAGGAGCGAAGATGAGAGAGTATCGCAACGCATCAGGAGGGCTGACTTTTGACTTGGCTGATTCCTGTGATGAGTTCTTCATGTTTGTTGATCATATGATTCAACTCTATGGCAAACCCGTGCAAGAACTTTACGATGCTGTGGGTGATGATCGGTATTGGGATTTCAAGGTCGAAGACATGATTGTTGTGCTCCATGGAAATTGCATGCTTGGAGTTTCCATCTTTGTTCTAGGCGGGACGCACGAAGATCTTCTCCGTGATATTGCAAATAAACTAACCACAGACAATGGAAACAAAACGGGGGAAAACGGCCGATTACCCAGCCCTTCGTGAGCTCTTGGACGTGATCCTATTAAACCAGTCATTCAGGAATTCATCGATTCCTTCAAGGTTTTTGAAGAGTAAGTTGGGGCCGAACTTGGTCTTTTACCGGCTCAATATCATGTCTGGCGAGCAATTGAGCGTGTAATGCCAAGCATTTTTCATCGCAGGTTATAAGCAATCAAAATTGATATTATATTTACTTTTTATTAAATAAGCGATAAAATATGATCTCTACTTTTTCGATGGAGATTGCATGGCCAAATCTGCCTTCCAACTGCATACGCCCGACGAGATTGCTTTGCAATTGGCTCATCGTATCCGTGCCGAGCGGCTGTCTCGTGATTGGAAACAGGAAACACTGGCTGACCGATCAGGTGTGTCTCTGCCGACCATTCGTCGCTACGAACGAACGGGCCGGACCTCCGTGCAGAATCTTTTGAAGCTCTGTCATGCAATGGGAAAGCTTGATGAATTTGCAGCGTTGCTCCAACCCGCATCTGTCAGATCCATGGACGAATTGGAAGCTCGTGCAGCAGATGGTTTGCCCAAACGAAAGCGAGGTGTGCGATGAAAGCGATCACCATCAAATTCCAACGCACACCCGAAGACATGATGACCGTTGGCAAGTTGGCTGAACATGACAACCGAACTTACTTTGAGTACGACCCCACATTCCTACAGACTGGTCTTGAAATTTCCCCCTTCAAGCTGCCAGCACATCCAAGCTTGATTGAACATCAGGATCACACGTTTGGCCCACTTCCCGGTGTGTTTGATGACTCACTGCCGGATGGTTGGGGCCTGCTGCTGATGGATCGCCATTTCCGTCGTCAAGGCATTGATCCCGTGACACTTTCGCCTTTGGATCGCCTGGCTTATCTGGGCACTCGCACAATGGGTGCTTTGACCTATCATCCACCTGCCGAAGGTACACAGTCGGATGATGTAGCCATTGACCTGTATGAGCTCGGTCGACATGCAGAGGATGTGTTGGCTGGCAATGTATCGGATGTCTTGCCACAGTTGATGCGGGCCGGTGGCTCGCCTGGTGGTGCCCGGCCCAAGGTCCTGGTGGGTGTTCGGGGTAATAACTTTGTCAGTGGAGAAGATGACCTGCCGGAAGGTTTTGAACCGTGGATCGTGAAGTTTTCAGCAAAAGCCGATGCACGTGATGCAGGACCGGTGGAGTATGCCTACAGTCTGATGGCAGAAACTGCGGGAATTCAGATGCCCCCGACGCGTCTGTTTGAAGTCAAACGTGGTCGCAGTGTTCGCCATTACTTTGGTGTCCGGCGGTTTGACCGTAGTTCAGGCAATCGACGGTTTCATGTCCACACGTTTGCCAATCTGATTCATGTTAACTTTCGGATTCCGTCGACGGACTATGCGAACCTGTTGAAGGTGACGCATGCCTTGACGCGGAATCATCAGGACCTGTTGAGTTTGTTCCGTTTGATGGTGTTCAACGTGGCGACGCACAACCGTGACGATCATGCCAAGAATTTTGCTTTCATTCTCAACGACCAAACCGGCGAATGGGCATTGTCCCCATCCTACGATCTGACCTGTTCACCAGGCCCCGGTGGCGAACATACGACAACGGTTCTTGGCGAAGGCAAACAGCCAACACGCGATCACTGCTTGAAACTAGCGAAAAACGCAGGCATTAAATCCACACAGGCCAAATCAATTCTCGATGATGTGAATGAAGCTGTATCCAATTGGTCGAAGTTTGCATCGGAAGCTGGTTGTTCAAAAGCAATCACATCAACGATTGCCAAAGCGATAAGAACTTTGTGATATCCTATGTTTCCCTGCACAGTGAGACGGATGCATTCGTTTTGATACCTTTGGGGTAGTTCCTTTTATCATTTATCAATCGGCATTGTTAACCCGTGCGTGGATGTGCGAATGTGGCAGATTACTGACTTCCAGATTGCAACGATCCGGCAAAATACGCATGCCACGTTGTTATATCTGCTCAAATTGGCCGAATCGATGCATCAGTATCGAGAACAGCCATGCCTATGCAACAATACGAATACTTTGAAGCGCTATTTTGTGCTCTTGAAGAAATCCATGCTCATCACCAAGCTGCAGCGACAATTGCTGATCGTGTTTTGAAAAGACTGGCGGAATGTGGTTTTCCAGCGACAAATATCGTGAAATTTCCACATCTGAACTTGGATTCCAATCACAGTGATGCTGATATGTTGCAGATCAATCCCATGAAGTTTTCTGTCAATTGGCATGGATGCAACTGTATTCTTGGGCCATGTATTCAGTACAAGCTTCTACATCGATTTTCGATGCGAATCAATCATTACTGTTCGTATGACAACTTAATGAACGAAGTCTGGTGCAGAAAGTGCTCTGATGCAACAATCAGAAGCGCGGTCAAGCGTCTTCGTTTCGCTTTGCAACAGGCATCAATGCAAGACTTGGCAACTTCAATTAGAGGTCGTGGGCGTTGTTATGGATTATTTCTGGATTCTATAGGCAAATCATAATGCCACAAAAATGCCACGACATCGACACATTTTTTACACGTTAGTTAGGCATAATAATGTTGGCGTCAGGGATGAAGCATAAAACGGTATGTACCGATTGATGGGATGGATTCCGCATGGTCTACACCCATTAAAGGTATTGGCATGGCTTCATCACAAGAAGATCCTGAACAACTACCGCATATTTCACAGATCCCCGCTGCTCAGTACATCCGTATGTCGACTGAACACCAGCAGTATTCGACAGAGAATCAATCTGATGTGATCCACGAATATTCTCAACGTCGAGGATATCACATTGTCAAAACGTACGCAGATGAAGGCAAAAGTGGTTTACAGATTAAAGGTCGTGATGCACTGCGTAATCTGATTTCAGACGTTGAAAATGGCAGTTCTGACTACAAAGCAATCTTGGTTTACGACATAAGCCGCTGGGGAAGATTTCAAGATACAGATGAAAGTGCCTATTACGAATACATCTGCAAGCGTGCAGGCATTCAAGTGCTCTACTGCGCAGAGCAGTTTGAAAATGATGGCAGCACAACTTCAGCGATTATCAAAAATGTCAAACGAGCAATGGCTGGGGAGTACAGCCGCGAATTGTCGTCGAAGGTTTTTAAAGGTCAGTGCAAACTGATTGAGTTGGGATATCGACAAGGAGGCCCCGCAGGTTTTGGTTTACGTCGAAAGCTCATCGACATGGAAGGAAAGTCCAAAGGATTGCTCAAACGCGGAGAACAGAAAAGCCTGCAAACAGATCGTGTGATACTGGTTCCAGGGCCAGACGAAGAAGTGTGTCTTGTTCGTCACATCTATCAGTTATTTATCAAGCACGGAAAAACTGAATCTCAAATTGCAGAAGAACTCAATCACAGAGGAATCCGAACGGATCTGGACCGTGCATGGACACGTTCAAGTGTCAGACAGATCCTGACGAATGAGAAATATATCGGCAACAATGTCTACAATCGCATTTCATTCAAGCTCAAAAAGAAACGTATCGTCAATCCGCCTGACATCTGGGTTCGTGCAGATGGGGTCTACGATGCAATCATTGATCCTATCTCCTTCTACACAGTCCAAGGGATCATTCAAGAACGTAGTCGCCGATATAGTGATGAAGAGCTCATCAAGATGCTAGCCAGCCTGATTGAAAAGCATTCAGACATCTCTGGTCATCTGATTGATCAAACTGACAGTGTCCCTTCAAGTGCGACCTACCGATCTCGTTTTGGTTCATTGGTCAACGCTTACCGCATGGCGGGATATGAACCGCAGCGAGATTACAGCTACGTGGAAATTAATCGTCGCTTGCGACATCTTCATCCGACTATTCTTGACGACACAATCCAACGTCTGGAATCCGTTGGGGCATCCGTTGACCACAGCAAGGATGACATACATCTGCTTGTAAATGGCGAATACACTGCATCCTTGGTGATGTCACGTTGTTGGAAGACAACTGCGGGCACCTTGCGATGGCTTATTCGCTTCAGCAAAGAGCGATTACCTGACATCACCATTATGGTCCGCATGAATCCTGAGAATGATGAACCATGTGACTTTTATCTGCTGCCATTGCTGGATATCCGGATGCCATTTCTTCGGATGGGTGAATTCAATGCTGCCTACGTTGACACCTATCGATTTGATTCTTTGGATGGCTTTGCTCAGTTAGCCCTTCGATCACCAATAAGGGGAAGATCATGAATCATGAGTACAACGATCCGGTGCAACTTATTCCAATAGCTGAAATCAACGTTGTAAACACGAGGTTGAGGAACAAGCGGAAATTTGAGGAGATTGTTGCGAGTATAAAAGTGCTAGGACTCAAAAAGCCTATCACTGTAACGCCTGCATCGGGAAAGTATGGCGATGGTTGCTTTGATCTTGTTTGCGGTGAAGGTCGACTTCTGGCTTTCCAAGGCTTGGGAGAAACGCACATACCAGCTCGTATACAGAATATAACAACAGAAAACCTGTTGCTGATGAGTTTAGTGGAAAATTTGGCACGTCGTCAAAACGACTGCGCTGAATTGCTCGAAGAAATTCGTGCCATGCAAGAGCGTGGGATGACGGTGCCTCAGATTGCCAAGAAAACAAATCTAACCACCAGCTATATCAGAGGCATTCTTAGGCTCCTTAAAAATGGAGAAAAGGAACTAATCCTGGCGGTAGTACGCCGCTTGGTTCCCCTGAATGTAGCAATTGATATTGCGAAAGTTGGCGAGGGAGATTTACAGAAGGTTCTTTGTGAAGCATATCAGGATGAGGAATTGCGAGGAGCCAAACTTCTGAAAGTGCGACGATTCATTGATCGTCGCAGGGAAAGATTGCAAAGGAAATCTGGAAAACGTAAAGCCCGTGACATGTCATCACAAAAGATACTGTTGGCTTATCGTGATGAATCGACGCGTCAGCAGGTTGTTGTAAAACAAGCACAACTCTGTCAGCGACAACTTATTTACGTCGTTTCTGCCTTGAAAAGACTGTGTAAAGATGAAAATTTTATTAATTTACTTCGGGCGGAAAAACTCGAAAGTATGCCAACATTTTTATCTGAGAAAATCCTATAAAGAAAGGGTTGGTATGTCAGCAAAAATTCAAGCAGCCTTTGAAATGAATGGCGTTGTTATCGAGATTGATAAAATTTTGCGTCTTAAGAAATTGACCAAGCCCATAAGGCTAACCCAACGTTATCAGCGAATTAAATCTTCAGTACAGGAAATTGGAATTGTTGAACCTCCAGTGGTGTATCCCTATGCAGATTCAGAGGGATGTTACACACTTCTAGATGGTCATCTTCGTGTTGATGTGGTTGAAAGATTGGGCAACAAGGAAATATTTTGCCTGATAGCAACTGAAGATGAGACGTTCACATACAACCACAAAGTTAACCAATTGACTACTATTCAAGAACATTACATGATTGTCAAAGCCATTAAGAATGGTGTTTCTGAAGAACGCATTGCCCAAACACTCAATATTGATATTGAAAAAGTCAAAAAGAAAATGAATCTTCTTGATGGCGTCTGTTCAGAAGCTATCGAATTGCTTAAATCACGTGATGTATCAGCAGGAGCACTTCGAGAGCTTAAACGAGTCCATCCGATCAGACAGATTGAAATGTCGGAACTGATGATTGCATCCAATAATTATGGTGATATTTATGCACGTTGCATGGTGGCGGCGACATCACAGGATCAACTGGTCAAACCTGAATCCCGAAAGATGCACGGTAGTAATGAAAAGAAGGATATTGCCCGACTACAAAATGAAATGCAAAACTTGGAGCGCGACTTCAAGATGGTTCAGGATGAGTATGGACAAAACATGTTGAAGATGGTGGTCGTGGTTGGATACCTCAAAAGTCTGATGGGTAACGCTGCGGTTGTGCGATACATGTCCCAGATTGAACCCACCATGATCACTGAATTTCAGCAGATCATTGAAAATGCCTCAATGCGGCCACGGGATGAAATGTGTGACTAAATAATCGCTATTGAAAGAGCAGGAATAGGGAAAAGTCTCAAAAACGGCTTGTTATGCATCCTGCGCCTCAGCTCATGACTACGAAGACAAAAAAATCCACGCAATTGTCTCGTGATGCCATCGTGATCACCAGTTACTACTATCTGGCATGCTATTTGATGAAGTTCATCGAAAGACTTCGGAATGGTTCAACAAGAAAAAGGTTTATCAGTTCATCGGCAGTTACCTAGCACAAATCCCCAATCTGTCGATGCGTTATTACGACAAAGGCAGACGGCTACGCGATGCAGGATTACTCGACTGGTCTAAAAGCCTTCTACAGATAATGCTTCCAGATCGACCTTTGGGTAGTTGTAGCTGGACTTCAACTTGTTCCACGACTCCGCACAGTTACCATGCGAGTTCAGCAGTTATGATGGAAACTGGTAAGTCTCGAGCCACGTGTTACCGAATCAAATCAAGGATTCCGCAGCCAACCCAACGCTTGGGGACTGTCACACCACAGTCGCCCACATTGAGACTTGTTGGTGACGATTGATGTCCATGTTTGGTACGTCTTTCTGGATGAGGATGACAACTCGAGATTTCTCTTGTCCTTTGCGGTAATTAAAGGGTATAATCGCCGCAAATTATGCGACGAATAAAACAGTACATCTACATGCATGCCGATTAGCCCAAGTTGACCTGGGATGCCAAGACTTTGTCCGCACAACTTGCTGCCGTCCGGCACAAGCAAGGTCGCCTGCATGGCAAAATGGAAACCTTGGGCTTTGAGCTCAAGTCCGAAGCAAGCTTAAACGTTCTGACGCGTGACGTCGTCAAGTCTTCAGCGATTGAAGGCGAATTGCTCAACCCAGGTGAAGTGCGTTCGTCCATCACTAGACGTTTGGGGCTGGACACCGCTGGCATGCCCAAAGCTGGTCGAGATGTCGAAGGCGTGGTGGAAATGATGCTCGATGCCACACGCAATTATTCAAAGCCACTGTCAACTGGACGGCTCTATGATTGGCATGCCTCGTTGTTTCCGACCGGTCGAAGTGGGATGCAGCGGATTACCGTTGGCAGATGGCGCACAACAGAATCTGGACCAATGCATGTCGTATCGGGTCCAATCGGCCGAGAGAAGGTTCACTTTCAATCGCCCGATGCGGAACGGTTACCAAGTGAAATGAAGCAGTTCTTCAAGTGGTTCAATGCATCACCTGAAGTCGACCCCGTAATCAATGCAGCGATTGCACATTTCTGGTTTGTCACGATTCACCCATTTGATGATGGCAATGGCCGCATTGGGCGTGCCATCGTTGATATGGCTCTAGCGCGTGCTGACGGGACCAGCGACCGTTTTAACAGCATGTCATCCCAAATCGAAGCTCAACGTAAGGATTACTACAAGAACCTGGAACTCGCGCAATCTGGTGGTCTTGATATTACACGCTGGATCGAATGGTTTTTAGCGTGCTTGGATCATGCAATTGATGGCGCGGAGCAAATGCTTGCAGCAGTTCTGTACAAAGCTCAACTCTGGGCAAAGATCAACGAGCAACCCGTCAATGACAGACAACGCCTCGTGATCAATCGAATGCTTGATGATTTCCAAGGTTTTCTGACATCATCGAAATATGCCAAGCTGGCCAAGTGCTCATCCGATACCGCTCTACGTGATATCCGTGAATTACTGAACCGTAGAATCTTGGTCGCAAATCCCAGCGGAGGTCGAAGCACAAGCTATCGATTAACAGAACTCAGTATTTCAGATGCACTGTGATTGGCATGCAGGCAATTGTGAAGACTATATCAATGAGCCCCAAACAATCATTCACTTTTGAGGGATTCATCTACAGGTAACATTCGTATTGAAACGAGCATCTTTTCGCAAGTGTATGAGAATTTGGTGGCATTTTTATCAAACATTTTCCAATTCCCAGTGATCAGTCAAAATTTCAAGTAAGTCCTTTTGACGTTGTTCAACAATGGATGGTGTCCACACATCGGTTTTAAGCACCTGAGTAGTCAGAGCATATGACGACACTCCTCGTTTCCCAACAAAGTACGCTGTTTTCTTGGTTTCAAAATCAAAGTTTTGTGCTTTCGAGTTCCTCTTCTGTGTCAGCGGTACTAGGTTAGCTATGCGATGAACCCATATCTTTCTTTCTTCTGTATCGGGCCAAAGCTTCTTCCACTCACTCCCCTCGCTAACTGTTTGAGGGAGCACATGCTCGATAGTAAGTAACGTTGGATCATATATTGCGGCTCCATCCGACAAGAATGAATCCAATCGCAGGATAAGGTAATTGCGGCGGCGAGCAGTCAACTCATAGATTTTGTCATCAAGAGCTTCTTTCATCTCATCGATTTCAGACTTGGTTAGTTCGACACTGAGAACAGGAGATTCTATTGAGTGCGGCCCTTTTAGGAAAGCTATAACATCGGCATAACGCTCAATACGTTGATTAACGTTTTTGGCGCAAATATGAAGATAGGCGGCTAGTCGTTCTAATTTTTTGAAGAACCAAAGAACGTACTCAGGTTGGTCTTTCTTCTGTGAAAGAAACAGAATTGCTGATGGTAGCCAGTCCGAGTTGTCGATACGATTTAGCCACTTCAGCAGACGATTCACTTCATCAGCATTTTTCGTAGACACATATTGTTGTGATTTTGCAATGAGGTATGAGTCGGCGTAAGGTTCTAAGACTTTTTCAATCAGGTCTTCCGGTGTCCCTACTGCTTTCAGTACATGCTCTTTGAACTCCTCAAGTAGCGCTCGTTTTGCTTTCTCACGAGCGTAAATCATTCGTATGTGACCAAACAGGTCATTGAAGCCATTTCTGCCAGTTTGAACTTCGAGTTCCTCCCATTTATCGGTGAACTCATCCTGGCGTGCTGGGGCAATTCGTCCAATTACGTCGGCTTTAATGATATCTGAGGGAAGCAAATCCAGGCCCCGGTTGTTCAGCACTGAAAAAACCCTGAAAGCCGATTGCTGACTTGGCGTAGATACAGCCACTAGAAAGCACCGTTGAACCAGAAACGCACCAAAAGCACAAAGCTTTTCGGCGTCGCTTCCAAAGGTGTTTTTAAGTTTTTCCAGCAACATTCGACTATTAGATTGAATATTCCTCTGAGATTCGTTGTCAAGACCGGCCGGATCAAGACTTAACAGCGTATCAAAGTCGAGAGTCTGAACGTATTTTGCAAAAAACTCACGATCTCTTTCTCGAAGAGCAAGCCTAGGTTTGGGTTTAAGGCCTTGGGAAGCACGGCCTGGTTCTCTAATGTAATTTTCAAAATCACTTTTTAAATCACCTGAAAGATTTGATGTTATCGAGGATAGCAGGATCGTAAGCGTCGTTAATCTCTGTTGGCCATCAATAACTTCAGAGAATGGTTTTCCCTCTTCTTTGATAAGTACGATACTGCCGAGGAAATAGGTATCTTCATTTTCGCGAATATAAAAATCGTATAGGTCGTCAAATAGTTCAGATGCTTGGTCCAAGGCCCACGCATACGGTCTCTGATACGATGGTATAACATAATCAAAATCGGAACTGAATATTTTTGAAAGAGGATATTCTGCACCAGATATTTTCTTGCTCATTATGACACCTTATTCGTACCAAAGGACTCGGCCAGATAGCGCCGCTCGACTGAACTGCCGAGGATAATAGAATATCATTTCGGCTGGCATTGTCCATGTAAAGATCAATAAGCTTCATGATTTAGAAAGTGCATAGTGACCAGTCTTCGTCGGTCCCACGAACTCGATTTTGCCTTCAGTCTTCAATGTTTCGATCCCCCGTTTTGTAGTGGCCTGTGACATGCCAGTGGCGTTTGTGATTCCAGGGATTCGAAGGCTTGGGTTGCTTTGGATCACTGCCAGAATTTTCGCTTTGCGATTTTCGACGGTGTCATTGCATTGTCCAGTGGCGGGATTGAAGACATTAGATTGGCCACAAGCTGACAGGCCGCGTTGGTCCTTGAACTTGATCCAAGATTTGAGTCGATAGCCGGAGCGTGCGGTTTCGACGATACCTTTCCTGACGTTTCTTAAACGCTTGTTCGCCACCTTCCAGAAGATTGACAATGGCATCGCGGCATTGATCAACGTTGCCTTCGACGATCTTGCCAGACTGTCTGCCATCAGATTCAAGAACGAACACACGCTCTGCATCTGCCAATACGGGGATGTTGGGATTATGCGTAACGAAGATCAGTTGACGTTTCGCTTTGACTGTGTGGATGCTATTGACGACGGATTCACACACGAAACGATTGTCCAGATTGTCTTCAGGTTGATCGATGAGAAGGGGGGAATCACTTTCCAGTAAAAGGATTGGCAGGACGGTCGTGCATTTCTGACCCGTCGACAGAGATCCGGAGTCTTTGTACTGGTCGCCATCTTTCAATTCGATCCGTGGCAGGTCGGACAATTCGACCGTTTCCAGTGCGAACAATTCGTCGCTGTCACTAAGAGCGTCTGCGACTTTACGGCTTTGATCTTCACTCAATCCCGATTGTTCGACAAGACTTGTCACGTCATTGCGGCGAACGATTTCTACGAGTTCGGTTGGCTAGATGCTGTCTGCAATGCGTTGAGCTACAACGTTGCGCGTGATTCGCACACCTTGCAGTGCATCACTCAATAAGCTGCGATACTGAGCGTGGTTGCCCGCTTGTTCAATGGTCACGCGGATATCCGGGTTGAGAGATGCATTGATGCGCTGGGCGATCTGGTTTCTCAGGTTGAATCGTTGATCCCGAAGTTCCGACAACGCGTTAAGCATCTCAACTCGTTCTGCTTGGAGTTTAGCTTGGTTCTGGATCAGAAGATCACGTTGATTTTGCTTACGAATCAAATCGCCACTCATCCGCGTAAGGCGAGTACGTTCATTGGCTTGGTTCCGTAAGTCTTCGTTTTCCTTCAGGATGTTTTGATAGGCGATTTCCTGTTGGGCATGAGTTTGCTTGAGTGTGCTGTGGGTTTGACAAAGTACCTGATCCATATCAGTGAGTTTGTCACACACACTCTGCAACAGAGCATCGATTTCTGAAGCACCTGCAAGCAATGATTGATTGGCATCTTTCAGCAAAACGCCATTTGGGCCATTGAGCAAATCTTGCTGAAACGACTGTTGAATTTGCTGCAAGACTCGGCCTTGCTGTTGTTTGATCTGATTCCCGTATTCGTAAACAAACTCGCCAATCTCATTCACCGCACCAGTTTCTCGTTCACGCAGAAATTTGTCATGCTGTGCCTTGCTGACCACTTCAGCGTTCTGACCTGTGATCGGGCCCATCGCTTCTAGCTTTTCCTGGATGCCTGGTAAGCCTGCTATCTCACCATTAAGCCCATCGATCTGGTCCTGCATTGGCTTGAGTGACATCGCATTGGTTTCTAATTGCGATGTCAGTGTTCTGGCGTTCTGTTCAATCTTTGCCAACTCATCAGATTCAAAATTGTCGATGAGTGAAAGTTGAGACATCGACTGTTCAGCGATGCGTTCGATTTCATTCTGGCTATAGATGTCAGCCCGAAACACACGGCCTGTCCGTAAAGCGATATCCACTGCCTGACCATTTGAATTCTGAACGATTGGGTTGTCTTGCCAGGAACGTGCGACCTTGTAAACCACGCCATCGCGTGTTTCGATGGTCAACTCAATCGTCCCATTGCCAAGGTTGGCCTTGACCAGATTTTCGATTCGGTGCCGCTCAGGTGACCCGTTAGCAGGCAAAGCATCCAGAGCATATCGCACGAGCTCCAGGATCGTCGTCTTGCCGGTGCCACGGGCCCCGATCAGACAGTTGAGCCCTCGGTCCAGATCGAACTGCAACCCATCCAAAAAGCCACCAGTAATTTGAATTGACCGCACCTGACTGGTGCCAATCGTCATGACCTGTGTCCCCGAACCCTCCGGAACCGACTCCCAATGCATCATCAAGAACTCCTCGACAAAACCGTTGATGATCCCCCGTAGCGTCGTGCTCAACTTGGTCCCAGCACAACAACATGCTGGCCGCCACGGAATGCGAGGAGTATTTTGTACGGATCCTGTTAGTATGTCAAGATGTTTGGGCTTTTTCAGGTCACTTTGGGAAAAATTGTCCTAAAGGGTTTATACCTGTGTGGCCATACATCGCAACATATAACCTTATTGGCAGTTAAAGATGACAATCGATGGTAGAAATTGACATATTTACAATCTCACGAGCAAGCGGGATATTTCCCAATCGCGCCAAAATCAGATCACGAAGCAGGTGGTCCGGCAGAAGATCACTGAATTTCAGGAAATCTGCTGCAGGTTGCTGCAGATCGCAAACAGGAAGCGATTCCGTACTGCGTAAATCTTGAATGATGCTGTACAGTCGCTCGAATGAAATATCAACTGGCAAATTGATCCAAAAGTTGTCGGCATGGAGAGATGATTGAATGTGCGGTTGTAAATACTGCACCAGCGTCTGATTTGCCGCCAAGCCTGCAAATGTCCACCACTCAATAGAATTTCCCCTACGTGCGATGACGGAACCTTCACCACAGCAATCGGATAAATCATGTCGAAGTTCTGCAATCTTCTCGACAGCGCGACGGGACCATAAGGGGTTCATGTTCATATCAGACGCTAGCAACAAATCGCGTACGGCATTGCAAAGCGTTGGCGAGAGTGGAACACTTGATCCCATCCAACGAGACCGACCGGTTTCCGGCGCGGGTTCAACATGGGCGATTTTTCTATCCCAATCTAAATGGTGTATCTTCCAGCCACGTCCGGCTAATGCCAGGATTGTAGGACGGTCTTTGCGTGTCACAAAAGATAGTGGGTGCACGAATCCGATTTCCATCCGGCCGAAGCGGACTTGAAACAGTGGTTGGGATGTCACGACCGACAGCAATTCCGAAAAGTGCCTGCGGCCGAGTTTCCGTTCTGCTTCCATGCCGATGTGAAGAACCCCACCATCCTCACCGAGTAATTGATGTTCGAGGGCAAATGCAATCATGTCATCGGCGCGCCCATCCTCAAGTTCTGCAAAGGCTAACACCTTGCCAATCCACTTATGCCAGTCCGATCGTATGAAGCCAGAATTCTGCAGAACGAGTGTGAGCAATTGCTGAATAAAGACGTGATAGGGAATGGGTGGCGGAATGACCTCCTCGACAAAGCCTTGCGACCATAGGTCGAGTAAGGCAGCTGCTTGCAATAGCGCATAATCGTGTGTTGCCAGGAACAGGCAGTTTCGCTCGATTTCGTTTCGTCGACCTGTTCGGCCCATGCGCTGAAGAAAACTGGCCACGGTGGAAGGTGTATCGATCTGAATGACCCGGTCCAGATCGCCTACATCAACACCAAGCTCCAACACACTGGTGGCAACGATAACACAGTCTGTCTCGAAGGCAAATGCCCGTTCTGCCCGAGCACGCTGATCTTTACTGAGCGAACTATGAGTGATGAATGTCTTAACCTCAAGCCGCCCCAGTTCAGCACCGAGTTCCTCGGCTCGAGTACGACTGTCCACAAAGACAAGACGTTTTTCTCCACGGTGTAGTCTGGAGATGATAACTGCCGCGTTTTTGATAGAACCGACATAATCCAACTGGACGGCAGCCTGCTTTGCTGATGCTTCGGGGGGCCGGACAACGGTACTGGCATTTTTACTACCTGAGATTAACCATTGGAGTAGTTGCTCTGGGTTGCCCACCGTAGCTGAAAGACCAATTCGCTGTAGTTCGCGGCCTGCCAGACACGACACCCGCTCCAGAACGGAAAGCATGTGCCAACCACGGTCATCGCTCGCAAATGCATGCATTTCATCGATGATGACAACACGCACTTGCGAAAGCAGTGTTTGCGGATCGACCTTTCGGGAAACCAGCATGACTTCCAGCGATTCGGGCGTCGTCAGCAGGATGTCTGGTCGATCACGCTTGATGCGATCTCGCCCCGTAGGCGAGATGTCACCATGCCACACCGAGCAGGTTCGCCCGACAAGTGTCGCATAACGAGAAAGTCTGATATGCAGATTATTCAAAAGCGCCTTAATGGGGCAGAGATAAAGAACACTCAGACCTCGCCAATCTTCACTGAGCATCCGTGACAAGACCGGTAACGCGGATGCCTCAGTCTTCCCGCCAGCAGTTGGTGCCACAACAACGACGTGGTTACCCCGCAGTATGACGGGAATGACTTCCTCCTGAAACGGTCGGAGTTCTTTCCAGCCCAAACTATTCACGATGTGGTGCTGAAGGCCTGGATGCAGCTGATCAAATGCAGTCACGCAGTTCACCTTAACTTAATTCGATTTCATCGACATTGTTCGCTGATGCAGCATGCCGTTCGGTGGATGTGAGTTCAGTATCCTGAATCGTAAGCTTGTAGTGTTGATGGGGGTCAAATTCGGGGAACTGGTCAATGCGATCGAGTATGTCTGCCACAAGTTTTTTGAGGAAAATTCGTGGGGCAACACCGATCTTGCCACCGAGCCTGCCCGTGACCGCGCGTGCGAGTTCGTCGATATAAGCATCGTCAGCCTTGGCAGAAAGACGATCTGCAGCGTTAGCGTGCATCGCATACACGTCCCGCACATTTCTGCCCACATCACACAAGCGATCTAGATCAAATGCAGAAAGTCGGATTTGTACCGCTCTCGGATTGTCGAACTTTTCGTGGGTCTGGAAATCCACATGCAGTCGCTGCGCCAATGGTTCAAGTCGTTGGGCGCCTTGTGGTCCTTCGTAGAAGGCTCCGGTTCCAGTGATCAGCAGATAGAGTCCAGGGAATCGTCCTGAATCGATATCATCGATAAGTTGCCGCAGGGCATTGAGGCTCTTGTCACGCATGTCCCCTCTGACGCGTTGAATGGTCTCCACTTCGTCTAGTACCAGATAGAGTCCCGCGTGTCCGGAATCTCGCAATACGGTCAACAGTCCCTGGAGAAAACTCATCGCACCGAAATGGTCTATGTCACCTTTGATCCCGGCCTGACGTTTGCAACTGGCAGCGACATTAGGTTGACCTGTTAACCACGCGGCAATTCCATCTGCGGTTGCTGCATCACCGGTAGACCGTGCGATGTGATAGCCACGAAGTGCCACAGCAAACATCGGTGCAGATTGCGTAACCATAGCAAGTCGCTTTTCCATCAGCGCATTGGATCGCTCAAGGAGTTGTTTCTGGTCATCTGGCGATATACTCCCTTCCGCCAGAACATCCTCTTCCAGCGTGAAAAACCAGCCGTCAAGGATGTTTCGAAAAGCTCCCGAGGGTGTGTCAGGGGTGCCTAGTCTTTCCATGAGGCGGCGGTAGACGGTTTCGAGTCGGTGCAGGGGTGTCTCAGTTTCAGAAATCTGAACTTCGGACGTGGCGAATCCTTTCTGGCGAGCACGATCCGCCAGCCACCGAGAGAAGAATGTCTTCCCCGTACCATATTCACCACGAACAGCTTTGAACTTCGCGCCACTTGATTGGACCGCCTCGAGCTCTTCTCCCAGCGTTCCCGCAAAACGATCCAGCCCTACTGCCAACAGATCAAGGCTTTGCATGGGGACAGTGCCCCTGCGTAGGGCATCAATCAGTTCATCACGACGTTGGCGGCTTATGGTTCTCATGTAATCTATCGGGCCTTATTATTCCAATTCAAATTGTTTTTTGAGTAACGGGATATTCAACACAACGGTATTGGCAGCGTCCTGACGGTCGAGGATGGCGTAGCCTTCGACATTCAGCAATCGTTGCATCACGGCCAATAAGCCCGGAAGACGATGTTCAGGCACTTCAATAGCACTCGCAAGAGCAGGGGTAGTTATTGAGCCGCGACGACTATCTAGTGTGGTCAAAAGGCGTTGGAGTATTGTCTCGTCGATACGCACTCTGCCCACCAGTTTCTTTTGTATGGCATACACATCGCTCTGAAGTAAAGCTGTAATCCACGGTTCAAGCAACGTTGCTGATGATGGAACTGCTTTGGGCTCATCGAAAAGTGTTGGTGGCTGGGCAATTTCTTTTGCCGAGGGCAAAGATTGTTTAACAACCGTTACACCAGACCGACTCACTGTCGGCTCGATCCACCACATTGGAAGATCCACTGGCAACTCCACCAAATCTTCTGGTACTTGAAGTTCCGGCCATAGAATGCTAATGGGAATCAACATCTCCTGCGGTGTTGCTCCGCCGTGGTAGCCATTTTTCTTTGGGCCATAACGCAGTTTTTCTGACCACGGCACAATGATGCGTCCCCCTTCAAGAACTGCTCGTGGGGAACTGATTTCGATTTCACCTTGATTAATAGGACTACCATTAGGTCGACGCCAACGAAGACCATCTTGCGCATCGAGACCATGGGTTTGACGGTCTAGAATGTGTCCATGATCACTTAAGAGCACAACAAGGCGACTTGCTTCTGCTGCTTCACTCAGGATAGGCTCTAGTACGCGAATGTGTTGCATCGTCCAAACCGCATCAATTTGATCACCTTTATCCAGATGGTCATCGACGGCGTTGATAACAACACCCACAACCTGTTGCTTCTTATCTGACAACGCCTGTCTGATATCACTCGCAAGACTGGAATCCTCATCGCCTTCAAGTGCAGCTTTGTGGAATAGCTTTGGGGCATAGCCCGGTTGTGACAGTGTTGACAATGCTGGATGAGTAGCGAATCCCTGCGTTTCATCGTAGGCTTGACCAGACTTCAGAGTACCGCAAAGTAGGCTTGTTCGGCACACTTGGGTGACAGATGGCAGAGCACTGAGCCCAATCATACGTCTGGGGGCTGGTGCAAAACCTAACTCAATCCAATTATGTGATGTGATGTCGGAAACCAACTCACGGAAGACTGCCCAACTCATCCCATCAAGCACAAGCAGGAGCACTGGAGCTTTCGTCGCAGTTTTGACAACTACTTGATCCAGTATCTGTTCAACAGGTATCAGACCAGAAGTTATGTCACCGGCAGCATGGTGCTCAGCAATCGAATCACCAAAGTGTTGATTCGCAATTTCACGTAAATCGGTGACTCGGTCGACCAGTCGAACATATGCAGCTGCTAAATCTTTGTTTGACTCACCACCACGCAAAACTCTTCTCGCCCAATCCACAAATCCACCTGTAGATGCGTAGTCCTGTGCAAGTGAAAGAAGGCTTGTTGTCTTTGCACTCTTGTCGATGTTCTGGTCTGCCAGCCAATGAGCTAGACGAATTGCCATCGTGACACGTTGCATACGGCGATTGTTGTCACGTCCCATCCTGTGTTGTTGGAGATTTTTGTAAACGTTTACAAGTTCTTCAGAGAGACTGGTTGCACGCGAATCCACCTGTGTCGCCAGTGCCAGCCCGAAACGGGAAAGACGTTGGTCAAATCCGCTTTCAAGCATGTCACTGTGCCATACATGGTCTCTTGCACCAATATTCTCAATGATGACTTCTGCTTCCTCCAGTGAATGGCGAAATACGTTTGGTGAAAGCTGCATTGCAGCCATCGCAGATGCATCACGCCAACGTTGTGCAATAGAAGGTTGCAAATTGGTTGATCCCACATAGGCTTCAAGTCGACCTGCCGCCTTATCCAATTCGTGTCCGACTTTGTCGTGATATACAATACCCATGGTCAAGCCAATGGAGAGGGCGTTTGCACCGTGCTCTGATTCTATACAACCCAGAATGGTTCTTGCGACATCACCGGCCGCTTCACTGATCCATGCTAATGCTGCGTCACGAAATTCCCTTGAGCAAGCTTTCCACCGACTTGCCAGGTTGGCTTCAGCTGTATTTCGTAAAAGCTCCTGAACATCAGGATGTGATCCTTCAAGTCCCAGCCGATCCGATAGTAGTATTCCCCACACCGTCTCTGCATCCAGGAAACCACCTGCAACTGGCTTGATTTCCTGATTGCCTGCGAATTCAAGTAGCATCTGCGCCAGGAATGTGTGTCGGGTGATTCTCGGGTCCAGATGTTTAGCTTTAAACAATGATCGGACAATTTCCCAATTGTCAATCGGGAACAGTCTGCGACGGGCCATACGTACAAGAATGTCGTCACTTATCTGGCTCTGATCTAAGGGTGTTATCAAAACCGTAGAGGACACACTGGGGGGAACGTTCTGAAGTGCAAGTCGCATCTGTAGAGGAGAGTCACATTGATAGACCGCAATCTGTTCATCGCCTGTGTTTTGAATAGACGGTCCCGTCCATCGTCCGCGCGAGTAGATGCCGAACACGTTAGCGTTCTTCGCTTTGTCACCAATTGCCCGGATTTGAGCCCGGATGACTGCGAGGGTTGGATTCGCACTTGACATCAATAACTATTCCTCAATAACCCAGGATACGTTGATACGTATTGTCTGGGAACTTTTAACCTTTTTCTTGATGCGTTCAATCTCGGTTTCAGCTTCGGCCAGACTTATATTTTCACGTTTACCACTGTCGATCATTTTATAGCCCCGTTTAATGGAAGGTTCATCAATCGGTGCAACGGATGTTTTAACTGGTGGCATGGGGGTTGCAACTGTAGGGACGGATAACAGATCAATGGCTTTGCTTTGCTCAATCTTCAATACCGGTCCTAATACTGTGACATGCTGATCTGCTTTCATTGCATCTATGACACGTTGGCACAACGCCTTTGCCGCATTCGAACGGTCATCCTGCAGACTGCGTACACTATCAAAGAGTTTCCACTGAGTTGCAGCTAGTTCGCTGACAACTACTGCTGCAGATGAAAAACTCGTCCCCATAGCGGCTTCGGATGTTATGGGGTCAAAAGTTGCTAAGGCTTCGATTACGCTGGCAGGCTTTGAGTTACGGACTGCTTCAAGCAAATTAATCACAGTAATTGCTGTTTGAAGTCTGGATGCATCCTGAATTGAAACTTCAAATTCAACCAAATGATTCTTGAGGGTATCCACAAGACGACGACAGGAGTCTATTTTCTCATTTGTAATGGCTTGAATGCCCTCAGCCAGTTTTGTTAAATTCGAAGCATTTAACAAAGGTGAAGATACTACGCCAAAAATACGGCTTGCACGTTCTATCGCAGTCACCCACATCGTTGCTGGTGGCAGTTGCTGTTCACGTAACTCAACTTCTTCAGGCAGGTTCGCCAAAGTTGCATCGAATGTTCCGCCATGGCGGTAAAAGCTTCGATTGGTCTGGGCTGCATAAATAAGAATAATCAGGTTACTGCAATCTTTGGGCAATCCCATGATATAGGGTTCATCCAACCATTTTCGAAGTGCTTGTACTGTTATCGTTGTTCCAGATTCTGAAGCCTTGCGATTGAAGTGGTCTTTCCAACGCATTCCTAGCACAAAATGTGTTTCGCCTTGTTCACCTAGATTCAGAGGTTCAGCAATTTGCTTAATGAGACTACGCATACTTTTATCAACCTGAATTCTGCCACCTTTCTCAGAGACCGCTTTACTCACTTCTTCATATACTTTTCTGAGATTGGAAATCTTGATTTCTGCCCCAAAACTCGGATGAGCAGGAAACTCATAACTCAATGCCTGAGATAACAATTCCTCCAATGCCAACTTAAGATTGCTTCCTGCCGGTGGTTGAAGATCCAATCCTTGGAATAGTGAATTATAGGTATCAGCCAATGTATGCGAATCATCAATCGACTTACTTTGGCTTCCACGTATGCCGTATGCAGCTTCAACATGCTGTTTGACACGTTCCTGAAGACTACTACGCTGATTTTCCATCAAAGTACGTGCAGTGGCTCTATCTTGGGGGGAAAGGAATGATGCGTAGCTGTTGTAACGCTCACCGGTGAGAATATGATCGATAATCACCAGGCGACTCAGGTCACGTCTGGCAGATTCGGTGAAGAATGCAGGCAGCCAAACCAAAGTCCTCGTTCCATTGGGATTGTTCTGTGAAAAGATCTGGAGTTTGCCCAGGTCGTCTCGTGTCGTGTGTCCCGGTTCATCGAAGGGATAATCGATGACCACTTTCCATGTCTGCCCATTGGCAGTCAGACTTGTATCTGGCAACGACCGGACATTCCCGTAAATGACATCACATTCACGCGAAGTGTTTCGCCACAGAAATGGATAAGTGATGAACATTTGGTCTGCATTATCGATCTGGAGTTCATTGAAGAGAATCTGCCTGACCATGCGCATCTGATTACCGGGATTATCTTCGTGTTCTGCTGCAGCGATGATAGCTTCGGTGTCCACGCCACTAAGTTGGATGCTGATTGTTGGGTTGGGGGCATCACGTTCGATCTTGATCTCACCAACCTGACTGGCCCAGTCTTTGACCTTTTGGAGCACAATTGTGGGCTCTTTGCTTGGTATTGGAGAACGAATCGTGCCATGGTTCAGAGCAGCAAGGCGATTGGCATTCATCAGTCGCAGTGAATTCACACCCGGCACCAGTGCAGCAAGCAGCAGCGTCTTGATCAACCTGTCATCATTGATGAAATTGATCCGTACCGAGTCGTCCTTGGGCTTGCCCAGAACCTCATCACGTCTGCCATGTGTTGCTTCAAGCATCGGCAGTAACTTTTCGTGATACAACTTACGGGCATTGTCGAAGTGAATCTTCATGTCCTGACTGAAAGCTTCATCACCTTGTGCCACGGCATCGTACAAATCACCAACCGGCACAATGTCGCCAACCTGCAATGTATCCTGCTGCTCCACCAGCAACTGCATCATGACCTTCAATGCCGTGCGTTCACGCTGAAGCATGCTTGATGCAGCAATCAATGTCTCCATCAGTGCGGGACTGAAGGGATAAATCAAACGGAACATCTCCCGGTCATATTCATTGGCAAGAAGCGTGTCCATCACTTCCTTGCGAATCGTGGCGGTCTTTTCAAACGCAGCATCCAATTCCTGCCTGGCAGCTTGATTGCGTGGCTTGAGCACACGCTTATTGGCGATCATCGGCAAGTTACGGTCTTCGAGTTTTACCACACCAAATCGTCCATCGGACCAATCCACCGAATCATCGAAATTCAGTTTATGCGCACCGGGGACCGTATCACCAATAAGTTTGCGCAAATCACGCTGACGTGCGACGAAACTGACAATCGGAATCGGGCGATCTGCGCTCTGCCCCTCAACGAGCTTCACCAATTTCTGTGTCTCGTGATGGATGAAGTTGATATCTGCGGCATGACTGGCCAGCCACAGAATCAGTTCGTCGAGGAACAGGATCAGTCCATCATATCCCAATGATTGGGCATGTTGGGAGATGACTGCCAACCCCTTGTCCAGATCCAGATAGGCTTCATCCTGACCCATTGCCACGTTGTGATAACTGCGGAAGATGGTGTCAATCAGGTCGCCTACCAGTCGTGTACGTTCTTTGTCACCAGGCTGTGATGCCACTGCTATGTCAAAACTCTGACCATCCCAACCTGCTGCTATACTTCCCCAGCCTCCTGATTTACTACTTGAGGACTTGTTCTTATTAAGCTTCTGGAAAAAAGCTTCATCCCCAATATCTTCGCGCAGACTTTTGGCATCTTCAAACAAACTCTCAGCCAGATAAATGCCGGGGATCGGAGCCTCGGGATGCAGTTGCCGGACATACTCGGCGTAGCGTCCCAGAATGCCTTGTTCCATGCTGCGGCTACCGATCATGTGGAACGGCACCAACAGGAAATTCTTGCCTTGCGTCCATTCATTATGTTTGGCTACCACATCCGCCAACTCATGGATCGACCGTGCTTCGGTGTTGTTTTGCAGCAGCAGATGCAACACCGCCATAAAGTGGCTTTTACCACTACCAAAACTGCCATGTAGATAGCATGCCTTGCTGGATGCCGATTCAACTGCACTCTTGATAAAGCCCAATGCCTGATCAAAACAGTTATTGAGCTGGGGCGTTACCACGTAGTTATGGAGCGTCGCCGTGGCATTATTTTGTTTGACCCCCGCTGACAGGTTCAGGACAAAGTCGCCTTTGTTAACCTGTGTGGGTAGATCAATCAGTTCTCTAATATACTTAGACATTTACTGTCCTTGTCTTTCAATAATTACAACACATGCACTTAAATTCTATTGATTTAACAAAATGCCGCATTTGTTTGAATTCAAAAAATTCTACTTAGGTTGCTTTGACAAAAGGTCTGCATAGTGCTGGTAGCATTCTGGGAAATCATCAAAACCACCGTATTCTTCAACCATCCCATAACGTGCCTGATAATGCATTGGTAATATTGTTGCCGCCATTGACCACGCCGCATCTAATCCATCAAAATCAAGCTTATTCAACACATTAGGCAATCGGTCATAAGCAGGTGGATGCGTTTGGTGATTGCCAACACCCATATGAACCTCAAAATGCAACATCCACAGAAAACCAATCGTCAAACCTAGCAGACGTTTTTGTTCAACTTTTAATGATTCATGTCTATGTTGTTTAGCATATTCACAGCTATTATCCAGAAAAAACTTTGCAGCCCATTCATCAGCTTCTCGTTCTTGCTCGATTGATACCTCATCTGTTACTGCAGAGTGGTTTAGTTCCAGATGGGCAATCTCGTGCAACATCATATATCCAAGTGCCATCATGGCTAAATCCCCAGCTACTTTATGTGTAGGATCCTTATTAGAAGGATCAAATGGCAGCGATAAACCATCCGGATATTCTTGTGGCCCCAAATCGCCTGCTTCTTTCTTTAACCTTGCTTTTGCGTCTCCAATCATTGCCCATTTCAAAATCTCAATTGCCTGGGGAAAGACTCCATAGCCTGCGGGGAATGACCGTGCTAATGGATCTATTCTTTTTGCCTCATCCATGCATTGATAAAATTGCAGGTACGCATATGCATGTCCCCAAAGTCGTGGCAAGGGGCCAGTTGATATTGTTATTTCATGCGTATTTAAGTCGACGCAAAATCGCATGCTGTTTTCAGCATTATCTGGAGTAATATTGATGCCATGTTTCTTTAACAGATCATTCACTTCTCCAGTACGTTCAGGAACAGCATGCCGAAGCACATCTTTAAAAAAATTGTCTGAGTATTCCCATGTCTTTGGGCTTGCTAAGCGCGCACGTTGATTACGGAGAATGGACTTCCCTTTTTTACTTTTTAAACGTGCTTTTTGCTTAGCGTCCATCTCTATTCCGTGACCTTTTTCTTCTTCCGTCCTGCGGTCTTTTTCTTCCTCGTCTTTTTCTTCTTGGCGGGGGGTTGCCAATCCATGACCTGTTGGACGCTCATGTCCAGAGCTTTGGCGTCTTCGGCGAGTTGTTCCTCAAAAAAGTCACCCATGCGCAGCCCATTGAAGGCCATGTCCGGGTCGTTGTGCCACTGTTTGAGCCACGGGATCAACTGCCCGATCGCCGTCAGCAGCGGCACCAGCTTAAGGCCCTGATTCTCCCGGGCCAACTCGTAGCGTTCGGCAATCGCGCGGGTCAGTTGCAGGTGATCGTATCCCGCCCAGGCGATGACCAGGGTGCCATCTTCACCTTCGCAATGCGGGAAACACACCCAGCGTTCCTTGGGGACATCGAGCTTCCCACGCAATCGCCAATGATTCTTGTCCAAAAAGTCGGCACTCGTGTATTTGGGGGGCACGGGGATATCACCCACCACCTTCTGATTGGCCCGTTTGGCGGCATCGTGTATCGGCTTGAGAATCTCATCACTCTCAAGGTTCAAACCCTTGGCCATCGCTTCAGTCACATACTGGACGGCCAGTGTCAGCTCCTTTTTGAGCACTGCCATTTTCACCTCACTGATGGACCATTGCGCTGGCCAGGTGACAGGGGTTTGCTCGGTACGATCCTTGAGTTTGTCCACCTCGAACATCGCGTCGATGGCATCTTCCTGTCGCTGCAACTCCCATGTCCGTTCCCATGCCTGGCGTTTGTCCATCGCCTTGGGCTTGTAACGCAGCACGGGTAAGGCCGGCACACTTTCGGCTTCGATCAATTCACCCACCAGGTTCGCCACGTCAAAGTCCATGCGTCCCTGATAAATCTCGGCCACCTGCATGAAGTCCTGATCCGCCCGCGCCATGTCCGCCACCCTTGCCACACTCGTGAGTTTGGGTTCAACCAACAGGGCATGGGCGGTGATCGTCTGTTGATCGTTCATGCGACCATCGAGATCAAAATAGCTTTCCAGGCGATCCAGCAGCCAGTTTTTGAGGGCTTGTTCCTGCTGCTTGTCCCAGGGTTCGGTGTTCCAGCGGCGTTTGTATTCGGGGCGTTCGATCAGGCCGATGTTCTTGCTGTTTTGAATCAGGTCGATGCGGTGCTGGACCACCTGTTGATAATCCTTGGGCCATGCCTTGGGGATTTGGGTGATGGGCATGGAGCCATGCCTTGTAAACCACGTGGTTTCTTCCTCACCTGCTGCCATGCGTCGGGCCAGCACGATTTCAAACGCCCGTTGCCCCAGTTCCAGCGGCGGCGGATTGTCACAACGCACCTGCGCGACATCCTCCTCCGTGATCAGGTCATACAACCCATAACACTGCCAGTCGAGTTCTTCCTGCAAGGCAATCATCCGCGCCCGTGTCAAAGCAAACCGCTGTTGATTGACAGCAAGCGATTCGGCTGTAGGCACCGCATCCCGAACCAATGCCGCCGCTGTCAGTGCCGAAAGTGTTTGGGCTAGGGTATCTAGTTGTTGAGCGAGGTTAATAGGCTGTGGAATTTGTAGAGAAAATCGCTTTAATTTTGCTCCATCTATATCATAAAAATCCTCAAATGGCATGGTACGTTGTCTTGCACCATGTTGATCAACTGTACTACCTTTATTATGAAATACTTGCTTCATCCAAAAACAAGCCGAAGAACTATTCAGTAGTCCTAAAACATCAAGGTATATATCTTCATCATCATGATGAGTCAATTTGATGACAGGCGCTGATCGATTGAAAACTCTACCACCACGATCAAGCATAAAATGATTATGTGTTCCGACGGCAGGAAATATCAGAGATAAAGCTGTTTTTAATCTTGTCTTGGGAAATTGATGAAAGTCAAACCAAGGCCTACCAGCATCACGATATGTACCACCACCAAAAGTAGAACGCCCCCATAATTCAGTACGGAGCGCATGTAGCCATGCCCAACATGGTAATTTCGGTATTGTTCGCCATTGTTTAAGTTGGTCATTATAGGGGAATACTATGCCTTCTAAGCATTCGGCTCCCCAATCGCGAACATTATCCCCTCGTATCTGAGGCTTAAAACCATTGCAAATAGATTGTCTAGAAAAAAATCGCAATGGCTGAACAAAAGCGTCATCGGCGTGTGTATCTTGACAAAAACCAATAGATGTTGCGATATCGCCCAAAGTATTCGAAAATTGATGATCTATTTGCTCCTTTAACTCCGACGCTCCTCCACCACCAATAGACCAAGGGTGTTTACCAAATTGTTCACGCGATGTGTCATTCACGCTGACAAAGTCACTTTCGCTACCAACTTGATCAATCTGCTTAAGAATGGCGGTCCAAACAAGTCCTTGCGATGGATCAGTTGGTGTATGAGGTTCCCCTTTGATACCTAATACAGCACGAATTGTTGGTAAAACTGGAGGACGATTGCGCCCAAAGAGAATTACGGTCGGCGTACCGTGCCCGGGGATATACGCGCCGCTGGTATCGACCACATGGGCCAGATCAATCTTCGGCAGATAGCTTTCAATGAGCTTCTTGCCAAACTCGCGCTTCATGAAACTGTTGGCAGTGATCTGGCCGGTGAAACCACCATCTGCTGCCAGCATGAACAGCCGCTGCAAAAACGGCACCGACAGGGAATACTGTTTGTAACAGACTTCCGGATACAACTCACGGTAGGCCTGATTGAGGGCTTTGTCCTTGACGGTGATATACGGCGGGTTGGCGACGACGGCGTGGTATTGGCCGGGGGTGAGGATGCGGTCGAGGTTCTCGGTGTCTTCCACGGCATAGTGATGGGCCATCTGACCAAAATCAAATTCCACCTGCCGACCCGAAGCACCTTTGTCGGCGGCACCACCACGCGGGCCATGCAGCAGCGAATCGCCACAGACCAGGTTGAACGTAAACGCAGGGGCGTCGGCAAGGCGGGTGATCTGGCACTCGCGCATGGCCGCAATGAGCAGACGAAATCGGGCAATGGCGACGGCGTAAGGGTTGAGATCCACGCCATGCACCGACGCCAGCGCGCGATTGACCAACTCGCGATCCCCGCCGGCGGCGCCCGGCTCCTTTTTACGCCAGTGTTTAAGCAGACGTTCAAAGGCACCCAGCAGAAAGTGACCACTGCCACAGGCCGGGTCGATCATTTTCAATCCTTTGAGGCCGAACTCTTTGATCGCTGGTTCCAGGGTGCGGTCGAGGATGAACTCTTCGACAAAGATCGGCGTCTGGAGCAGGGCATATTTCTTGCGCGTGGCTTCGGAAAGGTCCTGATACAGATCGCCCAGAAAACGGGTATCGAATCCCCCGGAAGCCGAGACATGATCGGTAAAGTCATGAATCAGTTCACCGTTGCCATCGGCATCAATCTTCTGAAAGAACGCAATGAGCAGTTGGGCGGCATCACCTGAGAGCCAATCGGGGTAGGTGTTGATGGGGTTGTGCGAGCCAAAGACATCCTTCGTGCCTGGGAGTTTGGCCAGTTGGTCAAAGATGCTCAGCAGGTAATCACGATCGGTGAGTGTAGGATGCTGCTGGAAGTAGGCTTCGCGTTCATCCAAGGCGCGTTGGCGACCTGCATCGGTGCCTGCGCCATGCAGTGGGCCGGAGATGCGAGGGGGCGAGATGAGACTGTTGTCTTCCAGAAAGCGGACAAAGACACAGGAGAGCACCCAGGCGACTGCGACCTGCGTGATCAGGTCCATCCGCCACTGCTCATAGGTAAAGGCTGTGCGATCGGCTTCGATGGCCTGCTGATATTCAGCCTGAAGTTTGGCATCCAGAGCAGGCACTTCATCACAACGCGCACGCAGGTCCTGCTCGAGCTTGGTGAGGATGGGTTTGAGATCAGAGAGTAATGCTTGACGGTTTATCATGAGTGTTGTTTACCAGACCTTCGTTTCTCGGAATTTATCAAGAGCGATTCGGACCGCATTTTGAACATTATTGCGATCGTTATCTTCCATGCGAACCTGTTGCTCGGTAAATGCAGATTTGGCAACCAGGTCATCTCTCAGACCACCTCGAGTGCCAAAGTAGAGTAGTTCCTTGATTTTCTGTTGAGCAACGATTTCCATCAGCTCCATGTCCACACCGGCAAAATAGGTGGTTCCCCATTCATTTTCACGCATGGCAGCTTCGGCTTCTGCAACAGTAATTTGTCGGTTTCGTGGAGAGCCCAAGCGCAATAGCAACGAAGAAAAAGTTCTGCCTTGGAACCTGCGGTTACCGAACTCCCGGGGTAAAAGCAATGATTCCTTGTATTGGCTTTGTGCAATGCTATCCGATTCATCATCCGGTTTGCGAAGTACTTGTGTTTCTTTGTCTGAGAGTTGGTGTGCCAACACTCGCTTCCATCTGAGGATGTTTCGTTTGAACAACCGCAAT
Source organism: Phycisphaerales bacterium UBA7800 (assembly GCA_002480565.1). Lineage (GTDB taxonomy): Bacteria > Planctomycetota > Phycisphaerae > Phycisphaerales > Phycisphaeraceae > UBA7800. The sequence goes on along the minus strand of DLCK01000089.1, from coordinate 41,074 downwards.
CCATATCGCTGGGCCAGCATCATGTACCGATCGAGTAAAAACAGAACCTGTTCTTCGTCTGTTAACGGTTCGGGATCATTGGGATCTGCAATCAAGATTTTGGGCGTGCGTTTGGGACTATCAGATCGTGCAGGTAATGCAATGAGAATCGAAAGCAGAATGCCATTGGGACATGACTGGGCTTTTTGAGCACAGTTGTATAACAAGTCGTTCTTTTGATTGGTTTCACGCATACTTGCCCAACCAGTTCTGGCCTTGACCTCGACATAAACACGCTGTCCGGCAGTATTGATTGTTTCAAGCAGAGGATTTTGAGTCAGTAATTTGTCGATTGAATAGGTTGCCACAAAGTCAGGACGGTTCCCATTTCCCAGCAAGAATGAGAATCTGTCAGATGAAACTCCCAACACATTGGCGACATAATGCAATGCCAATCCGTAACCAAACATTTCAACGGAGTGTTTGACGGATTCACCATGCCGTTGGCTTTGTTCAGAACTGGCAAGGCCGAGTTTGGCGGCATGATGATTATCACCATCGCTAGTAAAAATCCGACCAAAGTCATAGGTCAACATAAAACGCAGATCAATGTGATCCAATGCTTCTGTTGAACCATGTGAAGTACGGAAGTATTGCAATGCTGAATGGGCGATCTCGTCTAGTGAAGCATTGTGCGATTTGCCATATGTGTTCAAGGCAACTTGCATTTGAGGATTTAATGACAGACCTAATGATGGCCCCGCAGATTTCGGATCGTCATATTGTTTGCAGGCACCGTGAACTAATTCCACGGGGAAATTGAATGGCTGGGTATAAAAGCCTTCCGTTTTTGGCAACGTAATTTCATGTCTCATTTCCATGGCATTTCCCCCCAATTACGTGGCACTCGAACTGATGTTATTCGACGTGGCCTGCTTTGTACGATGTAGGTTCTGACACCAGCTTTCGGGGATGTTGGCCCATTGGTTGGGCGTGATGACGGGGACGGCTGCACCATCAAGCAATGGCATAGGCGTCTGTTCGCTGGCAGGGATGAGCAGCCACACGCCGTAGATACGATTATCCTGAACCGCCTGGGCCACGCGTGATAACATCACGACCTGATCGTATCGAGCTAACCAGTTCAAGTGGTAGGTTAGTACCGTTTGTCCATTGACATTGTCCTTTTCCAAAGCTGCTTCAATTTTAGGGATGGCCTTGCTTGCGATGAGCTGATTGAGGTTTCGCCAATCTTCACTGCGATCATCGGAGCTATCGGCTTTTTCGACAACAGACCAGTCTGCTCCTACTTCATCCGCTGCGTGACGAAGTGCATCGAGAAAGACACGTTCCATGTCAAATGAACGTGTGGAAAACCGAGTGGTTAGTTCCTGGCGTGCCTGATCGTAGAGATTGGGCTTAACGGTCATTGCCAGGAATGAACCATTTTTCTCGGCATAACGAAGGCGTTCTTCAAAACGACGGGCTTCTGCGATATCTGTTGAGATATAAGCGGGTTGAAACTGAGGTAAGGGGGTAGCGTTTCCCGAAGTGCGCTGCTGTGTGGAATAACGTTGTAGGGTACTGGAAGCATCCGTGATACTTAGCGGATTACGCGAGGTGCTGACATAGGCTTCTTTACCTTGGTCATTGGTTCCCCAAGCCAATTGAAGCCCAGCATCAGCAAGTAAATGATCCAATGCAGGACGGCCGGGTAGGGTTGCAGCTTGCGGATATCGGCTACTGACACGTTGACGGATTTGTTCAGGGGTAAGGGTGCGAACGCCAACCAATCCGCCGTGAGAAAGACGAATGGCACGTTGAGCGGTCATGTTGCGTGGGTAGATTTCCTGTTTACTGGAGATTGCAGCATTTTGGGATGCAGCAGTTGCCAGGCGCACTAGACGGGAATCGTTGAGTTCATCAGATTCTGGAGGAAGTGGGACCGCACGAAGTATTTCGATCGCGCGATTAGGCGGAAGCAGAGGATCTTTTGTGGCAATTTCGTCAGCTTGTTGCCCTAATGCCGCAGCATAGTCTGCCAGCGAAATATCTGTTGCAATCAAGGCGTTGGAACCCACACGACGTAGGATGAACTTGGGGACTTCCAACGTGTTCTCTGTTTCAACTGCAGCCCGGGTGACCACACGAGCCAGACGTCCACGGCGGGGATCATCTTCTACGCTACCTCGCACTGAAAGCAACGTATCACAAAGCTCCTGAGAAGACATGACTCCACCATTGGCCTCAAGCAGAACAGCGATCTGATCGCGTAGTGCGGTCATAGCAGGATCTTTAAGCCATCGTTTTTGGGCATCGGCAAGAATCTGGCTGACACGCCCACGAGTCACGCCGACAAGTGGTGCAATGTCACCTTGGCTTGGCCAAACGGAATCCACCCGCTGATCAAGCCCCATGAGTGCTTCCATCGCTGTTGTTTCGGTGGCATTACGACTCTTGGCCTTGGCACGAAGAATCCGTTGCACCATGACATCAATGCTTAACTGATCCTTGGGTATCTGGCTCTCATATGCTTCAACTTCATCCGCTGTATCTGTGCTGGTATGGTCGGTGCTCGTTGTTGCGCCCAAACGTTCACGAAGAACCTTGACAGCTGCCAGGATGTGTTTGCGTGTTTTATTGCCTACGCCACGCATTCGTGCAAGACGCCGCCCCCAGACATGGAGCAGTTCACTGACTTTGATAACATTGATACGATCCAGCGCATCGACAGCAGCTGGCCCCAAGCCGAGTTCGGCAATATTCGTGTCAAGAGTTGCCACTGCCAGAAGTGCCGAATTGTCGGGTTCTCCCTCATCAGTCAAGGTACTGTGCGTCAGTGTTACGGTGCTGAAGATGCGTTGCCAGGCATCAAGCATTTGTTGGGCATTATCAAAACGTTCTCTGGGATTACGACGCAATGCACGACGAAAAAAATCGGAAAATGCATCACGAAGGTTTGGATCAAATCGCTCGGTGTCTATTGTCACTTCACAATCAACCATGGCTGGATCGGTTTTACCGTCATACCAAACAGGAAGGAAGCCTGTGGTCATTTGATAGATGGTGACTGCTGCCGAATATCGCTCAGCTTGCAGATCCCAGCGTAGTGGTTTGCGTAAAGGTAAGAATGGATCAAGATAGCCCGGTGTGCCTGCACGGATATTTTCAGGACTACACCTTGACAGGGAAAAATCAAAGAGCACCAGATGCAGGGCATCGCCACGGCCGACCGCAGAAACGCCAATATTCTCAGGCTTGATGTCACGATGGGCAATACCTGTGCGTTCCAAGACAACGACAGCTTCGAGAAGGTCTTGACCAAACCGTTCAAGCAGGTCTAGACTCAGACGACCTTCTTCGGACAGACGTTTGCGAAGGGTTTTATCACCTGCTGGCTCCAGGAGAATAGCTGTGCGATCACCAATTGTAACCGTGCCGTAACAACGAACAATCAGTGGGCTATCAAGTTTTTGAAGGACTTCGCCTTCTTCGCGGATGCGATCATTGTGATCGGTATCCACTGCAATCTTGACAACGAACTGTTGATTAGCCTTTTCGACCAACAAGGCAGTGGCTGTTGAACCTGTCCCCAACTTACGCAACACGGTATATCCACCGGGCAGCATGTCCTTGGCTTTGGCTTGTGTTGGGTCACCGATCACTTGGTTGCTGGGTGTCGTCAGATCATTTTCAACTTCGTTGAGATAATCCAGAATTTCATCAGCAGTATCCAGACGATTACTCACGTCCGGATCTGTGCTGTATTGCACCAGCAGGTCAAGTGATTCCGGGGCACCATTCAAGACGGCGCTGACACGCAGGCCGCGATGTTCCCGAAGTTTCTGTGCCAACGCCAATGGACTTTCGGCGGGAGCTTGACCTGTGAATAGCAGGTAACAGATCGCTCCCAAAGAGAAGATGTCGTGATACTCGCTGGGCGTGTCAAGATCGACGAATGTCTCAGGAGCCATGAAGACCTTGGTGGATTCTTCTGCGAGTTTGTCCACGTGAATCGTGGCTGTCACTTGTTGCGTGAGCATTGTTCCGCCAGTGATTGCTTGACGATTACCCAGTTGCCAATTCATAAGAACCGTTTGTGGGTTATTCGTATCCGGGTGTACTACAAGAATGGCATTGGGACTGAGATTGCGGTGGACGACGTGCTTTCCGTGGGCGAAGCTGACAGTTTCAGCGATCTGTCGCATGAGATGTAGCCGAAGATCATCGGTAATCTGATCTTTATGTTCGACAAGGTAATGGTCGAGTCGCATTGCCGTAGGGAAATGCTGGAAAATGATGGCTGGGCCCAGTTCATGTTTGGTGAACTCTAAAGCTCGGAGTACACCTCGATGTTCGAGCGTTTGGAGGAGACGAAACTCTCGTTCAGCTGCTCGTTGGACTATTTGTCGCTGCTCGGGGCTAGTTTCGGCTTGCACGAGATAGATACGGATGCGCCGAAGCGTGTCTTTAAGCGAGACATGTTTACCAAGAAAATCCTGATAGCCTGGTCCTTCATCGAGGATCTCTTGCAACTCGTAGTCTCCCACACGACGGCTGCTTTGAGAAGGCTTGATACCTATCTGTTCAAGTGCTCGATTTACGGCCTTGGCGGTTGGGCGGTCAAAAGTTCCACGGGCTTGTTCGGATAGTCCGGGACATTCGCGCCTTTTCAAGGCTGCCACGATGCCAGCTTGTTTGTCCTGGTCACGCAGACAGACATGGAATCGTGCATTGCCACCAAGACGTGATTCAAGGTTTTCTGCAGAACAAAAAATCAGTGGATCGATAAACGGAACACGCATTTTGGCAAAAGTGCGTTGGCGTTGGAGCAATGATGCGAGTTTTTTCGCTTTTAAATTTGCTAGGAAAAGAGGATTATCAGCGACCTTTTTATGGCCGTTATGCTGCCATGTCCAAGTGTGTGTATCGCCTGAAAGTATGCCTGGATTACTCTTGATCTCGACCAGGAAAAAGCCTTGGGGCGTGAAGACCAACAGATCAATTTCATTGATACTGCCATCGTCAGCAATGAACTCAAAATTAGACCATGCACGATAGGGTTCATGTGTGGGAAACTGCAACTGGATGTAATCGATCGCTTCCTTTTCCCATGGGAAGGATGACGGCGTTATCGTGTTCCAGTTAGTGCTGTTCTTTTCACTCATCACCGATCCCCGGTTGCGGTGCTATTTTCAAAACCGTTAACGCCTGAACTGATGTAGTCTTAAAAGCAAGCGAGCTATCAGATACATTTTGAATCTTTGGCCATACTGCCTGCGGGATAATCATCATTTCAAGCGAGCAACTTGCGAACACAGAAGGCAACCCATTCATTGAAGTTCCTCATGATACTTTCTCGGATGCTGTTTGAGCCATCCATCGATCGCTTCCCTATGAAATCTCCAACATTTGCCCACCTTTTGGCATGGTAGTCTGCCATCCTGTACTAGCTTATAAAGCGTGGACTGGGAAACTTTAAGGTACTCTGCCAATGCTTCGATGGTCATGATATTGTCTACCACCGCCATGAGTTTCTCCTTGACCGTCTAGGCTCATCGTCGATTCCGTTTCACTATTGTCCGTTTTTGGTGGTTTTTTGCAAGATGGTGTCAGAATTAGGCTTAGCAAACGCACATAAACAGTATTTTATGAGATATTTCTGACATATAATTGACATTCGGAGAACTATCGATCTATTTCAATGATGAATCAGACATCCATCGCCACCAGACGCGTGGTAGGCCACACCAACCAGCACGATTCATGGTGGCCATATAGCATCACTTCCGAACGCATCCGACGAAAAAACAAGAATGGCAAGGTGCGCGAGTACGTGTACTACCGCTGTGGCAACGTATATCCCGATGCCGACCACCCTAAGCTCCGCTGGCGGCAAGATGACCTGGAAGAAGCCATTCTCACCGACCTGCGTTCGATTCGGATTGAGGACGACGAAGAACGACAGTGGTTCCGCGACAGCATCATTGCTGCGTTCCAGGATGATACGAAGCTACGTGCTCAGCGAGCCAAGTCGCTCAAACGTCGTTTGTCCGATCTGCAGAAGATGCAACAGCGACTTTTGGACGCGTATTTGGCAGGTGGCCTCGACCAGAAAACATTTACCACCAAGTCCAGCCAATTTAAGGATCAGATTGACGAAGCGAAGATCAACATCCAGACCAGCAAGGCTGCACCACTGACAGGATTTGAACAGGTGCTGGAGGTCTTTGATTTGGCTCAGGAAGCGGCAAAACGGTGGGAAACCGGTGATCACGCGGCCCGTCGGGAGCTCTTGGATACGGTCTTATTGAACCGATCATTGAGTGCCACAAGTCTAGTGACGACAAAAAGAAAGCCCTTTGACCTGTTGGCCGAAGGGCTTTCATGTATAAAAATCGGGGCGACAGGATTTGAACCTGCGGCCTCTACGTCCCGAACGTAGCGCTCTACCAAGCTGAGCTACGCCCCGTTGTGCGAGCCGCAAATTGTACTCGAAGCGTTTGGTGCTGTCCATTGTCCATTTCAAGGAACCTGTTCCCCTCCAACAGGTTGGCTTTTAATGCTTGGTAATCAAAACCGGGGGAGATTGCTCGCCATACCAGTTGACGGCAGTCGCATAAATGGCGATGTTCTCACCTGAGGCAGTTGCTGGTAATGTGATGGGGTGATTGTCGTCTGTGACGATCAGATCATCGCTGAGTTTTCGCATCTTCCAATACGTGTAACGTTGATATCGCCAGTGATCCTCGGCAGGCATGTCATTGTTGATACCCCACATGGCATTGCCAGCCTTGCGGATGAAGGTCATGCCCACGAATGGGTCCATGTTTGACGCGAGCTTGCCGGACTTCTGGATGATGCCGAACATGTGTGTTTCATCCAGTTTGGCAGGGTCGAAATCTTTGGGCACTGCGAAAAGTCGCACACTGTTGTGTTGGGGATCGGTGAACTTGGCGGTAAGGGTCTGGCCTGTAAGGGTGACCGTGGGCGATGTGATACTGGGGTCGATTCGCCACTCCAACCAATGAGTATCTTCGATGATGCCGTACATGTAGCTCGATCGCGTCGGATGCTTATCGGAGTCTTTGAGTTTCCATGTGCCATCGGCTTGGATGTTGTGCTTAAGCAGGTAGGCATGCGAGGCTTTGATGGCATCATAGACTTTTGCTTTTCGGGCAACATCCACTTCTGGATTCAACGCAGCAATCCGCAGTAGATAAATCGCATCCCATGTTGTGCCGAAGTCGCATTTGTGGTCATCCTTGTCCGGCTCGGTAGTGTAGCGATAGGCACTACGATTCCATGCAGCGAGTTTGCCGTCTTCCGTATGTGACTGCATGGCAAGCGTGGAGTCGATGATGTTGTTGGCATAGGGGATGTACTTAAGACCGATGTGCATACTCCCATTGGTTCGCAGGGGACGGTCACTGCGAGCAGGGGAGTAGTATCGGAAAAGCATATTGGCATAGTGAAAAGTCAGCCCCATGTTCAACCCATGTGTCGTGCGCCAGTAGCCGGTTTTGGGGTCTTGTTCTTCGAGGAGTAATTGAGCAAAATCATTGATCCATTCGTCATAGGGCGATGGCCAAATGGTTTGCCCGTTTTCTGCTTTGTTAACGGAGCCTTTGTAATACATACCCGGCAGGTACATGATGGCATGGTGTCGATGGTAGGGTTGAAGCGTATGGGGGTGATCCTGGAAATAGTGCTTGAGGCCTGCTTGGGAAACAATGTCATATTGCTGCCCAACCATCACTGGGATTGCTTTGGCACCTTTGAGAAAATGCCAGGGATAACGCGAGCCGCGTGCGCTTTGGACATGGGATGGTAACTCATCGTGATAGACATTTTGTGCAGTTGAACCTGTGACAGGGTCCTGCTTGTCGTTGGTTGAAAAGTCATTGGCTTTGTTGACCCATTCATAGCCAAGGGCAGTAAAGCCTGCGCTACCGCGTACGGTGTTGGTGAGTTTGAGATAGATTTTCTCAGTGCGTTTGTGAATGTGTGTATCCAGGTAATAGCAATGCCAATCAAAGTCTCCGACGGTGTGCAGGCGGGTGCCATCGGCTTTGATGGTTTTGCCTTTGGCATCCTTGAGAATGAGGGTGACGTTGGGTGCTTTCCAGATGTCCTCGCGCATGCCTGCGTTGATGCCCTTAATCCAGAAATAGAGTCGGAGTTTTTGGTTGGGTTTGATGTCGATGGGCAGGGGGTTGGGTAGAACGATATGGTCGACTGTTTTACCTGCCACAAAGACGGCTTTGCCTGTGTGTTGCTTGTACGGATTGTCGATGACCGCATCGGTTGTGGTGATCGTCGAATCAGCCAAGGAGTGGATGTCGATAGGAGTTGCAAAGTGATCCACACAGCCGTGCATGTAATACTTCCAAAGATCGGCAGGGCGATTGGACAGACGATCATCGGCTGTTAGCGATAGCGTGGATTCTGCGCAAGCAGGGATAGTCATCATCAAAAATCCTGTGACAAGCAGGCAAAACGATAGCGAACCCTTACATGAAAGGGACTTGGTGAACATATGCAACTCCTGTTGCTGTGGGATTATTGGATCGCTAAACCGCAAGCGGTTTGCATTGAGTCGTTTGTTTAGAGTTTTAATTCTCGTATTTCAAGGTTACTGTAGTCTGCAATAAGCGGCGCCATTTGGCGGAAGCCGATGTAGCCATCCTGCCAGACCGGGCCATAGGTTTCACCGTCATCTTCCCATTCAAAGCTGACAAGGTCGTTGACTTTGAATTGAATGAAGTTGTCGGCTTTGGTGACAGTGATGGTATACGGGCCGGTGATATCCGGGACCGAAGGCATGGGGTCGGCACCTTGGCAAACCAAGTGAAAGCCTTTGCTTTTACGCATATTGCAGGTGGTAAATGCTCGTTCTGTTTCATGCTTGCGACGGAAGTATGAAGCGTGATACGCATTCATATCGCTGTCGAAATATTGTTGGTACTGTCCTTCACGTTTGTTAAGCGATGGGTCAAAGAGGTCTTTGCCATCCTGCCCATGCGCACCGAACCAGAACATGGCAAGGCCTGGTTCGCGGATGGGTTGGAATTGCCAACTGGCCTGAAAACTGGCGGGCATGATCTGCGGACACCAGAAGACAAAGTTCGATGCCTGTCCCAATGCCGGGTCCAACGCGTTTTCCATCCGCATCTTCCCGCCGGGGAACGTGATGCAGGCCTGGCCTTCCATGTGGAATCCATCAATATCTTTTTCACTTGCCAAAGGGTTGGCATAGACGACTTCACCGACATTAAACGACTTCATTTTTTGCTTCTACCTTTATCAGATGGACTGCGGTTGGGAACTATCATGATTGTATAGAACCCTGATTGCTTTGCATCTTATTTGACCACATACATGCTTTTCTCGTAGTCCGGACGGGTGGTGACGTGACCATCAAGGTAGAGACTGTTGAATGTCTGATCGTGTAACGCTGTGTTGAGTGACTGGTAAATCCAGTGGTTGGTGTTGGCTGTGTGGTTGTTAGAGTCTTTGGGAATGGCATCGTAATACCAGACCAGTGAAGACATTTTACCAAACGCATCATTGGCTGGGTAAATGATGGTTGTGTCTGCGACTTTTTCGCTGGCTACACTGTCCCACCAATGCGGGATGGTGTAGGAAAATCGAGCTTCTTTACCATACAGAAACTTCCAGCTTGGGCATTTCATCATTTTGGCGTAAGCGTCTTTGGAGGTGTTGGAAATATACTGACTAAAATAGTAAGACGGAAACTGCCCGTTGAACCATTTACGGACAAGAGCGCCTTTGTTGTCTACCTGATACATGGCAAGACCTAAGCCAACTTGATGCAATTGGCTGGCGCAGGCGCTACGTTTTGCAGCGGTTCGTGCTTTGGATAATGCCGGCAGAAGAATCGAGATCAGCAGGGAGATGATGGAAATCACAACCAACAGCTCGATGAGTGTAAATGCGGATTGTTTATTCTTTACTGGCATGTGGACTTCCTGTATCGGTATAAGCAAACCATACAATATGGTGAATCAAAAGGATTGGATGGTCTGCCCATCGGATTCAATAAATGACACCTTGGCGGTGGTAAAACTTTTATTAGGCTCTGCGACACGCTGTTGGATCATGTCGACGGATTGTTTTGCAAAAGATTCGTGATCAATAACAAAAGTATGCACAGCCAATCCAAGTTCGCGGATTGGCATGTCTGCGATGGCAATCAATGACAGATCCTCAGGTACACTCAATCGCAACTGACATGCAAGGTAAAGTGTGGTCAATGTCGTATTGGCACCATTGGTGACCACAGCCGTCGGACGGTTGGGACTCTTGAGAATTTCACTGATCTGTTCAGTACGTTGACCAATCTCCCAGGTAGGAAAAATTTCCTGCTGATGGACACGTGGTGTCAATCCAGCTTCACGCATCGCAAGCAGGTATCCAGCTTGACGGTGACCGACGCTGTAATGTTGGGCTCGACCAAAATAAAGATATGCCACGTCTCGATGCCCCATGGCGATTAACTTTTGAGTTGCTTGGAAACCTGCATCAAAGTCATCGGGCCTTACCGCATTTTCTGTCAAATCAGCATTCATCCATACTGCGGGGATGCGGTCGTTATTGATCATATCGATCATCTGTTCGGGGAATTGGGTCGTATAAAAGACCAGTAACCCGTCAACAGCCCATTGACGCAGTAATTTGGGCATTTGACCTTGAGTGGTCAGTTGTGTGTCATCCATCTGCCCGACAATCAGGTGCTTATCCAATTCGTGATGGGCTTTGAGCAATGCCGCCTGCGTATGCCAGTGAATGGTAGCTTTGTGCATGGTGGTGCTAAGCAGTAAGCCATTGGCATTAAAACGCTTGGTACGAATGGCTGATGCTGCTGCATTGGTGCGATAGCCATGCTTGGCTGCAAGCTTGCGAATGTGATCGGCGCGCTTGATCGTGCTGGGCCAGACTTCCTTGGTCTTCCCATTAAGAACCCTGGCAACCGTGTGCTTGGAGACCCCTGCTTCGGCTGCAATCATTTCAAGCTTACTCATAACTTTCTTTCTGCTATCGGTAGCAAATTGCTATCAGTAGCATATTAGGCATCCACACTCCGACAGACAAGTCCCCAGCAAAGAAAATTTAGGGTACATGCATCCAAAAATTCCAAACAGGCGTATAGAGATGATTAATAACAATCAAGACGTAAAAGTGTTCTGACTGATGGTGTCAAAAAATAAACGAGACATTTATAAGACAACTTTGTATCATGTTCCCAATTAACAGGTGAGCCCTGGTGACGTGATTGGCCAAGTTCATGAAGGCTGATCGTAAAAAGGCATCCGGAGGCCTTGGAATAGTGGCTCACCATTTATGTACACGACCCAATGACTCAGAATGGAATCTGGGTCGGGATAAAGGTTTTGACTCAATGACAACGATCTCACTCCCGCAACGTCCCGAATCAACACATCACACACAAGTCCCGCAGCATCCACTTGGATCCAAAGCAAAGGTACTCTTTACCTCGGTCTTTGGCCCCTATGCTCAGGATGATGAATTCGGCTCGCGCAAGCTCAATCCGATGGAGCTGTATCACAATCAGGTGACCCGCGTGCAAGGCCCTTTCTCGCTGCGGATGTTCCACCGGTCGTGGGGCATCATGATGATCCGCGATAACATCACAAACCCGGCAACACTTTTGGATTTCCCAACCCGTGATCGTTTCATCGAAGAAATCACCACCAAGCAATACGACGTGATCGGCATCACTTCCATCATGCCCAACATGCACAAAGTCAAAAACATGTGCGAGCTTATTCGTGAGCATCAACCCAATGCGACGATTGTCATTGGCGGGCATATTGCCAACGTTGAGGTCCTCTCGTCATTCCTTGATGCGGATCATATCGTTCAAGGCGAAGGTGTCGGCTGGTTCCGACAGTTCCTTGGGCAAAATGTCGATGCCCCCATCAAGCATCCACGAATCCTCTCAGGCTTTGGGGCTCGGTCAATGGGCGTGACACTCCGGGACAAACCCGGCGATGTGGCAGCATCACTTATCCCATCCGTCGGATGCCCACTTGGCTGCAACTTCTGCTCCACCAGTCATATGTTCGGTGGCAAAGGCAAGTTCATTGAGTTCTACAAAACCGGCGATGATATCTTCAAAATCATGTGTGACCTGGAACGCGACCTGAAGATCAATTCCTTTTTCATTATGGACGAAAACTTTCTCATCCATAAGCAAAAGGCGCTGCGCATCCTTGAACTGATGCAGGAACATGACAAAGCATGGTCACTTTACGTGTTCAGTTCTGCCAATGTCCTTCGCACCTACACCATGGAACAGCTCATCGGACTGGGGATCTCCTGGGTCTGGATGGGACTTGAAGGCAAGGACAGTAAATACACCAAACTCAAAAATATTGATGCCCACGAACTGGTTCGAACACTCCAGGCTAACGGTATCCGCGTGCTGGGGTCATCCATCATTGGTATGGAAGAACACACGCCTGAGAATATCGACGAAGCTATCGAGTATTCCGCGAGTTTCGACACCGAGTTCCATCAGTTCATGCTCTACACCCCAATCCCAGGCACGCCCTTGTGGAAAGAACATGAAGAAGCAGGCACACTCGTCGACCCCAAATGCACCAACACCGCAGATAGCCATGGGCAACTTAAGTTCAGCCATGTCCATCCCAACATCCCCGCAGGAATGGAAACGGACATGCTCGTTCGCGCCTTTGCCCGTGACTTTGAAGTTAACGGGCCAAGTGTCATCCGCGTCTTCCGTACCACGCTAAGGGGCTTTCGCAAACACCGTAATCACCCCGATGCACGTATCCGCCGACGCTATCATCAAGATGGCAAAGACCTGGCCATCACCTCCACTGCAGCCGTATGGGCATGTCGCAAATGGTTCAAAGGCAATACAGTCATGTATCGCAAAATGGATGACTTACTCGCAGAGTTCTACCACGAATTTGGTCTTAAAGCCCGTCTGATCGCTCCCTTGGCTGGTCGTTACATTTACCGCCAACTCAAAGCAGAACAGACTCGTCTTGATGCTGGCTGGACGTATGAACCTCAAACTTTCTACGAAAAATCCAATCAGCCTGATGCTCACACCGCACCTATCAGTAAAAAAGCAGCCATCGGTAACTGGCAAGCTCCCATGCCAGCCCCACAGGTCTGAATGTGACCGTAGGCAGAAATCAAAATATTGATATATAAAAAAAGAACTGCAAGTTTATTCATTAAACTTGCAGTTCTTTTTTTAGTCGTATTTGATATTGGGTTTAATTCAATATTGTAGATGTATCGAGAAACGCATAATCAGTTTAATTCATAATAACCAACAACACGCACATTGGCTTGGCCACGAGATATTTTGGAACGGTCGAATACGGCGATCATCTGTTTGGATTCAACAGCACCCTGACTACTGAAATCACCAGCGTTGTAGCCTTTAATAACCACATAGGCGGTGAAGAAATCACTGCGAGTCGATGATAAATAGGTCATCATATTGGAGAATTCCATCATTTGCCTGACGGAATCTTTGCTGGTTGAACCAAACCCATACAGTGATGTCCCGCCATTGGTACCTTGCGTCATAAAGTAGAGTTCGTGTAGTGACCGTATTCCTTTATAGTTCGTAGCACGTGTTATGCCGGTGTTATATAAGCCCTTCATGTCACGATAATCGATTATTTCATCAATCAGATTGTCCCGGTCAGTAACGGGCTCAATGGGGAGTATGGATTGCAATATCGACTTAGTGGCCGTGTTTAAATTAATTGTTCCGGGGATCAGCAATTCAAAGGAATTGTCATTTTCACCGTCACCATCATTATCCCGTCCATCTTCCTTGGGACTGTAAATAGTAAATCTGTCAATCGGATGATAACCATGCGGAGCAGGTTCTTTGTATGGAATACGGGAGTTGGCAATATTGGTTTGTTTGTCCCATTGCTTGGCATAGTCATTATTTTTATTGGGGCCAACAATATTGACAAGAAATAACTCACCAACATAGTAAATATCTCCTAGATCGGAAAAATAAACCTTGTCGTATAGGTTGGTGGTGTTGATATATGATGCAGGCCCACTCACAGTAGACTTGTCGGTCTTTCCAAGCGCTGTGATTCCAAGACGATAAAATTCTGCAGTGGTGTCCGTATTAAGATTGGTGTAAATAGTGGTGTCTGTACTGTTACTCATTAATATCGTATTAATACCATCTCCTGAACCAATGACGGATTTCTGGGTGTAGATGTAGTTTCCGGTTGGATCCCCCACATTGTTGAACTCATACCATTGGAGCGTTTCGGATGCAGGCATCACAATCTGGTCAAATTTTTGGTAACCCCAGTCCAGCTCGTCAGGGTCGGAGTCAGCATCGCTGCCATCTGCGATTGTGGCACGTAATTCAACAACACAGTCCTGGCGGACACTACCAGATGCGGTAGGCCATGAATCTGAAATGGATATGATTTCTGAAGGATCAATAAGATTGGTAATAGTATCTTGAGATGGATTTCCACCAGAGGAGTTATGATACAAAACCACAAGTTGCCCGACATTTAACTCATTCTTGCCTGTAACAGCCGCCAAGTCACCCTTGACATCACCATTGGAAAATTTTACGCCATTGACATACAGGTAAACATCTTTCAGAGAAACAGCCATTTGAAATGGGTTACGTATTTCAATGGCATAACCCACTTCTTTGGAACTGTCTGCTGAAGTCACCAAGTCCCATTTGTTAGGATCGATTGGAACTTGTGGTGCAGGTAAGGGGGGGAAGCGATTGGTTGCTGAATCAATTTTGTAGGCACGTTGAACATAGACTTCTGACAATGCTGGAAGCGCCTCCATCCCAAACAAAGTGGTGTCCATTTGTGAACTATCAAAGGGTGTGAGTTGATTATCAGCGTCTGCGTAATCAATGATATTGACAGCTGCCTGGTTGCACATGTCATTAATAGTGGTTGAATCATAAGGATGAGGGAAAGTTGCGAGTTGATTACTGGGAATAGAACCGAAAACTTCCCAAAGTCTATCTGACAGTGCGGGAGGGTTGTCTAGCAATTCGTTGACAGCTACTTTGACTGAGAAATCATCCAGCTTCGTAAACACAGTGGACGGTATATAGATTGAGTTGCCAGTGTAGACAGACATTTTATGCCTGGGGTCGTTCGTGAAAAAGCTTTGCATTGAGGTAAATGTCGGAGAATATGAAGATTCACTTACAGAGCTGCGCATAAAATTGTATAGTCCATTACTGCTGCTGCCGAGTCTTGTATTTAATGTTGGGTTGTTTAAACCATTGCGGTAACGGAGATTGATTTCTTCTGCACTGGAGTAGTTGTTGTAGCTGGTGGTGTAGGTGGCATCACCGTTAAAGTTGCTGAACATGCTTGGGCCATTTAACCAAAATATTTCACGCGAAGGTGTTCCTGTATAGGGGACCATAGGCTTATAGCCCGCGGGAGAAGTGGGTAAGGCAGCATTCAGACGGTATTCGAGCATTTTGACAAGCTCGTTGTAGTTGCCCGAAGTATCGTGGTCATCAAAGAATCTGCCAAAGTCCAACTCAGATGGTGAATTCCATCGGGGATCGTCATCAGGAGCGACCCCATCTGTATCACGTGTATTACTGCCATCAATCAGACTCAGGGCAACGTTGGGATTAACCAACGAAGAATTGTCGATAATTCTGACTGCCATGACATAGCTCACCCCCGAGAGTTGACGGATAGGAGCCCATGTCCACTTACTATCAAGAATGCCGTCGCCATCTGCGTCAGCACCAATACTACTGTATCCAGGTTTTTTATATGAAAGATAGTGTGTTTCTGAAGCACTTAGTGTCGGTGAGGCTGCATCTTTGAAAGGGACATCAGTATCAAATCGCCATTGCTGACTTGCTGGTGTTGCTGGACTATTGTTAACCGGTTCTTCCTCTGGGTAGCCAATCGTCCCACTCGTGTCTGGCAATCGTAGAAAAATACCATTGAGGTTGGTAATGTGCGGCCAAATAGGAGCCGAGCCTGAAAAGTCCGGTTCTGTGCTTGCCAGCCATGTATCATCCAATCGACCACCAGAAGCATCTTCAGACATGGCATTACCATCTTGGTCGAGTACAGGAAAGGTTGCGCTGGTGCTTGTGGAGGGATAGTCATAAAGCTCATCTATATTTTCGGCCAGATCAAAGATCGCGTCTTTGTTGCCATTGATTATGTCATTTTTTAGAACATCACCAATGTATGCCAGGGTTGCTGCTGCAACAATTTCAATATTGTCTGCCGACTTGACATTACTGGCCATACGATCAAGACGTGCAAGTTGTAGGTAGGCCATGCCGATGATAGCCATCAAGACTAGCATCACAACAACCATTAACATCACTGAGCCACGCTTTGTATTTTGGTTTTGATAATAATTCATGATTCACCTCTACAAATTAGTTGCGGTCTACCTTGAGAATAACTTCGTAAAGTTTTCCGGGAGATGCACTGAGCTCATTTATATCATTGTGGTTATTTCTATAGTCATCAATATCAAAGTCCTCATCATCATCTACTTGATCTACCAGTTTATAGTGGTCTAAACCCAACAGTTCGCCTTTGGTGTCGTGCAAGCGGTATTGAATTCGAATCAGACGAGGCCAATCATTGTTGTCATCGTGTCTGAATATAAATGCGCTGTCGACCAATTTATTCGAAGCTGGTTTATAGTGATACGGCTCCTGAGTGTTATCGCCTCTAAAAGGCGAGGCGCCATTATCTGGCGGAGGATTATCCATTGAATACCATTCAATATTACCTTCCCCGTCCAGATCAATTTGATCATAGCCGTCGGTTTTGTTGTAATCCCCTGCGAATGAAACTATAAAATCGCTGACATTATTTACAAAAAATGGATGCATCTGTGCTACATCAATTGGGTCAATTTGTTTGATATTCAGTGAAGTATTGACCATGAGGTGGTTGTTGCGAAAAATGAAACATTTTGACATTAAGAAATTTAGATAAAATATTCGCTGAATAGGAATGACAAATGTGGGAAAAGTTGCTCTCCAACTATCGAGCTTGGAAATGATTTCATTTCCAGATGAAGCAGCACCTGATCCAGAAGAACCATTACTGGGAGAAGAGGTATAGCCTGTATTGACTAAGTCTGTATAACCATAATAAAAAGGTTTGTTATACGAGTCATCCAAGTTGGTGTCATCGAAATCTGCATATTGATCACTAGACGCAACCGTGTTATCAAAATATAAAACTTGTCTTCCCAGCACCCATTGATTGGCAAATTTATCCGGTCCGGTTAGGCCTTTGTTGTTAATACCAAATGAACCTATTGTATTGCTGGGGATGCTCCCGTCAGGATTGGTTTGAGCGACATGACCGTACCAGACACGGGTTATGGTTGCACCTGTCGAGTTGGTATAGGATGTTGAATTCCCGGCAATGGGAGACTGTTGATTGTTCAATTCACGGATAAAACAGAGCTGGTCACTTCGTACAGATCTTCCTGCAAAGCTCCCGGGTTCTCTGGCATCATATGTTAAAACGTCGTCATAACGTTTATTGATAATGATGAGTATGCCATCATCAGCTGGTCCAAGTACTTTCGGTGATGAGCTGCTTGCATCAAAATCATTTTCGAGTTGCTCGCTGATCGTGCGATTGTTGGCGATGACTTTGCTGGTGGCAATGCCTCGTGATACGGCTTGGGTTGTGTCGAAGAATATACGATTGACCAAGAACAACATCATCAACACAATCGAGATTGAAACAATCAGCTCAATGAGTGTAAATGCGCGATCTTGATGATGGTGATTTTGTGTAGGCATCATGTTGCTCTTTTAGTATGTCACAGTGATGAGGTCGATCGTGGGGCTTCCATGTGTGGCCGGATTACCATCGTCGTTTACACCTGGTGAGGCGAACCAGATATATAAAAGTAAATCTGGGCTTTCATTGATTATGCCAGTCACTGTAATCATGTTGTCAGAAAGATTGTATGAAAGCACCTCGTGAACGGTTCCGTTATTGTCGAGGATTTTATCGCCTATATCGATTTGCTCAGGTGTATCCCCGGTGCCATTAAAATCGGGAATTGTAAACTTCATTCGTTTCTGGTCATAAGCACTCACAGCTGTCTTATAGACTTTGGGAACAAGTTCGTTGCTAAGGACCACAGGGCTGTTTGCATATTCTGGTGATGTGGCAAATAAGGGGGGGTAAGGATATCGAGATTGGATTTGTCGTTTTAAGACAAAAAGATAAACCGTGAAGTCTGAACGACTTGTCACAAAGGAATTTCCATCATCATTTTTATCTCGAAACAAAGGAACCCAATAATGTGTCGTATTTTCATAATCCAGCAGGAAAGAGGGGAAAGAACGCATGTTTGTGGGGAGATTGTTATCTAGCCAGGAGGTTAAAAAGGGATAGACTTGCCCATTGCTCCGATAGCTACTTCCTGAAGCCAGTCCACCTGCGGGGTTTAGGTCTATGTCGTCCAGTGATTTCATGATAGCTGTGGCATTTCGAGTGACTCTTGCATTTGAGACGGTGTCAGAAGCTTCTTTCTGTAGTAATGCAGCTACAGGAAAAATTGAAGCAATGAAGACAAAACCGAGTGCGAATATGCCAAGTGACAATAAGACTTCAAGCAAAGTGAAACCGTGTCTATTGGGAGAGTTTGTATGGGGTATGCATGTCATAGTCATATCCTATTGCTGTTTCATTATTGCCCCGGAATACCGGCTGAAAAAGATGACTTCACCGTGATCTTTGATCCATGCATTCGAATCACTGCAAGGTGATGCGCCATCTGTGCCACATCCATCGGTTGTCGGGAAGCTGTTTGGATATGTCCGTTTTGAAAACAAGACTATACCTAACACAGCCTCGAGCTTTTCAAAAGGAAGTCGGTAGGCTTTGCGATTGGTGTCATATCCTGGTCCGGGCGGGTTTTTTTCAACATATTCTAAATCCCACCGGTCCCATTCAGCCATGTTGTAAGTGCTTGAGCTTTTGTAATATGGATCGTCGCGATCATATCCTGTTCCGGGGGTAACCTTATAGCGGTTGTTGTAATTACTGTCATAAAAGACGAAATTAGATAATGTACCATCGCTGACTTTAAGCATGCCGCTATTATCAAACCAAATAGCGAAAGGAGGTTCAATAAACTGTTTTGAGCCACTGGCTTCATAGATACCAGCGATCCCGGTGTCTTTGGAAATACCGATGGTGTCTAGATCACTGATATCCGCAAAGCCGTTTAACGGGGGGGTGCCAGTATCTTCCAGGTATGCGACAGTTCCTTCGGTGATGGCATTGGGGATATTTTCAACAATCCGTAGTCTGTTATTGGGGGTGAAAATAATGGCAGCACCATCGTATCTTGCGTTGGCGCCATATTCTATGGTGTCAAATGTGATTGAACGTGTTGCATATGCTCTTGCAGTAGCAACGGTCGCACTGATTCCGTTTTTGGCGGAACCTTCATAAGTCATTTCGACAAACTTGTTAATTGCGGGGACTATAATTGAGACACTAATCACAATGATAGATATCACAACCAGCAATTCAATAATGGTGTATCCGTAGAACACGTTTGGGCGTGGAATTGTATTTTTTGTGATCCTGTCAAACATGGCTATTATTCCTGGTCATAGGAAAACAGGTCGTCATCCGTATCAAATACGCCGTCAATACCTGCTGATTGAAAGTATGTTTTGTTCGAGACGATTTCTATATCATTACTTGAAAAGTCCTCGTCAACATAAAATTTGATTTTGTTGTCAAAGCCATCGCGAATCTCAAGAAAGCCGTCTTCATCACGGTCAATGAGGTTTTTATTACCAAGTGTTTTTATCATTTTCTTGGTGACTTCATATTTAAGCATTTTGTAGACGAATAGTTCAATTGAATCGTCAATCGTACCTTTGCCTGAGCCAAATGTTACAGGTGCATTCTGCGTGTATGTTGTGGTTTGGTTATTCATCTCAGTGTAAAACTGTGCGACAATATTGTATTTTTCACTGTACTCAACTGCTGCAGACTTGCAGACGTTGAGTACTATTTTGGTGTGTGATTTGTTCATGGACTGTTTCATTTTCGCACCTGCGCCTAGAAGAAGTCCGGCAATAAGAATGATGATCGCGATGACCACAAGGATTTCCATCAAGCTAAAACCTGCCTGATTGCGAGTTGTATGAGATTGGTTTTGACGTATGCGTTTCATCGCAGATGTTTCTCCGTGTCAACGCCAAAGACATTGTCGATGGCAGCCTGTTTGGAATGTGGGTTATCGCTTGTGGGATTGCCAAAGTCGCCATCAAGACCTGCGGAGACAAAATCTGGCAGTGCGGTCGGAGACTGGGGGATTGCAGCAAGATAACGGATTTCCTGCCCGAATCCGTCGCGAATGATTGGCAATTTATTTCGCAGCATCACTACGCTGACGTTATGCATCGCATCCCGACTTGATGGATCGCTGAGCATTTGCATCAGTGCAAAAGGTGTCGGACCCTTTGGCCATGTATTGTGTTGCTGATGGTATTGCAACAAAGATACACGCAACATCCGAAGGGTCTGGCGGGTGTCCTGTTCAGCGGTTTGTGTTCGCAAAGAATTACTGACCAGAATGAGCATGCTTAACATACAAGCGATCACCACGATCGAGAGGAGCATCTCGATGAATCCCATAGCTAGATTGTGGTGATTTGTACGTGTCATGATTGTATTGGCAAAGTTACGGGGGATCGGTTTATCTGCGACTCATTTTGTTGCAGTAGTGGTTTTTTAGGTATTCAAATGTCACCAACTGTCGTGCCCAAATTTTCAAGGGGAAATTTCCGGGGGCTTGCGGGGTGGGGGTTAGGACAGGTTGGTAATGAGTTTGACCAAAGGCATAAAGAGGGCGATGACGATAAAGCCGACGATACCGCCGAGTACGACCACCATGATCGGTTCAAGCAGTGAGACGAGGGCTTCGACCATCACGTCGACTTCTTCGTCGTAGTTGTCAGCGATTTTCAGTAGCATTTTGTCCAGGTCACCAGTTTCCTCACCGACATCAATCATGTTGACGACAAGGCCGTCACAAACACGTGATTTACGCAGTGGTTCGGCAAAGCTGTCACCCTTGCGCACAGAGTCGTGTACGCTGGTGAGCGCTCGGCGGTAGATTTCGTTTCCGGTAGTATCACGTGTAATGATCAATGCATCGAGGATCGGGACACCAGCATTAATGAGAGTACCCAGTGTTCGCGTAAAACGTGCAATGGTACTTTTGGCAATGAGTTTACCTGCCACAGGTATGAGTAGAAACATTCGGTCGATGATTAATTTGCCAGACCCGGTTTTTCGTAGCAATTTAATACCAAAGAACGCTAGAAATGGGGTAAAGACCAGGTACACCGCACCGGGGATGATCTGTCCAGGCCGTGAACCGCCTAGCCATCGTGATCCTTGCATGAGCATGGTGGTGACCGTTGGTAGATCGGTATCAAAGTCTTCGAAAATCTTTTCAAACTTGGGCACGATAATGATCATGATACCGACCACAATCAATGCAGCTACGGAGACAACCACTGCCGGATAGATCATTGCGCCAATGATTTTTTTCTTGAGCTTGGCAGCTTTTTCCATGAACTCAGCAAGACGTTGGAGAATCAAGTCCAGCACACCACCGACTTCACCTGCTGCGATCATTTTGGTGTAAAGCTTGTCGAATGCTTTGGGATATTTCGCCATTGCATCGGAGAGTGTCGCACCGCCGGAGACATCATCGTAAACACCACGCAGGGAGTTTTTGAGCAGGCCTGGTTTTTGCTGTTCCTGGAGAATTTGAATGGATCTGAGAATCGGCAAACCTGCGTCCTGCAGTGTGGAGAGTTGACGGGTGAAGTTCGTCAGATGCTTTTTGGAAACACCACCAATGGTGATGGTGATTTCGTTCATGCTCTTTTTGCCACCACTTTTGCCTTTGGAGCTAGAGCCACCACTCCCGCTGGATTTCTTGCGGACTTTCTGTTCGCGGACGGAGGTGGGGAAGTGTCCTTTGGAGCGAATGCGAGCGATAGCATCTTCACTGTTGGCAGCGACAATGGTTCCCTTTTCAGGTTTGCCCGCATCATTGAGTGCTTCGTAGACATAGGTTGGCATGAGAGATCTCCTCTATGTTGCGACTCCCGGTTGGTCTGGCTGGGCCGATCCATTGGCCGTGAGAGTGCGTTTGGTTTAATTACCAGTCGCCGGTCGTCTGTCTCTACAAGACAGACGTTAAACTTCGACGATGGTTTCAGCGACCACTTCGCTGATACTTGTTTTGCCGTCAAAAATTCCTAACAGTCCGCTTTCACGGAGCGTGCGCATGCCGCGTTTTCGCGCCTCATTACGCAACAGGGTGGTGGATGCGGATTGCATGATCATTTCACGCATTTCGTCATCAAGGACCATAATTTCAAAGAGTCCCATTCGTCCCTTGTAGCCGGACTTGTTGCAGAAATCACAGCCTCGGCCACGGAAGATTTCACGTCCTTGAAGTTCTTCGCGCGAAAGTTGGAGTTCAAAAAGCTCTTCTTCTGAGGGTTCGTAAATTTCTTTACAACGCGGGCAGATGGTTCGCACCAGACGCTGGGCGACGACGCCTTCCATCGTGGCGGTAATCAGGAATGATTCAAGTCCAAGGTCCAACAGACGTGCAATGGAACTGGGCGCGTCGTTGGTGTGCAGCGTGGTGAGCACAAGGTGACCGGTGAGTGCAGCCTGCACGGAAATACGTGCCGTTTCAAGGTCACGGGTTTCGCCGACGAAAATGATGTCAGGGTCTTGACGCAGGAAGCTACGCAATGCCGCTGCAAATGTCAGTCCCACACCCGCATTCACACCCACCTGGACCAGTCCGTCAATATCGAATTCTACAGGGTCTTCGGCGGTACAGATTTTTTCAGCTACTTCATTGAGTTCATTGAGTGCCGCATAAAGCGTAGTAGTCTTGCCTGAACCTGTAGGGCCGGTGACAATGACCACGCCGTTGGGTTTTTTGATGAGTTGGCGGAAGCCGTCCAGATCGTCTGGCCGCATACCGATACGATCCAGGTCCAGACTCACAGCACTGCGGTCAAGAATACGCATCACGACTGATTCGCCAAACAGAGTCGGCAGCACCGCAACACGCAGGTCAACCGGATTGCCATTGACGGTGAGTTCGATACGACCGTCCTGCGGTAAGCGTCGTTCAGCAATATCTAGATTAGCCATGACCTTCACACGACTGACAATCGGCAAGGCCAGATGCTTGGGGGGCGGGACCATTTCATAAAGCACGCCATCAATGCGATATCGCATCTTAAATTCAGTCTCAAACGGCTCAAGGTGAATATCCGACGCCTTGTCTTTAATGCCTTGCATCAACACAAGGTTCAAAAGGCGTTTGACCTTGTTGTCTTCAGCTGCTTCAAGAAGGACCTGAAGGTCGATACTTTCGTCGGTGTTATCACCGAGCTCTTCGAGTTTGGTATCACCAGCAAGTTCACCAATGAGGTCACTAAGTGACTCTTCGCTTTCGCCGTAGTATCGGTTGATGAGGTTTTCGACTTGCCGTGGGTCAGCAATAACGGGTTTGACGTTGTACCCCATGAGCATCCGCAGGTCGTCAATAGCTCGGAAGTTATCCGCACTCTTAAGGGCGACTGTCAGGGTGTTGGTTTCTTCCTCATAGTTGATAGGGAAGACTTGATAAGCTTGCGCCGTTTCGGCAGGCAGGACATGGATGATTTCTTCAGGAAAGTCCCGTGATTCAAGATCCAGTGTCTCCATCCCGGCTTGGGCAGCCAAAGCCTGACTGATGTCGTCGTCAGTGACATAACCCAGTTCGACAAGAATCTGCCCAATTGGCAGGCGACGGGTGGCTTGCATTTGCAAACCTTCCTGTACCTGCTCGCGGTCGACTTTCCCGAGCTTGACAAGAATCCGACCGATGCGGCGACCTTGAAGCTGTTTGATGTCCACCTTGCCGGACTTCTCGGATTCTCCGGAAGCCCCCTCAGTATCCGCTGATGGGCTATCATCCTCTTCTTCGTCAGAAGAGGTGTCATTGTCAATCTCAAGATCAGAGAGATCCATCTCATCCTTTTCCTGAATGTCGGATGATTGATCTTCGAGAGTGCTAGAATCTTTTGAAGTCTTTTTAGCCACTGTCTGATTTTCCTCGAATGTTCCGGCTTGATAGCGGGAGGGTTCAATGGTTCATTGCGAACCGGAGGTTGGCGGCGGTCGGGTTATCGGTAAAAAAACTGGGGCCTGAGGAAGGATTCAGTTTTTGCTTGGCGGCGGAAACTGTTCAAAAAACAAATGTCCATCTTTTAACGCCTTATTTACCCTTATTGGGTGACTCTCGGCTTCGACACTTCATCATATTATGAAATGGAGCTCTGGGAGGTTATCGGTGTTCCTAACTATATAATACGGTCATTTCCTGGCCAATCAACAGCAAAATGCCTAATAAATAAACATAGACATTTGTCAAATGGTGTATTTAGCAGTCTGGTTGTATGCGGTTATGCGAGATTGTCATAGGAATATGCTATCGATTACACGATCATTCGTGCATTGGCTCAATGTCAACGTGCTTTGTCTTTGTGAGGCATTTAATGACATACAATTTTAGCAAGTCCCGGCATTCTCACGGCGAAGTTGACCACATGCAGCAGCGATATCTCGACCGCGGCTGGCGCGGATATGGACATTGACACCCTTATCGCGCAGTACCTCTTCAAATGCCAGCACATCTTTAGTATCCGGGCGTTTGTAGGGTAGCCCTGTCACCTCGTTATAGCGGATGAGATTGACATTGCTCCGAAGCGACCGGGCGACCTTGGCTAACTCGTAAGCGTGTTCGAGTTGATCGTTGACACGCCCCAGCAGGATGTATTCCAAGGTGATCTCCCGGCCAGTCTTGCGGAAGAAGTATTGGCCGGCTTCGAGGAGTTGGGCAATGGACACATAATCCGCCCAGGGGATGAGTTGGCGGCGCAGGTCATCGTTGGGAGCATGCAGACTGATCGCCAAGGTGATCGGCAGGTCAATGTCCGCCAATCGTCTGATTTGAGCAGGGAGTCCCACCGTGCTGACGGTGATCTTACGAGCCGAAATCCCCATACCCCATGGTGCGTTGATGAATTGGACGGCTTTGACCACTTCGTTGAAGTTGGCTAGCGGTTCGCCCATCCCCATGAAGACGACATTGCTGATCCGCCCGACGCCCTGCATGCGAGCGAGTTGCCAGACTTGTTCGACGATTTGGCCACTGGTGAGGTTCTGATCCACGCCGTCGAGTCCTGAGGCACAGAACTTGCAGCCTACTGGACAGCCGACCTGACTGGAAATGCAGGCCGTTTTGCGACTCTCACTGGGTATCATGACACATTCGGTCTGATTGCTGGTGTTGGTGACGATGGGCAATTTGGCTCCTGACCAGTCCACCAACAGCTTCTGGACACCATCGGTTGCCAGTTGATGTCGCACCGTCTGGCCTCGCAAAATGGTGAAATGCTCTGAGAGTTTGACCCGGTCGGCTTTCCCCAGATTGGTCATGGTATCCCATGAATCGACCTGCTTTTCATAGATCCATTGCAAGACCTGCTTACTGCGAAACGCAGGAAGTCGCATCGCTTTAAACGAATCTGTTAAAGCTTCGGGGGTCAGATCAAATATATGTGTCGGGACAACATCGCTCATAATCGGTATCTTATACGAAATACGTGATGTACAACCGCAAAGACGCCAAGGACGCCAAGATCAAGCCATAAAAATGAATAAGGCATTTTTTAACCACAGAGTCACAGAGACACAGAGCCCGAAAATATGACAGAGACTCTGTGATTTGTTTCCCTCTGTGTCTCTGTGCCTCTGTGGTTAAAATCTTTATCTTCTGGACTTGGCGACCTTGGCGTCTTGGCGGTAAAAATTGATTTTCAAGTGAGTATCCAAACAAATGACCCAAACCATTGACGCAACCCACGTGAGCCTGGCAGTTGACTTAGCTGGCCTGAAACTGGATAACCCCATGATGACCGCATCAGGGACCTGTGGCTATGCCTACGAGTATCAGGACTTTGTCGATCTTCACCAATTCGGTGCTTTTGTCACCAAGAGCATTTCGGTGGAAGTCCGCAAAGGCAACGAAGCTTACCGCATCGTCGAAACCCGTGGCGGGATGATGAATGCCATCGGTTTAGCCAACGTCGGGCTGGACGCCTTCTGCAAAGACAAGCTGCCTCAATTGGTCAACATGCGGGAGAAAGGCCCCCGTATTATCGTCAATGTCGCAGGTCACAGCATTGAAGACTACGTCACCGGTGCTGCAACGATCTCCAAACATGACAGCGTCGATGGCATTGAACTCAACGTCTCCTGCCCCAATGTCGGTGATGGCCTGGTCTTTGGCACCGATCCTGCGATGCTCAAAAAAGTCGTCAGCGAAGTCCGCAAAGCCATGCGATCTGACTGCAAGCTCATCGTCAAACTCTCGCCCAATGTCGGTGATATCACCAAGACCGCAGGCGCAGCTGTAGATGGTGGCACCGATATCCTGAGCATGATCAACACCTACACGGCTTTGGCAATCGACGTGAACAAAAAACGCCCACGCATTGCCAACGGCACCGGCGGACTCTCGGGGCCGGCGATTCGTCCACTTGCGGTGTATCTTACCAGTCGCGTCTACCGTGAAGTCGCCCGCGATGCAGGTGTCCCCATCATCGGTATGGGCGGGATCCAATACTGGGAAGATGCTGCCGAGTTTCTCATCGCTGGCGCCACCGGCCTGGCAGTGGGCACCGCGCTGTTCGTCGATCCTGCGACGCCTGTCAATGTCATGAGTGGTCTTAAGGATTACCTGGCCAAGCAGGGCGTCACCGACATCAACGACATCATCGGCACCCTCAAAATGTCCGGCGATGTCGGATTTTAATGACGCCAATGGATGAACACAGAGTCACAGAGGCACAGAGAAATACATGAGTCAAAACTCTCTGTCTTGAACTCTGAGTCTCTGTGCCTCTGTGGTAAAAGCCAACAACTCACACCATGCTAACCACCTTCGACCAACTCCTTGAACAGCACATCACCGACCTGCCGGATTGGGTAGCAGTCCAGCTTGAGGAGATACCGGTCATTGTGGATGACGAGCCTTCAGACGCGACCTTGTCAATGCTCGGACTTCATCGGTCAAGCAGCGAACTCTGTGGTTTGCACACGGGAATACCCATCACCATGCGTCGTGTCGAACATGCCTGGCGGATGCCGGATCACATCCAACTGTTTCGTGGTCCAATTAAACGTGTGGCAAAAAATACGCACACCACACTATCCGAGCAGATTCGTATTACACTATTGCATGAAATCGGCCATCACTTCGGCCTGGATGAAGATCAATTAACTGAATTGGGGTACGGCTAAGTCTCACGGACATCACCGACCCGGACATAGAAAACTGTTGACATATGCTCAAACTTGCAACCATTCTGGACAACCCCGGCGAACCGACAGCCAAGACCCGATACCGCGATCCCAATCTGCTTAAGCAACTTGGGTACAACGGCCTGGTCCTCTACGAAACCACCGGACTCTCGGGCTTGATGGGAGCAGACAGTGTGGGCAGTGGCGAACTGCGCCGCTGGATTGCCAAGCAATACGACCATGTCAAAACAGTCATCGACGAAGCCAATGCTGCAGGATTGGACGTGTATCTCACATATGACGTCCTGAGTCTGGCTCGCTCATTGGTGGATGAATCACCTGGTCGTTATGTCTGCAAAAATCGTCCAGGCACGTTGTGTCCTGCAAGTGAAGATACGTTAAACAAATCCGTTGAAGCGCTGGACCATCTGCTTCGAACCTTTCCCGGTGCTGCTGGCGTTGTACTGCGGATTGGTGACAATGATGCAGGCCGCCTGCCGTACCTGGTGGGTAATGATCTGTACGCACCGCATTGCCCGCGATGCAGTCAGTTCGGACGTGCGGATCGAATCGTCTCAGTGCTCACGCGGTTTCATGAATTGATTGTGACCAATCATGATAAACGTCTGATCGCTCGTGCATGGAATCTGCGACCCAACGGCATGCATGATTCCGTGGAACTTTGTGAACGCATCCGTGACCGCCTGCCCGGCGAAGAGTCCGACGACCGTTTTGTACTGTCATTTAAATACACACAAACCGACTTCTGGCGATACCAACCATGGAATCAGGCTTCGCTGTGTTTCGGTCAACGTCCCATTATTTATGAACTGCAATGCCAACGAGAGTTTGAAGGCAAGGGTGGTATCCCCAATTGGCAAGTCCCCATTTGGCGTGATGGCGATCCAGCGATTGATGATGAAGAACAACGTGGTGGTTTAGCCAAGGTGACCAGTCGTATCAACTTCTCGGGTTTGTGGGCATGGGTTCGCGGTGGGGGTTGGGGCGGTCCGTTCGTTGCCAACGAGGATTGGATTGATGCCAATGTCTATGCCGTCCCGCGTCTGGCCGAGACGCCGAGTATGGCCCCCAGCAAGTTGGCTCAGGAATGGGTCGACCAGCGCATTGGCGTCCCCAAAACCAAGACCAAGCAGGCAATCTGCAATGTCCTTGAAGCGTCGGTGGACTTTATCCTCGATGGCTTTTACATCGGACCCTATGCACGCAGTAAAGCCGCTGCCTGGCATCCCAATGCCGACTGGATTCAGGATGATCTTATTGATGCCGAAGCCGCCTGGCGGATGATTCTGCAACTGTCATTTGACAAGCTTGAACAGGTTTGTGTCGAAAAAAACCGCGCGGTTGCTGCGGTGAATCAGGTGCGGACTGCATTGCATAAGCAGATCAATGAAGCCAACAAATCACGTGTTGAACCGATGTTTAATACGCTGATGTACACCGAGTCGTTTTACAGCGCGATCAGCGATTTGCTTCAGGGGATGGTTGCCTTCCGTCAATACCGTCGTACCAAAGAGCCTGCCCATGCCGAAAAGGCGCGTCACCGTCTGCTCAGCGCTCAAAGCCACTGGAACCATCACAGCCAACGCCACGCCAACCTCGCCGGCACCGCAACTGCCTTCCGCGAATCAGGCTTCTGGGACTTAACGCAAAAGCTCCTTGGTGAGATGGCGTAACAACGATGCAGAGTGATCTCATTTGATTGTAGCGCTGGCTGATTCCAAAAGTAGCTGCGACACTTCGTGTCACTGACCGTTGCGTGATCCTTGTGTGCAATCAGCCACACGCACTGTCACAGCTAGTATTGAACGCAGGCGCTTCGTGGGATTGGTGTAGCTCAAAAAACACGAATACAGACATATGCCTGAGTGTCATCACACCCTGACTCATTGTTTTGAATTGGGTGTTTTCAAGTTCTATTTCATTCAATTTAGTTGTGGTTTAGTTATAATTTTGCGATTGACTTTTGGTTTTCGTTAGGTATTATCAGTTTGTTCAGTTTCTGACTTTCCCGTCGAAATGATATTGACAGGCTTGGGGGCCGGTCATGTTCCAATTCCCATTTTGGGTATCAGCAACCGTAGCTTTTTTGCATGGTCTTGCTGTCGGTTTGGAATCAATTCATCACTTGCAGGAGAGATATAGATGACTGAAACACAAAGTACTGTCGATGACACAAATCGAATGATGGCAATACGTGACAACGTGGTCAAGGATGCCGACAAAGTCTGGATCAAAGGTATCGAGGGTTTTAGTGTCTGCCAATGGCCCAACACTGTCCATGGTTCACAAGCCCGGATACTTCAAGCGATGCAGTTTCCACTGACGTACGAAGACTTGATTGGTTACAGCGGTTTTGCTTTTAGAGTGCTCAATCACGAAGCAATGTGTCCAAGTGCCAGTCATCCTTGTTGTGGTATTGCATGTGTGGAGAATAGTTACAAAGCCCTGCCTTGGCACACACATCAATATGATTCATTTCCCTGGAGTGACCCCAAGCCAGATCGCGCGGCATTTGAAAAAGAAGTCTGCGATGCGATCAAAAAAAACATTGATCAAGGTATCCCCGTGCACTACGGCAGTGAGGAAGACGGCCTGATCATCGGTTATGCCGACGATGGCAAACGCTGGTGGTGTGTGCATCCGTACTACAAAGAGGGTAAGCAAGCCTTCTGGATGGATGAACTCAAGCCCGAAGGGATCGAAGCCTTCGCGGGTCCCAAGTGGCCTTGGACTGTACGTGTCTGGGTAGCGCCCAAAGAGTCTGACCAACTCGTTTTGCCCAAAACGCTGACGATTAATGCACTGAACCAGGCAGTTGCCATGTGGGACCAGAAGGTTGATCCCAACATCTCGCCTAAACCATTGCATGTTTATTTTTCAGGTGATCAGGCATACGAAAAATGGATCGGCTGGTTAGAGCAAGTCCAGGCAGGGGAGATCAAAAATCCCAAGTCGGGTATGCAGGGCAATGCATGGTGTTATGCCGTACTCGTTCATTCCCGACATATCGCTGCCAAATGGCTTAAACAACAAGCCAACCTCTTTGATGGTGATGTGCAAAACCAACTCATGAAAATAGCTGACACCTACGGGCAGATACCTCAAGTCTGTCTCAAGGATATCAGTAGTACATGGGAACTATTCATGGGACCGGATCGTTTTGAAGATTGGACAGATGACATCCGTAGTGAGCAGATTAGTCGACTTGAACAAGTCCGCGAACTGGATCGGACTGCAGTGCAATTGATCCGCCAGATCGTGTAGAGAATTGATGCGATAGCAGGTTACCAATGATCTCATTCTATTGCGCATGTGATTGGAAAACATCATGACCGAACAACTCACACTCACATCCATCGTCGATGAAGTGAACACCAAACGCCTTGAAGGTAAGCCGCATTGTTGTGGAAGGCGTGTTAAGCTTTGTCGATTGATTGCAGATCGACAAGGTGTCCCCGGAAGCTACTGCGGACTCTTCGCGCCATATGAAGGAGAGTTGGATAACGGCTATCGCTTTTTCACAGGTGAACGGATTAGCACCAATGCTGGGATGCGACATATTCTTGGCGAAGAAGCTTTGCGAGCTTTGGTGATCATGGAGCCTAAGGCCAAATTTGCGAATGCTGCTATTGATCGTGCAGCCGAAGCGATGAGCCAACAACTGCACCGAAGTGAAACTGAGCATGGTGGCGGACTCCGTGATCGCGGACTCTACTGCTGCATGCGATGTTCCGTGGCCTTGTGGCGAGTCTACAACGTCGGTGTGATCGAAGAAGCTGCCCAGCGTTTAACCTGTGGTTTTAAAATTCTCAAAACCAAACGCGATGGCAAAGGCGCTTGGCGATCCTTCCCGTTTCATTACACCCTATCAGCCTTGCTCGACGCCAAACACGAACTTGCCGACAAGGAATTGCGTTATGCCTTGCCTGCTATTGAAAGTCGGTACAAGCGAACAGCAAAGGCCAGTGCTGATGTGTATGTACAGCGGAGAATCAAACTAATGGAACTTGCCATGCAACGCATTGGTTAAAATTTTAAAAGGTGTATTGGCTTATCTGTTTGAACCAATTTGAGTGAGAAATCAGACGTTGCGATCACAGCCACAGGATTGACGAATCAGTAAGTCGCATCGCAGATTGATTTGCTTTGCCAGTAGTGGTGTGTCATTGTCCAGGTGTTCGATGAGCAGTCTTGCTGCCGTATCGCCGATGAGTCCGACGGGCTGATTGACGGTGGTTAATGACAAACCTGCAGCTTCGAAAAGATGTGGTGCGAGGTTGTCATACCCCGCTAAAGCAATGTCATGTGGCACACGAATGCCTGCCTGACGTAGAGCTTGATATGCCCCCAAAGCCATATTGTCATGAAAGCAGAGAATCGCATCGCATGGCAAATTGCCTTGATACTCATTGAGCCATTTTTCAATGACTTGTCGTGAAGTGATTTCTGTCAGACGCAGTTGCCCAACCTGTGCATGGAGCAGGGGGGTAGGTTCAAATCCAGCTTGAGACATGGCAAGTTTAAAGCCGTTTAATCGTGACTGCTCAGCGGTGCCAGCTTCTTGTCCCCAACTAATGATGGCGATGCGATTACGCCCGTGCGTGAGCATATGTCGTGTGAGTTGATACATGCCCGCTTCTGTGTCTGCGACAACTGATGGCGCGTTGATGCCGGGGATGCAACGGTCAACCAGAATCAATGGCGTACCACTTTGAACCGTCTGATTGAGACGATCAGTGAATTGCGGGTCGCAGACATTGTTTGCATCTGGGTAAATGATCAGGCCATCGACTTCGTGCTCTAAGAGTTGATCGAGTTTCTGGCATTGGACTTTGGGATCACCATGATCATGGGTCAGGACAATGCGATAGTTCCTGGCGGTGGCAACTTGTTCAATGGCTTCAACGAGTTGGGCGATCATCGGATTACGCACGGTTGGCATGAGTAACCCCAGCATCCGAGTTCGTTTGGCAGCTTGGATAGGTTGATGCAGTGGACGCATCAGAAACGTACCACTGCCTTGTCTGGATTCAAGGATGCCATCTTCGCACAAACGAGAGATGGCTTTTCGAAGTGTCGGGCGAGAGACACCAAAATGCTCAGCCATGACGCGCTCAGGTATGAGCTTGTCACCTATTTGCATCTGTGAAATCTGTTTTTGCAAGGCTATTTGAACCTTTGCATGCGTTGGCAACATCTTGTCCATGGCTAAAGTGTGTGCTGTCATGAATTGGGGTTCCAGTTAAGCGGATTGGTAAAGTAATTCTTACCAAATAAACGAGCAGGTCAATTGACCAATTTTTTAAAAATAGAGTTTGTTTTTTTATTTGACGTTAAGGGTCAAATTTCGAAGAAGTTAAAACGAAAACAGTTGAGATGAAATTGGCGTGTTCGTTTGTCTGTGGGTCAGTTGATGCCTATAGTTTTACTTACAACGGTGTAAAAAGAAACAGGGAAGATGAATGATGCGAAGCAAATTTTGTTGGTCTGTATTGGTTTTAAGTGCGTTGATGCTATGGGGCAGTCAAGTCGCTCTTGCTCAAAGTAATGGGCTGACGACGATCAAACCTGGTGAAGATGGTTTTTATGCCATTACCAAAAGTTCCATCAAGACATCTGCCAAGTTGGACATCGCGGTTCATTTTTCAGTCAAGATCCAACGTGCAGGTGTCGAGCAAGCACAGCAACCTGCTCCAATTGTTCGTACATCCCTGGGGGCGGATCAGGCTTTTGAATTTGACGTGTTCCTTGGGTATCTCTGTGCAGGCGATCAAGTCGTCGTCACGTCGATGAGTCCATCCAGTCAGTCGGATGCCATTACAGAATGTTCGTATCAGGTCACCAAGCAGGTCGCGATTCCCGTGAGTGTGTTGCATAAGGATGCTCAGGCGACCGAGCGTTTTCAAGACATTGGTCAATGGTCAGCATCACGGTACACGTCGGATGTTCCTACGAAGAAAATGACTGTGCCTTGGCTCGCAGTTCATCAAGACAGTGTGGAAGTTCCCTTTGGTCAGTCGCAGGACAATCTGTCTACCAAAGTGTCGTACAAGGTGCCTCACAGCGGTACGTATGCATTGCACGATGCATGGGTCCAAGGCGGACGAGTTGTTGAAATTTATGTCGATGGTCAATCGGGCTTACGTCGTCGTATAGACATTAAAGGGAAAACTGGCATAAACACCGACCTTGGTTACATCGCCAAAGGCCAATCCGTGGTGTTGGCAATTCAGGGGACAAGTAGCAAAGTCGGTGGCATCAAACTTGATGCAACCGTCGTCGAGTGGGCCGTCCGTCGAGCACCGTTACGTGTCCATCGAGGTGCAGATGGTTTACTGGATGTCTACGAACCCGATGTCCCGCGCAAGGCCATCGACATTCCTGCTCCGCGTTGGATCATTGTCAATCCCATTTCAGGAGATGCGACGCAAATCATTCGCAAGGCGATCTCCGATGCAGCCAAGAATCAACAGGGCGACAACTACGTGGGCGTTCGTTTGCAACGTGGCCAAACCTACACTGTGGCAAGCAATCAAATCGCTGGCAATCTCTTTGAAATCAAAGAAACCCAACGCCTTGTTTTTGATGGCAATGGCGCGACGATGGTGATGAACTCGCCGGAAATTCAGCGTAAAGGTATCAATCTCTTTACCGTTAATAAATCACAGAAAGTGGTTCTGGCTGATCTGAAAGTTACCGGTGATCTGCTGCCGTTTTCCGAAGGTCTCATCACCAAAGTCACACCGGAGAACGGGCATACTCAGACGGTCACCTTCAAAATCAAACCCGGATCGGCGCACCCGATTAACGACATCGCTCGCAAAGGCCACGCACATGGTTATGCCTATGACGCGAATATTCCCGGCCGATTGGCAGAAGGGGTCTGGTCATTTTTCCCTGCTGCAAGTAATCACAATCTTGTGGCTACCAACGAGCCTGATGTCTTTGAAATGAAAGTCACCCGTACCAACGGCACAATTAAAGCCGGCTCTAAATGGCTGATCAAAAACAAAAAAGCAGGCACGCTTTATCTGGTCACACGCGGGGGCAGTGAAGATGTCACCATGTGGAACTTCGACTGTCAGGCATCCGGCGGGGGGCTGTTACGAAACTGGGCGACTGATGCAATCAATATTCTGGACACCACACTCGTACCGGTCAAAGGTCGCACCATCAGCACCACGTCCGATGGGATTCACGGTCGCGGGCGTGAAGGGGTCTGGGTTGAAAATCTGCATATTGAAGGTGTCTGCGAAGACATCATGAACACCTATGCCCGGACACTGGCAGTCAAGGCAGATGATAATCCGGACGACAACGTCATTTCCCTGATGCTCAATGAGCGTGATCCCAAAATTCGATATGCTCGTCAACTGCGTAAACTTTCGACCGGCGATATGCCACGAGTCGGCGACAAACTCATGTTCTTTAATCCCGTTAACGGCCAGGTTCTTGGTTACGCCGAGGTCCAGATTGTTAATGATGACCGTTACACGCTATCGAGCACAATCCCAGGACTTGATGCATGGGAAAAGAGCAGTGAACCACGTGCGACGATGGTGTACAACATGCGCGCAGCATCACGTTTTGTGGTGCGTGATTCGATCTTTGCCAACAGCATGCGATATGCCGTCTACATTAAAGCGCCTCATGCGATGGTCTTTAATAACCGATTTGAAGGACTCGCATCACCACCAATTTTTGCAGCAAACGAACCGGGTTGGCCTGAAGGTCCGCCACCGAGTCATCTCTGGATTCAAGGCAATACCTTCGACATGAATAACTTCAGTTACATGTCACGTGCTCGAGATTTTCTGAATGTGGACCCTGCATTTATCAGTGTCTACACCCGCCGTTTCCGTGCTGGTAATGAGAAGGATAATTTCCGCGCGTTTACCACCACCAATCAGTATGCCAACAGTCACCTCAAGATTGTTGATAACACCTTCATGAACTGGCGTGGCATGGGGATCGCCGTCCGCAATGCACGTAATGTCACGATTCGCAATAACCGATTCCTTACCCCGCTTGAAGATACATTCCTACGCAAAAACCTTGCAAAGGATTCAGCCATGACCGTTAATGGCAAAGGTATTTACACGTCCATTTACCTCAACAGTGTCAATGGTGCGACAATCCAAAACAACCAATATGAAGGTCTCTCAGGACAGGATCGAAAGATCGTTACTGATGAAGATGTGACAAATGTATTGGGCGTCGAAAAAGAGTAGAGCGTAGTAAACTACTCTCGTCTCGTATTGGTGTCACGTCATAGCTGCGACACTGCGTGTCGCTGAGGGTTCGTGTTATAAAATGGGTTGAATATTTTCCAAGTCACCAAAAGGTGTTGACCTAATACCCATCACCTGAATCGATCACCAGCAGGCGTTTGAGTTCACGCATGGCTGACAAGTCACGTGGCGAACCCATTCGATGGTAGACCGCGATAAGATTGTTGATCATGCGCTCGATCCACTGATGATGTGATGCCGGTTCAAAGAGTGCCTGGGCATCCTCTTCTTCAACCATCTGGCCGGTGACATTCTCGATGATTTCCACTGCCTGTTCATCAGTGAGAATGCGTCCGTTATTAAACGGGTCAACGAGCATTACATCCGAATCGACTTCAATGGCTGCAAGAAAATGACCGGGTGTATTGATCCCCACAGTAGGCAATCCAAGATCATGGGCAGTGATGACATAGATGAGGCTCAGTGTCAGCGGGATACCTTGTCGCGATGCGAGGACTTGGGAAAGCAGGCTGTTTGAGACATCATCATAATGTTCGCGGTTACCTTTAAAACCCATCTGATCAAACATCACATCGTGTAAATGCGACACCAGGGCTTTGGGCGTTTCGCTGTGACATTGTTCGAGCACACGGTCACTGATCTGCTGCATCTGTTCAAGAATTTGTTCCGGGTAGGTCTTGGGATCGCCATGCATGGAGATGGCGATGGCAGCTTGAAGCAGTCCGTCCATGGTGTCCATGTGCTCGAGTGCTTCAAGGAAGTAGTTATAGACCGGTCGGCTGCAGAAGATGGGTGGCGAAGGGTGCATGGTAGGATTCCGGCGTCGTAGGATTCCAGCGGGGCTGCGTCTTCGTCGACTGTGCTACCTGACAGGTCGACCGTTTGCCAACTCCATTGATTCTAGGCCGATTCTGTCATAAGAAAAGTCCAAAAACAGATAAATATTGAATTCCACAAGATTTTAAAATAACCTCAAAACATCTTTTTAAAAGGGCTTATACGCCTGTCTTCGCAAATGAACTTGTAGTCAGACGCCTGTGAAATGAAATGTGACGTCTTCGAAAAACCGGCCTCTGTTATTGCTGCCATGACGTCAAAAGCCACAAGACAAACAAGGCTGAAATAGCATTGAACCTTCACGCAATACACCCGACAGGACTCGAACCTGTGACCTTCGGTTCCGGAAACCGGTGCTCTATCCAGCTGAGCTACGGGTGCGATGTGCGTCATATTCTACCGCAATGTTCAAATTATCGCATCGATATGTCGATGTTGAACTATATATGTACTTGAATAAATTTTGCCTCTGCTGCCTTGACTTACCGATATTTACGGTAAGAATAAGTTAAGTAAAACGATTACTGAAAGATTGCAATGGCTAAAGAATCAACATCTTCCCGCCCGACACTGGCCATGATTGCCAAGGCATGTGGTGTTTCCAATGCGACTGTCAGTCGTGTGCTTCGTGGCGATCATTCCAATGGTTTTTCGGTTCGACCTCAGGTACGTGATCGCATCATGCAGACGGTTGCTGAATTGAACTATCGACCGGATCTCACTGCTCGGTCGCTACGTGCCCAGCAGACACATGTCATTGCTGTGCTTGGACTCAATCATCAATGGAAGAGTGCTTCGGATGTCAATAATGCTGCCATTGGTGCTGCGGTGGATGTCCTTCATGAGTTGGGTTACAGCGTGTGCACCAGTTTCCCCAAACCTGCTGCTGATGGTTCGTCCGCGGGGCAGCTTCCGCCTTGGCGTGTCGATGGATACCTGCTGGTGGGGATTCAAACCAAAGACAGTTTGATGGAAGTCGAAGCCAGTGGCATTCCCTATGTGGGCATCAACACACGCGTTGGTCAAAAAGGATATGCCTGTCAGGTGGATGATGATCTGGGGATTCAAAAAGTCCTCGACTACCTCCAGGAAATGGGGCATCAGCGAATAGCTTATCGCAATGGTTCGGCGGATCGCGCCCGGCCGGACTCTCATGCGGTTTTGGATCGGCATGCTGCGTTTGTGCGTGAGATTCGCTCACGTGATTTACCGTTGCTTGATCATCATGAGTCAATGGTGATGGAGGATGCGGACTTTCTGAGTGACAGTTTACGACAGAAAGCCACCGCGATTTTGGCTTACGATTTGACGGAGTCGATACGTTTGATGCAGGCCGCCTACCAGCTTGATATCCAGATCCCAAAAGATATCAGCATGGTTGGATTTAATGATGAGTATCCCGCAGCGATGCTCACGCCACCGTTGACGGTGATGGGGGTTCCTGCGCGTTCAATGGGACGCCAGGCTGCGGTAATGCTTGTGGATTTACTGCAAGGTCGAGAAGTCTCAGAACGCATTCATATGTTTGACGAACAACTCATCACCCGCCAATCCGTAGCCCGCGTTTAAGGATTGTGGGTTGTGTCATCCCCGGTATAAGGAACTGAGAATGAACGATAAGACAGAAAAAACATCTGGCAGACGTATGTCTACGGGGTTCACACTCATTGAGTTACTGGTGGTCATTTCGATCATCTCTCTTCTCATTGCAATTCTGTTACCTGCCTTGGCCAAGGCACGTGAAGCAGCTGAACGTACACAGTGCGCAACGCAGATGAGGCAGGTTGGACTTGCGATTTATGGCTATGCCGATCTGTTTAAGGGTTGGCTTCCACCAGCTGGAGGCAACTCAGCCATCGGCACCTCAACATGGTTTTACAGTCTTGAAAATTTCAATCTCATACAAGGCTACGACGTAAGCAACCAAACCAAAAGCACCATCATGAATTGCCCAACAGCGTTTCGTGAAGTGATGCTCTCACGCACCTATGGCATCAATACCAAACTCGGTGATAAATGGGACAAGAAAGCCCTGGCACACTTGGATCATCTCCGCGTTGCCAAGCCCCTGAGTAAAATTATCCTCATTGGGGAAACCAAGGTGAATGCAGTCGGGTCATACTATGCTGACTCGGTTCATTACAGTTCTGCCGTGGACTACCAGCATGGTGAAGATGCCAACTTCGCATTTCTTGATGGCCATGTTGAAACTTCCAAGGATGCCACTGTCTGGCGAGATGGTGTTTACTGGTGGCAAGCCAATGCCACGCCCTGATCCAATCTGCAATTTGTACCTTCACTTTTACGAGAGAATTCCATGAAAGCTCATACGCTTGTTGTCCTGACGATCATGTTCTGCATGACCGCACTCACCTACGCTGCACCCAAAGCCCCATCACCTGCTGGACTGGTTCCTGGTAATGCAGGTAAACATGGCTTTGTCACCATCCATCCCGACACCAAACGCTTGATGTTTGAGGATGGTACGGATGCTCGTTTTTACGGTGTCTGTTTCCAGAGTTATCTTGAAGCTTCCAATCCCATCAGTGATGAGGATATGATCACACTCCTGGATGACCTGCGGGAAATGGGTGTGAATGTCATCCGCTTTCAAACCCATACCAGCAGAATGCAGGAAGGCAGTCTCGGTGAAAAGATCAATCCTGTATCGTTGGATAACCGTGACCGCTTTTTTGCCCATGCCATCAAGCGTGGTATTTACCTGCATATGAACCTGCATACGCGTGGCTATGCTCAGGCGTTAGCCAAGAAAAATGGTGGCGGTTCTGAGTGCATCGTCATGATAGATGAATTGATCGAAATGAATAATCGTTTCGTCTCCGATATGCTCAATCATGTCAATCCGCACACCGGACGTGCCTACAAAGACGAGCCAGCCATTGTCAGTCTGCAATTGGGCAATGAGCATCACACCTACTCCCGCGCAGGTTGGCGAAACAACTATCTCAAACACAAAGGGCCGATCAAGCAAGAAGTCCAACGCAAGTTCAACGCGTTTCTCAAAGGCAAATATCCAACTCGTGAAGCTTTGAGCAAAGCATGGGGTGACCTGCTTGAAGCTGGGGAAGATCCGGCGAAGGGAAATGTGCCCGTGTGTAATCCTTACGTCCGCACATGGAAAGACACCCGCGATCCCAATGCTAAGGAACAGGACATGGTATTGTTCTGCGATGCCATGCAGGATCGCTATCACAAAATCATGCGAGACCTTATCCGAAACAAGATCGGTGACAAGAAGCACATGATTTCCGACAATGGCTGGATTCGTGGTGATACCCTGATGCGCAAGACCGCGCATGCGAATCTCGACATGATGGACCTCCAACACTATTGGCCCCATGGTCCGCGTAAACGTCTCGCAGCAAAGGATGCTTTTGCAGTTTCAACCATCAAGGACATGGGCATCTCCATCCTTGCGAGCATGAACACTGCCCGTGAATTTGACGGCATCAAGAAGCCCGGATTTATCACCGAGTACAACTCGCATCTGGATAATAAATATGCATGGGAACTCTATCCCGTACACGCGGTCATGTGTAACCTTGCAGGTATTGATGGCACCACCGTTTGGCTATACCAGTCAGATAACCGTCCAGCATGGTGGAGTTCGGATCACTGGTTTTCGTTTAACCGTGTCAACAGCAATGTCGGCGATCGTCTGATCCCATTTGTTCTCGGTGCCTATTTGGCAAGAGTTGATGTCAAAGAAGAAATCAATTCAGCCATGCTCAAACAATTGGCACAACGTGTCGATGCAGGTAAAGCCAAAGGCTTGTCCGTGGACTTTGATGCATCACTGGCTGAACAACTTGCTGCCAAGTCCTTCGTTTCATCTGACAAACAGGTAATGATGGATTTTCCTGCAGGGACGATGTTACTCGACAAGCCTCAAGCCATCTTCCATGTCGGTAGTGGCTCTTTCAAACATCCGCTGCTTACGTTCACCCCGTATAACACCGACCAGCGCTACTGCATCGGACTCTTCGCACTCGACGATAAACCCCTCACAGAATCGAAAATGATCCGCGTCTTTAGCATTGTTGATGGCACGCTGAACATGCCCGGTTTTGCAGGTACATGGCAGCCCAATAACCGATTCAACAAACCCACACGCAATGGTACAAGCCAGGTCGAAAACCAATGGACACTGGATCGCGCACCCAACGGGTTGTATTTCGACCTGCTGCGTTGATCAATTGATACACACTCTTTTTGAATGACAACGCCGTGACACGATCATGTCACGGCGTTGTTGTTTTTTTAATGATTCGTAGTTTAGAGCAGTTCAAAAAATTCATCTTCATGCCGTCTTTTTTTCGTCATTTCCGCGCAGGCGGGAATCCTGTGGCATTCTGTAAACGCCTGCTTATACCACTGGACTCCCGCCTGCGGACATTATGCACGTCATTTCACAAGTGCTTGTATGGATTGAGATTGCGGACGATTTAAAGGTTGAGCTTACTCGACATCATTCGT